>JAVHYW010000001.1:0-55000 GCA_032470235.1 Burkholderia sp.
GCTTTAATTTTTATTAAAGTACATACATAGTATAGATATAGAGTAAGAGGTAATTTTATTAATTTCTTCGGCGAATTAGCTTAGTTGGTTAGAGCAACGGAATCATAATCCGCAGGTCCGGGGTTAGTTGGTTAGAGCAACGGAATTATCATGCAAATCAATAAAGAAGTTAATGTATGTGGACTTAATTGTCCTCTACCGATATTGCGTGTAAAAATAGCGTTGTCAGATATGACAAGCGGTCAGATTTTGAAAATACTCGCTACAGATCCTAACTTACATCGAGATTTTATAAAATTTGCAAATCAAACGGGAAATGAGATCATTGAATTCATAATACATGGAGAGGTTTTTGTTTTCCTAATTCGCCGCCGCTGAAAGGTTATTTCTCATTTTAATAGATATTCAAAGAATAAATAAAATCTAAAATTTAGATTTCTAATTCTCTAAGGTTTTCTATTTTTAAGTGATTCAAATTTATTTACTAAATAACTTTGAAAATCTGTACCAACTTCTTTGTGACGCAGAGCAAATTCAACAGTAGCTTTAAGATAGCCTATTTTACTACCACAATCATAACGGGTTCCTTTGTATTTATATGCGATGATGTTTTCATCAAGAAGTAGTGATTGAATCGCATCAGTGAGCTGCAATTCATTATTCAAACCAGGTTTTAGTGCACTAAGATGTTTAAAAACTCGAGGAGTTAATATGTAGCGTCCAATAATACCAAGATTTGATTTAGCTAAGCTCGGTTTAGGTTTCTCAAAAATATTAGTTACCTTAAAAATAGAATTTTCTAATTCTTTCCCTTCTATAATTCCATAAGAATTTGTATCTGATAATGGAATTTCGTCAATACCAATTACTGATTTTTGATAGTTATTAAATGCTTCGATCATTTGTTTTATCACCGGCGGTGCAGCGTCAAGTAGATTATCTGTAAGAACTACTGCAAAAGGATTATTTGCTATAAGCTTCTCTGCACATAATATTGCATGACCAAGGCCAAGAGCTTTTGTCTGGTGAACATATGAGAAATTGACATGTCTTGGTTTGATAGTTCGAATAAGATCAAGAAGCTTATTCTTGCCCTTTTCCTCTAATTCCTTTTCAATTTCATAAGATTTATTAAAGTAATCTTCTATTATTTTCTTGCTTCGACCTGTAACGAAAATTATCTCAGTAATATCTGAATTGATTACTTCTTCTACTATATATTGAATTAACGGTTTATCAACGATCGGTAGCATTTCTTTTGAGTTTGCCTTGGAAATAGGTAAGAATCGTGTTCCGAGTCCTCCAACTGGTAATACTGCCTTAGTAATCTTAAGCATATAAATATATGCGCTCTATATTTATATATAGAGTGAATGTAAAAGAGTTTTGAATAGAAATCACGTTATATAGTAGAGTTGTATCGGAGTTGTTCATGTAGCCTATCGAGTATATTATGAAATTCATCGATACGCTTTCTCTCTTGTTCCACAATAATTTGTGGAGCTTTTGTAACGAATTCTATATTGTTAAGTTTATTGCTGCATTTTTTGATCTCACAAGTTAAGCGAGCGATTTCTTTTGTTATACGGCTGCGTTCAGCTTCTACGTCGATATCTACCTTTAAAGCGAGTTTATTTTTTCCAACAATCATGATTGGTAAACCCTTTGCAATGTTATCAAAAATTTCTTCTTCTCTGAAGATTTGAACCTCTGATAGTTGAGCTAGCGCTTTAATATACGGTGTAAATACCTCAAGAATCTTAACGTCTCCTAAGGCGAGAAGCGGTATCTTCTTAGCCGGCGATAAATTTATTTTACTTCGCATATTACGGCATACTTCGACAATCATCTTAAGGTTAGTGATCCATTGTTCGGCAGGGTAATTAATCTCCTCTAAAGAGAGGATTGGATATTCTTGTTTCATAAGTAAAGTAGTACTTTCAGATTTTTTACTACTCTTCATGAAATAGTCTGAAAGTGGTTCTACTTTCTGCCATAGTTCTTCAGTAATAAAAGGAATAATGGGATGTGCGAGGCGAAGCACTGTTTCAAGAACACGAAGTAGTGTTAGACGTGTTGCTCGCTTCTGTTCCGTTGTTCCATTCTGGATTTGAACCTTTGCAAGTTCAATATACCAGTCACAATATTCATCCCATACAAATCTATAAATACTTATCGCAATGTTATCGAATCGATAATCTTCAAAGCCTTTTGTAATATCGGCCTTAGTACGTTGCAGTAGTGATACTATCCAGAGGTCAGCTTTCGAGAAATCAAGGTAGCTACTACTATCTAGCTTACTATCTTTTTTTGAGAAAATTTTTAGATACTCAAATCCATAATCGTATCCTTCACAGTTCATCAGCACAAATCGTGTTGCATTCCAGAGTTTATTACAAAAATTACGATAACCTTCACAGCGTGAAAGATCAAAGTTTAGGTCACGACCAAGTGTCGCGATCGACGCCATTGTAAAACGTAACGCATCCGTACCAAACGCTTGGATTCCGTTTGGGAATTCTTTCCTTGTCTTTTTTTCAATTATTGCAGCCTGATCTTGATTTATTAATCCGATCGTGCGTTTCGCAATTAGTGCATTGAGATCTATTCCATCGATAATATCGATTGGATCGAGTGTATTACCTTTACTTTTCGACATTTTTTGGCCTTGCGAATCACGCACAAGGCCGTGTATATAAACGGTTTGAAACGGAATCTTGCCGGTAAAGTGAGTAGTCATCATCAC
Source organism: Burkholderia sp. (assembly GCA_032470235.1). Taxonomy (GTDB): domain Bacteria; phylum Pseudomonadota; class Gammaproteobacteria; order Burkholderiales; family Burkholderiaceae; genus Burkholderia. Next base: position 2,747 of record JAVHYW010000001.1, read on the forward strand.
CATTCTAGCAACCCAAAAGAAAATAATATCAAAGCCAGTTACAAGTACTGATGATGGAAGAAATTGTTTAAGTTCTTGTGTATCATCTGGCCAGCCAAGCGATGAGAACGGTACAAGTGCGGATGAAAACCATGTGTCGAGTACATCATCATCTCGCTTAAGATTACCTATGTAACCTTTTTCTTTAGCCTGCGCGTATGCGCAAGATTCATCACGTGCAACGAATATTTCACCATTTTCTCCGTACCAAGCTGGGATCTGGTGACCCCACCATAGCTGGCGAGAGATACACCAGTCCTGTATATTTTCAAGCCACTTATAATAAGTTGTCGTCCAGTTTTTTGGAATGAACTGAATCTTTCCAGTTCTCACGGCATCAAGTGATATATCAGTAATAGATTTTCCAGGATTAAACGTACCATGCGGCGCTGGTTTCTTCATTGCAACGAACCACTGATTAGTCAGCATTGGTTCAATTATAGCACCAGTTCTGTCACCTCGCGGCACCATTAGCTTGTGTGGCTCTACTAAGGAGAGAAAGCCATATTCATTAAGATCAGCTACGAGTGCTTTACGTGCTTCTAAGCGATCAAGACCTCGATAGTTAACAGGCGCATTATCATTTATTTTCGCGTCGAGTGTTAATATTTCGATTGGTGTAAGCCTATGGCGTAGGCTGATTTGATAATCGTTAAAATCATGTGCTGGTGTTACCTTGACAACACCAGTTCCAAATTTAGGGTCAACGTAATCATCTGCAATTACTGGAATCGTACGATTACATAAAGGTAGAGTTACATACTTACCAATTAGGTGTTTATAACGACTATCCTTAGGATTAATCATTACTGCAACATCGCCAAGCATTGTCTCTGGTCGTGTTGTTGCAATAACTAGCTCACCTCTGCAGTTTACAAGTGGATAGCGGATATACCATAGATAACTACTTTCTTCCTCACTTGAAACTTCTAAATCTGATACAGCTGTCATTAGAACTGGATCCCAGTTTACAAGACGCTTTCCACGGTATATTAAACCTTGTTCATACAGGGTTATAAATACGTCTCGTACGACGATCGACATTTTATCGTTCATCGTGAAATATTCATGTGACCAATCTGGTGATACACCAAGACGACGTATCTGAGTAGTAATTATCGATCCTGATTTTTCTTTCCATTTCCATGCATACTCGATAAATTTTTCTCTACCGATATCATGACGCGATATATTATACGCATTAAGCTGACGCTCAATAATAATCTGCGTAGCTATCCCTGCGTGATCAGTTCCTGGAACTGATAGTATATTTTTACCAAGCATTCTATGATAGCGTATTAGGCTATCTATAATAGTTTGGTTAAAAGCGTGGCCCATGTGTAGCGTACCTGTTACGTTAGGGGGTGGTAATTGTATAGAAAAATTTGAGCGCTCTTTAGTGAAAGCTAGAGTAGCATGACCACGTTTTTCCCACTCTAACCTCCATTTAGGCTCTATAATTTGGGGATCAAAACGCTTCATTGTTGTACTCTTATTCATAATAGGATATAGGCCAAATTTGCCTTGAAATTTAGTAAAACTTGGAGCAATAGCTAAGGAGAAATGTTAATACATAATCTCTATATACAATAATATCTCTTCTTTATCTACGTAAATCTATTTTTTTGCTTTCTATGTCCAATTTGTTTGTAGATTTAAATTCACAACAATACGCCGCCGTTACTCTACCAAATGAGCCAGCATTAATTCTAGCTGGCGCAGGAAGTGGAAAGACGCGCGTATTGATCACACGAATTGCGTGGTTAATACAGAATAACTATGCATCTCCAAAGACTATTCTCAGCGTCACATTTACAAATAAATCTGCTCGTGAGATGCTCCATCGATTGTCAGATATTTTACTTATTGATACTTGTGAAATGTGGATAGGAACATTCCATGGACTCTGTAACCGCATGCTTCGAGTACACTACCGTGATGCGGACTTACCACAATTTTTTCAGATTTTGGATACATCTGACCAGCTTTCAGCGATTAAGAGACTAATAAAGACTCTAAATATTGATAGCGAAAAATATTCGTCGAAGAATGTGCAGTATTTTATTAATAGCGCTAAAGAGCGTGGTCTTCGTCAGGATAATATAGAAACAACTGACAGTTTTAATCAAAAATTAGTCGAGGTATATCAGGAATATGAGAATCAGTGTAAGCGTGAAGGTGTAATCGATTTTCCAGAACTGATACTACGCTGCAATGAACTACTTGCACAAAATTCTCTAATACGTACGCATTATCAGTCACGCTTCAAACATATTCTTGTTGACGAGTTTCAGGATACTAATAAATTACAATATACGTGGCTAAAAATGCTTTCGAGTAAAAAAAGTTCTATATTTGCAGTCGGAGACGATGATCAATCTATTTACGCGTTTCGAGGTGCAAACGTTGGAAATATGCGCGATTTTGAAAGAGAATTCAAGATTAGAAATCTAATTAAGCTTGAACAAAACTATCGATCAAACGGCAATATTATTGATGCAGCAAATTATCTTATTTCACATAACTCTAATCGTTTCTGTAAAAATTTATCTACAAATGCCGACCGTGGTGAACCGGTACTCGTATATCAGTCGGATACTGATTATGAGGAAGCAGTCTGGGTTGCTGATGAAATCAGCTCGCTTATAAACACTGGGATACCCCGTCGAGAGATTGCAGTACTCTATCGAAGTAACACGCAATCCCGATCGATCGAACACGCGTTAGGAAGCGTAGGGATTTCATATCGTGTGTACGGTGGACTTCGCTTCTTCGATAGACAAGAAGTGAAGCATGTACTTTCGTATTTATGGTTGATTGATAACCCAAGAAATAATACTGCGTTTGTACGTGTTGTTAACTTTCCAATGAGAGGTATTGGGTCACACTCTATAAAACAGCTAGAAGACGCAGCGAAGAAACATGATATCACGATGATAGAGGCAATTCCATATCTAACCGGAAGAGCTAGAGTAAATCTTAGTGCGTTCTCAAGTTTAATTGATAAAATGCGCGATGATACCGAGAAGATGAATCTTCCGGATACTGTTAAATATATTATTCGTACAAGTGGTATTAAAAAATTTTATGAAAGCGAGAAAGAAGGGAAGAACCGTCTTGAAAATTTGCAGGAACTCGTAAATTCAGCAACAGTATTCCTCATTGAGGAAGGCTATAGTCTTAATACAGCAGCGCGCTCTGTTCAGCTACATCTAGATAAAAAGCTAGTAGCAGAAACTATTCCAATAAAATATAGTGACGATATATCTGTAAATACAGATCTTTTTAAAGATCTAGATCAAGTATACAGTAACAATACTATAACACCTCTTTCATGTTTTTTATCACTTATCACATTAGGATCAGGTGATAACCAGGAGGATAAGTCTGAGCAGGATGAGGTACAGTTAATGACAGTTCATGCTGCAAAAGGACTTGAGTTCTCTGCAGTATTTATCACTGGCCTGGAAGAAAAACTATTCCCTCACGAGAACAATTTAATTAGAGAGGATGGTCTGGAGGAAGAGCGACGTTTAATGTATGTTGCAATTACTCGAGCTAAGAATAGGCTCTATCTTTCCTTCTCAAAAAGTAGGATGCTACATGGTCAAATACGCTACAACATGCGATCACGATTCTTTGATGAATTACCAAATCAAGTTATAAAGTGGTTAAGGACAAAAGCTGAAAAGCAGTATTTAAATACTAGTCATTCTAATACACGGCTAGATCTGAAATATAAGGAAACTATAGAAATATCGGACTCTCTTTTTAAAAAAAAGAGATACTCAGATTTGAATAATTCAGATCCTAGAATTGGCCAGAAAATATTTCATAAAAAATTCGGAAAAGGTACAGTAATTGGACTAAAAGGTAATAATACAGATAAAAAAATAAAGATAGAATTTAATCTATATGGTGAGAAATGGCTCTCCCTTGCGCTTGCAAATTTACAATATATCAAGCAACCCTAAATATTTTTTTAAAAATTATATAGATTATTCTGAATTCTTAGCACATGATGCTCTTGCACTTTAGCATTAAGCTAAGCCGATCACTAAATAGATGTTTAGAAAAAAATATACTAGTACATAATCTATTTGAATTAGGAAAAATAGATTATGTACTAGTAAAGCTCCGAGTTTATATCGAATATGAAGTAGATTACGCTTAATAAAATATCTTTTATTAAGCGTAATTTCATTTAGAGTATTGTAATGACTATTGTGATGACAATAGAGAATTAGTCCGCTTTACGAATCGAGCTGGATCATCTGGTATTCCACCTTCTGCAAGCAATGCTTGATCAAATAGAATGTGACACCAATCACTAAAATTATCATCGTCAACCTTTAGTTTCTTGATGAGAGTATGCTCAGGATTAAGTTCAAGGATAGGCTGTAATAATGGCGGTTTCTGACCAGAAGCCTTTAGCATTCTTTGAAGATAACCACTCATATCACGATCATCAGATACAAGACATGATGGTGAATCGGTTAAACGGAATGTCAGACGTACATCCTTTACCTTTTCACCGAGCACTTTCTTGATTTTATCAAGAATCACTTGGATTGTATTATCTAAAGTCTGCTGTACATTCTTTTCTTCACAATTTAATTCATTAAGATTAAGAGAGCCTCGTGCGATGTTCGAGAATAACTTACCATTAAACTCTTTCAAGAAGGAAAGCATCCATTCATCGACGCGATCAGTTAGCAAAAGTACTTCGACACCTTTTTTTCTAAATACTTCAAGATGTGGACTATTTGTTGCAGCTTTCCATCCATCAGCAGTTATATAATAAATCTTCTTTTGCTCAGCCTTCATCCTTGTAACGTAATCAGTAAGAGATACATCTTGTATATCGGAATCATTATATGATGTCGAGAAACGCAGTAAATTTATTAATCGATCTCTGTTCGAATCATCCTCACCTATACCCTCCTTTATAACCTGTCCAAAGGTACGCCAGAACGTCGAAAATTTTTCCTTATCTGATTTATCTTCTGAACAAGCTAGATCTTCAAGCATTGATAGTACACGTTTTGTAATTCCTTCGCGAACTACCTTAACATCATGGCTTTTCTGTAAAATTTCACGCGACACGTTAAGTGGCATATCAGGTAAATCAACAACGCCCTTTATGAAACGTAGATACTTTGGAAGTAACTGTTCAGCATCATCCATAATAAATATGCGTCTCACATATAGCTTTAACCCAACATGATGGTCGAAATTCCACATATCGAAGGGTGCGTGTGATGGTATATATAATAATTGCGTATATTCAATTCGACCCTCAACATGGCTGTGTGTCCACGCAAGAGGATCCTTATGATCGTGCGTAAGATGTTGATAGAACTGCTTATACTGTTCTTCTGTAATATCACTTTTCGATCGGCTCCATAATGCACTTGCCTGATTAACGGGCTCATCTTCATCCTTTTCTATCATCTCTCCTTTTTTTTCATCCCATTCTTCCTTTTTCATTAGGATTGGCAGGCTGATATGATCAGAATATTTTTGAATAATTGATTTCAGGCGATGCGTCGATAGAAACTCATCTTCTCCTTCGCGCAGATGAAGTCTGATCAACGTGCCACGCTGTGTGCGCTCTATTTTGTTTATTATGAAATCACCATTCTCAGCTGTGCTTTCCCAGCGAACGCCTTCGGATTTTAATAGACCAGCTCGACGAGTCTCAACTATAATTCTGTCTGCAACAATAAAGCCTGAGTAGAAGCCAACACCAAACTGCCCGATTAGTCCAGCGTCCTTTTTTTGATCTCCAGATAGTTTCGATAGGAATTGTTTAGTTCCAGAGCGTGCTATCGTTCCTAAATTCGAAACTACCTCATCACGACTCATACCGATCCCGTTATCATCAATCACTATCACCCGAGAAAATTTATCGTACATGATTCGGATACGTATGTTCGGATCATCTTCGTAGAGTGCATTGTCAGCGAGCGCTTCAAAACGTAGCCTATCTCCTGCATCTGACGCATTCGATATCAGTTCTCTTAGAAAAATTTCTTTATTGCTGTAAAGTGAATGAATCATTAGATGGAGAAGTTGTTTGACCTCGGCCTGGAAGTTCATAGTTTGCTGAGTCATAAATTCTGTTTCCTCATACTATTTCTTCTTACGTAAATAAGGCCCCCTACTATTCAAGTAAGACTCTAAAAGAGTAGAATAAATCCTAGGTCCTTTCTGAATCTCTTTTACTGGACTTCTGGTTTATTTGGGCGATGATAAAAACTTTTTAAGCTATAAGCTTAGATACTAATATTATTTAGTTCACTCGTATTTATTTTTTAATTATTTTTATATATTTCTTCTCGCCCATATTCTTATTAAGTTTCTCACTTCTTAGTTTAAGTTTATATTTTTTCTTTTAATACAAGATTCTGAATCTTAAGATTCAGAAAAAAATCTTCCAACCTTCAATTAATGATTATTCAACAAAATTTTCTCTATATATTCTTACTTTCATTTTATGTAAGCTCTACCGTTTAAGACATATACTTCTATTTTATACATTTCCAAAAAACTAATCATAAAGATGATGGATGAATTAAATCTTCTGTTTTTATAATAAAGTTTGATCAATGTAATTCTACATATCAATTTTAATCTAAAGTCTTTTATTTTTTCTTAAAAGAAAAGATGATTACCGTATTTGATCAGTGTGGAATGTAATTCCACATTGCATTCGTTAGATATAACAGGGGATTCTAATAATATAAACTCCTAATTAGAGATATGGATCTGAAATGATTTAAATGTATTTTCTATATATACTCTATCAGCTTTCCAAGATATTTTTTATTATGTATTGAACAATATTCATCTATTATCCCCCGTAGTTCAATGGATAGAATAAGCGCCTCCTAAGCGCTAGATACAGGTTCAATTCCTGTCGGGGGGTCTAAAGAAAGGAAGAAGGATATATACTTTATATATTCTAATAGAATTAGAATATATAAAGTTAACTAATATTTAAACAGTCTATTTTTTTCACAAAATCTTAGAAATTTGTATACTGTTTCTACTATCCAAACCATCTGGTAAGTTGTTTTATAGCCACATCTGGATATTTATTTATTAGCTGAACTGCTACGTCTCGTGCTAGTGTAATCAACAAACTATCTTCTTGAAGATTTGCGAAACGTAGCATTGATGAACCAGACTGTCGGGCACCGAGGAGTTCTCCAGGACCACGCATTTTAAGGTCTCGTCGAGCAATCTCGAATCCGTCACTTGTTTCACGAATCGTCTTCAGTCTTTCTCGCGCCTCGATTGATAGAGGTTGACTATATATAAGTATGCAGACCGATGACGAGGTGCTGCGCCCGATGCGACCACGCAATTGATGTAACTGTGCGAGGCCAAAGCGCTCTGCATGCTCTATTACCATCAACGAGGCATTTGGCACATCAACACCGACCTCAATAACTGTTGTTGATACTAGAAGTTGCACGTTGTTATGTAAAAACGAATCGATTACCGAAGTTTTTTCCATTAGAGATAATCGACTATGTAGAAGACCTACTTTCAGTTCAGGTAATCTAATAGTCAGCATTTTATAGGTCTCAACAGCAGTCTCCAATTGTAGTTGATCACTTTCCTCGATTAGTGGGCAGACCCAGTATACCTGTTGTCCTTTAATTGCGGCATTACGCACGCGATCGACTATCTCATCACGTCGCGATTCAGAAATGAGCCTCGTTAGTATAGGCATACGTTTAGGAGGTAATTCATCGATCGTCGACACGTCGAGATCTGCATAGTATGTCATTGCAAGCGTGCGTGGAATTGGTGTTGCTGACATCATTAACTGATGGGGATAGAGGTAAGTATTTCTACTGGTAGCTGTAGTTGAAATATTCGAAGAACAATGAACAACATTCTTTACAAACTTCGCAGTTTTCCTACGAAACGCAAGTCGTTGTTCGACGCCAAACCGATGCTGTTCATCGATGATTACAAGACCCAGACGTGCAAAATCTACTTTATCTTGAATAAGTATATGTGTACCAATAACGAGTTGCGCAGTACCAAGCTTAATGGGCTCTATTAATTTTCTTTTTTCATTTTTTTTTAAACTTCCTACAAGACATACTATAGATATACCTAGTGGTTCAAGCCACGAGCGTAGTTTATGCGCATGTTGTTCTACTAGAATTTCAGTTGGTACCATTATTGCCGCTTGATAACCGGCATCAATAGCCTGTGTTGCCGCAAGCGCAGCGACGATAGTCTTACCGCTACCAACATCGCCATGCAAAAGCCGTTGCATTGGATATGAGCGTGCTAGATCATCTCCGATTTCTTTGATAACGCGTCTCTGCGCATCTGTTAGTATAAATGGCAGAGACGCAAACAAACGCATCGTTAACGATTCTAAATTTGAATCAGATGTAGGTTTTGGCATCACTGGCGATGTAAACATACGTCGCGCCTCACGCATTCGATTCAATGATAGCTGCTGTACGAGTAGTTCATCAAACTTGATACGCATCCATGCTGGATGTGTGCCATCAACTAGTTTAGTTTCATCTGAATATATATCCGGGTGATGAAGAGTACTAATAGCATCAGCAAGTTCAGGTATTCCAAACGGCTTTAAATATGTATTGTTAATCTCTGATGGTAACAGCTCAGGTAATGATGTACGATCTAGGGCGTCATCGATTGCCTTACGCAAATATGACTGCGATACGCCAGAAGTACTTGGATAGACTGGAGTCAGAGTTTTAGGTAGTGGTGGGGTATTAAGACCTATAACGCATACTAACGGATGTACAATTTCTATACCTAGAAAACCATTTCTTACAGCTCCGTGTGCTCGTAGCCGCTGACCGATTTTCATTTTCTTAACTTGTGAACTATAAAAGTTTAGAAATCTCAATACAAGTACTGCTCTATCGTTACCCTCTAATTTTACAATAAGCTGGCGGCGCATACGGTACGTGATCTCACTTTCAATCACAATACCTTCAACCTGAGAAACATGACCAGGAGTCAATTCACTGATCTGTGTTAGATTCGTTTTATTCTCATACCGTATTGGTAGATGAAATACTAGATCAATTGGTCGCATTAGTCCAAGTCTAGCAAGCTTGCCTCTAATTCTATTTAGAGAATTTTGATTTTTTATCATAAAATTTCTCTTATATGTTTTCTTACTAGACGAAAAATATAAAAAAATTTGTATATATGCTTCCAAAAAATATTATTTTTAGATTTCATTTAAAAATAAGATATCTTGTCAAAAAACCTAATTTACAATAAGTTTTAGAAAATAGAAGTTATTCTATTACTGAATCAACTTTTTTATATAAAGATATAGAGGTGTATTTAATTTTAGACTTTAATTTCAGCCCTCTATTCGAGCTGATTTGAAAAATTCCTATTATTTCTGAAAAAAAGTTCTTAAAGAAATTCTTTTGAAGAAAATAAAGCAGTGGAAAAATATAGAAGTAATAATCGAATTCATCATGACCATTTAGGATATATGTAGATGGCTTGTATTGATAATGGACTACAATTCAAATTGTTGACGATGGATGGCTATGCACGACGTGGTCGGCTAACACTAAATCATGGCGTAGTTGAAACCCCTGTCTTTATGCCAGTCGGTACATATGGTACTGTTAGGGCGATTCAACCTAGAGAACTTCATGAAATTCAAGCACAGATCATTCTTGGTAACACATTTCATCTCTGGCTTCGGCCAGGACAAGAAATTATAGAATCGTATGGTGGCTTACACAGTTTTATAAACTGGAATAATCCGATTCTAACTGACTCTGGTGGATTTCAGATATTTTCTCTTGGCAATCTACGCAAGATTAATGAGGAAAGTGTTATATTCAAGTCACCTATAAATGGTGATATAAGAAATCTATCACCAGAAATATCAATGAGGATACAAAAAGCACTGAATTCGGACATCGTTATGCAGCTTGATGAATGTACACCGTATACGACAAATGGTGTTCAGACGACATATAAAAAAGCTAAAGATTCAATGAGAATGTCTTTACGCTGGGCAAAAAGGTCACTTGATGAATTTAATCGGCTATGTAATCCGAATGCACTGTTTGGGATTATACAAGGTGGAATGTATGATGATCTACGCGACGAGTCGCTTGAATTCCTATCTAAGTTAGATTTTCATGGGCTCGCAATTGGCGGAATGTCTGTAGGCGAACCAAAAGAGGATATGATACGAACCCTTAAAAATATTACCATGAAGATGCCTAAGCACAAACCACACTATTTAATGGGTGTTGGTACACCTGAAGATCTAATAGAATGTGTTTCAGTTGGTATAGATATGTTTGACTGTGTTATCCCGACACGCAATGCTCGTAATGGTTGGATATTCACACGATTCGGCGATCTAAAGATTAGAAATTTAGTATATAGAAATTCACTGAAACCACTAGATGAGAGTTGTCAGTGCTACACATGCCGGAATTTCTCTCGAGGGTATCTACATCATCTTCATCGTGTAGGAGAAATTCTTAGCGCACAATTAAATACAATTCATAATTTACATTACTACATGCAATTGATGAAGGAGATCCGAAAAGCAATCGAAACACATACGTTTAGTATATTCAAGAGACGATTTTCTGAAGATCGCTCTAGAGGGATAAATTTCTAGAGGAGAAAAAGATTATTAAATTTGGTTTTTTATACGAAAAATTTTTTTAAAAAATTAACTCAATATAAGATTTTTTTATGAATTCATAGTTATGAATTCATAGCATAGTGGATAAAAATCCACCAGTCATTCAGATTTCTATTAAGGAAGAAATAAAACGTGCTGTTAATTTCTAATGCCTTTGCGCAAGACTTAGTCAGTAATACTGAATCGGATAAAATGAGATTTCTACCAATTATCCTAATGTTTATTTTGTTTTACTTCGGTATGATTCGTCCGAATATGAAACGTCAGAAGGATCATCGAAAAATAATTTCTTCTATAAAAAAAGATGATGAGATCATAACGAACAGTGGTATTTTTGGAAAAGTAATAAAGATATATGACGATACATATATCCAAGTTGAGATCGCTGAAGGCACAAAAATTACAATGCAGAAAGTTGCAGTCAGTAATATTTTACCGAAGGGCACGATCAAGTTGTTCTAATTCTTCTTTACTGGAAATTCAGACTTCCTCATGAATCGCTATCCATTTTGGAAATATTTTGTGATGGTTGTCACGCTTGCTTTCGGTCTTCTGTATGTATCGCCTAATTTCTTCAGGGAATTACCGGCAGTACAGGTGTCGAGCTCGAGCACAGAAGTCAAATTAGATTTGAATATATTAAGTAAGATTAAGACATTACTTGCTGAATCGAGAATTACGACTAATGATATTACATTTGAAAACCTGAATAATAACTCGATAATCTGCATTTTCCTGAAAGACACAGATACTCAATTTCTAGTGAAGGATCTATTACAAAAATCTCTGAACCATAATCAGAATGATCCAAAGTACGTAGTGACTCTGAATTTACAAAGCGTATCACCACGATGGTTAACTGCTATACATGCTCTGCCAGTATATCTTGGACTTGATCTTCGTGGTGGTGTCCACTTTATGCTTCATGTCGATATAGCTAGTGCATTAAGGAAGAAGCTCGACTTAGAAGCATCCGATGCACGTAAGATACTGTTCGATATGAATATCCAATATGTCAGCATAAATCGAATCAATCAATCTATCATAATTAATTTCAAGGATCAGCGTTTTGCTCATATCGCACAAAAAATACTCGAATCATCAATCATTGAACTGAAGTGGACAACACAGCATGTCGGTCAAGATATACAAGTCGTAGGCATATTTACAGATTCTTCAAAGAAAACTATTAAGGACGCAACTTTAAGACAGAATATCACAACGCTATACAATCGTATGAATCAAATCGGAATTTCTGAATCTCTTATTCAACAACAGGGCCCTGATCGTATCGTCCTCGAAATTCCTGGCGTGCAAGATATTGCGAAAGCGAAGGAAATAATTGGACGTACTGCAGCACTAGAAGCACGACTTGTGAGTCTTCCTATTAATTCTCATTCTGAGAATGAATTGTCCATACAGGGTAATCAGACTCAGATAATTCTTCAGAATAATGCAATTTTCACTGGAGATCAGATTATCGATGCATCAGCAAGTTTTGATGAAAATCATCATCCTTCAGTTAATATTCGGCTTAACTCATTAGGTGGACGTGTAATGCGTAAAGTATCGCATGATAATATCGGTAAACCGATGGCGATTATACTTTTTGATAAGGGAAGGAGTGAAATACTTACAGTTGCAACAATTCAGTCAGAACTTGATGATCGCTTTCAGATCACTGGTAATCTAACTACAGAAAATGCAACTGATCTCGCGCTTCTTCTAAGATCTGGATCACTTGCTGCGACAATGGATGTTATTGAAGAACGGATGATTGGTCCAAGCCTCGGTATGGATAATATAAAAAAGGGGTTCCACTCACTTATCTTTGGATTCGCTGCAATTTCTATATTTATGATTATCTACTATATGCTATTTGGCATAGTATCAGTAATAGGATTAACTGTAAATCTTCTATTTCTAGTTGCAGTTCTGTCTCTGCTACAAGCTACCCTAACGTTACCTGGTATTGCAGCGATCGCGCTTGCACTTGGGATGGCAATCGATTCGAATGTACTAATTAATGAACGAATCCGTGAAGAATTAAAACTTGGAGCGACACCATCTCTTGCTATCCACGCTGGATATACCCATGCTTGGACAACGATTATTGACTCAAATGTATCAACGATGATCGCTGGCCTTGCGTTACTTACTTTTGGATCTGGGGCAGTACGCAGCTTCGCCATTGTCCACTGTATTGGAACTTTAACATCGATGTTCTCTTCAGTATTTTTTTCACGTGGTCTCGTGAATATATGGTACGGTCGTCATAAAAGACTTAAACCTTTCTCAATAAGTATAGGATTGAATCCAGCTCTATTAAAAAAAATAGAGGAATCAAAGAAAGAAATTAAGCAAGTCACAATAAAACAGATAGATATACGCCGCCGTTCAATTGTAAGAACGAAAAAACCTGAAGAATTCTTTTAAGCACTAGGACGGACATATGGAATTTTTCTTTATCCGTAGAGATATTCCGTTTATGCGGTACAAGATTATCTTTAATGTAATATCTCTTTTTATGTTCCTTACTTCAATATTTTTTTTGCTGTATCGTGGACTATATTTGTCTATTGAATTTACAGGAGGGACAGTAGTCGAAATTCAATATCCTCATGTTGCTAAGCTTGAGACTGTTCGTGAAGTAATAAAAATGCTAGGTTATTCAGATGCGAAAGTACAAAACTTTGGTACGTCAAACAATGTTTTGATCCGTATTCCTATAATGAAGCAAAAAAAATCTACACAGCAGAAAGATCAACTTATGACTGCTTTGAAGGCTAATGACAAGTCTGTAAGACTACTACGGTCTGATTTCATCGGTCCACAGGTCGGAAGGGAACTTGTGATAAATGGGTTAATAGCACTAATGTGGGTCGTAATTGGCATTTCAATTTATTTATCATTCCGCTTTGAATGGAAATATGCAATTTCAGCTATTATTGCAAACCTACATGATGTCGTGATCATTCTAGGTTTCTTCGCGTTTTTCCAGTGGGAATTTTCCCTTTCTGTTTTATCAGCTGTCCTAGCTGTTCTTGGTTATTCTATAAACGAATCTGTTGTAATTTTCGACCGGATAAGAGAGACATTCCGCCGTAAACGAAATATGAGCGTACAGGAAGTGATTAACTATGGAATTACAAGCACAATGTCACGGACGATTATTACACATATTTCAACAGAAATGATGGTACTTTCTATGTATTTCTTTGGCGGTCCGCCACTACATTACTTTTCTCTCGCATTAACTATTGGGATTATATTCGGAGTCTATTCATCAGTCTTTGTTGCAGGATCAGTAGCAATGTTTCTTGGAATTAAGCGAGAAGATCTTATTAAGAATAAGAAGAATAGAAATAAAATCCTGAGAGATTCTGATGTTATTTTATAAGTTTTAGATTTTTACTCCTCTGAGGAACCTCTCTATTCTTTTAATATTATGAACTTTCTTCTACAATACTCAGCTCAGGTTTATAGATTTTTATTCTTTTCTTCATTTTCCAATACAAAATCGACTAAAAATTTCTCCTAACAAGTCATCTGATGTAAACATACCAGTAATCGCACTTAACCTTTCTTGGGCGAGTCGGAGTTCTTCAGAAAATAGATCTAACCACCCTTGCACTTGCTGCTCTAAATATATACTCGCTTTCTTTAAATATTTACTCGTTTTCTGGAGTTCAATAAGATGTCTCTCTCTAACTAGATAAGAATACTCTCTTTCAGTCTGTCTACCAGCTATATTTATGAGCTCCCCACGTAATAAATCTATTCCGTCACCATAGATTGCAGATAGTCGAATTCCTACTAAAGCACTTTCATTATTATGCGTATCAAAGCACAATACTTCTGCTGGTTTACCAATTAGATCCGTTTTATTAAATACCCTAATGACAGGTACCCTAGGTGGAAAACGCATAGCTAATACATTATTATTAGTTGTCATACCGAAACGCGCATCGAGTAAATGTAATATTACATCAGCTTTTTCAATCTCTCTCCACGTATGTTCAATACTAATTCGCTCAACTTCATTATCTGTCTGGCATAATCCAGCTGTATCTATGATATATAAGGGAATCCCTTCGATCTGTATAGTTTCCGTAACCTTATCACGCGTAGTTCCAGAAACCGGTGAAACGATTGCTAGCTCGGCTCCAGAAAGTGCATTAAGTAATGATGACTTACCAACATTTGGCTCACCAACTAGTACTATCGATAATCCATCACGAAGCAAAACATGATGTTTCGCATCACTAAGGATTTGATCAAGATTTGTTTGAATTCGCTCGAGCTTATTGCGCGCGCTTATTTTTTCTAAAAAATCTATGTTCTCTTCTGGAAATTCTATTTCTGCTTCGATAAGCGTTCTTAGATCAATTATATCGTCGACAAGAAGATAAATTTTTTGAGAAAATATGCCGTCGAGTGAGCGTACAGCTGAACGTGCTGAAGCTTCGGTACTTGACTCGATTAGATCAGCAATAGCTTCAGCCTGAACAAGATCAATCTTGTTATTAAGATATGCGCGGCGTGTAAACTCACCCGGTTCAGCGAGCCGTAAATTAAACGTATTTCCTGCATGAATGCAACTTCGCAATAGCGACCGCATTACGACAGGCGAGCCATGTCCCTGTAGTTCAAGTATATGCTCGCCTGTATACGAATTCGGAGCTTGGAAATATATGGCAATCCCATTGTCAATCGGCGAACCATGTTCATCAAGAAATTTTACGAAGCTTGCATAACGCGGTGTAAGATTGCGATTGCATAATAAATTGATAAATGAAAATATGTTTGATTGATCTATGCTGCCAAATGATATGCGAATAACACCAATTCCACTTCGTCCACACGCTGTGGCAATAGCAATGATTGGATCAAAATTAGTAGAAAGCATCATAATCTATTAAAAATCTATCTGTTAAAGATCAGAGGAAAGCTATTTTTCATTAGGAATTATGTTTAATTTATTTAAAAAAATTTATAGTTATTTTATAGATATTAATCTAATAACTAACTTTTACTTAGAAATGAATAATAATGTCTAGTCTCTCCATAACCATCTAAAAAATCTTTGCAATTACAAAAAAAGAACTATCGTTTATTTATTAATAAACGCTCTCTTCTTTCTATCTATCTTTCCATCTAGTGAGTGCACAATATAATATTGTTGCACTATTGATAATATGTTATTTAGAAGATAGTACAAAACGAGACCAGATGGGAAAAAAAAGAAGATTGAAGAGAAAACAAGTGGCATAAATGTAATTATCTTTGCTTGTACAGGGTCATCCGGCGTTGGATTCAGATATGTTTGCAGAAACATTGATATAGACATAAAGATTGGAAGAATAAAATATGGATCACGCTTAGAAAGATCTGTAATCCAGAGAATCCATGGTGCACCTCGCATCTCAACAGACGAAAGAAGTACCCAATATAGTGAGATAAATACTGGAATTTGGATTATAACCGGTAGACAGCCCCCGAATGGGTTAACCTTCTCTGTTTTATATAGCTCTATCAGAGATGTATTCATTTTATTTGCATCGTCTTTGAAGCGTTCACGAAGGGCTAATATCCTTGGCGTAATTTCTTTCATCCTTGCCATAGATTTATAGCTCAAGGCTGATAGAGGGAAAAATATAGCTTTGATTAGTAAGGTCAGCATAACGATTGACCAACCCCAATTACCAACAAGTCTATTGATCTTCTCAAGTAGCCAAAATAATGGCTTTGCAATGATCGTGACCCAACCATAATCTTTTACAAGTTCAAGTCCAGGAGCTATATCTGTCAGCATTTTCTCCTCTTCTGGTCCAGCAAAAAGACGCGCAACAACGTGGACTGATTTTCCTGGCTCTATAGGTCCTACTAAATTTTTAACGCCTATCCGATATATACCGGGCGATACTTTTTCAACGTAATTCTTGCGCGCGACCCCTTGTTGTGGAATCCATGCGGCTGCAAAGTAATGTTGGACCATCGCAACCCAGCCATCGTTTGCTGATTCAACATAGTCGGCTTTTTTCTTATCAATATCCTTAAAATTAATTTTCTGGAAATGCTTCTGATCGCTGTAAACCGCTGGACCAAGGAACGTATGCGAGAACATTGATGTTTCATCGGTTGAGCTATCACGTACGAGTTCCATATATGTGATTGGCGATACTTGAATCAGGCCATCATTAATAATTTCTAAGTCAACAAGGATTACATAGCTGCCACGCGAAAACATATATGTTTTTCTAACCCTTATACCGCTCTTTACTTGTGATTCTAATACTATCTTTAGTATGTTCTGATTCTTTTCTAGAAAAGTTTTACTAGAGGACTGCACAAATATGTCATTATGGTTTGGAAAATCTCCTCCGAACAATCCAGTGCGTGCTATATACGTGTGGGATATATTTTTCTCGAATAAAGTGACTAGCTGATTATTTTGCTTATTATCTCTAGAACTTTTAAGAACAAGTTTCGTGAGCGTTCCACCAAGCATATCTATGTCACCGTCATAAATATCAGTTGAAAAATGTATAACTTTTGTTGGTGTATATTTTTCTACTGTCGACAAACTACCACTAGCTTCTGTAGAAGCTTCTGTGGAATCTAGTGGTAGTGAAGAACTTGACGCGTTTTTAGTATAAATGTTATTTATAACAGGAGTTTTTTCACCTCCTTCATAGAGTGAAGGCCTATATGTGTTCTGCCAATTCTCATAAAGCATAACTACTGATATAAAGAAAATTACTAATAGTATGGTACGTTTAATATCCATCTGTTATCTCAGTAGGGTAGATCGGATTCGTGAACACAGAGAAGGATTACCTGATGTCTTTTCATTGGTAGGAAGAGGTTGAACAAAGTCACTACCACCTGAAGAAAATGGATGACAACGACACAAACGTCTAGCTGCAAGATACGTACCCCAAGTAACACCATAACATTGGATTGCCTCACGCGCATAATCAGAACAGGAGGGATAAAAACGGCAACGCCTTCCAAGTAAAAGACTTATAGTAGTTTTATAAAAATAGAGTAACGTGATTAATATTGTTTTCATAATTTTCTAGCAAGTTGTACGATATACATCAACAGGTATGATTACGGAAAAGATACGGCTTACCTCAAGAAAAAATATAAAGAAGTATAAAAATGTAGGTATTAGAATTTATCTTTACTTAAAACTAGAATTTTTTGTGAAACACGGTCTAAAAGCTCACAAATCTCATTTGAAGAGACTGAGGAAAGATTTTTTGACGATGCACTTGGCATTATCTTTTCGTCGAATTTACTATGTAACCGTAATAAAAGATCCCATCCGTTAAATTCAGTTTGTCGTATACGAAATGCTTCACGTGCATGGCGCTTAATTAGATTACGAGTGACTGCACGCGGAGCATATCTTTTGCTAACAACTAGACCAAGCCGTGCTCCTAATCCAGTATAGTGCTGGTAGATTGAAAAATGAGCAGAATGCCATAAAGGTCGGAAACGAAAAACGGATGAAAATTCATCCGTTTTTAGAAGTCTTGCAACTTTTGGAAGGTTAGCTTTTTTAGAAAAAAACTCTCTATCTTGTACGATGTCATCTTTTTTCTGACAAACCTTAAACGAATTCAATGTGATACAACATTTATCCCATCTCATATCGCAAGACGTTTACGACCCTTTGAGCGTCGAGCGCTAATTATTCTACGTCCAGAAGCTGTTTTCATACGAATTCTAAAACCATGTGTGCGCTTTCTTCGAGTGACAGATGGTTGATAGGTACGTTTCATGTTCCTTCACTTATTCGAAAATTTCTAGAGTCCATAGATAAAAGAAGATATTATTTAATACATATCTTCTGGTCTCTATATGTGCTGGAACTATGTAGATATATAGGATAATAAATGATTAAGAATATACACCTATATTCATTATAAATTTGAACTTTTTTTCTCTTATCTGTCAATACTTTTACTTAAAGATCTATCATCGATAGTAATTTAATGATTTTAGACGCTTCTTATTATTCATTTCTTTAATCTTCTATTAATAGAAGATATCAAATAATAGAAGATATCAAATTTTTCTCTGCAAAGTCTTAAATGCAAAAGAAATTCTTTTAGATATTCGAGGCACTTATCATAAATAAATAATAGATAATCTCACCAGAAACATATATTTAAGGAAAATCTCTTAGATTTAAGATAGGTTAATCTTACGATTAGATTCTAATCTAACTGCTGCAATCGAGAGGCCAGAGCTAAAAAATATGTTTCTCAGTTTTGATAAATAAGTCGAATTTAGAAGGTATAAACTTATCAGAGAGCGTTACTTTCTTTATTCGAAAATATTTCTACTCAAATGCTCAAGAACTAGAAAGTGTGCTATGTAAGATCATTGCCTATTTAAATTTCTATAACCGTAAGATTTTAGTTGAACTTATAAAGCAAGCTATTGAAAGACATTCTTACCGTAAAAATAGGTAGTTTTCAGTTGGAAACATCTGGAAATCTATAGCAAAATTCTATAGCATAAAAATTTTGGACATGCATTAGAAGATGATAAAGAGCTAATTATTCAAATTCACTTACCTAAAATAGATATTTATCTTTAGACTGTTTATTTTATCCGATACCACTTTATAAAAGTACTTAAGAAGTTAAGGACAAAGCCGGTAAAATTTCAAATAGAACCTATGCAACTAGTCAAAATAGAACGAGAAACTCTTCTTAAACCACTGCAAATAGTTAGTGGTATTGCCGAGCGACGACATGCTTTACCTATACTTTCAAATTTACTTCTTACTAAGAACGGAGCAGATATATCATTCCTCTCAACGAATCTGGAACTCCAGATTAAGACGTTTTCAAAATTTGGAATTGGTAGTCACCAAGCTTCAACAACGGTTAATGCGCGAAAACTGACCGATATTATACGTACTATACCAGATAGTCAGGAAATTATACTATCACTTACAGATAGTCGTTTAACCGTACAGTCAGGAAAGAGCCGATTTGTACTACAAACTCTTATGTCGTCTGAATTTCCAACTATTGAACAGGTGAAAGATTTCGGTGTAAGCCTAATAGTTCAGAAAAAAGCCTTCCGGAAGCTACTTAGTATGGTTCACTTTGCTATGGCGAATCATGATGTTCGATATTATCTCAATGGTATGTTGCTTGCCATTAATGGAGACTTATTAATAGCAGTTGCTACTGATGGTCATCGTCTCGCATTGTCATCGATAAAAATCGATGGTAAATTTAATAATCAAGAAGTGATTATACCGCGAAAAACAATTCTAGAACTTCATCGACTACTTGAAGGAAACGAAGAAATAATAAGAATCGATATTTCACAAACACAGGTCAAATTTACATTTGCTCAGATCGAGTTAGTGGCAAAGCTGGTATCAGGTAAGTTTCCAGACTTCCGGCGTGTAATTCCTAGTGGGTATAAAAATACGTTCAATATTTGCCGAGAAAAACTTAAACGCTCATTACAGAGAGCAGCGATCCTAACATCTGATAAATTTAAAGGTGTACGCTGTATTATTACACCAGGCCACTTAAAAATTATATCGACAAACATCGATCAAGAAGAGGCTCAAGAAGAGCTAGATATCATATATCACGGTGATCCAATCGATATTGGATTCAATGTTATATACTTACTTGAAATGTTATCAAATCTTCGTGTCGATACCGTGCAACTAAGTCTAAGTGATGCAAGCTCGAGTGCACTAATTACAGTGCCTGAAAATGATGAATTTAAATATGTCGTGATGCCAATGCGCATCTAGACATAGCTTTCTTGAGATAAAATGATATGGAAGAGAGAAGGGACAGAGTTTTTAAAAATTAAATGCTAGTATCGTATCTAGTTTTACTACTATAAGTAGAGAAAAACATCTATGAGTGAAGAGAAAATTTCCGAGTCGGATAGTGATTATGGTGCATCATCAATTCAAATTCTTGAAGGCCTAGAGGCAGTCAGAAAGAGACCTGGGATGTATATCGGCGATACATCAGATGGAACAGGTTTACATCATCTCGTGTTTGAAGTACTTGATAACTCTATCGATGAAGCGCTAGCTGGGTATTGTAATGAAATTCATGTAACGATTCATACGGACAATTCAATATCTATTACTGACAATGGTCGTGGTATACCAACAGATGTAAAAATGGATGATAAACATGATCCAAAACGCACTGCTGCAGAAATCGTGATGACTGAGCTACATGCAGGAGGTAAGTTTAATCAGAATAGCTATAAGGTATCTGGAGGACTGCACGGTGTTGGTGTCTCGTGTGTGAATGCATTATCAAGCTGGCTTTACTTAACAGTACATCGCAGCGGAAAAAAACACTTTATCGAATTCCATCGTGGCGTCATAAAGAATCGTGTAATTGAGAAAAAAAATGGTGTGGCTATTTCACCTATTCAAATAATAGGAAAAACTGAATGGCGAGGTACTAAGATACATTTCATGGCTGATCAGGTAATCTTTGGTAGGATAGAATATCACTATGACATCCTTGCTAAACGCATACGAGAACTATCATTCCTAAATAACGGTGTTCGTATACGTTTAATAGATCTGCGCACCGGAAGGGAGGATGATTTCGCGTTCTCTGGAGGTGTGAAAGGTTTTGTCGAATATATTAATAAGACAAAGAACGTGTTGCATCCAACAATCTTATATGTTAACGGTAAAAAGGATAACATAGGTGTCGAAGTTGCAATACAGTGGAATGATAGCTATAACGAGAACGTACTCTGCTTTACAAATAATATCCATCAGCGAGATGGGGGCACACATCTAACAGGCTTGCGCGCTGCGATGACCCGTGTAATTAACAAGTACATTGCCGATCATGAAATCTCAAAAAAAACAAAAGTAGAGATATTTGGCGATGATATGCGAGAGGGACTCTCATGTGTACTATCTGTAAAGGCAACAGAACCAAAGTTTAGTTCGCAAACGAAGGATAAGCTTGTATCGTCCGAAGTACGCGCACCTGTTGAGGAAGTTATTGCGAAAGCACTAGATGCGTTTCTACTAGAAAAACCTACTGATGCAAAGATAATTTGCAGAAAGATTATAGATGCTGCTCACGCCAGAGATGCTGCTCGCAAGGCACGTGAGATGACGCGCAGAAAAGGCGCTCTCGACAGCATCGGGTTGCCTGGTAAGCTTGCAGATTGTCAAGAGAAAGATCCTGAAAAGTCAGAAATTTATATTGTTGAAGGTGACTCGGCTGGAGGATCAGCTAAACAAGGTAGAGATCGAAAGTTCCAGGCTATTCTTCCTCTTCGAGGAAAGGTTTTAAATGTCGAAAAAGCGCGTTACGATAAGCTGTTATCCTCTGATCAAATAATCACGTTAATTACTGCACTTGGATATGGAATTGGAAAGGAAGAAGACTATAATCTCGATAAGCTCCGCTATCACCGAGTTATTATTATGACCGATGCGGATATTGATGGTGCACATATTAGAACGCTGCTACTAACTTTCTTCTATAGACGGATGCCAAAGATGATAGATCACGGATATATTTATATCGCCCAGCCGCCTCTCTATAAAATAAAAATAGGAAGGGAAGAACAATATCTGAAAGACGATTCAGAATTAAATTCGTATATGTTGAATCTTGCATTGATTGGATCAGAATTATCACCAAAAGAAGGTTCTAAACCAATTAGAGGAGAAGAACTTAGAAAGCTCGCACATTTATATCTTTTATCAAAGCGAATAATAGACCAGCTCAAAGGACTATATGATCAAGCAACCTTAGAAGCTATAATGGATGGCGTACCAATCGATCTTAGAAACGATGTATCAACAAAGGAATCAGCTCATGTTCTGCAGATAGCATTACACAAAGAAAATAAAAAGAGTGAAGTTCGGGTCATTCCGATGCTTCGATCTTTACGTATTGAGCGTATGTATCACGGAAATGTTCAAGTATCAGTTATCAATGAAGAATTTCAACATACAGCTGATTATCAGCAGCTTATTAATACGGCAGATACGTTTAATGGACTAATAGATATTAGTGCAGTAATTAAACGTGGTGAGCGAAGTATAGCTATAACAAGTTTCAGAGAAGCGATTAAGTGGCTACTTAGCGATGTTGAGCGTAATGTTTCAAAACAGCACTATAAAGGGCTCGGTGAAATGAATCCAGAACAATTATGGCAAACAACAATGAACCCTTTAACTAGGCGATTGCTCCGTGTCCAGATCGATGATGCAATTGTAGCGGATGAAATCTTTTCAACACTAATGGGTGATAATGTTGAACCTCGAAGAGCGTTTATCGAGAATAATGCTCTAAGAGCAGTAAATATTGATATTTAATTATATGATATCTATCATATTTTTCATTTTACGCTGTCGTACAGCTTCATAAAGACAAATTCCGGTCGCAACTGATACATTTAAATTTTCTATACTACCTGACATAGGAATATTTATTACTTCATCACATTTATCATGAGTTAGACGCCTCATCCCTTTTCCTTCCGAGCCCATTACAACTGCAACTGGTTTATTGAACTTTACCTCATATAGACTCTTTTTAGCATCATAAGATGTACCAATAATCCATATACCGGCATCTTTTAATTCTCTTATCGATCGAGAAAGGTTGGTCACCATAATGTATGGTACAGTGTCGACTGCGCCGCTTGCAACCTTTGAAACTGTAGCATTTAGACCAACTGCACGGTTACGTGGTGCGATTACAGCATGCGCTCCTGCAGCATCAGCAATACGCAGACATGCGCCTAAATTATGTGGATCTGTTACGCCATCAAGTATGAGTAATAATGCTAGATCGTTGATATGATCAAGCAACTCTGAAATATTTTGTGCAAGAAATATGTTATAGACCCGTGCGACAACACCCTGATGACGTTCTGTTCGAGCAAGCGTATACAATTTATTATTGTCAGCCTCAATCAGACGGATACCAGCTTTATTTGCCGTATTCAAGAAATCTTGCATACGTTTATCACGGCGCATCCTGCTGTATATAATCTCTTCAATCGTTGATGCATTATGCTGAAGACGAGCTGTTATCGCATGAAAACCGTAAAGCACCTTAAAACATGACATAACGAGATTATTGCTATAATTTAGAGTAATCTATAATTTATCTACAGAGATTTTCTATATCTTATCCTGAAAATCATCATTTTCTTGAAAGTGTCGACGTGACATTTATTGGTGGCGAGTAATTGCTGCTCTTTTCTCTATTAGAATTTTTTTACTTGAATCTAAGAAATGTCACGAGTTTATTGAAATGCTAGACAAAAGATGTAAATCAATCTTGCGTGTATCTAGATCGACTCTAATCACTTGAACACGAATGCGGTCTGCTAATCGATAGCAAACACCTGTCCTTTCTCCGCGCAGTTCATTTTTTATCTCATCATAGTAGAAGTAATCTGAACCAAGTTCAGTAACATGTACAAGTCCTTCGATAAATAACATATCAAGTTGTACAAAGATACCGAATGAGGTAATTCCGTTTACTGTTCCAGTATATTCCATTCCGAGCTTATCAAGCATAAAGTAACACTTAAGCCATAATTCGACATCGCGAACCGCTTCATCCGCTCGTCGCTCATTCGCTGAACAGTGTAAACCAAGCTCTTTCCATATCTTATCATTCTGTGATTTTTTACAGTATATATCACTATCACTAGACTCAGATTTTTTAATACAATAACGCGGTCGATACTGAGGCATAATGTTTAGTATGACGCCATCCGGAATCTTCGGCGAATATTCTTCACCTCTGAGGATAGCTTTGATCGCGCGGTGCGTAATCAGATCAGGATAACGTCGGATTGGACTTGTAAAGTGTACATAAGCCTCATATGCGAGACCAAAGTGACCAATATTTTCTGGGCTATAAGTCGCTTGCTGCATAGAACGTAGAAGCATAGGTTGTAGCATCTGCGCATCTGGTCGATCACGTATATTCGTTATCAAATTTGTGTAGTCACTTGCGTGAGGGTTATAACCTCCGCTAAGAGAAAGCCCAATACCATTGAGAAAAGTACGCAGACTATCGAGTCGATCAATAGTTGGTCCCGCATGGACGCGATATAGGACAGGATGCTTGTTACGCTTAAGAAAATCAGCCGCACAGAAATTTGCAGCCAACATACACTCTTCGATTAGTCTATGCGCATTGTTACGCTGTATGGGTATAATTTCAGTGATCTTACCAAGATTATTACAGACAATATGCGTTTCTATTGTATTGAAATCGATCGCGCCGCGATTCTGACGCGCAGTGAATAATGACTTATAAACATCATGCAAATTTTGTAGATAAGGCAAAAGAGAAAAATAGCGAATTGCCTCGCCTTCCGTATTTTCAAGAGCTGCTTCGACCTCTGTATAGGTAAGACGAGCAGCAGAATTGATTACTCCTGGATAAAATTGGTATGCGATAATCTCTCCACTATTCGTTATTACAATATCGCATGTGAGTACATAACGGTCAACATGCATATTTAGTGAGCACAATCCATTCGATAGCTTCTGTGGAAGCATTGGAATCACACGATATGGAAAGTAAACTGATGTACTACGTTTTACTGCATCGGAGTCAAGGCCGCTACCTGGCTTTACATAATATGATACGTCTGCAATCGCAACGACTAGACGAAAACAGGCACTATTCCTAAATCTTATTGGTTCACAGTAAACTGCATCGTCGAAATCTCGTGCATCCTCACTATCTATAGTTACGAATGGTATATCTCGTAAGTCAACTCGGGAACGTAAATCATCTGGACACACATTATTCGGCAGACTGGCTGTATCACCTAGTGCAGACTCACTAAATTTGTAAGGGAGACTATACTTACGAATAGCAATTTCGATTTCTATTCCTGGATCATTAATATTTCCGAGAATTTCGATAACATGGCCACGCGGCTGGTAATAACGACTTGGAAACTCAGTCAATTCTGCAACGACAACCTGTCCAATATTATTTTTCTTTATATTCTTCGTAATTAAAATTTCATGACTTATTCTTTTGTCTTCTGGAACTACAACTAGGACTCCGTTTTTATTAAGCAAGCGCCCTATTATGTACTTGTTTGCATGCTCCGTTACCTCGACGATGCGTGCTTCAGGCCTGCAATGTCTATCGTATCCGACGATACGAACAAGAACACGATCGTTATGCATAACCTTCTGTATTTCATTATTTGATAAAAACAGATCTTCCTGATCATTTTCACAAATTAAGAAACCATAGCCATCTGGATGGCCCTGCACGCGCCCAGAGATAAAGCTTGACGGATACGTAAGTCTCCAATTGCCTTGTTCATCTAAGTGAATTTGGCCATCTCGCTCCATCGCAGCAATGCGCCGTAAAAATCCTTTGAATTCTTGTTGTTTAACTGATAGAGCTTCTGCAATATTAACGGAAGTGAGTGATGTAGTACTCGTTCGCAAAATGCTGAGAATTTCCTCTCGTCTTGGTATAGTATACGAATACTTGCTCAATGGATTTTCTATAATTGTTTTCGTTACTAAGCCTAATGAAGGCTGAACGATAGTTATCGTCTGATGACGAAATTATTTTAAATACGATGAAAACTATTTTATCACATCATACATAGTTGACTGGAGTGAGTTGACTGGAATGATATGATCAGAGAAGTACTATTAGTAGTTCTCTACATGCCCAGGTGGCGAAACTGGTAGACGCGCTAGGTTCAGGTCCTAGAGGTGGATAACACTGTGGAGGTTCAAATCCTCTCCTGGGCACCAACAATTTGTTTATAAAAAACTTTATTAATTCTTTTTATCTATCAAAATAGCATTGCTATAGCTATAGAATAGCATTGATATAGATAGTATAAACTCAGAAACTTTATAAGGCATTGATAGTTAATTATTATTTAACCCTCTTTAAGTATCTAGTTTATCTTTAATTTTACCTCTGATACCATAGCCTGATGTACAGCTTCTTTAATTCTCTCTGGTGTCAGCCTAAACAGTTGAGCGATCGCTCTAGTGTCAACTCTACGCATTGCAATTAACGTATTTTTTAGCCGATCTTCTTGAGGATAAGGATGGGACTCGAATCTAAGTCTCCCTCGAGCATCGGCCTTGCATGCATGTAATATTTCACTAAAACGATCCGGTCTGCGTAATGCATCAATTCGTTCAAGCAACCGAACAAGCGCTAATGCCTTCATCTTCATAGCTCTATGTAAGTTATTATGCTCAAGTGCAACGATAAGTGCAAAATTTCGATATTTTTTCGGAATACGAAATTTTTTACATAACGACTTTAATAGATCAACGCTGCGCAGTTCATGCCCAATATGCTGTGGAAGCATGTCATCTGGCGTCATTCCCTTTCCAAGGTCATGTGTAAGCGCCGCGAATCGAACAGCAAGTGAATAGTTATGCTTCGCGGCATAGTCTATAGCCATCATTACGTGTACGCCGGTATCTATTTCTGGATGATAATCTGCAGGCTGTGGTATACCGAATAACGCTTCAATTTCTGGAAAAATCCGTTCGAGCGCGCTGCACTCACGTAGCACTGTAAACATTCTCGACGGCCTAATCTCCATGAGTGCTCCTGCGATCTCCTGCCATACTCGTTCTGCTACTAGAGCATCAACTTCACCATTAGTAACCATACGACGCATTAATGTCATTGTCTCATTAGCAACTATAAAATCTGGAAAACGGGAAGAGAAACGACCAATTCTTAGAATTCGAACAGGATCCTCAATGAATGCCTCACTCACATGCCTAAACACCTTTGCACGTAGATCAGACTGACCACCAAATGGATCGATAATCGGTCCGATAAGTGTGCCGTCTAAATTTATTTCACAAGCCATCGCATTAATCGTCAGATCACGACGCGCAAGATCCTCATTGAGAGTTACATCTGATGAATAATAGAACTGAAATCCATGATACCCAGATATAGTTTTATGCTCGGTTCGCGCTAGTGCATATTCCTCATGTGTGATTGGGTGAAGGAATACTGGAAAATCCTTTCCAACTGGCTTAAAACCTTTTTCCATAAGCTGTTCAGGTGTCGAGCCAACTACAACATAATCGCTATCTTTAACTGGAAAGCCAAGTAGTGTATCACGTATCGCACCCCCTACTGCATAGATTTTCATCAATTAGAAATATAACTAAGGTGGTGTTTCACCAACTTCTGTTTCTTGCTGTTAGGCTATTAGAAAGATATATAACAATAGTATATATTGTTAGAAGACATAAATATATATCTTAAGTGGAGTACTAATTTTATTCTGAATTCAATTCATATTCTATTTTGGTGTAGAAGATTGAACTAATTTTTTTAAGATAATAAATAATTTATCTAAATATTTAGATAAATATCTAAGAATTAATATAGAAAATAGAGAGATTTATAAATATAAAGATCTAGATTATATCTAATTCTAATTGAAGAGTTATTTATAGCTGAACAACTTACGTATATTAATTAAGGATTAAATGTACTATATTAGAAAGTATCTACTTTTAAATAAAAACTCTATATTCTTTATATTTCTCTATACAATAACACTCCCTATACCTATGGAAAAAAGTGCAGAGCAATACACTCTATTACAAGATTTAAAAAAAAAATGCGCTGCGTGCTATTAGAAGCACGGCGCAACGCACACACGAATCCGAAAAAAAACGTTTTATTAAATATGCACGTTCGTATTGTATTAGACAGGATAATATCAATACGCACTATAGGTTTCTATTGGCCTCTACCAAATGAATTTGATACACGTCCAGCAGTACTTTCTTGGTGCAAATTCATCAAAGGACGTAGCGGTGCTCTACCGGTAATAAGAGAGAAGCATGCTCCGCTTGAGTTCCATAGATGGGACTTATCTATACCTGTTCGGCAAGGATATTATGGAATTACAGAGCCTAATTCGAAAGAAATCATAATTCCGGATTTATTACTGATTCCTTGTATTGGGTTTGATCTAAAAAACTATCGTCTAGGATATGGTGGCGGCTATTATGACCGAACTCTTTCTATGTGGACAAAAATGAAAGTTTGCCCAGTCACAGTTGGACTTGCATATGAAGCCTGTAAAGTCAATATATTACCTATAGAAATACACGATCATACGCTTGACTGGATTGTGACAGAGGTAGCGATTTATGGTAAAAATAATCATATTATAAATACACATAATTAAATATTATCCTATAATTTTTACTGAACTTTTAGTAATATATTAAAAAGGTCTGTATTTAAAGACTATAATAAATTTGATAATTCATTTTAGGGATGGTATATTTATCTTTTAGATAAGCGTACACTTCCCATATCTAAGTATGGGAGATAATTATATCTTATTTAACTAGATTCTAGAATTATTTTCTACCCTATCTCCTTTATTAGAGTTAGAAAAAATCGTACCGTATAACTAAATTAGTAGCTTATTACCTAGAATACTGAGACTAATACTCTTTAATATCAAAAAATTACACTGGATACTCTTTGTATTGTTTAGAAGAAAGTAGTGCTTTTAGCGCTAAAATTTTATTTAGAGCATTTCAAAGAAATCGGTACGAATACAAAATTCTTTCGTATTTCTAGTATATAGAACCTTTCTGTTGTATAAAAATCGGTGCACTAATATTAGAGAAATCTCCGTGAACGGCGCAGCAGGGATAAAATTGAAAACTCAATTTTTTCACTTACATGGGTTCCTTTACAAAGATGAGTAAATACGATATAGAAATAGTACAATCCGTCCGGCACTGGACAGATAGGCTTTTTAGCTTTACTTGCACCCGTGCACCTAGTCTACGTTTTAATAACGGCGAATTTACGATGGTTGGACTTGAAGTTGAAGATCGACCACTAGTTCGAGCCTATAGTATAGTGAGCCCAAATTATGAAGAATACCTCGAATTTTTAAGTATAAAGGTTCATTATGGTCCGCTCACATCACGACTTCAACATGTGAATGTTGGCGATTCTATTTTAATAGGTAAAAAACCAACTGGCACGCTAGTTGTTGATAACTTACTACCTGGCAAGACACTATGGATGCTATCGAGTGGTACCGGACTCGCACCATTTATGTCTATTATAAGAGATCTAGGTATTTATGAACGATTCGAATGGGTGATCTTAACGCACACGTGCCGTATAAAAGATGAGTTAGCGTATATGGATTATATTAAAAAAGATCTTCAAAACCATGAATACCTGGGTGATTTTATTAAAAATAAATTTTTTTACTATCCAACTCTTACACGTGAAGAGTTTGAAAACAAAGGTCGAATTACTGACTTGATCGCATCTGGAAAGCTATTTAATGATCTTGGTTTTCCAAAATTTTCTCCAGAAAATGACCGGGTAATGTTATGTGGAAGTGCTTTAATGCTTAAGGACGCGACCAAACTTCTAAAACAATCTGGCCTCGTCGAAGGAAAGAACAACAGACCTGGTCACTATGTAATTGAGCGCGCATTTGTTGATTGATATGCCTATTTTTAGATAGCGTATTTACTCCTAGAGCCTAGAGAACAGAGTAAATATATACAATTTAATCATAGCTCAAGTATTGAGTATCTATAGAGATAGTAAAGATATACAATACTAAGAATTTAGATATTAAGTAATTTAAGAATTATCTAGCTAGAAAAACTAGAAAAAATTTTCTTATAAAATCTATTACTCTTATCGAGAATAGAGAATGGAAAAAAGCTTATGAATAATGATGAACTTATATATTATTTATTAATATATTCCAATAAAAAAATCATCTAGAATTTTAGTAGTATTTTCTTATCTCTTGATTAAGATAAATAAAAATTATATTTTGTATTATAGTTTTTTAAGAGCGCTATATCAAAGCAACTAGTACCCATTTTAATTCAATAAAATGTCGATCCTATATAGATTATTATCTTAATCAACTTATAACATTTATCCTATGTCTCTATTCAGAAAGAAAAATATCGATAATATGATCGAGAGCGTGAAAAATGCGGGACTCAAAAAAACGCTTAGCGCAATTGATCTTACTTTCCTTGGAATAGGCGCAATCATCGGTACTGGCATCTTTGTATTAACTGGTACCGGTGCTCTCCAGGCTGGCCCTGGACTAACGCTCTCATTTATAATTGCTGCTATTGCTTGCGGTCTCTCCGCGTTATCGTATGCCGAATTTTCATCGGCAATTCCAGTCGCTGGATCGATTTATACTTATTCATACGCGACGCTTGGTGAAATTGTCGCGTGGATTATTGGATGGGATCTAATGCTTGAATATGGACTCGCTGCATCTGCAGTATCAGTCGGGTGGTCAGGTTATCTTCAATCACTTCTTCAGGGATTTGGAATTTCCTTACCAACTGCGCTTACTGCATCACATGGGGCAATACCTTGTGTAGTCACGTGGTTCAATCTACCTGCTTTCTCCGTAATGCTTGCGATTACGACACTACTATCGATTGGCATTAGTGAATCAACAAGAATCAATAATATAATGGTGTTTGTTAAGGTTACAATAATACTGGTTGTAATCGCTGTTGGTCTATTTCATGTAAAGCCTATAAACTGGCATCCATTCATGCCGAATGGCTGGCATGGAGTTTTCAGCGCAGCTGCCGTGATGTTTTTTGCATTTATTGGTTTTGATGCAGTATCTTCTGCAGCCGAGGAAGTAAAAAATCCGAAGCGAGATCTGCCAATCGGCATCATTGCGTCACTTTCTATATGTTCAGTTTTGTACGTTGCAGTCGCAACTGTCGCGACTGGTATCGTCCCTGCTACAGGATATAGAGAAAACTTGTCGCATCCAATATCATATGCGATGCAACTTGCTGGTGAAAACTGGGTCGCTGGTCTTATAGATCTCGGGGCAGTTCTTGGGATGCTAACTGTTATTTTAGTAATGAGCTATGGCCAGACACGAATTGTATTCGCAATGTCACGTGACGGTTTGCTACCAGAGATATTATCGCATTTGCATCCACGTTATGCGACTCCATTCATAACTACCTGGATTGTCGGTCTATTTTTTGGGATAATCGGCGCACTTGTTCCGCTTGATCTTCTAGCAGAGCTTATTAATATGGGAACACTCGCTGCATTCTCTATGGTATCAGTTGCAGTACTTGTACTACGCCGTACACATCCGGCGCTATCACGCCCGTTTAGTTGTCCCTGGGTTCCAGTTATTCCAACGCTAGCTGTTTTTTCCTGCTTATTTCTGATGTTTAACTTGAAGGCTATTACATGGATTGCTTTCGCAATTTGGCTTTCTATCGGAATCATAGTTTATTTCACATTTTCTCGACGGAATTCAAAGCTTTCAACAATACAGTAAATACTCTTACTGATTCGTGATAGCGTTAGTTAAACTCCATGAAAATAGTAGTTGTACCTGTTGTATAAATTGTGGTTTCAACCTCAGAAATTGTTGGAGCATAACCCTTACAAAATTGTATCTTTGACGTCTTACTTGGAATGCTGGCGAAATAATACGGTGTTGCTATTTATAAGCTCTATTTAAGATTCACCATACGTAATAATTAATGTTTCGGTCGGAGTCTATTCTCTAATCTGAGCGATATCTAAAGTTTCTTTAAAATCTGAGGAAAAATTAAGTAGATCCTCGCTTGATATCTTTAAATATGTTGCTCGTCTTGAGAGACGACGTAACGTTTCATGAAAAGATAGCCTTGCCATCTTGGTACGGAAGTTATGGAAGTTTAAATTGAAAATAATCTTTTAGTATTGAGGAAAGCGGTTCACGGACGAGACTAAATGATCTGAAATAGACTAAAAAACTGCTTTAGTCTGTAAAACATTTATTAAATAAATAGATATTTATAATCTAGATTCATAGCCTATTACAATTATAGGTAATACGACTATATTTTAATAATAAAATCTACTGGAAATATACGTTCATTAACTTAGTAAGTTTCGGTTTAGAATCTAAAAAGATTTACTCCTCCTATATATTAAATAATTAACATGCCTGCTATTGAACATTACTAAAACTTACTATTATTTTCTATATTGAGCTGTTGTAAACATTAAGGAGCCAATGAAGATAATTATTATAAAACGTAATCAATTTCTTACAGTTCCGATAAAATTTTAATGTAAAATATCGATCATTACGAGTAGTGATAGAAGATTATCCTGCGATAGCAGGGAAAGAAGGTTTCATAAAAATGAAGATTGAGCTTATATACGCCCATTTAGTAAATGATCAAATAAATAATCGAATTAGTGTTATATGATCATGTATACACTTCAAGTACTTTAATAAAAATTAAAGCTATCAATCTTCAATAAGAAATATATACTAATTCGTTTATATTCATATGGTTTCAGCGCGTTATACAAACCATATTAGGATAAAAAATCTAAACTTCAGATAAGAATCTGCGATTTCTCATACCTGTATAGCAATAATACACGCCAGAACATGCAACTTCTGAGAAGTTTCGTATTTTATCTACCGTAATCTTAATATATTTCGCTATATTAATGCCATCTTATAAGATTTAAACAACGGGAAAATAGAGCCATGTAATGGAACATATAGAACTGTACTAAAGTGTAACAACATCTTGGAGGCGTCTAGAGAAGAGCACTCAGCACGATTTTTTATCAATTTCGGATTGAATAATATTTATCTATATAAATCAGTTATCGTGTTTAACTTCGACATATGCACGGTTCTACGCCAACTATTTCTGAAAGAGAAAGTGCTTTATCAGTTGCTTCCCAAGAGAATTCTGTCTCCTCTCTACCAAAGTGGCCATATGCAGCAGTTTTTTCATAGATTGGACGTAGTAGATCAAGCATCTTAATAATACCTCTTGGGCGCATATCAAAATTCTCACGCACAAGCTTTACGATTGTCTTATCAGAAATGCGACCGGTTCCAAATGTATTAACCATAACACAGGTCGGCTCTGCAACTCCTATAGCATATGAAATTTGAATCAATACTTTAGATGCAATCCCTGAAGCAACGATGTTTTTTGCAATGTAGCGACCTACGTACGAGGCTGAACGGTCTACCTTAGATGGATCTTTTCCTGAAAAAGCACCACCACCATGAGGCGCACTACCACCATAGGTATCGACGACAATCTTTCGACCTGTTAGACCGCAATCGCTCTGCGGTCCGCCGATTACAAATCGGCCAGTTGGATTTACAAGGAACCTAATATCTCCCTTGATTAGATTATTTGGTATCGTTGGCTTAACGATCTCCTCAATTACGGCTTTGCGTAATACATCTAGCTTAATATTCGGCGAATGTTGTGTTGAAAGAACAACTGTATCGACTGCATCCGGCTTACCGTCAATGTATCGAACAGTTACTTGAGATTTTGCATCTGGGCGAAGCCAGTGTAACCGACCATCTCTACGAAGATTTGCTTGACGCTCAACTAAGCGGTGAGATAAGTAGATCGGTAGCGGCATTAGCTCTGGCGTTTCATCACAAGCATAACCAAACATTATACCCTGGTCACCTGCGCCCTGATCGAGATTATCATCGTGTGCTTGATCAATGCCTTGAGCGATGTCAGACGATTGCTTATCATATGCAACAAGTACCGAACAGCTCTTATAATCAATACCATAATCGCTGTTATCATAACCTATCCGCTTAATCGTATCTCGGACGATTTGTATGTAATCAATTTTTGCAGAGGTTGTAATTTCTCCAGCAAGAACAACGAGACCCGTATTGCATAACGTCTCAGCAGCAACTCGTGAGTACTTATCCTGAACAAGGAGAGCATCGAGTATTGCATCGGAAATCTGATCGGCGACTTTATCTGGATGGCCTTCGGATACAGATTCCGAAGTGAAAAGATAGTCGTTTGCCAATTTTCAGACTCCTAGATAGCATACGGTTTATTTACATAACCAGTTTCGATTAGTCTAAAGCAACAACACTTTAGCAAATTATAAACATAGGAGACTTCATATGTCGAAGCAGCTTGCTTCTAAAGCTTACAAATTGTAAAATCTTATAAAATCTATTTACTAACATTTTTCTTAAATTATTACAAGATACTTATTTATATTAGATTGAGTAACTTATACTCTATTTTATTCCCATCAAAATAGCCTACTCTCTATTCCCCTTAAAGTAGCTCTTCTTTTTAGAAAGAAATTAATTGTGATTAAATTAGTTATAAAGGGATTCTTTAACTAAGAAATATCTAATCTAAGATAGAATGGGGAGATCTACGGCTCTCTAGTAATATACTATGATCGTTTTTTGGTAAGCCCTTTATTCGTAAAAATAAATATCAGTATAGATAGTCAGACATTTCTTAATTGTATAGATCGTAGTTACGTATATAGCTTGACTTTCGATCAGTAATTATCCAAATCGAAAAGGACAACAGTATTTTAGATAACATTAATACTATTGCAATATTTATTAGATTTACTAATTAAAATCTTCTCGATCTCATTACAGATTACAAATCAGATTGCAAATTATTAATCATGAGACTTTATTTTACTAAGATGCAAGGAGCAGGTAATGATTTTATTATGCTCGATGGTTATACGCGTGACTTATCATTTATGACTGCTATGCAGATACGTATGTTAGCAGATCGACATTTTGGTGTCGGTGCGGATCAGTTAATTCTTGTAGAAAAATCTACAGTAGACGGTGCAGATTTTAAGTATAGGGTTTTTAACTGTAATGGTGATGAAGTTGAGCATTGTGGAAACGGCGCGCGCTGCTTGATGAAATTTATCCTTGATAATAGACTGACCGACAAGCATACGGTACATGTTGAAACAAAAAATAGTGTTATCTCGATAACAATGCAGGAGAATAATGAAGTTGTCGTAAATATGGGTACACCGATTTTTGAGCCTATGCAAATACCATTCAACACAGAATTTCTAGAAAAAGAACTTCCTAATATAACGAATGTAAATGAAATAAGATTAAGTAAAAAACTTAGCACAACAAGTCTATTTAATAGAACATCTAATAGCCAATCAAACAATTATAGGATGCTTTGGCCAGTTAATATTAACGGTAAAACCCGATGGATTTCTGTCGTGTCAATGGGTAATCCTCATGCGGTTCAAATTGTCGATAACGTTGATATATATCCAGTTCTCGAGGAAGGTCAATATATCGAGCATCATCCGTGTTTTCCAAATGGTGTAAACGCTGGTTTTATGCAGATTATGTCTTACCATAAGGTGAAGTTACGCGTTTACGAGCGTGGTGTAGGTGAAACACACTCATGCGGTACAGGAGCATGTGCTGCCGTTGCTGTCGGCATCCGTCTCGGCCATATTAATTCACCGGTAGAAGTTCATACGTATGGCGGTACGCTTAAAATTACTTGGAACGATAAACAGGATATTGCTGCACCACTAAAATTATCAGGGCCAGCTTTAACTGTCTTTAAGGGAGAGATCGATATAGATTCCTTTTTATAGTCACTCATCTAGTCTATACAAAATAAGTTACTGATTTACTGATAGAGTTTGCCAAATTTTATAAGAAATCAAGAAATTCTAACTATCCATCTACTAGCAAGGCTTAGAATAATTTAAGCACTAGCTTATAATTTTGAATTTTTTAATGAAGATTTTCATATATATTTTCTTAATTTTCAAAATTTCATAAAATATATGAGAGTGTTTCTTCTTAAATATAAAGAAATAATTTTAATTTCAAAACTTCAGCTATAATTCGATCAAAAATTGTTTTTCCATATAGAAAACGTTTTTCGCATATCAAAGAAATAAGAAGATGAACAAGAAACTTTTGACAGAAGACGAAATTATGAAAATGGATGAGAAGCATTATATGAATAATGATCAGCTCGCTTTTTTCAAAAATCGGCTTGAGAATTTAAAAGCAGATATTATCCGAAATGCTAGTCAGACAACAGAGAACTTACGTGAAGCAACGACTTCACCAGATCCTGCTGATCGGGCCACGATCGAGGAAGAACATGCTCTTGAACTAAGAACACGCGATCGTGAACGAAAACTCTTAAAAAAGGTTCAGCAATCTCTGGCTCGTATAGAATCAGGCGATTATGGTTGGTGTGATGAAACTGGAGAACCAATCGGAATTCCTCGTCTAATAGCTCGTCCAACCGCAATACTCTCATTAGAAGCACAAGAGCGTCGGGAGCTTCGGAAGAAGTTATTTGGAGACTAAATATTTAAAAATATGCATAATTTTTGTACTTTTCTTTTTCCAATTTATAAGTATACATAAGTATAGAGATGAAGTAGCTTATAGTTTCATAAAGCTTCTAAACTTATGGAAATCTCATATCAAAAAAAATAGTTCACTCTCTATTAAGCCCTTTGAAATAAAAAAGTTTTAACCGCCTATGAAATACCTACTATGTCTGAATCTGTTAATCTCCTAAAGATTTCGCCAACAACAAAAGCCGAGATCCTAGCAGGAGCACTACCTTATATTAGTCGATACCATAATAAAACAATCGTGATCAAATATGGCGGAAATGCCATGGTAGAAGAGCGACTGAAGCAAAGTTTCGCTCGAGATATAATTCTGCTTAAGCTTGTTGGTATTAAGCCGGTAGTTATACACGGAGGGGGTCCACAAATTGATAATGCGCTAAAGAAAATTGGGAAAAAAAGTACATTTGTTCAGGGTATGCGCGTGACAGATCAGGAAACAATGAAGATTGTAGAATGGGTACTTGTCGGTGAGGTTCAGCAAAATATTGTGATGCTAATTAACCATTTTGGTGGAAAAGCTGTTGGACTAACGGGTAAGGACGGTGGGTTAATTCATGCACGTAAGCTGCTGATACCAAACTGTGACAAACCTGGAAAATACATTGATATTGGATATGTCGGAGATGTAGATGTAATTAATCCTACTATTATACAGGCTCTACGAGAAGATAAATTTATTCCTGTAATCTCGCCGATAGGATATGATAAAAACGGATTATCATATAATATTAATGCAGATATCGTAGCTAGTAAACTTGCAACTACATTAAATGCAGAAAAACTAGTAATAATGACAGATACTCCAGGAGTGATAGATAAAGAGGGTAATTTACTACCAAATCTATCACAACATGAGATTGAAGAATTATCTAATAATGGTGCGATTTCTGGTGGGATGTTACCAAAAATATTATCAGCGCTCGATGCTGCGAAAAGCGGTGTAAAGTCTGTGAATATTATTGACGGTCGAATAGAACATTCAGTATTGCTTGAAATTTTAGTAGAACAGCCATTTGGTACAATAATTAATTCATCATATTGAGCTTAAGATTTAAGTTTATCTTTAGGCAAAGATACTATTTATATATGATATCTATAGATAGATTTATATTTTTTGTATATAAAAGCAGCTTCTGATTTTCTAGGGAAAAATTTTACTAAATTTACTAAAAATATATTTATTAAAATAATATACAGAATCCTAGGTATATATAAGTCGATAACAAAAAACTATGTGAATAGAGTGAACTTTTTCCTTGATCAAATATCATTGTAATAAGATATCACCTTGTGTATTATCTTTTTTGGTATCTCTTTTTTAATGTATTGTTGCATATGTAATTATCTGAATATCTTATCTTCAAAGATTTATTATTAGTAATTTATAAGTATGATTCTTAAAAGTCTCCCGATCGGTCAAAAAGTTGGTATTGCATTTTCCGGCGGTCTTGATACTAGTGCAGCTCTGCACTGGATGAGGCTAAAAGGTGCTATTCCATACGCGTACACTGCAAATCTTGGTCAGCCAGACGAAGATAACCATGAATTAATTATAAAACGTGCAATCACATATGGCGCAAAGTCTGCGCGTCTTATAGACTGTCGAGTTCAGCTAGCCTCTGAAGGAATAATAGCTTTACAAGCTGGCGCGTTTAATATATCCACAGCTGGCCTTGTGTATTTTAATACGACACCAGTTAGTCGTGCAGTTACCTGCGCAATGCTTATTTCTGCAATGAAAGAAGATCGTGTGAACATTTGGGGCGACGGTAGCACATACAAGGGAAATGATATCGAGCGTTTCTACCGATACGGATTACTAGCGAATCCAGATTTAAAAATCTACAAGCCGTGGCTTGATAAGACATTTATTGATGAATTAGGTGGTCGGTCGGAAATGTCAGAGTTTATGCAACAATCTGGTCTTAAATATAAGATTTCTGCTGAAAAAGCATATTCAACTGACTCGAATCTTCTTGGTGCAACGCATGAAGCAAAAGATTTAGAAAATCTAGAAAGTGGTATAAATTTTGTAGATCCAATCATGGGCGTTGCATTCTGGAAAAATAGTATAAATATAAGTTCGGAATTAGTTAAGATTAGTTTTAAAGAAGGTCAGCCTGTCGCTCTGAATGAAAAAACATTTATAAATGTAGTCGATCTCATATTAGAAGCAAACAAGATTGGCGGAAGACATGGATTAGGGATGAGTGATCATATTGAGAATAGAATTATCGAAGCGAAGAGCCGTGGAATCTATGAAGCTCCTGGGCTTATGTTACTATTTATTGCATATGAACGTCTTATAACTGGTATCCATAACGAAGATACGATTGAACAGTATCGTGACAATGGTCGACGTCTTGGTCGTCTATTATATCAGGGTCGCTGGTTTGATCCACAGGCAATCATGCTCAAAGAATCTGCTCAGAGATGGGTCGCGAGCGCTATTACTGGTGAAGTAACAATAGAGCTACGGCGCGGTAACGACTATTCATTCCTAGATATGAAGTCTCCAAACCTTACATATCAACCCAATCGTCTATCGATGGAAAAAGTTATCCCTTGGTTTTCACCAAGGGATAGAATTGGCCAACTAACAATACGAAATCTTGATATTACTGATACACGAGATAAATTGCGATTGTACTACAAAGTTGGGCTTCTGAAATCTGAAGAACTTTCAGAATTACTAAAGAAAAGTAATTTAGATAAATAAGATAAAGATTCTTAGTTTTTCTATAAAAAATGAAAAGCTTCATAGCAAAGATATTAATAATATTTAATTATTAATATCCATAAATCACATGTGATAAGATAAACCAAAAATTGGGATAGTAGTAATTAAATGATATTCAAGAAATGGATGAAATTTGTTATCGATAACGTTGAGAATAAACTTCATAGTTGTCTACCTCAAGAAACTATTCAACCTAAGAGACTTCATGAGGCAATGCGTTATGCTACTCTCCACGTTGGTAAGCGTTTTCGTCCGCTATTGTGTCATGCAGCAGGTGAACTAATTGGAGCACCTATTAATTCACGAAATACAGCAGCAGTCGCACTAGAGATGATCCACGTCTACTCGCTCGTTCACGACGATATACCATTTATAGATAACGACACACTGCGTCATGGAAAACCAGCTGTACATATTCAATATGATATTCCGACTGCGCTGCTTGTCGGAAATGCACTGCAATCTCAAGCATTTCTAACGTTAACGGATAATACGCTGAATTCGACCTGTCAAACTTCGCTTATTCGCGAACTTTCCTCAGCAAGTGGATCACTTGGAATGATTGGTGGTCAGGCAATTGATATTGAAAGTATTGGATTAAAGTTATCTCGCGAGCAGATTAAAAAAATGCATCATATGAAGACTGGTAAGTTACTGCGTGCCGCAGTTCGGATGGGTGTTCTTTCTAGTGGTAAAATAAAGTTATCGGATGCTATAATAAAACCTCTTGATAAATATGCAAATGCAGTTGGTCTTGCTTTTCAGATCGTTGATGATATTTTAGATATTACATCTGATTCTATCAAACTTGGAAAAACTTCAGGAAAAGATAAAGCGAATAACAAGCCTACCTATGTTCAGATTCTCGGTCTAGATAAATCGTGTGAATTAGTCGCACAATTACATGCTCAATCGCGTGCAGCAATTATTCCATTTGGTATAAACGCACATCGCCTTAGAGATCTAGCAGATCTAATCGTGAATCGTATAAATTAACTTTTACGATAAAAACGATGTACGACTTGCTGAAAATTATAGATGATCCAGAAAATCTTCGTTGTCTTGATCGTAAGCAACTGCAACTCCTTTCTAAGGAGTTGCGCGCATATATTCTTGAAAGTGTATCAAGAACGGGAGGTCATTTATCATCTAATCTCGGTACAGTTGAATTGACGATTGCATTACATTATGTATTTGATACACCAAATGACAGAATTGTCTGGGACGTAGGTCATCAGACATATTCACATAAAATTCTGACTGGTCGCAGAGATAAAATGTCAACGTTACGTCAGCTTGACGGTATATCTGGATTTCCTCATCGCTCCGAATCTATATTTGATACGTTTGGTACTGCACATTCAAGTACATCTATTTCAGCAGCTTATGGTATGTCGGTTAGTAGTAGATTAAATGGAAGTAATAGATTTTCTATTGCGGTAATTGGAGACGGTGCCATGACAGCCGGTATAGCGTTCGAGGGCATGAATAACGCAGGTATCGATGAGAAATCAAAACTACTAATCATTCTAAATGATAATGAGATGTCGATCTCACCTACTGTTGGTGGATTAAACCGTTATCTTTCTCAGTTAACATCTAGTAGATTTTATTCGTCAGCACGCGCTAACCCTAAGTATGTTTCACGCGTTGCACCGCTTGATCTTCAAGATTGCGTTCAAGATAAAGAGCATAAGAAAAGGACAATTTTCGAGAAATTCGGTTTTAATTATATTGGTCCAACCGATGGTCATGATCTCAATTCTCTGATTAATATATTAAAAAATATTAAGGGTCTAGTTGGCCCACAGTTCTTACACGTTATAACAAAAAAAGGTTATAGCTATAAGCTTGCTGAAGCTGATCCAATACTCTATCACGGTCCTGGAAAATTTAATCTAGATGAAGGGATTAAACTATCGATAACAAAGACTAAAACATATACCCAGGTATTCAGTGAATGGATATGCGATGAAGCAGAAGCTGATACAAGAATTATCGCTATTACGCCAGCTATGCGCGAAGGCTCTGGGCTTGTTGAGTTTGAAAAACGCTTTCCTAATCGCTATTACGACGTTGGTATTGCTGAGCAACATGCAGTAACATTCGCTGGTGGTCTTGCAGTAGAAGGAATGAAGCCAATCGTTGCAATATATTCAACATTTCTTCAACGTGCATATGATCAACTGATTCACGATATTGCATTACAAAATCTTCCTGTTGTATTTGCGATCGACCGTTCAGGACTTGTTGGCCAAGATGGAGCAACACATGCTGGTGGGTATGACCTTGCATTTTTACGATGCATACCAAATATGATGATTATGACTGCATCTGATGAGAATGAGTGTCGGCAGATGCTGCATACTGCTTTACAACAACCAAATCCAACAGCTGTACGCTATCCTCGTGGGATCGGAACCGGTGTTTTACCGGTAAAGAAATTAACTCAAATTGAGATTGGTAAAGGCGAAGTGCGTCGTCGTTCATCACAATCAGAAGGAAAGCGAATTGCGATTTTTGCATTCGGTACAATGGTTACTCCGTCTCTTGAAGTAGCTGATAAACTAAATATGACAGTTGCAAATATGCGTTTTGTGAAGCCGCTTGATATATTGCTCATTCAAGAACTTGCTATGACACACGATTTTATCGTAACCATCGAAGAAGGTTGTATAATGGGCGGTGCAGGTTCTGCATGCATTGAAGCTTTAATGAAAATAGGGATAGTTAGGCCAGTATTACAATTAGGCCTTCCAGATCGTTTCATTTTTCAAGGTAATCAAAAAAATCTGCTTTCATTATGTGGTCTCGATACTAAAGGTATAATGAAATCAATCTGCACACGCTTTCTGAAAATATAGAGAATCTAAAATAGAAATCTATATGCTATCTCTCCTATACTTTTAGGAGGAGAGATATTTGTTTTTTAATAAAAATATTATTTATATATCTATCTGCGGAGAGGGGGGGATTCGAACCCCCGATAGGCTTTTCAGGCCTATACACGCTTTCCAGGCGTGCGATTTAAGCCGACTCATCCACCTCTCCTGAAACGAGAGTAGTATAGCAGCTACAGCATTGCTGTTCTACTATTTACTAGTTTTTAGTATTCTTTAAGCTATTTTTAAATATATAACTTTAATTCTTACCTATCTACTTTTTATTAGTTTAAAAAATAATGTCTAATGTTTCACAGACTAACTCACATATAGAGGCCTATAACTTATCTTATAGAGCAAGGCGTATACTACAAAAAATGATCTTTATGAGCCGATGGCTTCAGGTACCGCTCTATCTCGGCTTAATTTGTGCTCAGGGTGTTTACGCATATCTTTTTCTACATGAAGTCTGGAATCTTCTTTCACATATGACTATTCTTGACGAGACAAGTGTAATGCTTGCAGTTCTTGGACTGATCGATGTTGTAATGATTTCAAACCTATTAATTATGGTTATCATTGGTGGTTATGAGACATTTGTATCGCGGCTTGAAGTAGAAGGTCATCCGGATGAGCCAGAATGGTTGGATCATGTAAATGCAGGCGTACTAAAAGTTAAGTTATCTATGGCACTGATTAGCATTTCATCGATACATTTGCTAAAAACATTTATTAATCCAGATCAGCACACAATTAATGCAGTTTTATGGCAAGTAATAATTCACTTATCTTTTCTCGTTTCAGCTCTAGTAATGGCATGGGTTGACCAACTAACAAGGTATTCTCATCCAGAACATTTATGTGATACGGAAATACCATCTCGTATATCTGTAAAATAAGTACTATTTCTCTATAGCTACTGTTTCTCCGGAGTTGTAGACATGACTGTTATAAATCAAAATGATTTAATACAAAGTATTGCAGATTCTCTGCAGTATATTAGCTACTATCATCCGCCTGACTATATTCAGGCACTCGGTCGGGCATACGAGCGTGAAAAAAGTCCGGCTGCAAAAGATGCGATTGCACAGATCTTAACAAATAGTCGTATGTGTGCAGAAGGTCGTAGACCGATCTGCCAGGATACAGGAATTGTTACGGTATTCTTGAAAGTTGGAATGAATGTGCATTGGTCTAATAAAGGAAGTAACGTAACGATGAGTGTGACTGATATGATTAATGAAGGCGTTCGTCGTGGCTACATGTATCCAGATAATATATTACGTGCATCGATAGTTACTCCACCAGAAGGCGAACGCAAGAATACGAAAGATAACACACCAGCTGTGATTCACTATGAGATTGTAACAGGAAACAAGGTTGATATACAGATCGCTGCGAAGGGTGGTGGTTCAGAAAATAAGGCTAAGTTCTCAATGCTAAATCCATCAGATTCAATAGTTGATTGGATTTTAAAGATAGTTCCAACTATGGGTTCTGGTTGGTGTCCTCCTGGAATTCTTGGTATAGGTATAGGCGGTACCGCAGAAAAAGCAATGATAATGGCAAAGGAATCGCTAATGGATTCTATTGATATACAGGACATAATCGAGCAAGGACCAAAAAATTGGATTCAAGAACTACGTATTGAGTTGTATGAAAAAGTAAATAAACTTGGTATCGGTGCCCAAGGGTTGGGCGGTCTCTCAACTGTACTCGACGTGAAGATTATGGCAGCGC
This sequence comes from Burkholderia sp., assembly GCA_032470235.1. Classification (GTDB taxonomy): domain Bacteria; phylum Pseudomonadota; class Gammaproteobacteria; order Burkholderiales; family Burkholderiaceae; genus Burkholderia. The sequence goes on from JAVHYW010000001.1 coordinate 47,168, forward strand.
CGACACATGCAGCTAGTAAGCCGATTGCAATCATTCCAAATTGTGCAGCAACACGTCATGTGCACTTTACTCTTGATGGCTCGAGTATTGCAAATCTTGAGCCGCCTTCACTTAATGCATGGCCGAAGATCAATTGGGAACCAGATTTTGAGAAAAGCAAGCGTGTTAATCTAAATACATTAACACGAGAAGAAGTATCAAGTTGGAAATTAGGTCAACAGCTTCTCTTATCAGGGAAAATTTTAACTGCACGAGATGCTGCGCATAAGAGAATCGCTAATATGATTCATGCAAATGAAAAACTGCCAGTAGATTTTACGAATCGTATAATTTACTATGTTGGGCCAATTGATCCCATTCGAGATGAAGTTGTTGGTCCAGCTGGGCCAACAACTTCATCTCGAATGGATGAGTTTACTGAAATAATGCTCAAAAAAACTGGACTGATCTCAATGATTGGAAAAGCTGAGCGTAGCCAGATTGCAATTAATGCAATTAAAAAATATAAAGTCGCTTATTTAATAGCAGTTGGCGGTGCAGCATATCTAATTTCAAAAGCAATTCGCAGTGCAAAAATCATTGCATTTAGTGATCTTGGTATGGAGGCGATCTATGAGTTTGATCTTTTAGATATGCCAGCAAGAGTTGCGATTGATTCATCTGGAAAATCAATACACAAGACTGGACCAAATGAATGGAAGAAAAAAATAAACAAAATTCAGTTCGATATCATATAAGTAAGCTCAAGAATACTAACCTACTTTTATAAAAAAAGTGAAAATTATAAATTCAAACTTCACCAAAGCACTTATCTATTTATAAACTGTAAAACAACATATATTCTAAATAAGAATAAAATATTTTCTCTTGAAAATTTTTTATAAAAAATTTTTAAAAAATTAATTTAATTAATCAAGGAATAAGCAATGGAAGGCGACAAAAAAATAATTGAGTATCTAAACATCCAATTAAAGAATGAAATAACTGCAATCAATCAGTATTTCTTACATTCTCGAATATATAAGAACTGTGGACTTAATAATCTTGGTGAATATGAGTATAAAGAATCAATAGAAGAAATGAAGCATGCAGATACGTTAATCGAGCGTATATTTTTACTAAACAGCCTACCAAACCTTCAAAATATTCACAAGCTACTAATCGGAAAGGAAACTAATGAAATTTTAGAGTGCGATATAAAACTAGAACAGATTTCCCAAAAAACATGTAAAGAAGCAATTGCGTATTGTGAGTCAATACATGATTATATATCGCGTAAAATATTCGAGAAGATTCTTTGTGATACAGAGAAACATATTGACTGGATAGAAACTCAGATGAAGCTTATAGAAAAAATTGGAATTCAAAATTATCTGCAAACTACAATAATAGGAAACTCTATAAAATAATATTTATCGTGTAATTATTTATAGATAATTTATATGTTAGTAATTTCTATATTTACGAATTAAGTAATATGATTCAATTTATTTTCAATGATATCAAGAAATAATTCAGATCCTATCGGCGTTTTGGATTCAGGACTAGGCGGTCTATCTATACTTCGCGCTGTGCGCAAACGACTACCAGGAGAATCTTTTATATATGTTGCAGATTCTCTGAATTCACCATACGGATCACATAATCAAGAGTTTATTATAAAACGAACACTTGAAATTAGTAATTGGCTTGTTCAAAAACATGCGAAAGCTCTTCTTATTGCTTGCAATACAGCTACTACACAGTCTATTTCAATAATTAGACAACAGATAAAGATTCCAATAATTGGAGTTGAACCAGGAATTAAACCTGCTGTTCAACGTTCATCAAGTGGTATAATTGGTATTATTGCTACGAAATCGACATTAAATAGTGTACGATTTATAGATCTTATTAAAAGCTATAATTCTTCTAAATACCGTTTCATTTGTAATGATGGACACGGGCTTGTCGAAGAAGTTGAAGCAGGAAATACATATTCTGATACATTACGCATATTGCTAGATAAGTATCTAATACCAATAGTAGATGCTGGCGCTGATGTGCTTGTTCTTGGTTGCACCCATTATCTTTTTCTGACTCCAATAATTCATGATGTAATCGGTAAGGAAATATTACTCATTGATATAAGTAATGCAGTCGCTAATCAACTTGTTTTCATTCTCAATAAGAATAATTTATGCTCAACAAAATCACATGGATCAATTCTCTTTTATTCTACAAGTAATAGATGTTATTTACAAGCAATTGCTTCTGGACTTCTCCATCCTGATACCAAGGTTATTAAACCTATAATTATTTCTTCACAACATTTACATGTGTATTAGAAATTAGAATACTAACTATTATAGTTTTTATTAATTCTTTTTTTAAATTTTGATTTATTTATATGATTCTCTAGTCATACTACAATATATTTTATAGTAACTTAACTTATATTGACTGATCTATATTAATTTTAAATTAAAATACGTAGAACATTAGCCACCATGCGCTATCAACTACTGCTAACGTAGCTAAAAACCATGATATTGAAGCAATCTGTTGGCGCAAATTGTTTTTGTAACGTCCAGCAACATGCCAAGCAAGCCATGTACTCCATATATTTGCGCTAATAAATATTATCATCCCAACTTCTGATATCCATCTGAACTCTATATGTTCAGATTGTAGAAGAGAAAGTGTTTTCTGAGATAACCCAACAAATACTCCAGCGCTAGCAATAGGAATTAGAGCCTGAGCAAAATGGTGAAGTCTCCTCATAAGATTAAAATCTCCTAGCATCCTAACCGCACCATAAAGCAATAAAAAGATCGTTGTACCATATACAAATGCAGTAAATAGGATATATCCTATTATCAGACCTCCATCGAGCCATGAAAATACATCATTACGATTTGGATAATTTGTGAGTAGGAACCAAGGAGAATTAGTCTTGAGCGGCCACATAATATCTTGATTTATTAGCCAATTTGCGATTATCTGCTTAATTTGAACGAACCACGGACTAATTGTCCAATGAAATGCACCGAATGAAATACCAAGTAGTCCATATATAATAAGGATAGTATCCCATGGGTTTATATGCTGATCACCAAGTTGTACTATCTCATAAGACGGAGAGCGCGAAGAAAGTGAAATAGCATCGCGATATCCATGACATCGACCACACATATGGCACGTAGCAGCGCCTTTCATATTGCGTAACGGTACAAGCGGAGCACAATTGATTGGAATAACACTATGACAACTGTTTTTTTCATATGATCGGCGCCATGCTATCTCATTAACCTTATAATGTATCGGTGCAAGACGTGCAAGCAATCCAAATACTCCATTAACTGGACATAAATATTTACACCATACACGTTTCTCTCGACCATATAGTAAACCGATTAAGATCGCTGCTCCAGTTGAACCACCAAGTACAAGTAAAGCTGGGAGTGGATATTGATGAACACTGACGATCTGTCCATAGATAGTTGTAACTCCAAATGCTATAAATGGCCAGCCGCTAAAACGAATCCAATGCGGAATTGACCAACCTAAGCCAAATCGGCTTGCATATTCTGTGAGAGCACCTTCTGGGCATAGAATCCCACACCAAACGCGACCAAATATTACTGTCGATAATAGAACAAAGGGCCACCAAATACCCCAAAATAAGAATTCAGCGGCTAGCGTCAAATTGTTCCATAAATGCGCTGAATTTTCTGCAAGAGGCATTGTTGCCGGTACGATTATAAGAATCATATAGACAACAACAATAACAAACTGAATTCTTCGAATTAATATGCCATGGCACTTCATCCAATGACCAGCTTTTTGCACAAGACTATTTGTCCAATTTCCTATACTTTTGTTCATCTACATTTAATAGAATATGCTAGTATAAATTTACACTAATAATAAAAAACAATAATATTACTATTCTTTATAACAGTTTACTATTATTCATATTTTTAAAATAATCTATATTATTTTATATATTTTTTGAGTATACAGAATCTAATTATCTGTTATATAATTTTTTTATTAGTTAGTATCCACCTTTCTTACCAATACCAGCGAATGGAAAATCATATTCAAGTTTTATTGGTTTAAACCATTGAGAAACTCCGGTTTCCTTATCAACGTGACGACCAAATACCATATGACCTGAATTTATCGGCGGCTTCACGATTAGTATTAGATGATATTTACCAGGACCATCGAGTTTCACATTACTACCGTAATGCGGTCCATCTCTAGCAACCATACCAATAAGGTCACCTTCTGTATTCCAATTTTTATGACCATACTTCATTAATTTATAGTTAACTTGCAGGGATGGCATCCATTCTCCTTCTAAGAATCCAGTAGGATTATTTTTTACTGAGTGAATATCAGCTTCAAGATGTATATCAGAATCTGAAGCCTTACGCATAATATATTCCGGATCCATTGTTATCGGTTGTAGATATAGTACCTGAATTTTCATTCCTCCCTGAACCTGTAACTTACCAATTGGATATTCAGCAGCTAATACTGAAAACGAAATTAGAGTTGATGTTATTGTTAATAATTTAAATACATTAATTAATAAAGAATTTAACAACATCTATACGCTCCACTTTTTATAAGATTGATTAAAAGATATTTATTTATATGATATCTTAGATCATTTAAATGATACTTTTTAGATTATTGAATTAGTTTTCGTATTTTATGAAGTCCTCTTTATTTTCATCAAGAAGACAAAGTTATATACTTATTATAGTGATATTCTTTATACGATTTATATCGTAAAGTAATTCTCTATATATGCTTTGCTACATTCTACTAAATAATATTTTTTAATATTCCTTTACTCTCTAACTACCGTCGAACTCAATCATGTCGCTCTTTTCTGCTGTTCAGCTCGCGCCCCGTGATCAGATCCTCGGTCTTAATGAAACTTTCAATGATGACGTCCGAAAAGATAAGGTTAATCTTGGTATAGGCGTCTATACTAATGAAAGTGGTAAGATTCCTCTGCTGCGGGCAGTTCGCGATGCAGAAAAAATACGAGTAAAAGCTTGTCTACCTCACGGATACCTGCCAATCGATGGAATCTCAACCTATAATGAAGCTGTGCAAAAGTTATTACTTGGTAGCGATTCGCTACTTATAACAGAAAAGCGTGTAGTTACAGTGCAAACGCTAGGTGGTACTGGTGCATTAAAGATTGGAGCTGACTTCCTACGAAGGATAAACCAAAATGTAAGTGTCGCAATTAGCAATCCAAGCTGGGAAAATCATCGAGCATTATTTGAGACAGCAGGTTTTAATGTCGTTACCTATCCCTATTATAATGCAAAGACAAATAGTGTAAATTTTGATGCCATGATGTCAATGCTTAACACTTATAAATCTGGTACAATTATTGTTTTCCATGCATGTTGTCATAACCCAACTGGAATTGATTTAACAGATACACAATGGCTAGCTGTTGCTAACATCGTAACAGCACGCAATTTAATACCGTTTATAGACATTCCATACCAAGGTTTTAGTGAAAGTATTGAAAAAGATGCTTCTGTTGTACGCTTGTTCTCAAATTTGAGTGCTAATGTATTTATAGCATCATCATTTTCAAAGTCATTTTCACTATATGGTGAACGAATTGGTGCGCTATCGATCATAACTAATAATAAAGATGAAACAGTGCGCGTTCTATCACAATTAAAGCGTACGATTCGAACAAACTATTCTAACCCACCAACCTATGGTGGCGCGATAGTATCAGCTATTTTAACATCAGAGGAACTAAACGCGTCTTGGATTCAAGAACTTAGCGAAATACGTAATCGCATCCAAGCAATGCGAAATAGTCTTGTCAAACGATTAAAAATGAGTGGTATTGATCATGATTTCAGTTTTATCAATACGCAGCGTGGGATGTTTTCATATTCTGGGCTAACACCTATACAAATTGATTACTTACGTAAAAAATTTGCTATTTATGCAGTTAATACTGGACGAATCTGCATAGCTGCATTAAATACTAAAAATCTCGATTTTGTTGCTCAAGCACTAGCTTCTGTTATAAAGATGAAACTAAGATAGTTTTATATTTATATATAAATATACTTTGGGAAATAACTTTAGAAAAATAGGGAAAGATCTAGTAGCGAATCGGGGACTCGAACCCCGGACCTGCGGATTATGATTCCGTTGCTCTAACCAACTAAGCTAATTCGCCGAAGAAATTAATAAAATTACCTCTTACTCTATATCTATACTATGTATGTACTTTAATAAAAATTAAAGCCCTACTTTTTTGGCAGGGCTTTAATTTTTATTACTTTTGTTAAACCGAAACTTCGGTTTAAGGAGAAAAAAACCTGACGATTACCTACTTTCACACGGGGAATCCGCACTATCATCGGCGTAGAGTCGTTTCACGGTCCTGTTCGAAATGGGAAGGTGTGGTTCCAACACGCTATGATCATCAGGCAAAAACTTTGGAAGAAGTAAAAACTAGGCTATTAATTTTTCAAACTAAACTCTACAAAACAGACTAGTTATAGGGTCAAAGCCGTACGGGCAATTAGTATCGGTTAGCTGAACACATTACTGTGCTTACACACCCGRCCTATCAACGTCCTRGTCTCGAACGRCCCTTWAARGRGMTCAAGSCYCNGGGAWATCTCATCTYAAGGCAAGYTTCCCGCTTAGATGCTTTCAGCGGTTATCTCTYCCGAACWTAGCTACCCGGCAATGCSACTGGCGTSACAACCGGWACACCAGAGGTTCGTCCACTCCGGTCCTCTCGTACTAGGAGCAGCCCCCTTCAAATTTCCAACGCCCACGGCAGATAGGGACCAAACTGTCTCACGACGTTTTAAACCCAGCTCACGTACCTCTTTAAATGGCGAACAGCCATACCCTTGGGACCGTCTACAGCCCCAGGATGAGATGAGCCGACATCGAGGTGCCAAACACCGCCGTCGATATGAACTCTTGGGCGGTATTAGCCTGTTATCCCCAGAGTACCTTTTATTCGTTGAGCGATGGCCCTTCCATACAGAACCACCGGATCACTATGACCTGCTTTCGCACCTGCTCGACTTGTCGGTCTCGCAGTTAAGCACGCTTATGCCATTGCACTATCAATACGATTTCCGACCGTATCTAGCGTACCTTTGTACTCCTCCGTTACCTTTTTGGAGGAGACCGCCCCAGTCAAACTGCCCACCATGCACTGTCCCCGACCCGGATCACGGGCCAAGGTTAGAACCTCAAACAGATCAGGGTGGTATTTCAAGGATGGCTCCACAGAGACTAGCGTCTCTGCTTCAAAGCCTCCCACCTATCCTACACAGATCAGTGCAAAGTTCAATGCAAAGCTACAGTAAAGGTTCATGGGGTCTTTCCGTCTAGCCGCGGGTAGATTGCATCATCACAAACATTTCAACTTCGCTGAGTCTCAGGAGGAGACAGTGTGGCCATCGTTACGCCATTCGTGCAGGTCGGAACTTACCCGACAAGGAATTTCGCTACCTTAGGACCGTTATAGTTACGGCCGCCGTTTACCGGGACTTCAATCAAGAGCTTGCACCCCATCATTTAATCTTCCGGCACCGGGCAGGCGTCACACCCTATACGTCCACTTTCGTGTTTGCAGAGTGCTATGTTTTTATTAAACAGTCGCAGCCACCAGTTTATTGCAACCCCTTCACCCTTAGTGCGAAAGCACATCAAGCTACAAGGGTGTACCTTATCCCGAAGTTACGGTACCAATTTGCCGAGTTCCTTCTCCTGAGTTCTCTCAAGCGCCTTAGAATACTCATCTCGCCCACCTGTGTCGGT
>JAVHYW010000001.1:60000-376862 GCA_032470235.1 Burkholderia sp.
GTGAAAGACAAGGTTGACAATACGCTTCATCTCTTGAAATAACAAGCAACTTTTCTATTGAACGACGCGCGATTGCGCGATTCATATAATCTTCAGTATAACCAAGTGCATCATACATCATTACCGTGTTTGCCATCGCTGGATAGATTGCACCGAATCCATCTTCACCGTTTAATCTTTCATCAACAAAAGAGAGTGCCTTTAAAATTGCACGATTGCGTAAATATATTGGAAATAATCCGTCGACTGCACGCAGTATCCAATCAACTAACTTAAAGAAACTAAACAAAAATACACTTTGATTCTTTTGTCTTGGCAAGAGCTTAGCATTTGCTGCTGTATTTAGAAATAATTCATTGATATGTATACTGCGTGGGTTCCTTGCTATTGGTCGCTTTGCATTCAACACAAGGAGTGGTACAATTACCGTACGCGCCCAATAGGATATCTTTGATAGATGGAACAGAAACCATTTAGGAAGTAGAATAATTTCTACGGGCATCATTGGAACTGCACGCCATGAAATAGCGCCATATAGTGCAAGCTGGATGCGTGTAAAAACATTCGATCTTTCAGCCCCGCCCATCGAATGAATTGCATATTTCGCGTTCTTCATATGTTTATCGTTCTCGTTATCTCCAATAATTTTCAGTGCAAAATAGGCATGAACGCTCGAACTAATATTCGGTGCGCCTTCAAAAAATAGAGGCCAGCCGCCACAAGGCAATTGAGTGCGGCGCAGATAGTTCGCAATCTTCTTTTCAAGCTCTATATTTGCTATCTCGCCTAGATAGTGGACTAGGAGCACATATTGAGACGGTATTGTCGAATCACCTTCAAGCTCGAAAATCCAATGGCCGTCTTCTCGTTGTGCTTTTATAAGCGCTTCCGTAGCGTCCACAATAGAAACATCAAGATCGAGCGATCTGAAACCAGAATACTGAATATTAATTCCAGTTTTATTATTCATCGATTACTATTTTGATTATCGAGAAGATAATGACAGATATTTTTATTTCTTAGTGCGCTTTATAAGATGGGTTAATATAGAGTAAGAACTCTAGTTTAGAATAGTGCCATAATATTGATCAAAAATATTAAAGCCTCTAGTTTTCATTTATTTTTCTAAATAAAACAACTGGTGATTTAAGAATACAGCGGTACACGTTAGCTATAATACGCGGCATTTTAACAAGTGAATTTGGCAATACATCCATGATCGCATCTGCCTGTTCGAAATAACTGAATGCGCGCTGTGCAACTGTAGCACAAACGCGTGGTAGTATAGGATGGCGCGCTATAGACTTCGGATCGAATGGTAAAATACCCTCGTATTCGAGAATATCTCGTGGTAAATAGCAACGACCAATTGCTGCATCAGCATCAATATCACGCAGGATGTTTGTAAGTTGAAGTGCACGACCAAGATGATGTGCAAGCGCATGTCCTAGTTCATCTTGCATTCCGAAAATCTTCACAGCTAAACGACCTGCCGAACTAGCCACTCGATCGCAATAGAGATCAAGTGTTGATTCATCTGGCGCGCATATATTTATATCTGTATCCATCGCCATTCCATCTATCATCGATTGAAAATCGATAAGCTTCAAATCAAATTTTTGAATCACACGCTCAAGTATATTTAGATGCATAGGTGGTCGTCTGAAAAAACACGATTCGATATCTTCACGCCAGCGGTTCAACGCAGTCTTTCTCTCAGTTCTAGGTAGATTACTATCAGCGATATCATCAACAGCTCGGCAAAATGCATAGACTTGAAGCATTGCAGAACGCTGATTATATGGCAAAATATGCATCGCGAGATAGAATGAGCTTCGCGACATAGTCGCTTCTTTTTTGATATCTTGTTTTTCTATAAAGGAATTAAAATAATTTAAAAAAATTCTTGATTTTTTGGCAACCATTTAGATGAAGTGGCAAAAATAATTAATGAAATGGTTGTGAAGCGTTATCTATAAACGTGTACTGTTGTAATACAGAAATATGGATTTTAGTTATACTATATAGTTTTCCTAACACCTATTAGAATTAGGTAATAAGTTTAGGTATCAATTCAGATTAAGAAAATTCTAAAATAAGAAAAGATTGTGATTCTATCTTAACTTCGCTGTTCAAGATGTAGAAATTTCTTCTAGTTTGAAATAGCTTCTATACTTTTTGGTTTGTTTATACAAAAATTAAACCTGAATTCATATTAGATCAGTGTATAAGTAAATTACTTAGAATCGAGGAAAATCTACTACTATGATGCTTATATCTCTATTTAACGAAAAAAGTAAGAACTCTAAATACGCAAGCATTGCAGACAGATCTTAGCAGAATCCGCATGAAAAAAGAACTAATACTTACAGTACAGTACGGTAACGAGATTACTGCTTCAAATCATAAAGCGCTACCGAATCGTAAGCTAATTGCACGGTGGATCACTCCGGTACTAATTAAAGATGCGAAACTAAAGAAACTAAATGTCAGATTTGTCGGTAAGAAAGAAGGATTTTCACTGAATAAAAACTATCGATATAAGGCTTATGCAACTAATATTTTAACTTTTACATACAGTGTACCGAATGAAAAGATTATTAGTGATCTTATACTCTGCTGTCCGGTTATAGAAAACGAAGCGAAAAACCAGTATAAAACTCTCACTGCACATTACGCACATCTTCTCATCCATGGAGCTTTGCATGCACAGGGTTATGATCATGAGAAGAGTTATGAGGATAGGAGAAGTATGGAATTTCTAGAAATTGAAATTCTTGCTTGCTTTGGTTTTCAGAACCCATATCTCTAAGCTGTAATTTTCTGAAACTATGCATGAAACTATGATAGTTAATGCTTAACTATACGTTATGAAAACTATACTTATTATAAAGTTTAATCAGAAAGCACTATGATAAACGGATCTTATCCAAATAGAAAATCTAATAGTAAGACAAATGAAAAGCGTTCTTTAATTGAACGTCTAACTAACTTTATTTCGCCAGAACCTGAATCTCAGGTTGAGTTACTCAAGATCCTGCAGGATGCTCATACTCGTAATCTAATTGACGCCGATTCGCTATGTATGATTGAGGGTGTATTTCAAGTTTTAGATTTATGCGCTCTAGACATTAGAGTACCCAGAGCACAGATGGATATGATCAATATTTCTGATAATCCAGAAGATTTCATACCATTTGTCCTTGAAAAAGCTCACTCGCGTTTCCCAGTATACGAAGAAAATCGCGATAATGTAATTGGTGTGCTACTTGCCAAAGATTTACTGCGATTCTATGCAGAAGAAGAATTTGATGTTCGCAAGATGCTCCGTCCAGTTGTATTTATTCCAGAATTAAAGCGCTTAAATATTTTATTGCATGACTTCCGTGTAAACCGCAATCATATGGCAATTGTTGTCGATGAGTATGGAGGTGTTTCTGGACTTATCACAATTGAGGATGTACTTGAGCAGATTGTTGGAGATATTGAGGACGAATATGATTTTGATGAGGAGGTTGGCAATATCGTTGCTACATCAGACGGATATTACCGTGTACGTGCATTAACTGAAATCGATCAGTTTAATGAAGTATTCGGAACTAATTTTTCTTATAACGATGCCAAAACAATTGGGGACCTAGTTATTAATAATTTCGGATGCATTCCGCATCGAGGTGAGAAACTTCTTCTAGATAATCTTATATTCGAGATTCAGCGTTCTAACGCATATCAGATCGATATATTACTTGTAAAACGCGATTCGATCTCAAGCAAGATCAAAATCGCACATAGAAATTAATCTATCCGATGTCTTATCGGATTTTTTTTCTACAGTTAAAGAAAAGCCTTCTTAAGGCTTCTAAAAAATCAGTTATGCCATATTGGCACTATCCAGTCGCTCTTATAACTGGCGTAGCAAATAGCCTATGTTTTTCAAACATACAAAAGGGCGGCTGGCTACAACTCGTAATTTTCTCATTATTCTTCGCGCAACTCACAAGAACCACAACCTGGAAATCAGCGGCACTGACTGCCAGCACATTTAGCTTTGGTAGCTTTACCATCGGTATCTGGTGGCTGTTTATCAGTATGCATATATACGGTGAGATGCCATCTTCAATCGCAATTATAGTATTTATACTATTTATAGTTTATCTATCTCTGTATCCAGCATTCTCGGCAACGCTTTGGTTTTTCTGTTCTGGCTATGTACGCACCCGAACTACGCCACCGACTTGGAGCAGCTCGTTTGCATTCTCGAGTTCATGGGTAATCGGTGAATGGCTGAGAGGTACTATTCTAACCGGTTTTCCATGGCTTACAAGCGGCTACCCTCAGGTTGATGGACCGTTCTTAGGATTTGCTGCAATAGTAGGTGTATATGGTATCAGCTGGGTTCTTGCTTTGTTCGGTGCGTTAGTCGTGCAATCTATCTGGGCAATAGGCTCTGTTAATAAAGACAGTAATAAAAATACTAGAAGTATTGCCTATACTCGTCGCATTATATCAGCCTTTCTTCCTATAGGTCTCGCTGTTAATCTAATTATATTAGGACTTTCCCTATCGCATATATCATGGACCGTGCAATCAAATGAGCCACTCTCTATTCGTCTGTTGCAAGGAAATGTGAACCAAAACATAAAGTTTGATAAGAAATATCTTAATGGATTGATTGAAATGTATCAGCGTATGATTACAGAAAAATCAGCAGATCTCATCGTTACGCCTGAAACAGCTATTCCTGAACCGATTCAGATGCTTCCAGAACTATTTGGACATACACTTTATAAGTTTATCAAACAGACAGGAACCTCTGTACTTCTCGGTACAGTATCCGAGAAACTCAGGCCGGATGGCCGCTATGTTGGATATACAAATAGCGTATATGGTTTCACTCCGCTTTCGCACGAAATATATCAATACGATAAATATCATCTTGTCCCATTTGGTGAGTTCACTCCATTTGGATTCAATTGGTTTGCTCATTTAATAAAAATTCCGTTTAACGATTTCGTTCGCGGTAATTCAATTCAATCCCTATTCTTTGTTCATAACCAGCCGCTAATAATAAGCATATGTTATGAGGATATATTCGGCGAGGAAATCGCTAAAACAATTCGCGAAAATCCACAAACGAATGGACTTCTAGTCAACGTTACAAATCTAGCATGGTTTGGTAAAACCAGCGTACTTAATCAACACTTGCAAATTGCACAGATGCGCGCTCTCGAAACCGGTAGACCAGTTTTACGCTCAAGTAATACTGGTATGACTGTAGCGATTAACTCACACGGAAAAATAATCGCTAAGCTAAAGCCATTTACAGTTGGTGAACTTGATATTCTTATTAAAGGAACAAATGGCCTTACCCCATATGTAAGAATTGGTAATGCTTTAATACTTTTAGTATCTCTAATTCTACTTATTTTTTTTGTTTTATTTTGTTCGGGGATACGTATTAAAAATAGTAAATAGACTAAATTTACTTCTATTACAGAGTGGTAGTTTAATTTTATTAAACTCCTTTCTTATCTCTATCTACAAAGCTATAGAATATAAAACTACTTAATATATTATTAATGACTACTAATTTTTCTTTCTCTATACTATCTTTATTCTTAATTACAATTCGTCTTAGATTACTAAGATAGACGGATAATCCATCCTTCTTTGTATCTGATATGGTTTTAAACCACAGTACTATTTATTTAGTTCTGTTATCCAACTAGCCTAAGAGGCATATGTGTTGTTCGAGAGACTAAACAGATCTCGGTCACAAAGCTTCTCATATAAAGCTTGTTATGTTCACGTTTCAGAAAATTATCTCGATACTTCAATCTTACTGGGATAGACATGGCTGTGTTCTTCTCCAGTCAATCGATATGGAAGTCGGTGCTGGAACATCACACGTCCATACTTTCCTACGAGCAGTCGGTCCAGAGCCATGGCGCGCTGCGTACGTTCAACCATCTCGCCGTCCAAAGGACGGTAGGTATGGAGAGAATCCGAACCGTCTACAGCACTACTATCAATATCAGGTCATTTTGAAGCCAGCACCAGAAAACATTATTGATTTATATCTTGGCTCACTCCAGGAGCTAGGTCTAGACCTACAGAAAAATGATGTACGCCTTGTTGAGGACGACTGGGAAAATCCAACGCTCGGCGCATGGGGTCTTGGCTGGGAAGTCTGGCTAAATGGTATGGAAATCACGCAGTTCACTTATTTCCAACAGGTTGGTGGTCTCGACTGCAAACCTGTACTTAGTGAAATTACATACGGTATAGAAAGGCTCGCAATGTATCTACAGAAGGTTGAAAATGTCTATAACATTGTGTGGACTAGCCAAGAAGAAAGTAGCTTAAACGGCAAAAAAGTATGGCACCTAACTTATGGAGATATTCATTACCAGAATGAAATAGAGCAATCAACATATAACTTCGAGTATGCGAATATTAGTCTTCTTCTTACCTTCTTCAAAGGTTATGAGGAAGAAGCAAAAAAGATGATCGATGTAAAGCTTATTTTTCCTGCATACGAACTTATGCTGAAAGCCGCGCACATATTTAATGTTCTTGATGCCCGTGGAGCAATCTCAGTAACTGAACGCGCTGTATACATCGGACGAATTCGTGCGCTATCTATTAGCGTTGCACAGACCTATTACAATTTTCGTGAGAAACTTGGTTTTCCTATGATTCGAAAATCTCAATGCCAATCTGGAGATAATATTCTTAAGCAGAATGCTTTTATAACTAAAAATTTTAAGGTATCAAAATATTCTTTACCTAATCTAAATAAATCATCTCTGGATAAAGAGGCTGCAGGTATCATGATGCGCAAGCAATCTGCTCCTCTTCTTATTGAGTTACTAACCGAAGAACTACCGTCGAAGGCACTTACTTATCTGGGCAATGCGTTTTCTGAAGGTCTAACACAACGTCTCGCAGAGCATGATCTTATTGATGGTGAACTATCGTTCAACTTATATGTGACCCCACGGAGACTCGCAGTTATTATTCAAAATGTGCGCATGATTTCACCAAAAAAATGGGTTAGAAAAAAAATTCTTCCAGAATCAGTCGCGTTTGATGCTGAGTATAAGCCAACCCTAGCACTTAAAAAAAAACTTGAAGCACTTAATCTTACAAATATAACAATAGAAAAATTTGAGCGTGTTCAAGACAATAAGACTGAATCAGTCTTTATTAGCTATTCAATAGATGGAACAACGCTTGAATATGCTTTACAAGAAGCACTTAATGAAACACTATTAAAACTTCCAGCTCATAAAGCAATGAGATACCAGCGTTCGGATGGCGGAGAAGCATATTTTATAAGACCAGTACGTCGCTTGATATCACTACATGATGATCGTGTTGTCCCGGTTTCTGTTCTTGGCCTTAATGCAGACCGCCTAACGATTGGACATCGCTTCTTGTCAAATGGACTTATCGCGATTCAACATGCAAACGATTACGTATATAAATTGCGTAATGAAGCCTACGTGATTGCAAATTTCATCGAAAGAAAGAAATTAATCTGTACAGAACTGATTAGGCATGCTAACGGCTATCAGGTCATAATGCCAGATACACTTCTTAACGAAGTTACTTCACTTGTAGAATGGCCCGTCATATATTCATGCTACTTTAATGATACATTTCTAGAGATCCCACAGGAATGTTTGATATTAATAATGCAGATTAATCGCAAGTATTTCCCGCTTACTAATACAATTGGAAAACTTCAGTCACGCTTCTTAATTGTCTCGAACATCGAGAGCAACAGACCAAAAGAAATCATCGAAGGAAACGAGCGCGTTGTAAGATCGTACCTCGCTGATGCAAAGTTTTTCTTTGAGAAAGACAAGATAAAATCGCTCGCAGAACGTGTTCCTCTATTTAAGAGCGTTATATACCATAATAAACTCGGTTCTCAGTTGGCGCGTATAGAGCGGGTTGAGAAACTTACTGGAGAAATCGCTGAAAAAATTAATGCAGAAAAAAATATCGCGTGTCGCGCTGCATGGCTCGCGAAGGCTGATCTATTAACAGATATGGTTAAAGAGTTTCCTGATCTGCAAGGGAAAATGGGTAGATACTATGCGCGCCATGATGGTGAGCATGAAGATATCGCAATCGCTTGCGCTGAGCACTATCAGCCATGTTTCTCTGGAGATTCCCTACCAACGACACCAATTAGTACTGCCGTTGCTCTTGCATATAAACTTGAAACGATTGTTGGAATATGGGGAATCGGTCTAGCACCGACTGGTGAAAAGGATCCATTCGCCATACGCCGCCATGTGCTCGGTATACTTCGTATTTTACTTGAAAAAAAAATACCGCTTGATCTTATTGAACTACTGCATAGTGCTTATATAAGTTTCATAGCAGTTCCAACAGTGGTTGAGTCAACTATCGCTATTTATGAGTTTTTCCTTGATCGTTTACATGGTTTGCTGCGTAATCGTGGTTATACAACTAAAGAAATAGATGCAGTACTTAGCAAAAAGCCTACACGCATTGATGACTTAATTGAGCGACTTGATGCAGTGCATAAATTTACACAACTCGCTGAGTCTGAAATGCTTTTAGCTGCAAATAAGCGGATCTTAAACATTCTAAAGAAGTCAAAAAACTTAGAAGATAGGCCTATACAGGCTTATCTTCTTGTAGATCCTGCTGAAAAAGCACTAGCTGACCAGCTTATCAAAGTGAAATCACTTGTTCAGTCGCAAATTGAAACACATTCCTACATGGGCGCGCTCCTTGCGCTCACTAAGCTGTGCGAGCCGATTAATATATTCTTTAAATATGTCCTGATTAATACAGAAGATCTAGATCTTCGATGGAATCGGATTACTCTATTATCTAATCTTTATCATCAGATTAATCGTGTCGCAGACATCTCAAAGCTCTCTGCATAGTTAGATAAAATCTAGTAATTCTAAATAAAATTATCTGAGATTAAATCCGTATATATGTACATCACATGATAAATGAAGTTAGTTGATAAATGTACCTTCTGCATCCGTCAATTCAATGGTTCCACCACCTAGACAAACATCACCGTCGTATAGAACTACAGCCTGACCAGGCGTAACTGCCCACTGCATAGTATTAAAAGTTAACGAGAAACGTTCTATATTTTTCGAGGTTAATCCAAGCTCTATTATTCCTTCTTTCGAGAAAGCGCATTCCGTATCTATTTGCCTATATCTAGTCTTCGCGAAGACATTAAATTTATCTTTTGGTGCTTCCCCTCCAACCCAACTTACATCTCCGGCAACTAATTTTCGTGAAAACATCCAGGGATGATTATGCCCCTGTACGATATAAAGTGTATTTGAAGAAACTTCTTTTGAAGCGACAAACCACGGTTCTCCAGTAGCATTTCTACTTCCACCAAGACCAATTCCTCTACGCTGTCCTAGCGTATAAAATGCAAGTCCGATATGTTGTCCAACTATTTTTCCATTCGTCATTTTCATTGGACCAGGCTCTATAGGTAAATAGCGACTTAGAAAATCACGGAACGGCCTTTCCCCGATGAAACAGATTCCAGTTGAATCTTTCTTTCTTGCATTCGGTAAACCAATTTTTGAGGCGATTTTACGGACATTTATTTTCTGAATTTCGCCGAGTGGAAATATCGATCTCGATAATTGTTTCTGATTCAGACGATATAAAAAATATGATTGATCTTTCATATGATCAAAAGCCTTCAGTAGTTCGAAATGACCATTGCGCTCGCGTGTTCGTGCATAGTGACCAGTGGCGATAGTTTCCGCACCGAGTGATATTGCGTAGTCGAGAAATGTCTTGAATTTAATCTCAGAATTGCACAGAATATCTGGGTTCGGCGTGCGACCATTTGAGTATTCACGTAGGAATTCAACAAACACGCTATTTCTGTACTCAGAAGAAAAATTGACAGTTTCTAAATCGATTCCGATTAGATCAGCAACGGAAACTACATCGACTAAGTCCTGACGTGTGGAGCAGTATTCACTATCATCATCTTCCCAATTCTTCATAAAGAGACCAATAACCTTATAACCCTGTTTCTTAAGTAGCCAAGCCGCTACAGATGAATCAACTCCACCAGACATTCCTACTACTATAGGGTACTTATTCATTTTTTCTTTACTTGAAGAATGAACTTTACTTGACGAATGAAAACTGTAACTTACTGAACTCTACCGACGAACTATAAAAAATAGTATGTAGCTGCTTGAATATATTACTTATAGTATGTATAAAACTCTATATTTTTTTAGGTTCGTCAAAAAAATTTTATAAAAAGGTAGAATAAATTATATTAGATTATCTAATAATATCAGCAATGTCTAAGCAAACCTGATCGTGATAAAAATAGCTCTTTCATTTTAGTATGTATATTATTTTCGAATACTTCATATGAATTAGGTTTTCTACTTATTCTGATAAGAATGTCATGTTTACAATAGTTCTTTAGTTGAACTAGATAATGTGATCTAGATATAAATATTAGTGCCACACTACTTTTTATTAGCTCAGTCAAAGTAATAATATATTACTGTATTGTATCAAAAAACTTAAAAAACTATAGTTGAGACTGTCTATAGAAGAGCTGGCGATACATATTTTCAGATAAATATATAACTATTATATATAACTTTAAAGAAAGACTAACTGATCAGATTTCTACATTCTTAAATAGGTTGTAAAGCTTACCTTTACTAGTTTCACTGTCTATTAAAATAATATTTTCTAATTGCAGAGTATTGGGTTATCTATTGGTAGCTCGGATCGAGCAATCGGTCTTTACTTCGTGGTTTTTATACTCATTAGGTGGAACAATTACATTTGGAAAACTATCAAGCAAATATAGACACTACTTCTGTTTTAGAATATACCGGAATAATAGATAATGTAGAATATCGATATAAATTATGTGATTCAATGATGATTAATCCACTTTCAGAACGTATTATTAGTATATGAATATATTTCTGGATAAAGATATGATCTCGCATAGGAGATTGAATATCTCTAGATATGAGAGATATTCGAATGTATGAGTATGATTATAGAATAAAAAGATAAAACCATAGTATAGAGTATCTAAATATTTATTCAGTATAATAAAACTATTCTAATAACTAAAGGTGGTGATTAGAATGGAATATCATCATCCATCGTGTCGAACTCACCTGGGGTAGCCTCGCTACGAGGGCTTTGCTTTGTATCACTTCGCGAACTTCCTTCGATATTACTAGCAAAATTACCATCACTGATATTATCCAAAGTACTTGTAATACTGTTTCGTCCGCTGAGCATCTGCATTTGGTCAGCTATAATCTCGGTCAAATAGCGGTCTTGTCCATCTTGGCTCTGCCATTTTCTTGTTCGGATCCGCCCTTCGAGATATATAGATGATCCCTTCTTAAGGTACTCGTTAACAATTTCTGCAAGCCGTCCAAAGAACGTAACACGATGCCATTCAGTAATTTCTTTGAAATCCCCACTTGTCTTATCCTTATACCGATCTGTTGTCGCAATACGGATGTTCGATACTGGACTGCCATTTTGAAGATAACGAACCTCAGGATCTGCTCCAAGATTGCCTATGAGGATAACTTTATTAACAGATGCCATATATTTCTCCAACTAAACTATAAATTCTAAGTATTCTATCTAAACTCCTATATACGAAGAAGTTTTCTTAAAAATGTTTTATGCCAATTGTGTTTATAAGCGAAAATAAAACAAGAACTGAGCAAGCTAAGAATACTACATTAGAACCATCGTGCTTTAGAAGATAGCCACCAACAATACCTCCAAGCGCTAGACCGATAGATTGTGTCGTATTATATACACCAATTGCTGCACCCTTACTAGCGCCCGGTGCAAGCTTCGATACGATAGATGGTTGTAATGCCTCTAGGAGATTAAATCCTAGGAAATATAAAAATAAAATAAATAGAATAGTAAGTATACTATGCGGTTTGATTATAAGTAACAACTGACTAGTCAAAACAGAAGCGATACCAACTAAGAGTAACAACTTTATCTTCTTAAAATTCTCAGCGATTATTATCGCTGGGACTATCAGTATGAAAGATACTCCCATTATTGGGAAATAGACCTTCCAATGTGAAGTTACTGGTAATCCAAAGTCGACAAGCATGCGTGGAATAATTAGGAACAGTACTGTCTGCGTAGCATGTAAAGTTAGTACACTAAAATTCAGACGCTGCAGATCTATATTGCTTAATACCTCACTAAACGGTGTCGACGTATATGGTCGTTTCTTAGAATCCGGAACTATCCATATTATTATACCTATCGATAACATAGAAAGAACGCCAATCAGCATAAACAAGCTTCTCATACCGAACCACTGAAATAAAATTGGCCCACCAATCATAGCGATAGCAAATGAAACACCTATTGACCCACCAACTATAGCCATTGCCTTTGTTCTGTTTTGTTCGGATGTTAGATCTGCGATAAACGCGAGTACCGCAGATGATACAGCTCCCATTCCTTGTATAATCCGCCCAACAATAATCCACACTATATGGTTTGCATATGCTGAAATAAAACTACCGATCGAAAAAATTAGTAATCCAATAGAGATCACTGGTTTTCGACCAAACCTGTCTGATGCTAGTCCATAAAAAATATATAATAATGATTGTGTAAGACCATACGCACCAAGTGCAAGTCCGACGAATATAACGTTATCACCACCCTTAATTGTTTTTGCATAGATAGAAAAAACAGGCATGATCATGAAAAGACCTAACATACGTAACATGAAAATACAAGATAAAGATATAGTCGCGCGCAGTTCACGGTTAGTCATATAAGATGAAATAGTAGATGGACTAGACATCGTAATCGAATGTAGTAGGTCAAAATTAGCTTGATATAAGATTTGCCATATTCTTTAAATAGAATTAAGCTATTTGGATCATCGTTATAATGAAAATTTGTTCTCTCCCCCTCTCCTTTCTATTTTTTAAGGTTATATTTATCTTTATACCTGTTGGCTATAATATTCAATAACCTAGATAGTATCGATTTTAATTTATCTCTATACAATATAGAATGCTGTTGAAGATTAAAGATGTACACGGACAACAATAACCTAAAGAAGATAAAATCTTATAGATAGATTGCTGACTTATATTATACTAACTATCTATATATCATTAGTACAATCATATTATATATATACAAATCATACTTGATATGATCAACCAAGTATATACATCAGTCGTACTTAGCACTTAACCTTCTACCACGTAGACTAAGTATTCGCGCTGCATACGTGAAATTGAGATTCACTTCCTATTAGATGCTTATGTCTTCTGATCATGTGGACGATCTAATATCTTATAGCGAAAGAGCTATAACCTAAAAAATGCTTGAAGTTCTTAATAGACTAGATAATAAGGATTTAGTGAAGTACTTGACATAAATTTTGAGCGCGCGCATGTATTCTTCAATACTATTCTAGTTATCCCTTAGCTAAAAACACTGATCGTCGATGTTAGCTCTTAGATATATCTAGCTGTGAAAATTCAGAAACAGATATTATCTAGAGATAAGGTATATCTACGCGCAAAAACGTATTTAGAGTTCTTAAAGATAAATACTAGTCGAATGCTCTATATTTAGGAATGTTCTATATTTAAAGATTATCTAATTACTAGTATTTAATACCACGATATTTGACTTTCTCTTTAAATGAAGTTATAGATTTTCGCATGATGAAAGTATGATGGTTATCATAAAGCATAAATTATAGCGTAAGGCACATTATATCAGATCAAAAAGATAAAAGAAATCTTCACAAAAAATATCTATCGTCGTTTCTCAAGTCTTAAATCAGCATTGTAGTTATAAACAATTACTATAGCTATATAAAATATAGGGAGAGATAATGAAGGAGGAAAGTGCATCGAATATAGATGAATCAAGACAATATATAGAAGCGACAGATCTTTATAGAAAATTGACCCTAAGAGATCTACTTCAATTAAATCTCTCATCAATAATAGAAATCGGAAGTTATCTCCTGATGCTTATCGGGCTATGGTTTATCCTTAAGTTGAAGCTTCTCATCGGATTACTATCCGGATTTCTTATATATCAGATGATCTATACGATCTCTCCGATAATAGAGCGGTGTATGACAAGTCGCCGTGCGCGCTGGTTCACAGTTGTTCTTTTATCAACTGTAATTATTATCTTGATATCCGGTTTCGCTATTTCTCTTAATAAACATTTTCAAAACTTAGCTCCAAGTATGCAGAACTTATTTAGTCAGTTAATGAAGATTATCGAAAAAATACGTATCCGCATGCCAACGTGGATCGCAAAAGCGTTGCCTGTAGACACGGAACAGATGAAGATGCAGGTATTTCTTTTAATTAAAACACATATGGATCAATTACAACAAGGTAGCAAGCATATTGCGCAAAGCATTGGCCATGGGATATTCGGAATGATTATTGGTGCGATGGTTGCAATTAGAATTAAGCAACGTGAAAAACATCAAAAAGCTCTTTCAGCTGCACTATCGACGCGTATTTCTCGTTTCGATGAGTCATTTCGTCGTATCGTATTCGCTCAGATCAAAATTTCCATAATAAATACAATATTTACCAGTTTCTACCTATTCGTTGTGCTTCCACTTATCCATCAGCACTTACCGCTATCGAAAATTCTTGTGCTTTCCACATTAGTAGCAAGTTTACTACCTGTTATAGGTAATCTAATATCAAATACATTAATTGTCACAGTGTCAATATCAGTTGGAGCAGGCATAGCGATCATATCGCTAATGTTTCTCGTTCTAATTCATAAGTTTGAATACTTCCTTAATGCTAAAATTATCGGTAGTCAAATTAATGCGTACGCATGGGAAATCCTGATTGCTATGATCGTGATGCAATCTGCATTCGGTATTTCTGGACTTATTGCAGCGCCTATCTTTTATGCTTATCTAAAGAAAGAATTATGTATGTTAGATTTAATCTAAATACGAAACAATCGTATAAATGTTCAATGAAGTAAAGTTCTTAGCTTATATTTTCTAGGAAATGTAGTTGCCATAAATATCTTCTCTAGATATCACCTAATTATAAACAACATCGACTATTAAGAAATAGAGTTCTATTTGAACAATCTACCTTTTAATAAGGTATCAGCGTGTTATGATATGTATATAGTCATAATTAAAAATTAGAGTTCAAACTGAATAATTATCTAAGATATAGATATACTATTCTCTATCAAGAGAAAATGATGTTAGTGTGAATATAGGTAGTCCTGCATTCTGAAGTAATTTTGATCCACCGAGATAGGGAAGATCGATGATTGATGCACATTCATAAACTTCCGCTCCAATCCGATTCAGAAGATTCAAACTGGCCATCATTGTTCCACCAGTTGCAATGAGATCATCAAAGATGATGACACGATTACCTGGATTACATGCATCCTCATGAATTTCAACAGTTGCGCTACCATATTCGAGATGATAAGACTCTGACTTCGTTCTATATGGTAGTTTTCCAACTTTACGAATGGGTAAGAAACCAATACATAACTCATATGCGATTACTGGACCAATAATAAAGCCACGAGCGTCTATACCTACAACGTAATCAAGCTTCGCATTAATATATCTCTGGACAAAGAGATCGATTAGAACTCTTAGAGCTTTTGGACTCTGTAATAGTGGTGTAATATCTCGAAATACTACACCTGGCTCTGGCCAGTCTGGAATGGAACGAATATGTCCATGAAAGAATTCAATAATATCGACTTGTAAAGGCGAAGATGAATATAACATGAACTCTCCGATTTGTAATTAATTCTGTCCCCAATATTGGAAATTGATCAGAGCGTAGATCTATGTTATCTAACTTAGCCAATTCATTTGTTAACTACTTATTAGATTAAGGCTCTTGTTTTGCTTTCTTTCAAAACTAATATTTTGAGAAATAATGTAAGATTTCTAATATTACGAATCGTACATATTTTGGACAGCCTCACCTTATTTGATTTCTCCTAGTAATATAAGAAATCTTTAATTAAAATTAAAAATTTCCCAGAAACTCCCCATAAATAAGAGTAGCTCAAATTATCATCATTTCAATCATTTATTTGAGACAGAAACATCTAAAATATATCATCTAATATTAGATATGTCTTCAAATTTTTCTCTAAAACTAGTAAGAATCCTTATTTTTTAATGAATCAGAAATTAAGTAATGTTTATCTTTGAGTAGGGTACATTACTCACAATGATACTATTATTTAGATAATTACGCGACTTGAATTACAGTCTCATTACTTATAATAGCCGAAAGAAAAGATATCTAGAGATATCTAGATTATCTAAATATCACTAGTAATTTTAGATAATCTCTATAAAATTTAAAGTAAATAGGAAGATAAAAGAAGGCTGAAGATCATTGTATATCATACATTAACGAAAAAATAGAGAATCTAATAGGCTATAGAAAATAGGAATATAGATATATTATGCTTTAACTTCACTGGATTAATATCTATATAATTTCTTAAAAAGACAGTATCTTTGGCAACACAGGATTAGGAAACATGAAATTAGTTTAAAACTAAATTAAATTAAACTATATACGTCCTGGTGTCTATAGAAAAACATATGTTAACTTCGGATCGTTTTTACCCAGTATTATTCACGATTAACTGATTAGTTTTTCTATACCTAATCAATGCATATTATCCTCATAACTGGAATTTCTGGATCGGGTAAATCTGTTGCGCTAAACGCGCTCGAAGATGCAGGCTATTATTGTGTTGACAACTTGCCGCCACATGCTCTTTTAGAGCTTATCAGGTATCTTGAGAAGGAAGGCCATAAACGATTTGCAGTTTCAATCGACGCGCGGTCGAGTACATCACTTGATGAAATGCCGAGACTAATCGAAAACTTATCTTGCTACCACGATGTGCGCGTACTATTTTTAAGTGCAAATACACAAGCTCTAATTCAACGTTTCTCCGAAACACGACGACGTCATCCACTCTCTGTAGTTTCTTCGAGCAGTTTAGTTTTCAGCCCAACAATATCTTCACTCGAGGAGATGATTGAACGCGAGAGAGAATTTGTTGCGCCGCTTGCAGAATTTGGTCATAGGCTTGATACGAGCGCTCTTCTTCCAAATATGCTACGATCTTGGATTAAACATTTCTCTGAACAGAAGTGTGACGATTTAATTTTAACATTCGAATCATTCGGTTTCAAGCACGGCATTCCTATTGATGCGGACTTTATATTCGATGTCCGAATATTGCCAAATCCTTTTTATAACAACGAGTTGCGGATTTTAACTGGGCTTGATCAGCCAGTGGTTACATTTCTTGAAAGAAAACCTATCGTTCGTCAAATGATCAATGATATTTATAATTTTCTTGTTAAGTGGTTGCCATATTTCCGTGAGGATAATCGAAGCTACATAACTATCGGGATAGGATGTACAGGAGGTCAGCATCGTTCTGTTTTCATCGTTGAAGTACTTGCTACACAGCTTTCAGGAAATAAGGAAACTACAATAGTTCGACATCGTGACATTCTATCATTACATAGATCTCCACAGGAATAGAAAATTGTATAGAGCAAGACTCTCATATTTTAGTTCCATAGTGAAATGCTTGGAAAACATGGAGTTAGGCATAACAATTCAGAAAAGAAAAGAGTGAGTAGAAAGGGAGATAATTGTAAATATTAAGTTCTAAAGGCCTGATTGTAAAATAAAACTTTTACAGTTAAGGATAAACCTCAGTCCTCAAAATTGAGGCTGCTGTATCGAGAAGCTTACGAACTGGCGTTGGCATACCGTATCTATCAATACTATTCAAGTGTACCCACTTTGTTTCCATTTCGTGAATATTACTATCTTCTTTTTTATATTCGTCGTATGAAGAATTTATATTGTCTGCCTTGCTTAATCGTAGCTCGATCTCAAGACGGAAATGTGTAAACTTACACATAATAGGCATGAGTGACATTAGTCTACGACTTCCGCCAAGTTGGTCTACACGCTTAATTAGCATCAGTCTCGTCTCTGCTTCAGGCAGGGACCAAAGTCCCCGCCAAATTCCAACAGATGGACGACGTTCGAGAAGTATCATATCCTTCTTAAATAAGAGAAGCATCCATATCTTTCGTGTTGGCAAGGTCTTTTTAGGTCGAACTGCAGGAAATTCTAATTGCCGCCCAGTTAATTTCGCGATACAGTCATCTGTGAATGGACAATTTACACAATCAGGTTTTCTACGTACACATAGTATTGCGCCAAGATCCATTATTCCTTGAGTATATGCATTGATACTATTATAGTCTGTATCAATAGGAAGAAGTGATTCAGAAAGCATCCACATTTCATTCTCGACGTGCTTTTCATCAGGAAAACCCTCTATACCGAATATTCTCGAAAGTACGCGCTTTACGTTGCCGTCGAGAATTGCTGAGCGTGCTCCATATGCGAAAGACGCGATTGCAGCTGCTGTTGAGCGGCCAATACCTGGGAGCTTAGAAAGTGCTTTAGTAGTAGTTGGAAATATGCCTTTATGTTCTTTTAAAACTATCTGAGCACAGCAATATAAATTATGTGCACGGGAATAATAGCCAAGACCAGACCATAACGACATTATTTCATCAAGGGTTGCACCGGCAAGTGTGTTGACGTCTGGATAGTATTTAAGAAATCTTGTATAGAATAGAACCGCTCTCGATACTTGAGTCTGTTGTAGCATAATCTCTGACAGCCAGATCTTATAAGGATCTCGTGTGTTCTGCCAAGGCAGATTATGACGGCCGTGTTTATTCTGCCATGCAATTAGCCTAGTAGAAAAAGAACGATGCAGCTGCGCAACAGAAGATTGTGTAAGATTAATAATATGAAATGGTTTCATAGAATATGAATGAAGTAGTAAGCTTAAAACTTTAATTTATTTTCCATTGATAAGTAATAAGACTAATGATGCGATTTCTTTTCAAGGAAAATATAGGAATTACCTATGCAGCACTATCTAAAAAACCTAGCGAAGAGAAGTGAAGACTATTTCCAAATAGAAGGAGTCCTATTCCGTATAGGAGGAATCTTAGCAATCATATCAACTATATTCATACTTACTAGTTGTATGGGTGTACCGATGAGCAAATCTATACAAGATATAACATCTCTTCCTCTTACTACGGTATCTACCTCAATTCAGTCATTTCGCGGTCGTTTTTCAGTACAATATAATGATCGGTATAGAAAAAAACATAACTTCCATGGAAGCTTTAAGCTACAGCAGAACAATACTAATTCATCCCTAGAATTAAGTGGTCTACTAGGACAGACCATTGCAGTTATCTATGAGTCGCCAAATGGAGCAACGCTTAAAATACCAAATAGCGAACCGAAAAATAGTTCTAACGTTGATAAACTAACGCAGAGCATTCTTGGATTCTCTTTACCATTTTCCGAGCTGCGTTTCTTACTCTTACAGAAAGCATCATCACATTCTCTATGTAAGATAGCAAAAGATACAGACGATATTCCTCGCGTTCAGAAAGTAAAAAATAGTGATTGGAATAGTGAATGGAAGATTGAATGTATTGAATATATAGGTAGATTACCAGCTGCTAATATTAAACGCTTAAATATCGTTCATATAACCCCACCATTCGATATCAAACTCGTTTTCGACATTTAAAAAAATAAAGATGTATACGAACCTTATAAATTTTAATAATAAAATTATCCTAATTTTACTCATTATACTTATAACAAATTCATTATCATTAGTATGTCTGACATAATATATTCGCTACACGATTGCCTTGCACCTGCGAAGATTAACTTATTTTTACATATTATTGGTCGACAAGAAAATGGATATCATAGACTACAGACTGTATTCCAATTATTAAATTGGGGGGATATACTAAATTTTACTCTTCGAGAAGATGGAATAATCACACGATCCACTAATATACCTAATATTCCTGAGGAATATGATTTGGCTATACGTGCTGCACATCTACTAAAAGAACATACTGGAACGATATCTGGAGTTAATATAGAAATTGATAAGCGCCTACCTATAGGTGCAGGTCTTGGTGGAGGCAGTTCGAACGCGGCAACAACGCTTCTCGCGCTGAATCGACTATGGAGGCTGAACCTAGTACGTACGCAATTACAATCACTAGCAGTGAAACTCGGTGCAGATATACCTTTTTTTATTTATGGGAAAAATGCTTTTGGTGAGGGTATTGGAGAAAAATTAACCGAAGTAGACTTACCTAGTCGATGGTTTTTAGTTTTAATGCCTGATGTTCATATTTCAACCGCTGAAATTTTTTCAGATAGTTTATTATCAAGAAATTGTTCTTCAATATCAATTTTTGATTTTCTTTCACAGAAAATTTATGATAAAAGGTGGCCAGATAGTTTTGGTTATAATAGTATACAGCAGCTTGTAGAAAGTAAGTATGCTAAAGTTAAATATACTATTAAATGGTTATGTAATTTTGCTCCAGCAAGGATAACAGGATCTGGAGGAAGCGTATTCGCTACGTTTCGATTTAGACAAGAAGCAGAAGAAGTCCAAGAAAAGCTACCAGATAATTGGATTGGGACTGTTGTCGAAAGCTTGAATAAGCATCCTCTGTTTGATTTTGCTTCATAGTGCCTCACTTTTCGAGTAAGTTGTTATTTTGTAAGAGTTAATTTTAGTATAGGGGAGTCGCCAAGTTGGTTTAAGGCACCGGATTTTGATTCCGGCATTCGAGGGTTCGAATCCTTCCTCCCCTGCAAAATTTTTTCTTCTTCAATTAGTCTCAATTATGCTAAGAAAGTACAAGATGAACAATCATGACAACCTAATGGTTTTTACTGGCAATTCAAATCTCGCGCTTGCACAAGGAGTTGTCAATAAGCTTGGTATTTCTCTTGGAAAAGCAATGGTTGATTGTTTCTCAGATGGTGAAATTCAAGTTGAGATACAAGAAAACGTACGAAGTAAGGATGTGTTTATTCTTCAATCTACATGCGCGCCGACTAATGATAATCTAATGGAGCTGATGATCATGGTAGATGCGTTGAAGCGTGCATCAGCCCGCAGAATTACTGCTGCTATTCCATATTTTGGCTATGCACGACAAGATCGTCGTCCGCGCTCAGCGCGAGTTGCAATCTCTGCAAAAGTTATCGCAAATATGCTAGAAATTTCTGGAGTTGAGCGAGTTGTTACAATGGATTTACACGCTGATCAGATTCAAGGTTTCTTTGATATTCCAGTTGATAATATTTATGCGACACCTATTCTTTTAGGCGACCTTCAAAAACAAGGTTATGAAAATCTTATGGTTGTATCACCAGATATCGGTGGTGTCTTACGCGCTCGGGCACTTGCAAAGCATTTAAACTGTGAACTTGCAATAATTGATAAACGACGTTTAAAGGCTAACGTTGCCGAAGTAATGAATATTATCGGCGAAGTTAGCGGGCGTACCTGTGTTATAATGGATGATATGGTTGACACTGCCGATACGCTGTGCAAAGCAGCACAGATCTTAAAGGAACGAGGTGCGAAACAAGTATTTGCATATGCGACGCACCCAGTTCTTTCCGGTGATGCAACTCATCGAGTTTCTATTTCACAGCTCGATGGACTAGTCGTCACCGATACGATTCCTTTATCAAAAGAATCTCTATCATGCAAAAAAATTCGCACGCTAACTAGTAGTGACCTGCTAGCCGAGACATTTTCTAGAATTAGAAGGGGTGATTCTGTAATGTCCCTTTTTTCTGATTCTTAATAGTAAACTAATCTAATAACTAGATATAATCTATATTGGAAAATATATGAAAGTCGCTGCTCTCGATCGTCAAAAGAAAGGTACAAGTGTAAGCCGCCGTTTACGCAAGTCTGGTAAAACTATAGGAATAGTTTATGGTGGCGGAGTCGCTTCACAAATGATTGAGCTTGATCATAACTTTCTTTGGCAAGAAATAAATAAAGAAGCATTTCACGCATCAATATTTGATCTCCAAATTTCTGGAAAGTCACAGAAGGTTATACTACGTGACATCCAGTATCACCCATTTAAGCAGCTTCTTCTACATGTAGATTTCCAACGCGTTGATTCGAAGAAAAAAATTCGTACGAAGGTTCCTCTTCACTTTCTTAATGCTGAAGTCAGTCCTGCCTTAAGGATATCAAAGGCAATAATGTCGCATATCGTAACCGAAATTGAAGTAGAATGCCTGCCTATGCTTCTACCGAACTTCGTAGAAGTTGATCTTTCAAATCTTGAAGCTAGTCAGACTGTCCGTGCGAAAGATATCTCATTACCTAATGGTGTCGAGTTAGTTCCTCACATTAACGAGGAAAATCCAATTATTGCACTAGCAATAATTCCAGTTGACATACCATCGGATACAAGCGAATCATCGTCTATATGAGCCGGATTTATACCTACTTAGTTTTATATTAGACTGAGAACAGCTGTTTCTTTTAAAAAGAAGATATTTTTAGTATAGAGTAGAGGTTTCTTCTATTAAACAGATTAAGAAGTGATTGTATTAAAGTGATTATATTAATTTACTTTAATCTAGGCGTTTTCTTCTTTTTATACTATTTAAATAGTTTTCGGTCATAGAAATTATGATCAAATTGATTATCGGACTTGGTAATCCAGGCGTTGAATATAGCGCAACTCGGCACAATGCTGGTTTTTGGATGATTGACAAAATCGCTCGACTTTTTGGTGAGGTTATGAGTAATAATCTCCTTTTTAATGGTTTCTATGCGAATGTCCGAATCTATGGAAATACAGTACATTTATTCAAACCAAATACATATATGAATTGTTCAGGAAAGCCTGTAATAGAGCTTATACGATTCTTTAAAATTCTACCTAACCAAATTCTCATAGCACATGATGAGCTAGATTTATCGCCTGGTATTACGAAGCTAAAACTTGGTGGTAGCTTAAGCGGTCACAATGGACTCAAGAATATTTCTGAACATTTGTCTTCTCAGCAATACTGGAGGCTCCGGATTGGAATCGGCCATCCGCGTAACTTAGTTCCAGAAAGTAAACGATCATCTGTAAAACACGACATCGCACTCTTTGTATTAGGAATACCTCAAAAAAAGGAAAAAGATTTAATCGAAGCATCGATAAGACGTGTTCTCACTGTAATACCATTAATTGTGAAAGGCGAGCTGGAACAAGCAATGATGTATTTACATCGAAATAAGTTAATAGAAATATCCAGATTTTAGTAAAAATATTTCTCTTGAATAGAAATGAAGAAAATTATTAATTTTTACTGAAAAAGTTTTATAAATCTTCTTCAAATCTTCATCACTTGTAATTAATTCAAAATACTCTATATATAGAAAAGTCTAAAAATAGAAAGATATTCTATATTAAGTTATCTTCCTATTTTCCTTCTTTCTAGAGTTAGAATATACCTTTTGTTTTAACCACTTTTCAACAGGCGGAAAAACGAATTTGCTTACATCTCCTCCTAACTGAGCAATCTCTCTGACGATCGTTCCAGAAATGAACTGATAGCGATCAGAGGGAGTTAGAAACATTGTCTCGACGTCTGGTAAAAGATATCGATTCATTCCAGCCATCTGAAATTCATATTCAAGATCTGATACTGCACGTAATCCACGAACAATAACCTTTGCATTACTATTTCGCACAAAATCCTTTAAGAGTCCCTTGAATCCAGCAACCTTCACATTAGGATAATGACCAAGTACTTCATTAGCAATCTGTAAGCGCTCATCAAGGAAAAAGAATGGATCTTTCAAGATACTGTCTGCAATACCGACGATCAGTATATCGAAAATATTCGAGGCTCGCCGAACGATATCTTCATGACCTCGTGTAATTGGATCAAATGTACCAGGATACACAGCAATAACCATATTCCCCCCCTCCTCTTGCTATCCTGAAAATAGGAGAATAATACAAGTACAATTTGATCAGTATGAGCTGTATGTATAGAGGTACTCAAGTCTCAATTATTTTTTTACATTATTTTTCATTTTCACGTCGTAGTAAATGATATCGAACCACTCCAGCTCTACCATCGCGCACTATATACCAACCGGATAATGTATTGTATCTAGATAATTCTAGCTTAGAGTTTGACTCGACATAAATAGAGCCTCCTTGATCGACTAGCGATGGCACAAGCTCAAGAGAACGTTTTAGCGCAATAACATCACTAAAAGGTGGATCGAGAAAGACAAGGTCAAAACTATGTGGCATAAGTTTCGATGCGAGCCAAAATGCGTCAGCTTTAATAATTTCTACAGCATTTGCTCTAAGTTTAATCTTGGTTATATATAACTGTTGTACGGCATATGGATTACATTCAACCATTAGTACGCGTGAAGCACCCCGAGACGCAGCTTCAAAACTAAGAGCACCAGTACCAGAAAATAAATCAAGACAACGCCACCCATTCAAATTTTGTCCAAGCCAGTTAAATAGCGTCTCACGGGCGCGATTAGGAGTTGGACGCAAGCCATCAAGATGATGTACTACAAGCGGTGTACGCTTCCAATTACCACCAATTATCTGGATATTATGGAATCTACTATGTTTCTTAATGATTGATTTACCGCATATAGATAGAGAATGGGTACATATTAGAGTATGTAAGCATAATATATATATTATTATATTTTTCTAGCTTATTTTATTCTAAAATTACTTGGTTTCAAAATGAATCAATATAACTCTGTTAAAATAACAGATACATCTTAAATAAGAATGCTTTCAAAAATAAATATTTATATTTCTTAACAAAGTTAGATCATGTTTAGTTTCTTCAAAAGACATAAGAAAAGTCAAGATATTACGGATTATAAAGAAACCGTACATGAAGACTCATCTCAAAATAAAAAACCTGATCTGACCCAGAATAGGGTGAAATCTAGTAAGGAAAAAATTGTTGAAATAGATGAACTTAACGAAGTTATTCCGCCTCCTGTTCTAGGAGAAACTGAAAAATACTCATGGCTATCTCGTCTGAAATTCGGGCTTAAGAAAACTGGTGTAAACATTTCTAATGTATTTATAAGGGCAAAGATTGATGAGAAACTGTATAAGGAACTTGAAACAGCACTGCTGATATCCGATATTGGAATCGATACGACTGGATATCTGCTCAATATTCTAACCGAGAAGGTACGTGATAATAAGCTCACCGATTCTTATCAGGTAAAGCGCGCTCTACGCGAACTTCTTGTTAATCTTCTAAAGCCACTTGAAAAATCACTTATCCTTGGTCGCTCACAACCACTCGTGATATTAATCGTTGGAGCAAATGGTGTAGGCAAAACAACGACTATTGGTAAGCTTGCAAAGCATCTAAAAAAATTTAATCAGTCTGTTCTACTTGCAGCTGGAGATACTTTCCGAGCAGCAGCACGAGAGCAACTATCGATCTGGGGAGAACGCAACAAGATTACAGTTGTTCAACAACAAAGTGGAGATTCAGCTGCAGTAATATTCGATGCAATTAGCGCAGCGCGAGCACGTAATATCGATGTAATGATAGCTGATACTGCTGGCCGCTTACATACACAATTACATCTAATGGAGGAGCTAAAAAAGATAAAACGTGTGATTGGTAAAGCATATAAAGATGCGCCACATGAAGTTCTTCTTGTAATCGATGCGAGCATGGGTCAGAACACGATCGAGCAAGTAAAGGCATTCGATAAGACACTCGGTATAAGTGGATTGATTATCACAAAACTTGACGGTACAGCAAAAGGTGGCATTCTTGTTAGAATTGCTAGACAACGGCCAATTCCAATCTATTTTATCGGTATCGGAGAGCAAGTCGAAGATCTCCAACAATTTAGAGCAGAAGAATTTGTAAGCGCATTACTCGATTGAACAAAATCCTCTAGATAATTTTAAAAAATATATTTACATTTCTATAGCTATATCCTGTGACCATATTTTTCTAAAAATTAATATTTCTAGAACTAATTCTAGAGGCTAACTTGTAAAGTAGATAGAATTTCCATTGCCTATCTCACCGCTGATGTATAAAATAAAAATTTTTAGTATAAAAAATAATTTTAAGCTTGGTATACTTTTCTCTAATATATCAACAAGAATACTATATTTTTCCCTGAAACATCGCATAGAAATTTTCTAATCGAGAATAATGCTTTTTAAGCTAAAATAGGTATTAAAACTATAGAGCGCTTTCTCTGTCCTAATTTTATAAAAAATTGTTCGTAGTTTGCACGGTGCGCGCGTCATCATTAGATGATACATTTGCACTTTATAGTGCGCAATGCTTTATTGGATAGTTGAAGATATTGAACTCGGGGGAAATCTTAATTTCATACCGAATGAATGAAGGATGAAACTGTAAATGAATTAGCAGCTTCTATGATAAAAGTTGTTCAGTAATCGTTTATACCTATTTCTATCAATATAGATTGACATCTGGAATGTATCTATTTCTAATTATAACGCGGTGCACGTAAATCATACAAATCTTGTTCCACTACCTCACTCCTACTTGTATGAGAAAGAATGCCAGTACTCGTTAGTACTCGTTCATGGTGTTACATATGATATAGATCGAGTAACAAGCGCAGAAATCTTCTCATATCTTTTAATTTTACCATCAATATCACATAAAGAGATAGAAGAATCTCTTAGAGACAGATATATTGCATTCGCGCCACGCTATATATTTATACCAACGTATCTCACGACTCCTATCGATACGTAAGATATTTGGCGTTCGTAATTCAATGCATATGCTTGTAAAAATTCTACAACCTTTCCAGAAGGTTGGTTTGCGACTAGTAAATTATACACACACGATACAGAGAAAGTCTTATACAGTTGTTTAGCAGCTATCTAGATACAGCTGGAAGTGATTGCTTACGCGCGTTGATACCGGGTGTAGTAGCAGACATGCGTAGCTAGACACAGGTCGACTAGTTACATGATGGTATCTGTGATAAAGTAATTGAAGCTGAGTGATTAAAATTAACCAATAAATCAGCAATAGATATCTTCCAAGGTCTCGAGATGCAATATCGACCGATATCTGGATTTCAGCTGTATTATGTGGTCGATGTACCAATACCATACACGATTGCGCGTCAAATCGAAATAATTGTCAAAATTATACAGACTAAAGATAGCATGTAATTCTACATCCCTTATAGATCTATCCTAAATCTGATTAGAAAGGAGTTTTCTTGAGAAACGTACTTGCTATTACAAATATCTTCAATCAGAAATCTACTAGAGCTAGCTCTGTAGGAGCACTATCACTTTCTTCTTACTCAATGCTTCCAGGACAACTTGGAAATATCGATTCCTATATCCAGGCTGTTAATCGTATCCCTCTTATAAGTCTAGAGGAGGAGCGTAGATATGCTTCAGAATTCCGTGATCAAAATAATCTTGAATCCGCACGCTATCTTATCCTATCGCATCTCAGACTTGTCGTTTCAATTTCACGAAATTATCTCGGATATGGACTATCTCATGCTGATCTAATCCAGGAGGGTAATATTGGTTTAATGAAAGCTGTTAAGCGTTTTGATCCAGCGCAGAACGTACGACTTGTATCTTATGCAATTCACTGGATTAAGGCAGAGATTCATGAATACATTCTACGTAACTGGCGAATAGTAAAGGTAGCTACAACTAAAGCACAGCGAAAACTATTCTTCAATCTTAGAAGTAAAAGAAAAGGTCTTCGGGTAATGTCATTAGAAGAGATTGAACATCTTGCACGAGATTTAAATGTGAAGCGAGAAGAAGTTGAAGAAATGGAGGCACGCCTATTTGGTGGTGATATTACCCTAGAAGGGTGTATAGATGATAATAAAGAGTCGTTTGCACCAATTACATATCTTATAGATTTAAAAAACGAGCCAACTGCTGTTATCGCTGCTCGTCATCATAATATGCTACAGACTGACGGTATAGAGAAAGCTCTTAATGTGCTTGATATTCGAAGCCGACGTATCATTGAGGCGCGCTGGCTAAAGGTTGACGATTCCGGATCTGGAGGTTCAACACTTCAAGATCTCGCTGGTGAATTAGGGGTATCCGCCGAGCGCATCAGGCAGATTGAGGTAAGCGCGATGAAAAAAATGCGCTTTGCGCTCGACAAATATATATAGTAAATAGAGAAAATAAATAAGCTATATATAGCTCTTACCTTAACGTATTTCTATATTTGGATTTAAATTTTACTTGTTTCACTTAGCGAGCGAGGATCGGCTTTGCTTCTCTTATTGTCGAACCGACGAATAACTGACGTGGACGGCCGATCTTTTGTTCTGGATCACTTACCATTTCGTTCCACTGAGCAATCCAACCAACAGAACGAGCCATAGCAAATATACAAGTGAACATTGACGTTGGAATACCTAGTGCACTCTGGACAATACCAGAGTAGAAATCAACGTTTGGATAAAGCTTACGAGATACGAAATACTTATCTTTGAGTGCGATCTCCTCAAGCTGCATAGCGAGCTTAAATAGTGGATCGGAATGAAGACCAAGCTCACTTAGAACTTCATGGCACGTTTCTCGCATAAGTTTTGCTCGTGGGTCATAATTTTTATATACACGGTGACCAAATCCCATTAGTTTCTTATCAGAATTCTTATTCTTCACCTGTTTTATGAATTCAGGAATTTTATCTGGTAAGCCGATTTGTTCAAGCATATTTAGCGCAGCTTCGTTTGCTCCACCGTGCGCTGGACCCCATAGACATGCAATCCCGGCTGCAATACATGCGAATGGATTCGCGCCAGAAGAACCAGAAAGACGTACTGTAGATGTCGACGCATTCTGCTCATGGTCCGCATGTAGGATCAGGATCCTATCAAGCGCGCGAACAAGGACATCGTTGACCTTATATTCCTCACAGGGGTTCGCGAACATCATCCGCATAAAATTTGCGCTGTATGATAAATCATTTTTCGGATACACAAATGGCTGACCAATACTATATTTATAAGCCATTGCTACTAAAGTTGGCATCTTTGCAATTATTCTGATAGCCGATACCTCTCTATGGCGAGGATCAGTGATATCGAGTGAGTCGTGATAAAATGCAGATAACGCACCAACAGCCGCAACGAGAATTGCCATTGGATGAGCATCTCGGCGAAAACCGCGAAAGAAAAACTGCATCTGCTCGTATACCATTGTATGCTTAGAAACAATATCAGCGAACTCTTTTTTTTCATCTACTTTTGGTAGATGACCTTTTAGAAGTAGATAACATGTCTCAAGAAAGTCGGCGTTCTGTGCAAGATTATGAATTGGATAACCACGATATAGCAATTCACCTTTATCACCATCAATATATGTGATTGACGAATCACAGGCCGCAGTGGACATAAATCCAGGATCATATGTGAACTTTCCTGTTTGGCTATACAGCTTTCGAATATCAATCACGTCTGGACCCAGAGAGCCTTTATAAATTGGTAGTTCGACGCTCGGCGAATTATCGCTGAATGATAGTATTGCTTTTGCATCGGATGGATGGATCATAGTACAACTATCCTCAGTAAACTAGATTAGTTTAAATATATAAACTGATACAAGTAAGTTAAGTTATATGTTACGTAGCATCTCTAGTACCCGGAACATTTCCGGACTACATATGTCGTGTTTTGGTTCTTTATCTGTAAGAAGTAAGCTAATTAGTTTATAGTCGCTGAGATCTAATAAACGATATAACTCAACTATATCTAGATCAGTAAGATCGTATTCATATCGATTTAGGAAGCGCTCTAAAATTAAATCATTCTCGAGTAAGCCCCTTCTAGATCTCCAGCGAAGGCGTGCTAGAAAATATTGGTCAGTTTTATGTAATGCTCTGTTCATATTTATTAAATTGTTCGTCGAATTATTAGTTCCTTAATTTTTCCGATAGCTTTTGTTGGATTTAATCCCTTTGGGCACACGTCGACACAATTCATAATTGTATGACAACGGAATAGTCGATATGAATCTTCTAAATTATCTAGTCTTGTACTTATCGATTCATCTCGGCTGTCAGCAATAAATCGATAAGCCTGTAATAACCCAGCTGGTCCAACGAACTTATCTGGGTTCCACCAAAAACTTGGACAAGCCGTCGAGCAGCTTGCGCATAGAATACACTCGTATAGACCATCAAGCTCGTTCCGTTCTTCTGGAGATTGAAGACGCTCCTTCTCAGGCGTTGGTCTATTATTAATCAAATATGGTTTAATTGAGTAGTACTGGTTAAAAAAATCTGTCATGTCAACAATCAAATCGCGTACAACTGGTAAGCCTGGTAACGGACGCAGCACGATCTTCTGTGGGAGATCATTTAAATTTGTTAGGCATGCTAGTCCGTTCTTGGTGTTAATGTTCATTGCGTCAGATCCGCATACACCTTCACGGCACGAACGCCGGAAGGACAATGTTTCATCAAGCGTCTTTAATTTTATAAGTGCGTCGAGTAACATACTTTCATCTTGAAGATCCAGTTCATACGTCTTTATGTAAGGTTTGATATCCTTATCTGGATCGTAACGATAGACTTCAAAGATACGTTTAGTCATTAGGATTCCTTTGACTTTTCAGACTAGAAAATTCGGGGACTAGAAGGTTCGGGGTTTTGGTGGAATAGAGCTAACTGTTAGAGGATGCATCTGTACAGGTTTATAATCGAGTCTATCATTTTCACTATACCAAAGGGTATGACACATCCAGTTTTCATCATCTCTATAAGGATAGTCATTGTGTGCATGTGCGCCGCGACTTTCCTTTCTAGCTTGGGCTGATACCATTGTCGCACGTGCAACCTGAATTAAATTCTCTAGTTCAAGGGCTTCGATGCGGGCGGTGTTAAACACTCTAGACTTATCCCTCAAATGGATATTTTCCACGCGCGCTTTTAGATTTACTATTTCTTTTACGCCTTCAGCAAGCAATTTCAACGTACGGAAAACGCCCGCATGTTTCTGCATGGTTGACCGAATATCATCCGCAATTTCTTGTGTATATTCTCCAGACGTCGAAGCGTCTAGCTTTGCTAGACGCGACAATGTAAAATCTACTGCATTCTCTGGCAATGGTTTATGTTCCTTTTGAGTACTAATATGCTTAATAATATGGCGTCCAGCCGATCTACCAAATACAAGGAGATCAAGAAGTGAGTTCGTTCCTAGACGGTTTGCTCCATGTACAGATACACATGAACATTCTCCAATTGCATAAAATCCGTTAATCGGATCCGCATAACTATGCGATGTTCCGATAACCTGTCCATGAATATTAGTTGAAATACCACCCATCTGATAATGAATCGTCGGTACAACAGGAATTGGTTCTTTAATACAGTCAATATTAGCGAACTTCAGTGTAATTTCTCGAATCGATGGAAGGCGTTTCATGATTGTCATTGCACCAATATGTGATAGATCAAGTAATACGTAATCCTTATTTTTTCCTGCGCCACGACCCTCTTTAATTTCCTGATCCATCGAGCGCGATACAAAATCACGCGGTGCCAGATCTTTTAGTATAGGTGCATAGCGTTCCATGAAACGTTCACCATTTACATTGCGAAGTATTCCACCTTCTCCACGTACACCTTCTGTAATTAATACACCAGCTCCAGCAACGCCAGTAGGATGAAACTGCCAAAACTCCATGTCTTGAAGTGCGATACCTGACCGGGCAGCCATACCGAGACCATCACCGGTATTAATAAATGCGTTAGTCGATGCTAAAAATATTCTTCCGGCGCCACCTGTTGCAAATAATGTAATCTTCGCTTCTAGGATGTAGACATTTCCGCTTTCTATTTCAAGTGCAGTTACACCGAGCACATCACCATCTACATCGCGAATAAGATCAAGGGCCATCCATTCTGAGTAGAACCTTGTCTTTGCCTGGATGTTCTTCTGATATAGAGTATGAAGTAATGCGTGCCCAGTACGATCTGCTGCAGCGCAAGCACGTTGAACAGGCTTCTCACCATAGTTCACAGTGTGTCCACCAAACGGGCGTTGATATATTGTTCCATCCGAATTACGATCAAACGGCATACCGAAGTGTTCTAGTTCATAGACTACGCTTGGCGCTTCACGACACATAAATTCAATTGCATCCTGATCTCCCAGCCAATCTGAACCCTTGATTGTATCGTAAAAATGATAATGCCAACTATCTTCACTCATATTACCGAGTGAGGCTCCAATTCCACCTTGTGCGGCAACTGTATGCGAACGTGTTGGAAACACCTTTGATACCACGCAGACCGATAGACCTGCGAGAGATATCTGAAGTGCTGCACGTAATCCAGAACCCCCCGCTCCAATAATCACAACATCGAACTTACAGCGTGGTACTGAATTTTTGATTGTTACCATATCTTTATTCTCTCCAGAGAATCTGTATAGCGTATTCAGAACATATAAGTAGCCAAATAATAGCTAGTAACTGTAGAAGCAGGCGAATATAGAGAGGCTTTATATAATCCATCAAAATACTTTTTATACCGATCCAAGCATGATAAGAAAGTGAGAGCATCATAGAGAAAGTTGAAATCTTCATCCACTCTGTAGAAAACATTAAATTCCAGCCTTTGTATGAGAAGTCGTGTGTTCTAAAGAATTTCACCAGAAAAACAATTGTATAAACCGCTATGATCATGCCAGTCAAGCGCTGCATAAACCAGTCTTTCAAACCATATTTCCTACCAACTACTACGCGCTTTAAGGCGGTTCTGTTGTTGGTTATCATTTTTTCCTAAAATTCTATTAGAAGTTTGAGAGCTATAGCAAATGTTATAATAGATGATATACATATCACGGCAATAGCTGTTACCTTACCACATTCTTTTGAAGATAAATCGTAGTTTATATCCATTAATATATGACGCATTCCAGAACAAAAATGGAATATAAAC
Source organism: Burkholderia sp. (assembly GCA_032470235.1). Lineage (GTDB taxonomy): Bacteria > Pseudomonadota > Gammaproteobacteria > Burkholderiales > Burkholderiaceae > Burkholderia. The sequence continues at coordinate 93,039 of JAVHYW010000001.1, forward strand.
CCCCAAAGCATCATAATAATAAAAAGTTTAACAACGATATTTGAGAGAGCGGCTATAAAAGCCTCGAATCTGAGTTTAGAAGTCAAGCTCTGATCAAATAGAAATAGTAAGAATGGAAGAAAAAAAAACAATAATATACCACTAATACGGTGAAGAATTGATACGTAAGCCGCGAGCGGCATACGATATTTCATCGTAATATCGACGAAGCTTATATTCCTATATTCTTGTGTTTTTTTTCTTAAAAATCTAGTCATGCTAGATCTCCTAATATAGTTTATATAAATTCAGTAGTCTCCCACGATAAAACTAAAATAAATAACGTTAATATATCTAATTCTATCGTCTTTTTTTAAAATCTTTCTGAAGAAAAAGTTAGTATGAAGAACTCCACAAAAAATATCACGTACGCATAAGAGATATATCTTTTATGGAGCTAACTTTCCTATAAAACCTTTTATTATTTTTCATTTTTCTAATTTTTTTCTCTCTATTCTAGCGCACTACTAATTTATAAAATTACTATGTGCTTTTTATACATACTAAAATAATATTTTTAGTTATTTAAATTAAATATAACTATACACTCATGGAGATTCTAATGGCCAAATCTGCTAAGCGAGTCGCTGTAACAGGTGCTGCAGGTCAAATTGCTTACTCAATGTTGTTTCGGATAGCAAACGGTGACCTTCTTGGTAAGGATCAGCCAATAATTCTGCAACTACTTGATCTTAAAAAAGCTCAAAACGCTATCAATGGCGTTGCGATGGAACTAGAAGATTGTGCATTTCCACTACTAATTAGTATTTTGATAACAGATGACCCAACGGTTGCATTCAAAGATGCCGATATCACATTGCTTGTTGGAGCACGACCGCGTTTGAAGGGAATGGAGCGAAAGGATCTTCTATTAGCGAATGCTGAAATATTTATAACTCATGGTAGAGCATTAAACGAAGTTATGAACCGAGATGGCAAGGTAGTCGTTATAGGAAACCCTGCGAACACAAATGCCTATATTGCAATGAAGTCTGCATCCAATCTACCTAAGAAGAATTTTACCGCGATGCTACGCCTCGACCATAACCGTGCATTGTCACTTCTAGCGGCAAAATCTAGAAAACCAGTTCAATCCATAAAAAACCTTACTGTTTGGGGAAACCACTCACCAGCGATGTATCCAGATTTCCGTTTCGCGAGCGTCGAAGGTAAATCGCTTTTAAAGTTAATAGATGACTCTAGATGGAACAAAAATGAGTTCATCCCGACTATTGCTAAACGCGGTACAGCAATTATCGAAGCGCGAGGTCTATCATCAGCTGCTTCAGCTGCGAACGCTGCGATAGATCATGTACACGATTGGGTTCTTGGTACAGGTGGAGAGTGGATCACAATGGGTATTCCATCTGATGGCTCATATGGAATCTCAGAAGACATTATATACGGCGTTCCAGTAACATGTGAAAATGGCGAATACAATCGTGTTAAAGATCTTGAAATTGATATGTTTTCACGTGAAAAAATGAATGCTTCTCTTTCAGAGCTTCTTGAAGAACGTGATGCTATAGCTTACCTATTAAAGCAATAGATATTTTTAAAAAGTGAGAATTTACTTGTGACTTTTTTAATGTTCTATTTTTTTTACTTTCTCGAATTTACTTTCTGAAAATCTTATAGATCTAGAAATTCAGTAATTCTAAGAAGAGAGGATCTAAAATATAGCTCATCCATATGCTAAGAAATTTTCCTCATTAATAGTAAATTAACTATGGCTAATTATCTATATAAAACTCTCAAAGAATTTGAAATCGGTTCTGGTAAAGGCAAGTTCTATTCGTTGCCGCAACTTGGAATAGAGTTAAAAATAAAGATTGAACGTCTTCCAGTTTCTATCCGTATCATCCTTGAATCTGTTCTTCGAAACTATGATGGTAAAAAGATCACTCAAGAACACATTGAGAAACTTGCAAACTGGAGGCCGATAGCTAAGCGTATCGATGAAATCCCATTTGTTGTTGCACGCGTCTTATTACAAGATTTTACTGGAGTTCCTCTACTTGCCGATATTGCAGCTATGCGAAGCGTTGTAAAACGCGCTGGCCTTAATCCGAAAAAGATTGAACCGCTTGTACCTGTTGATCTTATTATTGATCACTCTATACAGATAGACTACTTTGCAAAAAAAAATGCACTTGATCTGAATATGAAATTAGAATTCATGCGTAATAATGAGCGCTATCAGTTCATGAAATGGGGAATGCAGGCATTCAATACCCTTAAGGTCGTGCCTCCTGGAATAGGTATTGTTCACCAGGTGAATCTTGAATATCTTGCACGTGGTGTCCACAAGAATGAGAATAACGAGGGTATCGTCTATTATCCAGATACGCTAGTTGGTACAGACAGTCATACAACGATGATTAATGGGATAGGTGTCGTTGGGTGGGGTGTCGGTGGAATAGAAGCAGAAGCCTGTATGCTTGGACAGCCGGTATACTTTTTAACGCCAGATGTTATTGGCGTCGAACTAAAGGGTAATCTACGTGAAGGCGTAAACGCAACAGATCTAGTATTAACAATTACTGAAATGCTCCGTAAACAGCAAGTTGTTGGTAAGTTCGTTGAATTCTTTGGGGAAGGTGCAGAGATGCTTTCGCTACCAGATCGAGCAACGATCGCAAATATGGCCCCAGAATACGGTGCAACCATGGGATTTTTTCCAGTCGATAATAAAACAATAGATTACTTTAAAAATACTGGTCGAACAAAATCAGAAATAAGTGCGTTTGAAAACTATTTCAAGGTACAAGATTTATACGGAATTCCAAAAACTGGTGAAATTGACTATACAAAGACGCTGATGCTTGACCTAGCAACTGTTTCTAGATCGCTTTCAGGTCCAAAACGTCCGCAGGACAGAATTGAAATTAGTCACGTGAGGTCAAAGTTTATCGACATGTTTTCAAGACCTATCGTCGATAACGGATTCGAGAAGAAACCTGCTGACATAGATGCTCAGTATAAGACAACTAACGGTATTAATCTAAAGAATGGTGATGTGCTAATCGCTGCAATAACATCGTGTACGAACACGTCAAATCCAAGCCTCCTTCTTGCTGCCGGTTTACTCGCGAAAAAGGCTGTTGAAGCAGGTTTAAAGGTTTCTCCATATATAAAAACATCGCTTGCACCTGGATCGCGTATCGTTACAGAATATCTAAAAGAAACTGGCTTACTACCCTATCTATCTAAGCTTGGATTCGAAGTTGCTGCTTACGGCTGCACAACTTGTATTGGAAACTCCGGTGACTTAATGCCTGAATTTAACGAAATGATTATAAAGAATGATATCATTGCAGTGTCTGTTTTGTCTGGAAATCGTAACTTCGAAGCACGTATTCACCCCAATATCCGTGCAAATTTTCTTACATCACCACCACTTGTTGTTGCGTATGCGATTGTTGGTAATATAACTTGTGACCTAATAAACGAACCACTTGGAAAAGATAAGGAAGGATGTAATATTTATCTTGATGCTATTTGGCCGAAAAATGAAGAAATTCATTCACTACTTAAATATGCACTCGATCCGAAAAAATTTAAGGATAACTACTCAAATCTTTTAAAAGATGGTGATCTATGGAGTAAGATCAAAGGGGAAATAGGTCAGGTCTACAACTGGCCGAAATCGACATACATTGCGGAACCACCATTTTTTGGTAAAAATTTTTCGATGGAACCGTCTTCTTCTATACAAAAAATTATTGATGCCCGTGCGCTTGCTATATTCGGTGATTCAGTGACAACAGATCATATTAGTCCAGCTGGATCGATAAAGGAAGATTCTCCATCTGGAAATTGGCTAAAGGAAAACGGTGTACAAAAGAGCGAATTTAATAGTTATGGATCGCGTCGCGGTAACCATGATGTAATGCTACGTGGTACGTTTGCAAACGTTCGGATAAAAAATCTAATGATGCCAAAGAAAGGAGATGGTACATATATCTATGGAGGAATAACTATTCATTATCCTAGTAGAAAGCAACTTTCTATCTACGATGCCGCAATGAAATACGAATCCACAAGTACACCAACTGTCGTATTCGCAGGTGAAGAGTATGGCACTGGCTCATCTCGAGACTGGGCTGCAAAAGGCACGCAGCTACTCGGTGTAAAAGCTGTAATCGCTCGTAGCTTCGAGAGGATCCATCGATCAAACCTTGTAGGTATGGGTGTTCTGCCCTTACAATTTAATAGAGAGGATAGCATACAGTCACTCGATATTACAGGTGAAGAGAAATTCGATATCATAGGACTCGAAGATGACTTCAGGCCGCAACAGAATGTTACTCTTGTAATTCATAATAATGGAAAAATAAAACATGTACCTCTAATACTTCGTATAGATACGCTAACCGAGGTTGATTACTATAAACATGGTGGAATTCTGCCTTTCGTTCTTCGAACATTGCTAGCTTCTTGAGGAAGAAATTATAAATTTTTCATATTATTTCCAGACATTTATCGACGTATAGTATAAATATGAATATAATATTCTAATTGGTCTAATCGAATATTATTTTTGTACGTTAATATCCTCTTTATTGGTAAGTGTACTTATGGGCAATATATAGGGGAAATATTTTTTATTCAATATAAATAAAGGCTTTTTTTATGAAAAAACAACTCTTGTTAGCCTGTGTACTCACTTCTATTATACTAATTTCTTGTAATAAGAGTACAGATCAAACATCATCACCAGATGTTACTGATTCGTCTTCTACCCCTTCATCAGCTTCATCATCAGCTCCATCATCTTTTAATTCATCATCAGCTCCATCATCTTTTCATTAATAATTAGCTCCATCATCTTTTAATATAAGTTGAATGAGTTGAATACATACTAATAAAAACTAACTCCCTAAAGGAGTTAGTTTTTATTAAAACTCTTATTGATAATTAGCGTTAAACTGAATGGTATTTAGTAGGTATATATTTCATAGAGAGTTTAATAGAAAACTAAGTCTAGCTCACCTCACTAATAAAAGTGCACCACTCTCGATGAGAGAGGATTTTACTATGTCATGAAAACGCTCATCGAGCGGCGTTAGAGGAAGTCGAATTCCCATACTTATCTTCCCCATTATCTGCAATGCCCATTTAACTGGAATAGGATTTGATTCAATAAATAGATTTTTATGTAGTGAAAGAAGCTTCATATTTAGTTCTCTCGCAGTTTTCACATCGCCATATATGGCTGTTTTGCACAAAGTACTCATGGCTCGCGGAGAAATATTTGCAGTTACTGAGATATTGCCTTGACCACCGAGCAACATCAATGCAATTGCAGTTGAATCGTCACCGCTATATACAGAGAAATGTTTAGGTGAAGCCTTTATCAAATGTATAGCTCGATCAATATTGCACGTTGCTTCCTTTACACCAATAATTCCTTGTACCTGAGCTAAGCGCAGCATTGTCTCTATTGACATATCCGATGCCACTCGGCTAGGCACGTTATAGAGAATAACCGGTAAATCTACTGATTCAGCAATCGTCCGAAAATGTCTATACATCCCCTCTTGTGTTGGTTTATTGTAGTACGGAACAACTTGTAATGTAGCAGTAGCGCCTACTATTTTTGCTCTTCTTGTTAGGTCAACTGCCTCGGCTGTTGAATTACCTCCAGAGCCGGCAATAATTGGAATTCGTTTAGCTGATTGCTCGACAGCGGTTCGTATCACTAAAACATGCTCATCAAAAGAAAGTGTTGAAGACTCTCCGCTTGTACCAACAACAACAAGGGCGTTAGTACCTTCATCGATGTGCCAATCAATCAGTTTACGAAACGCTTGGAGATCAAGACTCCCATCCTCAAACATAGGAGTGACAATCGCAGCGATGCTACCGGAAATTTTAATTTTATCTTGAATATTATTAGCCATGAAACGTAATTAATTTTTTTTAGAAAAAAGTAGGAACGTATATTTTATTATAAAAGATTCGATTTTCCGATCAGAAAAATAAAACATTTTTAATATTAAGACAAGAACTATATTTACTTATATCTATCCAATTTTTTAAAAATCAAACTACTAAGCTCTCTTTACTATATCTTTCTCCTATCCTTTTTATTATATAACTAATTATATATATCAGCAGAAACGGTAACTTTGTTAGTCCAAAAAATGAATTCTTTATGGCTAAAAACTTTTTTAGAAGAAGATCTTGTTTTATATAGAAAGTTAGAATTACATTGATAACTTCATAGAAGATGTTAACTAAAAAAGGGTTAATCTAAAACTGATTCATAATGCTAAGCATGATAAGAATCATGAGAAGGATAAGGCCATACGACTCGATGTATTGTGTAAAATAATTGATTTTCTTATCGGCAACAGTGATGAGAGATAGTGCTAAGAGCATATATTCCCCATCAAGGGGGTAGGGGTGGGAGATTAATAGAAACAAGTTAAAAGACACCAAATACAAGGTTTATACAGACGCTAGAATTAGTCATTCGCATAAAGAATAACTTATCAATTCTAAAAGTAAGGTGATACTAAAATTTCAATAACGCTTTATATAAATTCCTGAATGAAGTTATATGCAGGACCAGCTAGTGCCACTAAAAATCTACTATATCTTGAATGATATAAATTAGTAAATTTAAAAGGTATTGGTTTCGCGTGCCAGTATATAAATACTCCACCTATAAAAATAGGTGATTATTAGAATTAATATCTTCCAAATTATATCGATATGTTGTATCGGACTAAATGACACTCGACATATCATATATAAAGTATTATCGCTAAGTAATTTTGCGGTATAGCCGTGCGCAGCTTAATAGTGTGATCGCAAAAATTAATAGAAGTATGTAAGCAGCGATAGATTGAATTATAGAAATGAAAAACTTTCTGCTATATCAGGAATAGCGCTCTGCATATTAAATGAAGAAAAGATATATCATCTTTGTCAAAGTCGCATAAAAAACTATATGTGTATATATTCTGAGCCAAGAAAGGAAAAATGCAATGGAAATTGGCAAAATTTAATATATATTATTAATTGCAATCTAGTCTATTTACTACCATTTTTATGGTTTTATATTTTAATCTATCCAAGATATAGGAAAAATTTTTTGTATTCTGTGGCTCGATCTGTATGAAAATCTCTCCTGCTTTTAGCATTTTCATTTTGTAGCGTGCACTCTCTTCAATCTCGGCAGTCCCACTTTCTAAACCTTGAATCTCTTTCATGAGATGCTCATTGTTTATTCTCATTCGAGAATTATTCTGAATTTTATTATTCAGTTTTTTTTGTAATTCACGAACGCTCAACAATCCGCCATACTCTAACCATAAAGGCAACTGAATAATTCCAAGTAAAACTATTAGAAGTATTGTAAAAAATCGCATTTAAGAAGGATAAAAGAAGATTATAAAAAAATCACTTCTATTCATTGAATAGAGTTATTTCTATCGCAATAACTCCCTATGAAAATAGTTTTAATATAGGTTATAAATAGTTTCTATATAGACTATAGAATGCCGATCTTCCCGGATAACTCGCGATATCGCCGAGATCTTCTTCGATACGCAATAGCTGGTTATACTTTGAAGTACGGTCGCTACGCGATAGGGATCCAGTTTTAATCTGTCCAGTATTTAAACCGACCGCTATGTCTGCAATCGTCGAATCTTCTGTTTCTCCAGATCGGTGAGAAATTATTGTTGTATATCCAGATCTTTTTGCCATTTCAATCGCTGCGAAGGTTTCTGTCAACGTACCAATCTGATTAATCTTAATCAAGATAGAGTTTGCTATACCCTTATCAATACCTTCTTTTAGAATCCGTGTGTTTGTTACAAATAGATCATCACCAACAAGTTGGACCTTTTTAACAAGCTTTTTAGTCAAGTAGATCCAGCCTTCTAAGTCTGTCTCGTGCATTCCATCCTCGATAGAGATAATCGGAAACTTATCTGAAAGACATGCTAGATAATCAACGAATTCAGCTGATGATAACTGTAAATCTTCATGAGTAAGGTAATACTTACCATTATAGTAAAATTCGGAAGCTGCACAGTCTATTGCTAAAAGAACATCTTCACCAGCACGATAGCCAGCTTTCTCTATTGCTTCTAGTATTGTTGATAGGCATTCTTCACTTTTATCAAAGTTTGGCGCAAAACCGCCTTCGTCGCCAACTGTAGTATTCATACCCCGATTAAAAAGAATATTTTTTAGCTCATGGAATACTTCTACTCCACAGCGAAGAGCTTCACGAAAAGTCGGTTGACTAACCGGAACTATCATAAATTCCTGGAAATCTAGGTTGTTTTTCGCATGCACACCACCATTAACAATATTCATCATTGGAACAGGCAATTGCATTGCACCAGATCCACCAAAATAGCGATATAATGGAAGAGAAGCCTCCTCTGCAGCAGCTTTTGCGATGGCAATTGAAACAGCCAAAATCGCATTTGCGCCTAAATAAGATTTATTGTCTGTACCATCAATTTCAAGCATCATCTTGTCAAGAAAAGCCTGATCTGAGACTTCAAGACCAATAATTGCTTCAGAAATTTTTGTGTTAATATTCTCAACTGCTTTCAGAACACCATTACCACCATAGCGTATGGCTTCACCATCTCGCAGCTCAATTGCCTCACGTGAACCAGTCGATGCACCAGACGGTACAGACGCGCGGCCTATTTTACCAGATTTAAGAATTATATCGCATTCAACAGTAGGATTGCCTCGAGAATCAAGAATTTCTCGTCCAATAATATCTATGATTGTGCTCATATCATGGGTATTCAGAATTAAAATGTTCTCTAAGAGAGATAAATGAAATTCTTTAAAATTTTTTTATTCTTCAAGAAGTTCTAAACTTGCATTCAGATAATATTTATACGAGGATAAAACTATAAGATTTTCTTCTATAATTTAGATGAAGTTGTTTTCCAAAAACGGCGACTGTTTCACCACTTTATCAAGTGATACTAACATGTCGAGAAGAATGGACATACTATGTAAAGGCACAGCGTTCTGACTTTCTGATTTTTTTTCTTTCAGATTCTGATGTGTCTCGATAAACAGACCAGAGATACCAGTTGCGATCGCCGCACGTGCAAGTACCGGAACAAATTCGCGATGACTATAAGAAATTTTGCTCTGTGAATCTGAAAATTGTACCGAGTGGGTTGCATCAAATACAATAGGTGCGCCTGTATTACGCATGATCGCGAGTGATCGCATATCCGACACAAGGTTATTATAACCAAATGACGTACCACATTCACATACAAGGAACCTATCTTCTGATAGTCCTGCCTCTTTTGCAGATGAGCGAGCCTTATCGATCATGCTTTTCATATCATGAGGCGAGAGAAACTTCCCCTTTTTAATATTTACAGGCTTACCAGAACAAGCGCAGGCACAGATAAGATCTGTCTGGCATAAAGAAGCTGGTGTCTGTAAGATATCTGCGACAGAAGCGACTTCATCTACTTCATCGATTGTATGAACATCGCTTAGAATCGGAACACCAATCTGATCTTTCACTTTAGATAAAATACGTAGACCCTTATGGATTCCTAGCTTCCGAAATGACATTCTTGAACTGCAATTATCTTTAACATAAGATGACTTATATATGAACGGTATATTTAACTTCATACATATCTCTTTTAAATATCCTGCGGTATCGATCGTCATCTGTTCTGATTCAATAACACGAGTGCCAGCTATTAAGAAAAATGGCTTTGCAAGACCGACCTCAAAACCAGCAAGCTTCATACTTTTACTCCGATTTATACATTTCTGACTTTTCAGCGCTGCTTTGATAAATGATTTAAAAAGTGGATGGCTATCTCGCGGAGTCGATGTAAATTCTGGATGGAACTGTACACCGATAAACCACGGGTGTATCGAACGTGGTAACTCTATAATTTCTAGAAGATTTTCTCTCTGTGTCCGAGCGCTAACTATGAGCCCACACGATTCAATATTTGGAACGAATTTGTTATTTACTTCATAGCGATGACGATGACGCTCATTCACCTCTTTTCCGTAGATTTCTTCTGCAAGCGTACCTGGCTTAACCTGACAGCGTTGTGAACCAAGACGCATTGTTCCACCAAAATATGATTTATCTGTCCGTTTCTCATTTTTACCTTTTCTGTCATACCACTCAGTAACTAGTGCCACAACGCGCTCTGGCGTATCTTGATCGAACTCAGTACTATTCGCATGCGTTAGTCCAACGACATGTCGAGCAAATTCAATTACTGCGAGTTGCATACCAAGACAAATACCTAGATATGGCATCTTCTCTTCTCGTGCATAGCGGATCGCTATAATCTTACCCTCTGTACCACGGCATCCGAATCCACCAGGGACTAGTATTGCATCCAGGTGCGCAAATCTGCTAACGTTATTTTCCTTAATTTCTTCAGAATCGATATATTCAATATCAATATATGTTGAGGCGTGTAAACCTGCATGGCATAACGCCTCAGTCAGAGACTTATACGATTCAGTAAGTTCTATATACTTACCAACTAGTCCAATCCTTACCGAATACTTCGGACTCTCTAGCTTCTTAATAAGATTAGACCATATTGAAAGATCAGCATTATGAGATAATATACCAAGTTCATTACATATTAGATCATCAAGTGCTTGGTCATGCAACATCTGTGGAATCTTATAGATCGTATCTACATCCCATACTGATATAACAGAACTTTCTGGAATGTTTGAAAACAGTGAGATTTTTGCACACTCGTCATGTTGAATCTTTCGGTAGGCACGGCATAACAAAACGTTCGGAGAAATTCCGATTTCTCGTAGTTTCTGAACACTATGCTGGGTTGGCTTTGTCTTTAGTTCACCTGTAGTTGCAATATATGGAACTAGCGTTAGATGTACAAAAAACGAGCTATTTCGAGCGAGACGTAGACTCATTTGGCGCACGGCTTCTAAGAATGGTAGAGACTCGATATCGCCAACTGTTCCGCCGATTTCGACTATTGCTATATCTAGGTTACCGCATGTCACCGATTCGACACCTCGATTGATGAATAACTGTATTTCATTCGTAATGTGCGGAATAACTTGTACAGTTTTCCCAAGATAATCTCCACGACGCTCCCTACGGATTACAGAATCGTAGATCTGTCCAGTTGTGAAGTTATTTTCTTTACGCATCTTTGTGCTAATGAAACGCTCATAATGACCTAGGTCGAGATCAGTTTCCGCACCATCTTCAGTAACGAAAACCTCGCCGTGCTGAAATGGATTCATAGTACCTGAGTCGATATTAATATATGGATCGAGCTTAAGAATAGTAACCTTAAGACCGCGTGACTCAAGGATCGAAGCAAGAGATGCCGCTGTAATGCCTTTACCTAAGGAAGACACTACACCGCCAGTTACAAAAACATATTTAACCATCGTTTAATAACTAGCTGGAAAGAGAAATTATATCGTAAAGTTATTTTACTTAGAAAAAGACAAAAAAGATTTAAGATTAACACGCTCTAAACAATTATGAAGGCTATATTATGAATGATTTTTCAAAGAGGCTTTCTTGCAGGGAAGAAATAAATACCTATAAAATAGGTTGTTATTGTATAACACTCTAACTTAGAAATATATTATATCAATTAAGATCCCTGAAATCTAAGAGATAAGCCTATATTTTTTATATATAGCTTTCTTAGAGAATATTTTTGCTTAGCAAGAGTCGATTTTATCATAGCTTATATTTTAGTCTAAAAGACTTTTCGAAAAATAGATTTTAGTACTTCTTTCGTTCTCATATAAGAAATATATGAAAACTCTTTATTTAGAAGAGATTCTTTTTTAAGAAAAAATTCTTTATATTTTTATTAATTAGTTAAATTTAACCTAAGCCTAAACTAGAGAAATCATTCTAAAATATCTGATTTCTTATGCAAGACACCATCTTTTAGCCTTAGCGTTCGATCACAGCGTGCAGCAAGATCTTTATTATGTGTAGCAATCACAAAACTTATATTTATATTCTCTAATAATTCAATCATTAGATTGAATACTGTATCAGTAGTACTATCATCAAGATTCCCAGTTGGCTCATCTGCGAGTACACATGCTGGATTTGTAACAAGTGCACGTGCGATCGCCACACGCTGCCGTTCACCACCAGATAGCTCACTGGGTCGATATTTAGATCGCTCACCGAGACCAACTCGTTCGAGCATCATCTTCGCTTCACGACGCGCATCTTTAACTGTCATACGGCGAATCATCATAGGCATTGCAACATTATCGAGCGCGCTGAATTCCGGAAGAAGATGATGAAACTGATATATGAAACCAAGCTCGCGATTACGTAGATCACTGCACTCACGCTCAGAGAGCTTTGTAAAGGACTTTCCAAGAAGAAACACATGTCCTGTGTCTATTTTTTCGAGACCACCAATCACATGTAACAGAGTACTTTTTCCAGAACCAGAAGTTCCGACGACTGCTATTTTCTCTCTACGGCGTACCGTAATCTCCGCATTAGAAAGCACCCGTACCTTAATCTTACCCTGAACGAATATTTTCGTAATCCCATATGCTTCAAGAACGAATTCTTGCATACTGATTAAACCCTTATAACTCAAAAAATGAAGAAATATGGCATATTACGGTCAGATTATTCGTAACGTAACGCCTCTGCAGGCTGAACTTTTGCAGCATGCCAACTCGGATATATCGTTGCAATTGCTGATAATAAGAATGAGATTATACCGATATGAATTACGTCATAAAGAACTAATTTAGAAGGTAGTTCGTTTATAAAATATACAGATTGTGGAAGAAAGTGCAGTCCAAATATATGTTCAATCATCGGAATAAGCCATGGAATACTACATGATACTAGGCAGCCTAGGGCGATACCCACCCCTGTGCCGATAAATCCAATTATTATGCCCTGTAGGATAAAGATTTTCATGATCGAGTCTAGCTGCGCACCGAGCGTTCGTAGAATTGCAATATCGGCTCGTTTATTTGTTACTGTCATTACTAGTAATGACAGTAAATTGAATGTTGCGACTGCAATAATTAGTGTTAGGATGACAAACATCATTCTCTTTTCGATCTTTACCGCAGAGAACCATGTTTTATTTTGTTGCGTCCAGTCTTTGATACAAAATTTCCCTTTCTGTCCTATTAACAAATACGACAGTTCGCTAGCGATGTTCTGTGCCTGATACATATCTTTTATACGTAATCGAATACCATTTGGTGCTGATAATCTAAATAAAGTCTGTGCATCCTCAATATTAATCATTACGAGCGAACTATCGTATTCATAATGACCGGACTCAAATATGCCTACCACTGTAAATTGCTTGAGACGAGGTGTTATTCCAGCAAGTGTAATTCTCCCTTTTGGTACTATGAGAGTGATTTTATCACCGACTATAAGACCAAGATTTTTAGAAAGCTCAACTCCAAGTACGATACCAAATTTTCCTGGTACAAGCATATCAAGTTTTCCAGATCTCATATTTTTTTCAATATCGTTTACCTTTAATTCAAGAGAAGGTTCAACACCTCGCACTATAACGCCGCTAACTGCATCCTGGCGAATTATAAGCGCTTGTTCTTCAACATATGGAGCTGCACCAACCACAGACGGATTATGTAATACTGCCTCTTTAGTCATCCGCCAATCTGGCATTGATCCAGAAGGAGAAAATATTTGTACATGTGCAAGAATAGACAGCATCCTATCGCGAACTTCCCTCTGGAAACCATTCATTACAGATAATACGATGATCAGTGTTGCAACACCGAGAGCAATCCCAAGTATTGATACAAGGGCAATAAATGAAATAAATCCGCTTTTTGATTTGGATTTAGCAGAGATTGTATAGCGCCAGCCAATCTGTAGCTCATACGGAATTTTCAAATCTATCCTTATAGATTCTTATTAGAATCAATTATAAATCAGTAATAATACTTGTTCTAAGTAATAAAAATCCTATCCACACGTTTAAGGATAGTAATCCTTCAAAGATTTTAAGAATTATTAATGCTACCTAGCATAAATATATAAAGTTTTTAGCATACTTAGAACGTAATATAAATAATATAAATACTATACGAATTAAACATTATATCTATAGATAAAATATATAAAAAATTATAAAGAGAAATATAATAGTTCTGTTTATACGTTTGAAATATGCATTTTTTAACAAACTAAAAAATATAAATCTAATTTTATTTAATAAATGTTGAATATATTTCAACCATGAAAGTGACTCAAGTTGCTATTCGCTCCGCCTCTCCGATCAATATCGCAGCACTTTATCGCTATGGATTCCATCCAATACTTGCTCGCTTATATGCAGCACGCGGTATTCGTTCACCTAATGATGTTGAAACTACACTGACTAGATTAATCCCACCTAACAGGCTAAAAGGCTGTATCGAAGCGGCTGCTCTTCTCGCAGATATGATCTCCGAGAATCGGAAACTAGTCGTTGTTGCTGATTACGACTGCGATGGCGCAACTGCATGTGCAGTTGCAATACGCGGCCTGAGAATGTTTGGTGCACGAGTAGAATATCTTGTTCCAAACCGTTTCGAATACGGATATGGCTTGACACCAGAGATAGTTGAACTCGCTGCTATGCGAAACCCAGATTTATTAATCACCGTTGATAATGGGATTTCAAGTATAACCGGTGTCGAAGCTGCAAACTCACATGGGATAAATGTCCTTGTTACTGACCATCATCTTCCAGGCAACGTATTACCAGAGGCACACGTAATTGTAAATCCGAATCAGCAAGACTGTTCATTTCCAAGCAAAAATATCGCTGGAGTCGGGGTAATATTCTACGTGCTTCTTGCCCTGCGAGCTGAACTGCGTCGGCGCGGTATATTTTCGAATAGGAACGTGGAGCCACGATTAGATGGATTGCTTGATCTTGTCGCAATCGGAACTGTTGCAGATGCAGTTCAACTTGACTATAATAATCGAGTATTAGTTGCACAAGGGTTGAAAAGAATTCGCGATGGCAGAATGCAACCAGGAATCGCTGCTTTATTTCATATAGCTAGATGCGATACACGATCAGCATCTTGGATTGATCTCGGTTTCTCGATTGGACCTAGAATTAATGCAGCTGGAAGGTTGGCTGATATGTCAATCGGGATAAAATGCCTAATTACTAATAATAATGCTAACGCTTTGGAGTTCGCAAAACAACTTGATGCAATTAATAAAAAAAGACGAGAAATAGTATCTTTAATGCAGAAGCAGGTTATTAATGATCTCGCTCAAATCAAGCAGATCAGAGCACATTCAATTACGCTATTTAATTCAAAGTGGCATCATGGTGTAATTGGGATTGTAGCCGGATGGCTAAAGGATCGTTTTTACCTCCCATCTTTTACATTCGCTCCAGCCAATAAACATGGAGATATAGTTAAAGGATCAGGTCGGTCAGTACAAGGATTCCATCTATTTAACGCACTTAATCTTCTATCGAAGCGCGAACCAGATCTACTTATTACATTCGGCGGACATTCCATGGCGGCTGGTGTCACAATTAATATTTCAAATGTAGAACGTTTCGCTTCTTCGTTTGATATAATTGCTCATGAATTGCTATCCAGAGATGGACTTGAACGTATAATTGAGATAGACGGAGAACTTGAAGAAGTATATTTTACACCTCAGATTGCTGATCTCATCAACTCTGTAGTTTGGGGTCAAGGTTTTCCAGAGCCGATGTTTTTTGGTGAATTTGACATTATATCGTATATTTTAATAAAAGGGAAACATCTCAAGATTCACCTGGCAACTAAGAATCAGAATCATTTTAAAGCTATCTGGTTCAACCATATAGAGCCGCTTCATGGCCGTGTAAGAATTGTATATAGACTTATTAATAATAAATGGAATAACATAAATCGTGTTCAGCTAGTGATCGAGTATGTAGTACCTCCGGAATCAGTTATAATTTCTAGTTCTTTACAATCAAAGTTATATATAGAATAAAAAATGGATTATGGAATCAGAGCATATAAAAGTGATAGAAAGCTCTCTATTCGAATTGAAAAATCGTATGGACGAGCTACGGAGGTCTCTTTAGCTATGAAACAAAATCCATACGTCTAGAAAAAGTTAATAAAAAACTCGAGGATCCAAACCTTTGGAGCGATGCAAAAAATGCTCAGGCGCTTGGCAGGGAAAAGAAGGTTCTTGAAGATGTTGTATTGACGCTAGCTAAGCTTGATGAAGATATAAACGATGCAATTGTTCTATTCGAACTTGCTCGTGAAGAAGATGATGAGGATATTCTTACAGAGAATAGCGATATAAATATCGCTATTCTTAAATCACGGGTTTCTGAAATTGAATTTCGAAGAATATTCTCGAAACAAACTGATAAAAATAACTGTTTTATTGACATTCAGGCAGGCGCAGGAGGAACTGAAGCGTGCGACTGGGCAGCAATATTACTACGACAATATCTACGTTACTGTGAGCGAAAATATTTTAAAGCAGAAGCACTTGAAGTATATTATGGTGACATAGCAGGGATTAAGAATGCAACAATCAAGGTAAGAGGTGAATATGCATATGGTTATCTGCGTACAGAAACCGGTATACACAGGCTCGTACGAAAATCTCCTTTTAATTCATCTGGCGGGCGTCATACATCGTTTTCCTCTGTATTTGTCTATCCAGAGATTGATGACTCGATTGAGATCGATATTAATCAAGCTGATTTGCGAATCGACACGTACCGTGCATCTGGTGCAGGTGGCCAACATATTAACAAAACAGACTCAGCAGTTCGGATTACGCATATACCTACCGGTATTGTCTCACAGTGCCAAAGCGATCGCTCACAGCATCGTAATCGCGCAGAAGCAATGGCAATACTAAAATCTAGACTATATGAAGCTGAACTATACAAGCGTCAGATTGATCAGAACAAGCTTGAATCAAGCAAGACTGACGTGAGCTGGGGCCATCAAATACGCTCATACGTACTAGATCAGAACCGTATAAAGGACCTTCGAACTAATGTCGAAATAAATGATACGAAAGCAGTTTTAGATGGAGATCTTGATTGTTTTATTAGTGCAAGTTTAAAACAAGGAATTTGAGTATCAAATATTGATTTGATTATTGTACCATAAATATTGGTGATTTTTTAAAAAATGATTGAACAGATACGCATACAAAATCCTGCTAAGGAAGAAAATCAGCTTATAGCTGAGCGTCGTAAAAAACTACACGCTTTACGTGCGAAAGGTTTCGCATATCCTAATGATTTCCGACCGAAAAACCACGCAGCTATCTTACAGGAAAAGTTTGCCGAAGTTAGCAAGGTTAGACTTGAAATTCAGCATATTGAGGTTGCACTTGCTGGCCGTATAATGCTGAGGCGCATTATGGGCAAAGCAAGTTTCGTGATGATACAGGATAGCTCCGGTCAGATACAATTATTTATAACGCCAAATAGCGTTGGCACAGATATATATGATGCATTTAAAAAATTGGACCTTGGTGATATTATTGCTGTTCGAGGAATATTGTTCAGAACAAATAAAGGCGAGCTTTCAGTAATGTGTAGCGAAATATATTTACAATCGAAAGCGATACGGCCACTTCCAGATAAGTTCCACGCTCTTGTAGATCAGGAAATGCGCTATCGACAACGCTATGTAGATCTAATCGTCAGACCAGAAACTCGTAACACATTCCGCCTTCGTGCGAAGGCACTTTCATCAATTCGCAGCTTCATGGATGAAGCAGACTTTATAGAAGTTGAAACACCGATGTTACATCCAATTCCCGGCGGTGCAAGTGCGAAGCCTTTCATAACAAATCATAATGCACTTGGTATGCAGATGTTCTTAAGGATTGCACCGGAGCTTTATCTAAAGCGGCTGATCATCGGTGGATTTGAACGCGTGTTTGAGATTAGTAGAAATTTTAGAAACGAGGGTTTATCTCCTAGACACAATCCGGAATTTACGATGATAGAGTTCTACGCTGCATATACCGACTATCATTGGCTAATGAATTTCACTGAGCTACTTATCAGTCAAACTGCAAGCGATACGCTTGGTACAAAAATTATTGTATATCAAGGACGAGAACTTGATTTATCAATGCCATTCCATCGGCTAACAATCACAGAGGTAATCAAAAGATTTATACCGAACTGTACAGATGATAAGATTGTTGACGAAATTTATCTTCGGAGTGAACTAAATCGTTTTGGAATTGATATCACACAACCTGTGCTATTAAATGCAGGAATTGGTACACTTCAACTCACACTATTCGAGGAAGTCATTTCGTCGAAGTTACACGAGCCGACTTTCATTATCGATTATCCAGTCGAAGTATCACCGCTTGCACGCGCTTCAAAGTCTTTACCTACTTCTACTGAGCGCTTTGAATTGTTTATTGCTGGCCGGGAAATCGCAAATGGCTTCTCAGAGTTGAATGATCCAGAAGATCAGTCCGTACGTTTTCGCAAACAAGTTGATCAAAAAAATGCTGGTGATGAGGAAGCAATGTATTTTGATACTGACTATATACAAGCACTTGAATACGGTATGCCTCCAGCAGGAGGCTGTGGAATTGGTATAGATAGACTTATAATGCTATTAACTGATAGCCCAACGATTCGCGATGTTTTACTATTCCCACACCTTCGCCGACAAGATTGAAATGATTGAAATAATACGTATATATTTAGAAACTCTGATCTTACCTTGCGTGATTAATAGAATATTTTGGAATCTCAATAACAAGATCTACGCCTTCTTTCACGATAACTTGACATGATAATCTCGATGTTAGCTCAAGTCCCCAAACTTTGTCGAGCAAATCATCTTCATCATCGCTTGATTGATCTAGTGAATTAAAGCCCTCTCGTATTACGACATGACATGTAGAACATGCACATGATTTCTCACAAGCATGCTCTATTTCAATACCATTATCGAGAAGAATATCACAGATACTCTTTCCAGGAATTGCCTCAATTATCATGCCATCCTGGCATAGTTCTCTATGAGGTAGTACTACTAATCGAGGCATGTATAATTTTTTTATTATTAGTTAATTAAATAGAGCAAACATACCTTCGACTAAGAAACTTATCACGTCAGATTTTTCGATATCTTACCTATCATTCCTATAAAAAATTAGACTTCATCTAGTCGACGCCCAGCGAGTGCTAATTTTACCCGTTTATTCATTCGACGAGCTGCAAATTCATTTGTACTTTCAACGAGTGCATTTATCGCTATATCGATAGCGTCTTTATTCTCGGTATGAATAATAGAACAAAGTTCGTTAACAAGCACATCTATTTCTTTTCGTTTTTTATCATCAAGCAATTCACTATCAGTAGTAAGTGCTGTACGAGTTATCTCAATTAAACGTTCAGCTTCGATCTTTTTTTCACGAAGTTCTCGTGTACGAGTATCTATATCAGTTGCTTGAAAACCATCTTTAATCATTTTCTCAACATCTTCTTCTGTAAGACCGTATGATGGCTTCACGACAACGGATGCTTTAGAACCAGAATATCGCTCGTTTGCGAACACTGATAGTAGTCCATCTGAATCTATTTGATAAGTTACGCTAATATTAGCAATTCCAGCTGGCATTGGTGGAATATCACACAATTCGAAACGTGCTAGAGATCGACAATCCTCAGCAAGATTTCTCTCACCCTGTACTACATGTATAGCAATTTTAGTCTGTCCATCTTTAAATGTCGTAAACTCCTGGGTATGAGAAACTGGAACAGTTGAATTTCGTGGAATAATATTTTGAACGAGCCCACCTATTGTCTCAATACCGAGTGATAACGGGATAATATCTAGTAATAACCAATCCTTACCAGTACTTTGATTACCCACTAGTAAATCTGCCTGAATCGCTGCACCAAGTGCAACAACCTGATCAGGATTAAGATCAATGAATGGAGATTTCCCAAAAAACTTCTTGACCGCATCTCGTATTATAGGCATCCGCGTCGAGCCGCCGACTAGTACAATTCCATTCATATCAGTAGGCGCAAGATTTGCGTCATGTATACTCTTACGAGTTAGAACTAACGTACGCTTTACCAACGCATCAACAACAGATGCTAATGTTTCATATGTAACTATTAGTTTTATCCGGGTACCGGTTGATAACGTTACATCGATTTCTGCTGATAATGCAGATGATAATTTTTCTTTAAGCTGACGTACATGATTAAGTAATAGACGCACATCCTTCGAAATAATTTTTTCAGCATTAAGATTCGACTGTTCGAGTATATGCATATATAAGGCTTCGTCAAAATCATCACCGCCAAGAGCAGAATCTCCTCCAGAAGCGAGAACTTCGAACATACCTTTTGTCAGTCTTAGAATTGAAAGATCAAATGTACCACCACCGAGATCATAAACCGCGTACAGCCCCTCTGCACTATTGTCAAGTCCGTATGCGATTGCAGCTGCGGTTGGTTCATTTAGGAGACGAAGAACATTTAGTCCTCCAAGTCTTGCGGCATCTTTCGTTGCCTGACGCTGTGCTTCATCAAAATATGCGGGAACTGTAATTACAGCTCCAATAAGCTGGCTACCAAGTGAATCTTCCGCACGCTTACGGAGCGTCGAGAGAATCTCAGCGGAGATTTCAACAGGACTCTTTATACCGTCAACAGTACGTAACTTAACCATACCAGGTTCATCAACAAATTCATATTGTGTGTTTGTTGCCCCTTTAACTTCTTCCTTACCTCTGGCCATAAAACGCTTTATCGATACAATCGTGTTATGCGGATCACGTGCAGCTTCATCTTTTGCGATTTGTCCAACCCATTTTTCACCATTTTCTAAATAACGTACAACAGATGGTAATAGTACTCGTCCCTGTTCATCAGGAATCACCTCCGGAACGTTATTTCGTACAACGGCTACTAGCGAGTTTGTTGTACCAAGATCAATCCCAACGGCAAGATACCGCTTTTGTGGAGACGCACTAGGCTCAGAAATTTTTAGTAAAGTCATCTTTTATTTCGTTAGAATATTAAGCCTTTTTACAAGCTATATAAGGGGGGCGCATACAGCTTTATTAGTATCTAAGATATTCTCGTAGACGTTCAATTGACACGCCTAATGAATATCATCTGCCGTACAACTTTGTAAGCAACTTGATATTTTTGAATTTGCTTCTGATATGACACGCCTAATGAATATTATCTGCCGTACAAATTTGTAAGCAGCTTGATATTTTTTATAGCTAAGAAACGATCTGACTTTGTCAAACCGAATATTCTCTTCATTTTTTAGTTCTTCAAGTAGCTCGATAATAGCACTAATATTATGTTTACAAAATAAATCTTCTAGTACATTATACCATTCCATTTGCTGAGCTAAGAATTTCGGATCCATTGCTATTTTATTTTTTGCGCTCATATCGATGCTATGTATACTTAGTATGTAAATAGCACGATTTAGTGGATCACATAGTGTACGATATGCCTCGTTTGTATGCGTTGTCCACTGCATAGCGATATGCTTTTGCATATCGCTAGCCGCTACAAATCGATCAGGATGCACCTGTTTCTGAATAGTTCTATATGCAGAATTAAGTGCAAATAAATCAATTTCAAAATGTTCGGGTAGATGAAATAAATCGAAGTATGTATCTTTTAGTAAGATCATCTCAAGTTGTCCGTTGGTAATCGTGCTTTATATCTAAAAAACGCGCGATATCCTTTTATTAAAGCTATATGAGTCTACTCTGTATCTTTTCTAGATACCTTGTATAGAAGTCATAGAAGTCAGTGCACATCAAATATGAAATGACTCACCGCAACCACATTTACCCTTAATATTTGGATTACTAAACTGAAATCCTTCGTTTAGCCCTTTACGAGCAAAATCAAGTTCTGTTCCATCAATATATATCAAACTTCTCTGATCGACGACAATTCTTACACCATGACTCTCAAATACTTGATCATCAGGTGTAAGATTGTCGACATATTCGAGTTTATATGCAAAACCGGAACAACCACCTTTATGTACTTTAAGTCGCAAACCAATCCCTTTTCCACGTTGTGTTAGATATTTCTGTATACGATTCGCTGCTTTTTTAGTCAGTGTAATTGTCATGAGAATTTCTATTCACAAATTTTTTAGGTTTTTGGTAAAAATAATTACGGCCTAAAGTACATAATTAGCCCCTATTTACATTTTATTCTCTGCAAGAGCAGTATTACTTTGTTGGCGGTTTCTATAGTCAGCAACTGCTGCTTTAATTGCGTCCTCAGCAAGTATTGAGCAGTGAACTTTAACAGGAGGTAGTGCGAGTTCTTCAGAGATCTGTGTATTCTTAATTGATAGAGCCTGATCAAGTGTCTTTCCCTTGATCCATTCAGTTACGAATGAGCTTGAAGCAATTGCTGAACCACAGCCATACGTCTTAAACTTCGCATCTTCTATTACACCATCTGTTCCGACTCGGATCTGGAGTTTCATTACATCTCCACAGACTGGTGCTCCAACAACTCCCGTACCAATAATTATATCGTCATCCTTTGGAAACGAGCCAACGTTACGTGGATTTTCATAATGATCTAAAACTTTATTGCTATAAGACATGATTATAGATTCCTTTTAGTAAAGCTGAATATTAATTATTTAGTTTTTCTACTCTGCTTTATTTAATGTGTTGTCCATTTAACCATAGATAGATCGATACCCTCCTGATGCATTTCCCATAGTGGCGAGAGTTCGCGCAGCTTCTTAATCTGTTTTTGTAGAAGATCAATTACATAGTCGATCTCTATTTCTGTTGTGAAACGACCAACTGTGAATCGAATTGAGCTGTGCGCGAGTTCATCATTGCGACCAAGAGCACGCAATACATATGAAGGTTCAAGCGAAGCTGAGGTACACGCTGAACCAGATGATACTGCAACGTCCTTGATAGCCATAATTAAAGATTCACCCTCAACAAAATTAAAGCTGATATTTAAGTTATGTGGAACACGCTGTTTAATGTTCCCATTTATGTAAATTTCTTCTATAGAGGAGAGTCCATCAAATAATCTATCGCGTAGTCGACGAATACGTTCATTCTCAGTCTCCATATCTTCTCTAGCGATTCTAAATGCTTCTCCCATGCCAACAATCTGGTGTGTCGGTAGCGTACCTGAACGCATTCCTCGCTCGTGACCACCACCGTGCATCTGTGCTTCGATTCGCACACGTGGCTTTCTTCGTACATAGAGTGCACCGATTCCCTTTGGACCATATACCTTGTGTGCAGAGAATGACATCAGATCAGCCTTTAGTTTCGCTAGATCGATATTAACTTTTCCAGCTGCTTGTGCAGCATCAATATGGAATATAATCCCTTTCTCACGGCAAATTTCACCTATCTCCATAACAGGCTGGATTACGCCAATCTCATTATTAACTAGCATAATAGATACAAGGATAGTGTCTGCGCGTAGCGCAGATTTAAATATTTGAAGATCAATTAGTCCATCAGGCTTTACATCTAGGTACATAACATCAAAGTCATCTCGTTCTAAATCACGACATGTATCAAGCACTGCCTTGTGTTCAGTACGTAAAGTTATGAGATGTCTTCCTTTATTTTTATAGAAATACGCAGCACCTTTAATTGCTAAGTTATTGGATTCGGTTGCTCCAGACGTCCAGATAATTTCACGGGGATCTGCGTTCACGAGGGAAGAAACTTGCTCACGAGCTTTTTCGACTGCACGATGTGCATCCCAACCAAATACATGACTGCGCGATGCAGGATTACCAAATTGTTCTCGCAAATAAGGAAGCATCTTATCAACAACACGCGGGTCAATCGGCGTTGTCGCGCTGTAATCCATATAGATTGGAAGTCTGAGGGTCGAGTGGTTCATCTACTTTTTTTAAAAAATATTAAAGTAAAATTATTATAACTATAATCATGATGAATTTTCTTGAGTATAAATTCTAAAGAAATTTAAAGTTAAGTATTCTTTGTAATTATTATTACGATCTCTATAAAAAATATACTTACAAGCTCGCTCATGATTATATGAGAAGAACTATATAGTTAAAATATAAAAACTATTCATATATAACTCATATATAACTTTACAAGTTTATATATCTATTACAATAACTATATATTAGAAGAACTTTAAATGTCTATAACGTATATCTTACTTAGAAGAGTTCCTTTAATTTTATAATCAAGATAGCTTAAAATATCCAGAATACTAATATTTCATTACTATACAATGTCACAGATCAGTTTTTCGATTCCTATTAATCTTAAATACATGAAACAGATACCCGAAGTAACTCAGATAGTCTAATCATTAGCAAGATAATATAAATTTTTTCATGTATCTTACTCACTCATTCTTTTTAAAATTTTTATCAACATAAAAACTAAATAAATTCTGGAATAGAAATCATTAATCTTCAGTTTTAGTAAGTATAAAAGATGTTACTACTATAGTAGATAGAACGAGATAAAAAATCTATAAGAATTGAAATCAAAATTCATATTTTTCATATTTTCCCTATTTGATATCACTAGATATCAAAATGACAAGATATACCAATTAAATTGAAAATAATTACTATTCTCCTTGAGACGAAAAATCATAGCTAATACGTGTTCAAATTAATAATTAAAATTAATTAGTCTCTAACTATCTATAGATTGAATTTTAATAAATTTTAAATAAAAGGGAAACAATTTTTGAAATTTCGTACTTCTATATTTTGTTTGCATTTCTTCCTCTAGGAGGAATGTTTGTTAACGTACTTCGCCGTGCCCGAGTACAATATACTTCATAGATGTCAGGCCTTCTAAACCAACTGGGCCGCGAGCATGAAGCTTATCGTTCGAGATGCCAATCTCAGCACCGAGACCAAACTCAAAACCGTCTGCAAAGCGCGTTGATGCGTTGATCATCACAGTTGCCGAATCAACTTCGCGTAGAAATTGCATGGCGCGGTTATGATCATCAGTAACTATCGAGTCTGTATGATGTGAGCCAAAAGTATTGATATGCTGAATCGCATCTGTTATACTATCGACAGTCTTTATTGCGAGCACTGGTGACATGTACTCTGTCTGCCAATCCAATTCAGTTGCTTCAATAAGAGGACCAACCTCAGAAGTTCTAAGCGTCTCTCGTGCCGCCTGATCAACACGCAATTCAACGCCCTTATTTCTATATATACGGCAAAGTAATGGCAACAATCTCTGAGAAATACCTCTTGAAACAAGGAGAGTTTCCATAGCGTTACAGGCGCTATAGCGATTCGTTTTTGCATTGTCACAGATGCTAATTGCCTTCTTGAGATCAGCTCGATCATCTACATACACGTGACAGATTCCATCAAGATGCTTAATCATCGGTACACGAGCTTCAGAAATCAACCGTTTTATTAGACTCTTGCCACCTCGTGGAATGATCACATCAATATACTCTTTCATCGTAATCATTTTTCCGACAGCCGCACGATCAGCAATCGATACAACCTGTACTATATTCTGAGGTAGCCCAACCAAGGTAAGCCCTTCGCCGATTAGCTTCGCTAATATCATATTCGATTCGAGTGCCTCAGAACCTCCTCGAAGGATCGTCGCATTTCCAGATTTCAGGCATAATGCAGCGGCGTCGATAGTCACATTTGGACGCGATTCATATATAATACCGATTACGCCGATTGGAACTCGCATCTGACCTACTTGAATTCCACTAGTACGATATTTTAGGTTAACGATTTCTCCGATCGGATCGTCCATAGATGCTACTTGATGCAAGCTTTCAATTATTATTCTTAGACCATTATCTGATAGAGTTAGACGATCAATAAAAGCTGAGCTTAGCCCTTTTTCGCGCGCGCGCGTGATATCGCGTAAATTTGCGCTTTTTAACGTCTCTATTTCTCGTTCGATTGCCGATGCAATTGCGTTGAGTACTGCGCTCTTTTCTGCTGTGCTTGCACGCGCAATGGAATTGGATGCTATGCGGGCATTATGGCCCAAGTGCATCATATATTGATTAATATCCATTATAAAATATTAAAGTACTGCTTATCCTATGAAATGAATGGCTTGACTAATATCATCGTGAGTTTAAATAGTCCATCCCATGGATCAGGGGGGAGGTTATCTCGATATTTTTGTGATAAATGAGCGAATGTAGTTATACCTTTAACTTGTCGATCGAGTTGTGCTGCGAATATGAGTGCTTTTTCTAGTACTGACTCGGATATGCGGTTTAGCGTATGTATGATTAGTCGCTCGTGCGCTACTCTCACTCTGTTTTCACGTAGTAGAAGCCCGATTGACTTGCCAAGCCTGATACCACGCTTTATTCGGAATAACCTGTGAAGTTCCTCAACAACTATCCATATAACAAGTACTATTGCTGCACCTTCACCCTTCAGTCCGGAAATCACGCGCTTAAGTCTTACAGGATCACCGGAAAGCATTGCTTCGTTTATCTTAAATACATCATAGCGTGAAACACTTAGTATAGATTCATGAATCTGCTCGAACGATAGCAATCCTTTTGGATATAATAGCCCAAGTTTCTGGATTTCCTGATGTGCAGCGACTAGATTACCTTCAACCCGTTCTGCGATAAATTGCAGAGTTTGCCATCCTTCATCCCCGTTTACAACATACTGGCCCTGCATAGAAAGACGCTGATTAATCCAATTTGGTAACTGAGAATGCTCGATAGGAGTAACCTTTAATGAAACTCCACGATTAACGATCATATTAAACCAAGAAGATTGCTTTGTCTCTATATCAATATTTTCTAGAATAATAAGAAATAGAACGTCAGAATTATTAATTCTTGCGAGTCTTTTCAGTACATCTGATCCTTCTTTACCAGGTTTACCAAACGGAATTCGAAGTTCTATAAAATGTAGTTTGCTGAATAGTGATATCTCTTGTATTGAATCGATTAAAACTTTCCAGTTGAACCCACGTTCGACCGTATATATTGAATGCTCGATGAATCCAGCTTTCTTAGAAGCTAAGCGGATATGATCACAAGCCTCATGTAAAAGCAATGGTTCGTTTCCATATATGATATATAATCCGGCAAGTTCTTTTTCAAGATGCGCAGGAAGTCTATCAAGTGATATTTGCATTTGTTCTAGATAAAATCTTGCAAATAAGTAAGTAAATATGACGATTAGACGTAGGAGACATTTTACACTACCCCATTCATGGGGTTGAGAGATCTATATAGAGGTGAGATTGCCAGATATACAATTAATTAATTGTATATCCAACTACAGAATTTCTATCTTCTAAATTTTAGTATTTGTATGCCGCTTACACATTTTTATATATAGTTCTCACTTTTCATTAAAATGTTTTACAAGATAGGATCTATCTTTTGGATAGACTAGATTTTTATTAAATTATTTAATATGAAAACTAATTGACATTACTTAGACGATAATATTAACAAGTTGTCCTGGTATAATAATCACATTCTTTACTGATTTCTTATCTTTGCAAAATTTCTCGAATATTTTACTAGAAAGCGCAACTCTTTTAATCGCCTCGTTTTGTGTATCTTTTAATACCTTAATTGTACCGCGAACCCGACCATTCACCTGGAGAACAAGTTTGATCTCTAACTGTTCAAGCGCAGACTTGTCTATCTCAGGCCAAGGTGCATCAAGCAGAATACCGAATTCTTTTGTGAAATTAAGAGCTTTCCAAAGCTCAAATGTGATGTGTGGAATGACTGGATATAGTACACGTAACAATACACTATATATTTCGCGTAGTACCATCGGTGTCGCGCCCTTCGCAGTTTCGAGTGCATTTAGCATCTTCATCGACGCGGATACAACTGTGTTATACTGTAGACGTTGATAATCGAAATCTGCCTGCTTAAAAAGGCTATAAATTTTATGACGTAGCGTCTTATCTAAATTGCTAAGCTCTACTTTATCTAAAGTAGTAGCAGAAATATTACATATGCTAAGAACTTCTTGATTCAGATAGCCAAATTTCCATAGACGACGTAAGAAACGGCTAGCGCCATCTACTCCAGAGTCTGACCATTCTAGATGTTGTTCTGGTGCTGCTGCAAACATTGTGAACAGACGTACTGTGTCCGCACCGTATTGATTAATTAAGATCTGTGGATCAACTCCATTATTCTTTGACTTTGACATTTTTTTAATGCCGCCAAGTATTACTGGCTGTCCATCAGAATTTAGTATCGCACTGACTGCACGACCCTTACAGTCAAGCATAACTGTCACATCGCTTGGGTTGTACCAAGTTTTCTTACTAGATAAATCCTTACGATAAAATGTTTCATTTAAAACCATGCCTTGTGTAAGTAACCTTTTTATTGGCTCAGTAAACTTTAATAAGCCAAGATCGTGTAGAACTTTTATCCAGAAACGTGAATACAGCAAGTGCAAAATTGCATGTTCGATACCGCCTATGTATTGATCTATAGGCATCCAGTAATCTGTTCGCTCATCGAGCATTAATTTCGAATCTGATGCAGTGTAGCGTAAGAAATACCAGGATGAATCGACAAACGTATCCATTGTATCAGTTTCTCTCTGAGCACTTCTGCCACACTTCGGGCATGAGCAGTTTATAAACGTCTCAGATTTCTCTAGCGGATTACCAGAGCTATCCGGTATAAGGTCTTCAGGCAATAGAACTGGAAGATCCTGCTCCGGAACTGGTACATCACCACAAGATGAACAATGTATAATCGGAATAGGAGTTCCCCAGTATCGTTGCCGTGATATACCCCAGTCGCGGAGTCGCCATCTAATTTTCTTATTTCCGAAGCCACGTGTATTTAGATCAATAGAAATTACGTCTACTGCTTCCGTATACGTAAGACCATCATATTTTCCACTATTTATACAGACCCCACTGGTCTTATCGGCATACCATTTACGCCAAATATCTGTTGAATATATTTTATTCTCAACTGCAATTACCTGTTTGATTTCTAGATCATACTTCTTCGCGAACGTGAAATCACGCTCGTCATGAGCAGGGACTCCCATCACTGCGCCTTCACCATAACTCATTAAAACGAAGTTGCTTATCCACACATCAATAGAGCATCCTGTTATCGGATGTTCGACTCTAAAGCCAGTTGCAATGCCCTTCTTTTCTATAAGAGATATATCGGCCTCAGCGGTCGAGGTATGTTTATATTCGTTAATAAATTTAAGAAGCTCTGGCTTATCCTTAGCAAGACGCATCGCGAGCCAATGCTCAGGTGCGATTGCAAGGAACGTAACACCCATAATTGTATCAACGCGTGTTGTGAAAACATGTAGCAATCCCCTCTCTTTATCAAGTTCGTATGGGAACCCAACACTTATACCAAAGCTTTTTCCAATCCAGTTCTTCTGCATGATCTTCACACTTTCTGGCCAATCAAGTTCATCAAGATCATTCAGTAGTTTATCTGCATACTTCGTGATTCGCAGATAATACATTGGTATTTCACGCTTCTCAACTGGCACACCAGAACGCCAGCCGCATCCATCAATTACCTGTTCATTCGCAAGAACAGTTTTATCAACTGGATCCCAGTTTACAGATCCAGTCTTTTTATAAGCAATACCCATTTCAAGCATTTTAAGGAATATCCATTGGCTCCACTTGTAATAGGTAGACTTACAAGTCACGATTTCCCGTGACCAATCAATAGCTAGACCTATTGAGTGCATCTGGTCTTTCATATAACTAATGTTTTCATAAGTCCATTTCGCAGGTGATACAGTGTTCTCTATTGCAGCATTCTCAGATGGCATTCCGAAAGCGTCCCAGCCCATCGGCATTAGCACATTGTAGCCATTCATCCGAAGATAGCGATACATTACGTCGTTAATTGTATAGTTACGCACATGACCCATATGTAATTTTCCGGATGGATAGGGTAACATTGAAACGCAGTAGAACTTAGGCTTTCTAGAATCTTCCTTTGCCTTATAGACATCTGCTGCTTTCCAGTCGCGACGAGCGGCCGACTCAACATCGGCATGTACATATCTTTCGTGCATGCTTAGATTTAGATTTGTATTCCTTAGAAGCAGAATAATGAATTAAATTGATTGAAATTGTGTGAATTGAAACCGTAATTTATTTACTGGATTAGTCTAAAACTTTAGAAAATAGAAAGTATTCTATAAAATATATCAAACAAAGAGTATTTATTATACAATTTTCGATCTCTTATATATGTAGCTTTTAAGGGATTAAGTTTAAGATTAATAGCTTCCTATATTTGAATAAATATATTCTGATACTGGATCAAAGTTAGGTTAATTTAATAGTAAAGAAACAGATTTTTTTTATTAAAAAGGCAGATTATGACTATTCTTATAAAAAAATATAAACTGTTTTGATGATAATCGTTTAACGAACACTAAGTACGTCCTGCATATCATAAAGTCCAGATCTATGAGCTGAAAGGAAACGAACTGCACGTAGAGCGCCATATGCATAGGACATACGGCTTGAAGATTTATGTGTAATCTCTATACGCTCGCCTGTTCCAGCAAATAGTACAGTATGATCTCCAACAATATCACCTCCTCGAATTGTTGAAAAACCGATTGATGATTTATTTCGCTTCCTAGTTATGCCATGGCGACTATATACCGCACAATCTTTAAGAGAACGTCCTAGAGTTGTAGCGATAACCTCACCCATCATTAGCGCAGTGCCAGACGGCGCATCTATCTTATAACGATGATGTTTTTCAATAATTTCGATATCATAGTCGTTCGCTAAATGCTTAGATGCTAACTTGATAAGTTTCACCATGATATTTACACCAACACTCATATTCGGGGAGAGTACGATACCTATATTATTAGCCGCCGCTTTGATCACTAATTTCTGTTCGTCTGAGAAACCAGTTGTTCCAATCACTAACCTAACTTTGTGGAGTTGAGCAGCTTTAACATGCATGATTGTACTTTCTGGATTCGTGAAATCGATCAGATAATCAGAGTTCGAGAGTACCGCATCGATATCATTAGTCAGCATTATGCCAGTTTTTTTACCAAGAAATAAACCTGCATCCTGACCAAAGTGCACTCCATTTGATCGACTGAGGACGCCTGTAAGTTTCATATCTGGATCTTTGAGAATAGCCTCGATTAGTATCCGACCCATCCTTCCTGATGCTCCTGCAATTGCAATTTTCATAGAGCTCTCATGTGAGAATAGCCTTAAAAGAATTATATAAGATCGTTATTATTTCTATGTATTCTTTGCTATATCTTCTTATATAGAAACATCAAATTTATCATATCTATA
The DNA here is from genome assembly GCA_032470235.1 of Burkholderia sp. Lineage (GTDB taxonomy): Bacteria > Pseudomonadota > Gammaproteobacteria > Burkholderiales > Burkholderiaceae > Burkholderia. Next base: position 124,459 of record JAVHYW010000001.1, read on the forward strand.
AAAGAATTAAAGTGGATTAAAATCAGATGGTATATCATCTGTTATGCTAAATTTTACTAGATGATCTTTGAAGAAATTTATTACTAGATCTCGCTTTTTAATAACTTGAGTTGAACCGCAATTAAAATAAAATAGATAATCCCAACGGTCGAGATTAAATATATCAGAAAGAATAGGAGTAGATAGTAAACTTAAAACCTCTTCTTTTGTCATGCCGACATGAAGCTGTGATATTTTATCTTGAGAAAAAAAAACTCCCTGAACAATTTTCATTCTATGTGACGTAATTCTTTTTGCAATAAGTTGTGATATTTTATCGTAAGATAAACATCCGGCTAGCATAGTAATAGTAACAACAATAATTGTTGCGCTATACATTAGCTTCCTTTGAAGATAATTAAAAAAAATAAAAATTTTCACTGGATAAGAACTTGATAAGATTATGGTATTAATTTTTAGAATAGAAAAATACTATAATTAATGTCTAATTTAAACAATCTTAGAAAGATTGAACTCAACCTTGGAAAATATGAAAATATTTTTAAGCAGAAGTGTCTTCTTTACGTAGAACTAGTTAAAATTTCTAGTAAATTTTAACGGGATTTACTGTAGAATTAGATAAACTTATTAAGTTAATCTTATAAGTTCTCAGTAAAATATAGAAAGATACATTTATAACCAGCATGTGTGTATCGTCGAAAAATTAATAAAAAACCTAATTAAGAATAATTAAAAGAGATATGGAGTATCTCATATTAATGTAGTTTTACATAGCCTATTTTGCATTTGCTAATGCAACTGCCGTGTCAAGCATCCGGTTTGAAAAACCCCATTCGTTATCATACCAGCTTAATACCTTCACGAGTCGACCTATCACTTTTGTTAGAGTTGCGTCAAATATAGAAGATGCTGGATTATGATTAAAATCAATCGATACGAGAGGTTTTATATTATAGCTAAGTATATTCTTTAGTGATCCTTCCGCTGCTTCTTTCATAAGCTTGTTTATCTCATCTATCGTCGTGTCACGTTTTGCAATAAATGATAGGTCGACGACTGATACATTTATAGTTGGAATTCGGATCGCATATCCATCAAGCTTACCATTTAATTCTGGAAGGACAAGGCCAACTGCAGAGGCAGCGCCTGTTTTTGTTGGGATTTGGCTATACGTCGCTGAACGAGCGCGCCTTAGCTCTTTATGACATACATCTGTTAAAACCTGATCGTTCGTATATGCATGAATCGTTGTCATTAGACCAGTTTCAATACCTATTTCATCATTTAGAGGCTTAATCATCGGCACAAGACAGTTCGTCGTACAGGACGCATTAGAGATTACTGTATGCTTAGCCTTTAGAATATGGTGATTTACGCCATAGACAATTGTTGCGTCAACATCTTTCCCGCCAGGTGCTGAGATTATTACCTTTTTTGCTCCAACATTCAAATGAGCACTCGCTTTTTCCTTCGTTATGAAGGATCCTGTACACTCCATTACAATATCGACATCCAGTTTTCCCCATGGTAGCGTAGCCGGGTTTCGATTAGAAAGGACAAGAATTTTCGTGCCGTTCACAATAAGATATTCACCATCAATAGACACTTCACCTGGGAAACGGCCATGCGCAGTATCGTACTGAGTTAGATATGCATTCGTCTCTAAATCGCTAAGATCATTAATCGCAACGATCTCGATATCGTGCTTCTTACCACCTTCATAGAAGGCGCGAAGTACATTGCGGCCAATTCTACCATAACCATTGATTGCAACGCGAATCGTCATATCTATCTCCTAATGATTTAAAATTTATTTTTCTTAATTTCATTATAGTTCGTATAAAAATCAATACGCTGCTCTAGCTAAAGTAGTCTATCGCTCTCCCTATTCAAATGACGTATTAATATAAAAACTTTGGATTCCTCATCAAGCTCTCTACTTTATTTATACTTCTCATATGAGAATGCTCTTTGCTATCTCAATAATATTGTTAATGGTGAAACCGAAGTACTTGAACAATACATCTTTAGGTGCTGATTCGCCGAACGTATCAATCCCAATAACACCACCCTCTAGACCAACATATTTTCTCCAGAAGCTCGTTATACCAGCTTCAATAGCTATTCGACGCACACCGTGTGGCAACACATTATCTCGATAACTTACGTTCTGACGATCAAATACTGTCGTTGAAGGCATAGAAACGACACGAGCTGTGATTCCATGTTGAGCGAGTGGTTCAATAGCCTTTATCGCTAGATCTACTTCAGAGCCGGTTGCAAGAAGAATAATCTTATGATCGATAATCTCATTATTCCAATCTTTCAGTACGTAGCCACCTTTCTCGATATTTGATATTTGCTCCTCAGTTCGCACATTAAATATCAGCTTCTGACGGCTAAAAATTAAACTTGATGGATAATTTGAGGAGATTGCGTGTGTCCATGCAACTGCAGTTTCAACTGTGTCTGCTGGACGCCAAACATCATGATTAGGAATCATACGTAGACATGAAATGTGCTCAATTGACTGGTGAGTTGGTCCATCTTCGCCAAGTCCAATTGAATCATGAGTAAATACAAAGATTGATGGAATCTTCATTAATGCAGCAGAGCGAATCGCGCTCCGACTATAATCAGAGAAGGTTAAGAATGTCCCGCCAAACGGCCTGTATCCACCGTGTAGAACAAGACCATTAATTATGGCACTCATTCCGAATTCGCGAACACCATAGTTAATATAATTACCATATAGTATGCCTGTATCACTCTTATTCGCTCGAACTGATTTTGACAGCTTCCAATCTGTTAGATTAGAAGCTGTTAGGTCAGCAGAGCCACCAAGAAATTCGGGGAGTATAGATGCAAGATCTTCTATCGTTTGCTGAGATGCTTTACGCGTTGCGATCGTTTCACGGCGCTCGTTTGCGATAGAAATGATCAACTTTGCTTTCTGCGGCCATTTTTCCGGTAGACTGTTCATCATCCTACGCTCGAATTCAGCTGATTCTATCGAATATTTCTTGCGATAAAAAGAAAATATCATGTTCCAGTCTGATTCGATGCTCATACCTATTTTTTTTGCATCCCATGCTTTATATACTTCCTGTGGAATTACAAATGGCTCCCAACTCCAGCCAAGTGCTTTTCTCGTTTTCGAAATTTCCTCTTTGCCAAGTGCAGCACCATGAATGTTATAGTTACCCGCCTTTGTAGCTGCACCTTGACCGATCAGTGTCTTACAGAAAATAATCGTCGGCTTATCGGACTGTTTTGCCTGTGATATCGAAACATCTATTGAATCGACATCATGTCCGTTTACATTCGGTATTACGTTCCATCCGTATGCCTCAAAGCGCTTCTGGCTATCATCATTAAACCAATGTACGACTTTTCCATCAATAGAAATACCATTGTCGTCATATAGAGCGATCAACTTGTTTAGCTTCAAAGTACCAGCCAGCGAACATGCCTCATGAGAGATCCCTTCCATCAGGCAACCATCACCAAGGAATACATATGTATAGTGATCTACTATTCTTGCATCCTCTCGGTTAAATTCAGCAGCCATTAGTGATTCACCAAGGGCCATCCCAACTGCATTCGCTAGACCTTGTCCAAGCGGACCCGTTGTTGCCTCAACACCTGGAGTAATACCGTATTCCGGATGACCTGGTGTTTTCGAATGCAGTTGTCTAAAATTCTTAAGCTCGTCGATTGGTAAATCGTAGCCAGTCAAGTGCAGCAATGCGTAAAGTAGCATCGAGCCATGGCCATTAGATAGAATGAATCGATCTCGATCCACCCAAAGTGGATTCACTGGATTATGCTTGAAATGTCGTGACCATAGTGCAACACCGATTTCAGCCATACCCATCGGCATACCTGGATGCCCAGAATTCGCTTGTTGTACGGCATCCATTGTAAGTACTCGGATCGCATTAGCCATAAGAGCAGAGGAGGAATGAAGAGAAATAGTCATGTAGAGAATCCGGATAGAAAACTATCAAAAACTAGCAAGTAAAAGATCTGCTATCTGCGAAGATCGAAAAATAATTCTGAATTAAAATATGAAATTATGATCTGATACGCTACAAAAAAGATAAACATAACAGATGTTTATCTTTAGAAAGAAGAAATTTTTTGTCGTTGATACAATCATTGTTGCTTTATTTATTACATTTCTTCGACTGATAAATCGGATACAAGTAGCGCAGAAATATTAACAATTCTCCGTACTGTAGCTGATTCGGTCAGAACATGTATTGGCTTAGCAGCACCGAGAAGGATAGGCCCAATCGCAATGTTATTACCTGAAGCTGTTTTTAGTAGATTATATGCAATGTTTGCAGAATCAATGTTTGGTAACACAAGCAAGTTTGCATCATCGTTAAGCATGAACTTTGAAAGTTTTCCTTTACGCAGTCCGGAATCGAGTGCGACATCACCATGCATTTCCCCATCGACCTTCAGCTCTGGAAATCGATCACGTAAAATTATAAGTGTATCTCGCATTTTCTGGGCAGATGGTGCGCTGCTTGTACCGAAATTTGAATGTGACAGCAATGCAACATTCGGCTCAATATCAAAATTCCGTATTGCTCTGGCAGCCATAATAGTAATTTCTGCGAGCTGCTCCGGTGTCGGATCGATATTCACATGTGTATCAACAAGGAAAATTTGGCGTCCAGGTAGTACTAAGCCATTCATCGCTGCATATACACTGCAACCTTCTTTTTTTCCAATTATTTGATTGATGAAATGTAGATGGCAGTGCGTCGTACTAATCGTTCCACAAATCATCCCGTCTGCTTTGCCCATTCTAAGAAGCATAGCGCCCATTATTGTGGATCGATAGTGTGTCTCGAATTCAGCATTTATCTCGCTAGCCGTATTATAAGTTATCTGCCTATATTCATTCCAAAGTTCATGATAACGCTTATCGCTTTTGTCAGAGTTGACGATCTCAAAATCGACTTCTGGAGTTAGTCGAAGACCGAAACTCTTGATCTGATTCTTGATCGAAGATGGAAGGCCAATTAAAATCGGCGTTGCAATTTTTTCATCGATAAGGATCTGTGCTGCGCGCAATACTCGCTCCTCTTCGCCCTCAGCAAATAGTATCCGCTTTTTCCTCGTTGCTGTGCGGCGCGCAAGATTAAAAATTGGTTTCATCGCTGTGCCGCTGTGGTATACGAACTGCTGCAAATGTTGCGTGTACGAATCTATGTCCTTGATTTGTCGGGTTGCAACTCCGCTGTCTATCGCAGCCTGAGCAACAGCTGGTGCAATCTTTGAGATTAATCGTGGATCAAATGGTTTTGGAATTAGGTATTGTGAACCGAATAATAGATTTTTTGCACTATCGTATGCACTTACTACTACATCGCTTTGCTCCTGCTGAGCAAGCTCAGAAATCGCATTAACCGCTGCGATTTCCATCTCACGAGTGATCGTTGTTGCCCCAACATCAAGCGCACCTCGAAAGATAAATGGGAAACAAAGAACATTATTGACCTGGTTTGGATAATCAGTTCGGCCGGTTGCAAGGATCGCATCAGGACGTACTTTGAGCGCTATTTCAGGAAGAATTTCTGGTGTTGGATTCGCAAGTGCAAAAATTAAGGGGTGGGTAGCCATATCTTTCACCATCTCTGGCTTTAGAACTCCACCGACTGATAGTCCGAGGAAAGCATCTGCACCACGAATTACTTCACTTAATGAGCGTGCGTTTGTTTCTCGAGCAAAGCGTTTTTTATTTGGATCCATTAGTTCGGTACGCCCTTTGTAGACAACGCCAGCTAGATCGATCACTGTGATATTTTCTAGAGGTAGTCCAATGTCGACAAGCAGATCAAGACATGAGAGTGCAGCTGCACCTGCACCAGATGTAACAAGCCTAACTTCTTTTATAGACTTATCTACAACCTTTAGTCCGTTTCTAAACGCCGCTGCAACAACGATAGCAGTTCCATGCTGGTCATCGTGGAATACTGGTATCTTCATCCTTTTTCGGCATTCTCGCTCAACGATGAAACAGTCAGGCGCTTTAATATCCTCAAGGTTGATCCCGCCGAACGTTGGCTCAAGTGCAGAAATAACATCGATGAGTTTATATGGATTAGATTCGTTTATTTCGATATCAAATACATCAATACCGGCGAACTTCTTGAATAGGACAGCTTTGCCTTCCATTATTTGGAGAAACATAGTTGAGATCTTTTATTTATTTCCGTTATATACTGAATAGCTTGAAATAAGGCTCTAAATAATGATAGAGCTTGATCGTCAGTTGATTTCAGATACGACTGCAAAAATATTATTTTCTGTGAAAGCAGTATACTTTAACAGTTTTAAGCCATTTATCTTTACATCTGGCTTAGCTAGCCCAGTTTATATTGACTGTCGTAAACTAATCTCATATCCGCACGAGCGCCGTTTACTTATGGAAATGGCAGAGGCAATAATTACTTGTGATATTGGCCTAGAAAAATTAGACTCGGTTGCAGGCGGAGAAACTGCTGGAATTCCTTTTGCTGCATGGCTTGCATATCGTCTTGATTTACCAATGCAGTATATACGAAAGAAACCGAAAGGTTTCGGTCGTAACGTTCAGATTGAGGGGAATTTAGTAGAGGGTTCTCGCGTACTGCTTGTTGAAGATCTAATAATGGATAGCTGCAGTAAAATTAATTTTATCAATGCACTTCGAAATGCTAGCGCGAATATAAAACACTGTTTCGTGTTGTTTCACTACAATATTTTCAAACAAAGTGTATCTATTTTAAAGTGTGCAGGTGTTGACTTGCACGCATTAGCGACCTGGTGGGACTTGATTCGCGTCGCTAAGGAATTTGAATTTTTCGAAATGAAGACAATAGATGAAGTTGAAAAATTCCTGCATGCTCCTGCTGATTGGTCAGCAGCACATGGTGGAACGACAGGTATGCGTGAGTAAACCTATCTGGAGATTTATCATCTTGCTCCATCGAGCATAATCCTTTGTATCTATTTTAAATACAAAATTTTGTTTATATTTTAATTCTTCTAGAATAGTAAATTCTATAATAAGAATTATTCTTTTGATCTACAAAGAGAAATTTGCTGTTACTATTATTTTTCTTCTATAGATGCAATGTACTGTGTTATTTATCGCTTACATTTGAGTTGGATTGGAATGAAAAAGAAAATATTCATTGATGGGCAAGAAGGTACAACTGGTCTTAAGATCCTAGAATATTTATCGGATAGAAGAGATATAGAAATTCTATATATCGATGAATCAAAACGCAAGGATATTAAAGAACGTCATCATCTAATAAATTATTCAGATATCACGTTCCTTTGTCTTCCAACTGATGCAGCGCAAGAATCAGCGACACTTGTTTGTAATAAAAATACAACGTTAATTGATGCAAGTGCTATGTTTCGTACACATGCAGACTGGGTGTATGGTCTACCCGAGCTAGATACGGCTCAGCGTGAATACATTAGAAGATCGAAACGTATCTCTGTTCCAGGTTGTCATGCATCGGCGTTCGTTCTCGCTATGCGTCCTCTTGTCAATTCTGGAGTTATATCACCATCATTCATCGCACATAGCTACTCGATAACTGGCTATAGTGGAGGCGGAAAATCCATGATAGCTAATTATAAAAATGGCACATTAACTGAAAAGTTAATATGCCCTCGCCCTTATGCACTAAATCTTATGCATAAGCATCTACCAGAAATGGCAGTGCATTCTGGACTTAAATATCCGCCGATCTTTATACCGATTGTTGGTCCATTTTTAAGAGGGCTTGCATTAACAATATACTTTACACCATCACAGCTTAAGAAACGAATAACTCCAAAGAATGTGCAATCTATCCTCGCTGAGCATTACGAAGATGAACAATTCATACATGTCAACCCATTTAAATCAGATGATATCTCTGATAGGGGTTTTTTTGACATACAAGCTAATAATGGTACAAATCGCGTTGACCTGTTCGTATTTGGTAACGAGGAGCGTTTTGTGACTATTTCACGTCTTGATAACTTAGGTAAGGGTGCATCTGGTGCTGCTATTCAGTGTATGAACCTAATTATTGGTGCAAGTGAGGATTTTGGTCTTAAGCACTAAAGATAAAAAATATCTTATTATTCGTTGTTAATCACTAGATTTAGTAACTCAAGATCGCATCGATTTATCTATTTATAGATTAAGAATATTTAGGGTCGAATTAATAAGAAGTCGAATAAAAAAAAGAAAATCCCTGTTGAAATATGGATTTCAGCTAAAATCTAAGCACTAGATCTTTTTTCATCTTTAAATATTTTGTTTGTAGAGCGGAGGAGTATCGAACTCTAGACCTTCGCATTGCGAACGCGATGCTCTCCCAGTTGAGCTACCGCCCCAATAAAGTCAAATTAACATGAATGTATAAGAGCAATATAAAGATTAGTATTAGTTTAATAAAAATTAAATTCCACAGTACTTATTATAAACGGACTGTTTTCTGGGCTCGCTCCAACACTACTCTTTAATTTTATAAAAGATGTGCGCAATCCTGAAAAATTCCTTGAAAAAATATGAGCCTATGCTAATTCTAAGAATTAGATCTTTGCTATCTATAGTTTATACTTCATATTCATTTTCTGAAATAGTCTCGTCTATATAGTTCTACTTATAAAACATCCTTATCCTTTTCTCTATTTAAATAAGATATTGGAATACTTTTACAACCCTTTTGACGCCTGGAACATGACTTGTAATATCTGCGGCGCAGTTAGCTTCTTCAGAAGTTACAAGCCCGAGTAGATAAATATTTTTTCGCTCGCCGACAATTTTGTAGTAATTTGCAGATATCCTCTTATTATTTATCAGAGCAGCTTTTACTCGGCTTTCAAGATATATATCGTTAACACGCGACGATAAAGAAGATATAGGCTCTGTTGATAGCTCGTTTATAATTCCGTTTACATTGTAAATCGAACGAACAATTTCGCTCGCATGATATTTTAATGTTTTATTTGGAACTTCGCCTGTCATAAGAACACGATGATTAAATACTGCAATATTTACATGTGCTTGATTCGATAACTTTCTATGAATATGACTCATTGCCTTAATTTGGATCTCACGATCTTCTGTTTGTGTACCAAGTGTACGGCGGTCTGCCATAATGAGTGCACTGCTTATAGCTGCGCCAGCTAGAGCAGCAGCGCAACCTTGCAGTGAGATGGCTGTGCTTGCTATTAGACTCACTAACGCTACTCTTCTAAAGAGGGTCTTTCTAGTATTATTCTTCTTCATCGAAGGTTCTCCTTTGTTCAATTAATAGATTCCTTTTTTAATAAATAGAGTAAGATCATAGCCCATGAGATTATAATTCTCTAATCTAATAAAGCTATAACGAACCGATTCGAGCTTATATACGAAGAAAGTTCGAGAAAGACCTACTATTCTCTAGATATTAAAATATGAATAGCTAGAGATAAATCAATTGTATTAAAAAAGAATTAAAATAGAATGAGTCATAATTTTCTATATCTTACTCTAGTAGATACGCCTACGATTTCATAACACGTAATCGAGTTTACAATATTATTATTAGATAACTCTACTAAATATATATAAAAAGAGCAGGTATTCTTTCTCTAAGTATGCTCTTCTTTTAAGGTATAAAAAAGACTAAAAAAAGATAATTAAAGAGCGATGAAATACTTATCTACTCTTCTTAGTTATAGTTCTCAATCTTAGCCAGTAGCTACTTTATATAGGTAAAATTGACTGCTTTCCTTGAACTTGCGCATACTCAGAACTATCCAGACCACGCTCTTTATATAGTTGCTATGCCTATTGGAAACGCGGCCGATATCACACTTCGTGCATTGTATATACTCGGTCTAGTTGATCGAATTGCAGCTGAAGATACTAGAAATACAGGCCGACTCCTAGCGCGTTACGGTATCTCGAAACCACTTTTTTCTATTCATAAATATAACGAACGCGGAGCTGGACTGCGTCTTATCGAATATTTGCGTTCTGGCGAACGTATCGCGTATGTATCAGATGCTGGTACGCCAGGTATCTCAGATCCTGGAGCTCAACTTATTAATTTGGTTCGTATTTCTGGTTATGAAGCAATTCCAATACCTGGACCAAGCGCAGTGACCACTGCACTAAGTGTCGTTGGTACCTGGGTAGGTACATCGTTTACGTTTATAGGCTTTTTGCCATCTAAGTCAGGAAAGAGGATATCGATATTAGTAGCGTTGAAAACGCATCCATATACTCTTGTGTTCTATGAAGCGCCACACCGAATCGTTAAAACAATTAATTCACTCGCAGATACGCTCGGCGAGACACGCCGTCTATTAATCGCTCGTGAGCTAACAAAATTACATGAACAATGCTTTCATGGAACTTTAATTGAAGGCATCACATGGCTTGAATCAGATAAAAATCGGCAGCGTGGCGAATTTGTATTTGTAGTTGAAGGGGCTAATATCCATAAGAATAGAAATACTCATAAACTTTATAAGAATTTTAATTCTGAACTTCCTTAAAACTCCTTACAAAGGTAAGAATTGACATGTTTTTATTATAATTCTTACTATAAAATTCTATGAAAGGTTTCTAATACCTTGTTCTGAACAAGACACGCTAAGTGATCTATAATAATATTATTATATTAATACTAATTTAGTAGAAAAATTATAGTAGGCAAAGCACATATTCGCTTACGTATAAGACTTCTCAATAAAAAATTAAAATTTACCATATATAATAAAAGCTCTTTATAGGTTATTGCCTTATAAATATAGAAATTTAGAATTTTTCTAAAAACCTAGACCTGATTCGTATATTCATTTAAGAGTATTTACTAATTAAGAGTATCTAATAAATTAGTTAAACATAACTGTATAATGGGAGAAATAATGAAGCGATATGGAGTCAGTGAATTAAAAGATAATAGTAGTCAGATTATGCCATTCTCGCGCGCAGTTGAAGCTGATGGTTGGTTATACGTTTCTGGGCAAATGCCAATTATAAACTTCGAGGTTGTCGAAGGTGGAATAGTTAAACAATCAAAACAAGCAATCGAGAATATGATCTCAATTCTTCATGAAGCAGGCTACTTCTCTGAACACATCGTTCGTTGCGGAGTATGGCTTGCTGACGCTCGCGATTTTTCAGAATTCAACAAAGTATTCATCTCCTACTTTGGAAAACATTTGCCAGCACGTGCTTGTATACAGTCGAGTATGATGATCGACTGTAGAGTCGAAATAGATTGTATTGCTTACAAGACGCTAGAACATATTAATACAACTGTATAAGTTTATGCTGCCATATTTCATATGATCTATCAGCAGAAATTCCATATTAAAAAGACTTGCGATAGCATGAAGATAGAAGCCTAATAGAGTTTAGTACTTTGATGAAAGATCTCTGTCATTTTATTAAATAAGATTGATGTAAAAGGATATTATGAGAAGACTTATCCTCTATCAAAGTTAAACCGTACGCTTATTTAAAATTTCTATCTATTCTTATCAGAACTAAAATGAATGTATATTTCATATATCTATATTATCAAACTATTCCTCTAAATATCGAGTGAGGATGAGTAATATAAGAGATATATAAAGAGTTGTGTTGATTGTAGTCTAGTTTTTCGATTCCATGTAAGAAAGAAGTCATAAGACTTTGATTTTGATTTAAATATAGTCTAGAGTATCTAATAGCATATAGATAAAAGAAGTTTAAAAACTTAGCGACGAAGTATATATATCTATAAGAAATCTTTTATGATAAATTGTTAATTGATAATAATAACTTAAGTTCAGAGTATAGTTCAATATGCCGGATAAATAGTCTTTTCCGATAAATGTCTATTTCTTATTCATTTTATAAGGAGTGATCGTTCGGATTTATAAAAGTAGGAAATAGGAAGAGCAGCCATTTATAAATTAATATTAATTTCTATAAGCCTACAAAAAGAGACTATTCCAGTCTATAACTAAGATACAGAGTGTAGACTGTAATTTGTTTATACCTTTATTTAGCGCACTAAAACTACTAACTTTAATGTCAAAGTACAGATTTACGAATACCAATAATTATTAAATTTAGTTCTAAATGATAATTATCATAGGATTGAATTATGAGAGCGCTATACGCATTTCTGTAAACTGGATGAGTGCGTAATTACTAATTAAATTTATTAGTATTATTTTGCTGTTTATTAAGATTAAGGATTGACTTAATGAGAAAAACTCATTTCGGTTTCGAATCCATAGATGAAGCCCAAAAGGTAAAAAGGGTATCAAATGTTTTCAATTCTGTAGCAAGTAATTATGATCTAATGAACGATCTGATGTCGTTAGGAATCCATCGCATATGGAGAATTTTCACACTTGCAAAAGTGAATATACGTCCGGGCTTCAGGGTGCTTGAAATTGCAGCTGGAACAGGTTCCTTAACTAAAGCTTTTGCAAATTTAGCTGGCATAACTGGAGAAGTCTGGCATACAGATATCAACGAATCTATGCTGCGTATTGGTCGTGATAAATTACTCGACAAAGGTATTTTAGTACCATCTTTGCTTTGTGACGGAGAAAAGATTCCTTTCTCAGATAACTACTTCGATGTAGTCGCTGTCGCATTTGGACTGAGAAATATGACACACAAAGAAATTGCTCTAGGTGAGATGCGCCGTGTTGTAAAACCAGGCGGTTACGTGATGGTTCTTGAATTTTCGAAGGTTTTAGCGCCGCTTAGGAGAGCTTACGATATATATTCTTTTAAGATTTTACCTTGGCTTGGGAATAAATTTGCGAATGATGCGAAAAGTTATCGATATCTAGCTGAATCGATCAGAATGCACCCTGATCAGGGTGCACTAAAAATAATGATGGAACAAGTAGGTTTCGATTTTGTAAAATACTACAATTTTTCTTTTGGAATAGTGGCTTTACATATTGGAATAAAATATTGATATTAAGTTCACGTGATTTTTTTAAAGTTTTGGAGAGATGAATGTCTGAAAAGAATATATCATCATCAAGTAGCAAACTAGATAAGTTACATTTTTTTTATTTTAAAAATCGTGCTTTCGCGTTACTAATCATAATTAGTATCCTAATTATAGGAACCTTTGCATCATTTGATACAGCGGAAGCACGGCGAATGGGTAGTGGGCGGAGTTTCGGTCGACAGTCTCAAAGTATTCAGCGAGCTATACAGAGACAACAGCCTATACAAAATAGGTTCCCATCACAAGCTAATCGTACAACAAATGGAGCATTAAGCCATTCTCGATGGTTAGGACCACTTGCAGGCCTAATAGCAGGCCTAGGAATCGCGGGGTTGATGTCACACTTTGGTCTCGGTGAAGTATTCTCTGGGATGATATCTAACTTCATAATAATTTCTATATTTGTATTTTCCGCTATCTGGCTCATTAGAAAGATAAAAAGCTTTCGAAATCAAGATGATCTAGTATATGCTAGTAATTACAGAAGCAGAAGATTTCCACTCTACTCGACGAATGAGCAGGTATTTCAGTCTCAGCCGTATAAAGATAGTGATTACACGAATGAAGCGTCTTATTATAGTAAAGAGAAAGCTATAGTTCCAGATAATTTCAATACTGATACATTTCTACGAAATGCAAAAGTATATTTCATTCGCTTACAAGCTGCTTGGGATAATGGAAACATGCAGGATATACGAGAGTTTACAACGCCGGAGATGTTTGCAGAGATTAAACTAGATTTCGATGAGCGTGGTAATGAGAAGAATCAGACCGATATTGCACAGCTTGATGCAGAATTACTTGATATTGAAGTTCAAGGAAATGAATATATAGCAAGCGTACGTTTCTATGGTTTAATGCGAGAATCCTTAAATGAACTAGCCTCACCATTTGAGGAGGTCTGGAATTTATCAAAATGTGGAAGTGAGGGTTGGATACTCGCCGGAATTCAGCAACTTTGTAGACACTAAGGATTTTCTAAACTGTGTTTCACATGATCCATGCATAGAAGAGTTTGGATAAATTTTTTATCAAAATTTTTTATTCTAGCAGTTAATCACCTTCTTTCTAGAGAATCCTGGGCTCGAGACTGTCTTATTCCTTATTCTGGAAAGATAGCTCTTATTAAGTTACCTCCTATCTCAATAATTTTTATTGTGCAGCATAATGGATATCTAAGCCTAATTAATGATGATGTAAACAGAGTCGATACGACTATCATACTTTCTAGCAACATAGTAGCTTTATTTATTAAAAAATGTTATCCGATTTTAATAGAACAGATAAAGATTTATGGAGATGTAGAGTTTGCAACACAGATCTCGAAGCTCGGTAGATATTTGCGCTGGGAGCCAGAAGAGGATATTGCAAGCCTTATTGGTGACGAGTGCGCATATCGAATGCTAACTCTAGCACGAAATATAGGTTTGCATGCTCATCGGATAAGTAGAAACATAATCGATTCGTTTATTGAATACTGGCTTGACGAGAATCCTCAAGTTGTTCGTCGCGAAACATATAAGGATATTGTCATAGAGTTTTCTGAGTTATGCACCGCTCTAGCTAGAGTTGAAAGAAAGATCGAGCACCTTGAAAAAATTGGTGCGTGCGGAAAATAACGCGCGCAGTGCACATTAAGGGCTGTCGCGAATGCATATTCGCCGTTTTGTCAGGATTCTATACACAGTCGTCTATTTCGGTCTAGATGAGGTCCTACTTCCGTACATTACCGATCGACGGATTCGAGTTCCTCTTTGGATCACTAATATTAGTAGTCGTTATATAGATCCGCCAGAGATTCGGCTACGACGCGCGCTAGAAAGCCTTGGTCCAATATTTATAAAGTTTGGACAAGCATTATCGACACGACGAGATTTGTTGTCGGTTGATTTAGCGAACGAGCTTTCTAAATTGCAGAATCAAGTTCCACCAATCGACTCATCAGTCGCGATTTTGATTATTGAGAAATCGCTTGGTATGTCGGTTGATGAGTTGTTTGACTCTTTTGATCCTTCTCCTATCGCGAGTGCATCAATCGCACAAGTTCATTTCGCAAAGATAAAACAAGGAAGACATGCAGGTAAGGCAGTTGCAGTCAAAGTCTTGCGTCCAAATATGCTTTCGGTAATAAATTCCGACCTCGCACTGCTAAACGATATTGCGATATGGATTGATCGTTTATGGGTCGGGGGTCGACGATTAAAGCTTCAAGAGGTCGTTGCAGAGTTTAGCAAATATTTGCACGATGAGCTCGACTTAATGCGTGAGGCTGCAAATGGTAGTCAATTACGTCGTAACTTTGCAGGCCTCAATCTTCTTCTCGTTCCAGAAATGTACTGGGATTATTCAACATCCCAGGTGCTTGTTATGGAGTGGATGGATGGAATACCGATCAGTAAAATAGATAAGCTACGCGCAGCTGGGGTTGATATTCAAAAGCTTGCTCGAGAAGGTATAGAGATTTTCTTAACACAAGTACTTATTAATGGTTTTTTTCATGCGGACATGCATCCTGGAAATATCCAGGTAAGTCTTGATCCTACTATGTTCGGTCACTATATTGCACTTGATTTCGGAATTATTGGCGTACTATCTGATTTTGATAAAAATTATCTCGCACAAAATTTTCTCGCATTCTTTAAGCGTGATTATCATCGTGTAGCGAGATTACATCTCGAATCAGGCTGGGTTCCTCAAGAAACTCGGATTGAGGAACTAGAAAGCGCTATCCGAAGTGTATGTGAACCTTATTTTGATCGAACCTTAAAAGATATTTCTCTTAGCCAAATACTAATTCGCTTATTTTCAACATCACGCCGATTTAACATCGAAATACAGCCACAGCTTGTTCTCTTACAAAAAACAATGCTGAATATAGAAGGGCTCGGGCGTTTACTTGACCCAGAGCTTGATCTATGGAAGACGGCGAGACCATATCTCGAAAGCTGGATGAAGAAGCAGATAGGCTTGCAGGGTTGGTATGATTGTTTTAAAATTGAAGTTCCACAATGGAGCAAAACTCTACCACAGATCCCACGTCTTATACATCATCTGCTTTCCGAATATAAAAACGTATCCAGTACAGAGAATTCAAGGCTAATGAAAAAGATTTTACTTGCACAGAAACATACGAATCAGATGTTGTTGATACTTTTAATATTCGGATTTTCCGTTTTTATCTGTACTCTTTTAATATAATAAGCTAATTTTTGATAAACAAGCTTTTAGCTGAAAGACATATTCGAAATACTAAATTTTGAAAAGGATATTTTTTAGAAAAAGCTATTCTTTAATCACGTCGAATTGAATATATAAAAATAGAAAAATTAATTTAGATTCTACTTATTATTCTTTAAACCAGAGAGACAATTCAGCATTTTTGCTATTATTACATGATTAAAAAAACAACTATAAAATCTATTTTTCTAACTGGTTTGCTTATTCTTGTTCCGATCGTAATCACATTTTGGGTTCTAAATTTCATTATTGAGATAATGGATCATATCCTATTGCTTCTTCCTAAATCATGGCAGCCGGACAGATTATTTGGCTTTCATTTACCTGGAATAGGCGTGGGATTAACGCTTGGGATTAGTTGTATCATTGGTCTTGCGACACAAAATTTTATCGGCAAGAAACTTTTTAAGTGGTGGAGTAGTATTGTGCGATGTATTCCAATCGTCGGTTCTATTTATATGAGCATAAAACAAGTATCAGATACATTATTATCATCAGATAATGCCTTCTGTAAGGCCGTACTTATAGAATATCCACGATATAGATCCTATACGATTGCGTTCTTAACTGGCATACCAAGTAGTCATGTTGTTAACCATCTAAATGGAGAGTACGTAAGCGTATATGTACCTACTACACCGAATCTAATATCTGGATTTTTTCTGATTATACCGAAAAACGAGGTAATCAAACTTGATATGTCAGTCGACGCTGCCATGAAATATATTTTATCGATTGGTGTCGTTTCGCCTACAGAAGCAGCCTCAATGCAGTAGACGACCCCTATTCACTCTATTAGGAGTGAAGCACTTCTCTAAAAAAAATAGAAAAACAAATATTATGTTGATGCGTACTGAATATTGCGGTCTCATAACAGAACATCTACTAGAGCAGCATGTATCTCTATGCGGATGGGTACATAATCGCCGAGATCACGGCGGTGTAATTTTTATTGATCTGCGCGATCGAGAAGGACTTGTACAGATAGTTTGTAATCCAGACAATATAAGGATGTTCAATATTGCCGAAAGAGTACGTAATGAGTTTTGCATACATATCAATGGTCTAGTAACTAATCGTCCAAAAGGTAGTATAAATACGTCTTTGAAAAGTGGAAAGGTTGAAGTATTATGCCATGAGCTTACTGTACTCAATGCATCTATCACACTACCATTCCAGATCGATGATGAAAACTTGTTGGAGACGACTCGGCTTGTAAATCGTGTACTTGATCTGCGCCGTCCCCAAATGCAAAGAAATCTACGTTTCCGTTATCGTGCTGCAATTGAAGCACGTAAGTATCTTGATGATCAAGGTTTTATCGATATTGAAACGCCTATACTGACAAAGAGTACACCAGAAGGTGCACGTGACTATTTAGTGCCATCACGTACGAATATAGGTCAGTTCTTCGCACTTCCACAGTCACCACAACTATTTAAGCAACTACTGATGGTCGGAAACTTCGATCGCTATTACCAAATTACAAAATGCTTCCGCGATGAAGATCTACGTGCAGACCGCCAACCAGAATTTACACAAATCGACTGTGAGATATCATTCCTTAATGAGCAGGAAATTCGAGATTTATTCGAGGATATGATACGTCATATTTTCAGATCCGTGATCAAAGTTGAGCTGGATGCAGTTTTCCCGGTTATGTCATACTCAGAGGCAATAACTCGTTTTGGCTCAGATAAGCCTGATCTACGTGTTAAGCTTGAATTTATTGAACTAACAGATGTAATGAAAAACGTCGATTTCAAGGTATTTAGCACGCCGGCAAACATAAAGAACGGAAAAGTTGTTGCACTTCGCGTACCAAATGGCGGAAATTTTAATAACCTCTCACGAAGAGATATAGAGAATTATACAGAATTTGTGAAGATTTACGGTGCAAAGGGTTTGCCATGGATTAGAGTTATCGAGAAAGAGAAAGGACGAGATGGTTTACAAAGTCCGATCGTGAAAAACCTTCATGATGCGTCAATCACAGCGATCCTTGAACGCACAGGAGCGGAAGATGGTGATATAATTTTCTTCGCTGCGGACTTCAAGAAGATTGTCAATAATAGTCTTGGTGCCCTACGTTTGAAGATTGGTCATTCAAAATTTGGTAAGGAGAATGGTCTATTCAAAGACGGATGGAATCCATTATGGATAGTTGATTTTCCGATGTTTGAATATGAAGAAGAAAATTCTCGCTATATTTCTGTCCACCATCCATTCACGAGTCCAAAGGATGAACATATTAAATATTTAGAAACAGATCCAGGTCTCTGTTTAGCAAAGGCATATGATATGGTATTGAACGGCTGGGAAATTGGTAGTGGCTCTATACGAATCCACTGCAAAGATATCCAGAAAAGAGTGTTCCATGCGCTGAAGATAAAATCAGAAGAAGCACAGCTGAAGTTCGGTTTTTTGCTTGATGCGCTACAGTATGGAGCTCCACCTCATGGTGGGATTGCATTTGGTCTCGACCGTATTGTTATGATTATGATGGGTTCTGATTCAATACGAGATGTAATTGCGTTTCCAAAAACGCAGAGTGCGCAATGTTTACTTACGAAGGCTCCGAGCGCACCAGATGAACAGCAACTATGCAATCTTCATATATGTTTGCGTTAATTAGATAAATAAAAATTAGAAATGTACTGTTTATATAAGTTTTTTAGAGAGATTTTTAAATTTCATTATATATCATAGATGGCAAAAATAGAAAACTAAGGAAATATATATAGATATATAGAACTAAGAACTAGTTTAGGTAAACATACTTGATGGATATACTGAAGTTATGTTATCAAGATTCGAATCTGTTTGTTATCGATGTATATCGATAATATTGCAAAGCGATCAAGTGATCTTGAATAATAATCTATCATTGAGCAACTCTCTTATATGAGAGAAAATATCTCTCGATACTTTAATCAGCTCCGACATATTTTTTTTCGGAGACGTAGCTCCGCGTCTCGACTCGCGTTTACATCAGGTAATACCGTGAGATTATGTAAAGGCGGAGGTGAATTTTTCTCATCACTGATTAACTGTATAGATGCTGCGCGAAATGAAGTTGCAATAGAAACCTATATTTTTCGAGATGACGCAACTGGTGGACGTGTGTCTGATGCTCTTCTACGCGCAGCACACAGGGGCCTGCGCGTGCGTATGATTACAGACCGTTTCGGTACAGCTTGGCTACCACTATTTAAGATATGGTTAGAAGCTGGCATCGAGCATGCAGTCTATAACCCTTATCTATTCAGTCGCTTTGGTTTCTCGCGTACACACAGAAAGCTTGCTGTCATTGATCATAATGTTGCCTACTGCGGTGGCATTAATATTGTTGACGACTACAACCAGGATGGAAAAACGCTACCATATCCACGCTGGGATTTTTCTGTTGAAATGCTCGGCCCAATCGTTTCAGATGTACTCTGTGCATTTGAACTACAATGGCGCCATATCCAAGTTGGGAATAAAGCGTATTCGAATAATATACCTATCGGTACTAACACTGTACAACCTGATCTATTTCATCACTTGTTTCGCCATCATAGACTTGTTAAAGCAAGCGCGTTGCGTAACGTAACTATGCCGAGTGTTGCATTTGTCTCTCGAGACAATATACTAAATCGGTGTGCGATAGAAAAGGCATATTTAGCAGCGATCGGTCGGGCACAAAAGCAGATCTTGCTTGCGAATCCATATTTTATGCCAGGACGCAAGCTTCGTCGTGCGCTCGCAGATGCTGCTCGGCGCGGTGTTGATGTTCGGATTCTGATTGGTTGTAACGAGTTTGCAACACTTGATTTAGCAGTACCGTTTCTCTATCATATGCTATTGAGCGCTGGTGTTCGCATTGCTGAATATGATCGAACAATTCTCCACGGCAAGGTCGCAGTAATTGATAACAATTGGGCCACTGTTGGTTCATCAAATCTTGATGCGCTGAGTCTAGTACTTAATAATGAGGCAAATATCGTACTAGTTCGGCATGATGAACCAATAAATATATTAGGCACTGCAATCACTTCTAGCTTCGAAGATAGTAGAGAAATTGATCGAGAGAGCTATATATCTCGTCCATTTTTTGAGCGTATGCTGAATTGGCTTGGGTATGTACTTTATCGCATGGTTATGAAAGTATTAACAGTCGGTGTTTATGATTAGTTTTAGATATATGTAAAAATTTTACTAGTTTAGTTTTTAGTATAAAGAAAAAAGTACAAAAACTAGCGTCTAATCGTAATATAAGTCTATATAGCTATTAGTACATTTACTAATAATAAATTTTGTCTTATATTTTTATTAAATATAGAAATGAACTATAAATTACCTCGGCTCTTTCATAGAATTATAGAAAATTACTATATCTCTTTCTAGATAAGGCTATAAGATTTAAACTAAATATTACTCAGTACATATGTACAAAGATATTATCTTAATACACCTCTTCTAAGTTTCACTAGATAGCTAAAAATTAAGTCATTAGTCTATTGATATTTTTGATATTAGAAATTTTTTTAAATTAAAATCTATCTATTTGACTACTCCTAGTCTAGTCAGGAATCAGATAAATTACTTGTGGCCCCACTATTGCTAAATAAAGCTTAGCTTGATAATTAGACATACTCTACATTCACTTGTAGTCAGTCTTATAGAACGGAAGTGGGGTAGATATTTTCTGGAATGAATTAATGTTTACAATGCACTAAGTACGCGTTTCACTATTGATTGCCAAGAGGACTCGACACGAAGAACACATTTCCTGTATTACGTGGGATTCGAAGAGAAGTCGTAAGCCGTACACGCCTACTAGGAATCTAGGGTTCACCAAGAGTTGGTCTGTTATATCCGCGATATCCTTTTATACGTCGTGCTAAAGCAGGATGATTTATACATAGCTGGTGCTACAGAAGTAGAGAGTTAGGATATATCAGGTGTTAGTGTGCGCTCTGCTCTTGAACTTT
This sequence comes from Burkholderia sp., assembly GCA_032470235.1. GTDB lineage: Bacteria > Pseudomonadota > Gammaproteobacteria > Burkholderiales > Burkholderiaceae > Burkholderia. The sequence goes on from JAVHYW010000001.1 coordinate 145,703, forward strand.
TAAGTGTTACAACTTTCTATACATCCAAAGTTTGGTAAGATACGTATTCTTGAATTGAATGCACATTAGGCCGATTTTACTTGATCATAGATTATCGATGATCTGGGATGATACATCGACACTTATCGTAAACGGTTTCTGTATCAACATGGTTTTATTATCGGACCTGAAGTCTTACAGATTACAGTTACGCCTAGCTAATAAGGCTATATTATATTGGTAAGTATTATGGGGACACACTGTTTTTCTGTGTGGCGTAATGCGTCGTGCTGACCTGAGCTTCTATATTTATTTTAATAAAAAAATAAATACAATGGATATACAGATTGATAAACAGATATTTACACCGCAAGATAATATGAAGATTGTCGATGCGTGCTGGCCGAATTTATCGTCAACCTTTTAAAGGTTCTCTAAACGGTATGTTCATTGCTCGAGCTCAATATACGACGTATGTTTTTTCGAATTATGATACTGTATAACTTATATATCTAGTTTCAGAAATAGGATGATACTTGTTTATAATTCAGTCGTGCTCCCTGCTTCTTACTTATAAATAGGATTTATAGGTATCCAGTTTTATATTTTTATTATAGAGAGGAGTACTGAGTACCATCATTTAGATGATAGCTCAAAGTTCAACTGTTCTTTTTTAAGGAAATGTTAATATTGCTATGGAGAAATTTTCTTAAGCTATATGTTACTTGATACATCAGGTTATACCTCAACTACAGTCATTATACAATTCTATCATTATATCTAGACTGGAATCCTTATAGTTTCATTACGTCGTCAGATGAGTTTGAATGAAAATAATATATTGGAGTCTAGCTTCTTTAATTTGTTGAAACGCCGCGCAGCGAGATTGCTACCAAACAGTTTCTAAATTGGTTAACTGTACAGGTAAAGAGAGAAGTTTTTGAAACTGATCAGATAAAGCTAGAGTCAACTGGAGATAACTAATAACCCCACCCTCAAACACCCTGATCCAGTCGAACTGATTGATGAAGGCTGCTCAGTTGCTTATAGATACTTTGAAAGTACTGCCTGTACTCTGTACAGAATCCTTGTAATCGGCAAACGTCTTCTTTGTATAGGGATGTGGACGCTTATGCCATAGGCTCACCGACTGGAACAGGTAAAGGCATAATAAATCCATGCAGGTTGTTTATGCTTCGTGATCGATTGAAGAATGTTATCATTAATCATCAATGTAGGGCTCGGTGTTACCATCTCATGCCTTCAGGTTATGGAGGGGGAATTTTACGCAATCTTGGTGGGGGCAAGTATCAATAAAGACTCATCTGGAGATTATAGCGACGCTGGGCATTCGTATATGGTGTTAAAAGCAGGAGCATACTGTTCTTCCTATCTAGCTTTAGGGAAATGTATCCACGAGAGAACGCACGGGAGTGTGCCAGTTTTCGGAATGTCATTCTGGTGCTAAGAAGATTGAATATGATGATAAGCCATCCGATAGTGATATATTTATTATATCTGAAAATGACTGTATTGGGGCAGGAAGATATAGAAACTACTGAGCTAGAAGTGATCGCTCTAGCGGGGACTACGGATTAGTATCTCAAGTTATAGTGTTATTATGAGATACTTCAGGCATTATATATACGTTCAAATTATATAGAATTCGGTCCAGTATTTTCAAAAACTAAAGCCGATAATTGGCGCGCAGCGCGGTATACGATCTTATGAAATATTTTAACTAGGAGATAATCAAAAAAAGATTCTTAATATATTTACTATTATATAGTATTGGAATTAGAGCTATACAAACAGCATCTTTAAAAAGATGAATATTTAAGTAGAAGTTCTTTTATATTAATTTAAAGATCTTCGATAAAAGGATATTTAATTCTGTGAGCATTTCTTCTCCTCCAGATATCCTGATAGAGCTTCGAGATGTAGATTTTGGATACGGAGACCGTTTAGCACTGTCTAATTTAAATCTAACTTTCAGTAGAGGACAAGTGATTGCTATTATTGGCGGATCAGGCTGTGGTAAGACCACTGTCCTCCGATTAATCGGAGGACTTATTCGAGCGAGTCATGGTCAGGTTCTGTTTTCTGGCGCTGATGTAGGTGCACAAACACGTGATGGCTTATATGCATTACGTCGTAATATGGGAATGTTATTTCAATTCGGCGCTTTATTTACCGATATGTCAGTATACGATAATATAGCCTTCGTTTTACGTGAGCATACAGATCTTCCAGAAAGCCTGATCCGTGATTTAGTACTGATGAAACTGAACGCAGTTGGTTTGCGCGGTGCGCGCGACTTAATGCCATCCGAGGTATCCGGTGGTATGGCTCGGCGTATTGCTCTCGCGCGTGCTGTAGCGCTCGATCCTAAGCTTATTATGTATGATGAGCCATTCACAGGACTTGATCCGATTTCTATCAGAATTACTGCGAACCTGATCTGTACTCTGAATGATGTACTCGAAGCGACATCAATTCTTGTTACGCATAACGTGTCAGAGTCATTCGCGATTGCTGATTACGTATATTTTCTCGCAGATGGTAGTGTACTCGCGCAAGGTACACCAGATGAATTACGCGCTTCAACAGAAATTACCGTACGTCAATTTATTGATGCTGAAACTGATGGTCCATTTAAGTTTCACTATTCATGTTTACCACTCTCAAAAGATTTTGGACTTGATAGAGAGTATATGTAAATGATAGGTTATATCGAGAATTTTATCATAAGCCGTATTATATATCTGGGTTATAGTCTTCGAATATTCGTAAGCCTTATTCTAGAATTTTTACCACTACTACGTAGACCTGGGCTATTTACGAAACAGATCTACTTTCTTGGTAATCAGTCATTTGTAATTATAGCAGTATCTGGACTTTTCGTTGGTTTTGTTCTTGCTCTTCAGGTCTATTATATCCTGAATAGATATAGTTCTGAGGAGGAGCTTGGACTACTCGTTGCGATATCTCTTGTACGTGATCTTGGGCCTGTTCTTACTGCACTATTATTTGAAGGTCGAGCTGGAACGTCTTTAACTGCTGAAATTGGACTAATGAAATCCGGTGAACAATTAACTGCACTTGAAATGATGGGCATTGATCCAATTAAGAATATAATGGCACCGAGGATGTTGGCTGGAGTCGTCGTAATGCCTATGCTAACCGCAGTTTTTAATGCGATCGGCATACTCGGTGGTTATATAGTTAGTCTAATATTGATTAGCATTGATCCGAGCGCATTTTGGTCCCAGATGCAAAATGGCGTAGATACATGGTACGACATTGGAAATGGTCTACTAAAGAGTATTTTATTTGGTTTTGCAACTACCTTTATAGCACTGTTTCATGGGTACGAATCTCGTCCAACACCGGAAGGCATATCCAGTGCAACGACTAAGACTGTCGTTTATGGTTCACTTATAGTACTTGGCTTTAATTTTATCTTGACAGCGCTAATGTTTAGCTAATTGATTTTAAAGAATAATGAAAAAAACCGCTTTCGATTTTTGGGCTGGATTGTTCGTTATAACGGGATTTCTCGCTGTACTATTTCTTGTATTAAAAGTAAGCAATATAAACTCACTCTCTTTTCAAGAGACATATCAGATAATTATGAAATTTGATAACATTGGCGGGCTAAAGTCACATGCAGCGATTAAAAGTTCTGGTGTCATTGTTGGCCATGTTAGTCGAATTAGTTTCGACACGAATACGTATCAAGCTTTTGTAATAGCTGATCTTTATAAGCAGTATCACTTTCCAAAAGATTCATCGGCGAAGATTTTAGCCTTAGGCTTACTTGGAGATCAATATATTGATCTTGAACCAGGCGGTGATACAGAGATGCTAAAATCGGGTGATACGATATCGATGACGCAATCAGCAATCATGATAGAAAATTTAATCGGTCAGCTCCTATACAGGAGAACAACTTATTCTGAGAAAACAACTTATTCTAACAGAATATTAGGAGTTATCAGACAAGAAAATTATTTATAATCTAGATTTAAAAGGCAATAAAGAAACACCTAATAGTGCATATAATTCTCAATAAGAATATAAGAAAGTAAAAAAGAGCAATTTATAATGTAGACTATGCGAATTAGATATTCAGTACTAGCTCTCAGTATTTTAGCTGTACTAAGCAGTGGGTGTGCAACGATAGTAATTCCGAATAAATGTGATCCATTTGAAAAATTTAATAGAATAATATTTAAATTTAACGATACGGTTGACACGTATGCATTAAATCCTGTTGCGAAAGGCTATCAGAAAATAGTTCCAAAACTAGTACGTGAAAGCGTGACAAACTTTTTTTCTAATATTAATGACATATATATTGCAGCAAATAATCTTATGCAATTTCGAATCTCAGATGCTACGAGCGATATTATGCGCGTCATAATTAACACACTATTCGGTTTTGGTGGACTATTCGATGTTGCAACCCAAGCGAAGCTACCAAAGCACACTACAGACTTTGGTGTAACGATTAGTCGCTATGGAATACCCTCTGGTCCATATCTAGTTCTTCCGCTTCTTGGACCAAGCATGATGCGTGATTATGTTGGTCTTATATTTGGTTATGCAATCAATCCACTTTCATACTTGCATCCGAAGAATCTTTCTTGGATTGCTTACGGTCTTAATTTCGTGAATATACGCGCGAGCTTTCTCAGTACTAGTAAGATACTTGATTGGATTGCACTTGATAAGTATTCATTTATTCGAAGTGCATATTTACAGAATCGTCAAACTCTAGTTAACTATGCTTGTGAATCTGATAAATTCTGTGATAAATCTGAAGTAGATACACTACCGAAGTATGATCTATTATCTGAGGATAATGATCCGGTATCACATTAATTAAGCTATGTTTATATGAGACCTATAAAATACCTTTTAAAATATCTTAAAATAAATAAGTTTTATTTCGAATAAATCTTTTATTAGCTAGACGGTTATAATGTCGATACTAAATTTTAATAAATTGCTCATCTCATATGCGTCTAGAGTATTTGAAACTACATCATCAATGTAATTATATTAATTAACTTAGAGTTAATTATTGGAGTGAATCATTAGAAATTTCACTATGAAAAAACTGTTCTTGATTCGTGTTTTAACGTCTTTTTTCTTATTTGCTGATCTGGCTTGTGCTAACGTAAATAATCAATCGAGTCCTCAGTCTATAATAATAGTTGCAATACAGAATATGATCAAAGAAGTTCAAAGCAAGTTAATTAAACCAGTCGACATTGATCAGATTACAACAATCGTCGACAAGAATATCCTTCAATATGCGGATTTCCTACGTACAACACGCCTAACAATGGGACGATACTGGAATGAGGCAACACCATATCAAAAGCAATTAATAGTTGAGTTGTTCAAGAGACTATTTATCCGTACATACGCAGGAGCAATAGCACAACTGAGATTTGATCAGAAGATAAAGTATTTGCCATTTCATTTTAGAGATGATGATACTGATGTTGTTGTTCGTACAATAATAAATGATGAGAAACCTATCCGGCTAGATTATCGGTTATATAAGAGTCCACAGGGAGGGTGGCGAGTTTACGATATAAATGTGCTCGGTGTGTGGCTAATACAGACATATCAGCAGCAGTTTAAAGAGAAAATCAAGAAGAGTAGTATTGATGGATTAATCTGTTTGTTGTCAAAACGAAATCAAGATCTTGCTAATATTGATAAGCAGTCCTCATGAATTATTTTAAATCTGATGTCACGCTCACTTTTGAAAGTGCAAAGTCTATACTTTTGAACGGTCTTTATAAAATCTCTTCTGGTGCTATTGCTGTCGACTGTTCTTTCCTCATTCATTTTGACTCATCAGCGATTGCTGTACTACTCGCATGGCAGCGAGCTGCGAAAAATAGCGGCGCAATTCTCACTATACTTAATCCCCCTAAGAAGCTTATAAGTCTCGCACGCGCATATGGTCTTGATACGCTCATATATCAATAGAAACTAACAATTTAAGATAATTCTGATTGGGTTAAAAATACTCTGCGCCTGTTACATCAAAAGAGAGGTGTTTATGTAAAAAACTATATAGTTTGCTAAAGTTATTATTTATATACGAAAAGTATTTTTTTACTAGACTATTCTTACTTTTATGCCAGCTATAAAAATTCGTCAGCTTAGTAAGCGCTATTCTTCTCTACAAGCACTTAATGGCGTTAATTTTACTGTCGAAGACGGAGAGTTTTTCGGATTACTTGGTCAAAATGGCGCAGGAAAAACTACACTTATTAGTATTCTTTCAGGCCTTATTCGAGCTGATGAAGGTAGTATTTCTGTGTGTGGATTCGATGTGGTAAAAAACTTTCAAAAAGCTAAGCGTTCTCTTGGAGTTGTACCACAGGAGTTGGTATTCGATCCATTTTTCACAGTATACGAGACACTTCGTATCCAATCTGGATATTTTGGATTACGAAAAAATGATACGTGGATAGACGAAGTAATGGCGAATCTAGATTTAACCAAGAACGCAAACGCAAACATGCGCACACTTTCTGGTGGGATAAAGCGTCGTGTTCTTATTGCGCAGGCGCTTGTACATAGACCACAAGTAATTGTGCTTGATGAGCCAACTGCCGGAGTCGACATTGAGTTGCGTAAGATACTGTGGAAATTTATCACGCGTCTGAATCGTGAAGGGCACACGATTGTACTAACTACACACTATCTAGAAGAAGCACAGTCGCTTTGTGATCGGATTGTAATGCTTAAATGTGGTAAGGTAGTCGCCCTTGATAAAACTATAAACCTCCTGCATAACTTCTCCAGATTAAAGCTTTATCTGAACATTTCTAATGGCCTACTTCCAGTAGATCTGCGTTCACTTAAAATTAATTCTAGTGAACATACACCTGGGCAATATTTATTACATCTCGAAAGCTATAACGAAGTCGAAAAAATTCTGTCACAGTGTCGTTCTGCAGGTTGTACATTCAACGATATTGAAGTCCGTAAGGGTAATCTCGAGGATGTGTTTATACGGGTAATGAGGGAAGTAAAAGATATAAGTAGTAAACAAAAATATGAAATACCTCTAAATAAAAATCAGAATCATAGAAAAAAATTCTCATCACATAATAGTGTGAACTCTTTTTCTAAAGTAGTGGAGCCAGCGTTCGGAAGTGGATTTCCTACCTTGTTCTATAAGGAAATAATTCGTTTCTTAAAGGTATCCTTCCAGACTGTCTTTTCACCGATTGTAAGTGCTTTCTTATATCTGACAGTTTTTGGCCATGTATTATCGAGCCGCATCGCGATATATCATGGCATTGAATATACAAATTTTTTATTTCCAGGACTTGTTATGATGAGCATGTTGCAGAATGCATTTGCAAATAGTTCATCTTCACTAATCCAATCAAAGATTAGTGGTAATCTTCTATTCATACTACTAGCACCGATTTCATGTACAGAAATGTTTTTAGCGTATGTACTTGCTGCAGTAATACGTGGACTCGTTATAGGATTAAGTATTTTTATAGTGACGATCGTATTTTTTTCAATTAGCTTCGCGTCACCATTGTTTATTATATTGTTTGCGTTTCTTGGTTCATCGATTCTTGGTACGCTCGGTCTAATAGCTGGGGTCTGGGCTGAGAATTTTGATCAACTTGCAGCATTCCAAAACTTTTTAATTATGCCACTTACATTTTTATCAGGTGTTTTTTATTCAACTAGCTCGCTTCCACCAATTTTATGCAATATCTCTAGGCTCAATCCATTTTTTTATATAATAGATGGATTTCGTTATGGGTTCTTCGGTTTATCCGATGTTAATCCACTTGAAAGTCTTTTGATTATTATTTGCTTTTTAATTCTTCTTGCACTAATTGCAATTAGAAAGCTCTCGATCAGCCACAAACTACGTTATTAGATTAGAATTTAGGAGTGCTTCTCTCATGAAGCTAACCCCTGAACAGCTCAAAAAATATATTTCGGACAAGCTTATCTGTTTACATTTAGAAGTAAAAGGTGACGGCCAGCATTTTTTTGCAACGATTGTATCGTCCGTTTTCGAAGATAAGAAGATGATTTATCGGCATCGAATTGTCTATGAAGCACTTGGTGATCGGATGAAGAAAGAAATTCATGCCTTCAGCATGAAGACTCTAACGCCAAAAGAATGGAAAGACATTATATCTGGAGCATAATTATGAACGCGTCGTTGACTCTCGCATTGTCGAAGGGTCGTATTTTAGAGGAAGCTATACTACTTCTTTCTACAGCCGGTATACACATAGGCGAAGATCTTCAATCTTCACGAAAGCTAATCCTACAAACTACCGATCAGAACTTACGCGTTATTGTCGTTCGGGCGACTGACGTGCCAACTTATGTTGAATATGGTGCTGCTGATTTTGGTATCACCGGAAAGGATATTTTAGTGGAGCATGGTGGTTCTGGCTTATATCGACCAATCAATCTAAATATTGCACGTTGCCGGATGTCTGTTGCAGTACGAGATGGATTTGATTATGAAAAATCAGTACGTCAGGGTGCTCGACTTCGAATTGCAACTAAATACGTTAAAACTGCACGAGAGCATTTCGCAGAGAAGGGTGTTTATATTGATCTAATTAAATTGTACGGCTCTATGGAGCTTGCACCGCTTGTTGGTCTTGCCGATGCGATTGTAGATCTCGTTAGTTCTGGTAAAACATTAAAAGATAATAATCTAGTTGAGGTTGAGGAGATTATGCCAATCTCCTCGCACCTTGTCATAAACCAAGCTGCTTTAAAGCTAAAGCGTAACATGCTTAGCCCATTCCTTGATGCATTTGAATCTACATCACAGGTTAGCAGTATCTCGGTATCTATCTAGATGTTACCGAAATGGAATTTTTCATGTCACTAATCATACGAAGACTTGATTCTTCGAGAAAAGATTTCGACGTTATAATGCGTAAGGCGCTAACATTCGAGCTGACCAAAAATGATGAGATCGAAGAATCTGTTTCGAGGATATTGGTTGATGTAAAGGAACGAGGCGATGCTGCTGTCCTCGATTATACAAACTATTTCGACAGACTTAATGCAACAAGCGTTAGTTCGCTTGAACTATCGCAAGATATGCTGCGAGATTCGTTTAATAGACTTGAGATAAAGAAACGGTCGGCACTCGAGGCAGCAGCTATGCGTATTCGTGTATATCATGAAAAACAGAAGATAAAATGTGGCTGCTATAGCTGGCAGTACACTGAGAATGATGGTACAATTCTCGGTCAGAAAGTTACGTCACTTAATCGAGTAGGTCTATATATTCCTGGAGGAAAAGCCGCGTATCCATCATCAGTTTTGATGAACGCGATTCCAGCATCTATTGCTGGTGTTAATGAAATATTAATGGTCGTACCAACACCTGATGGTGCGAAGAATGATCTTGTGCTTGCAGCTGCACTACTCGGCGGTGTTAACCGAGTATTTACGATTGGCGGTGCTCAAGCCGTAGCAGCGCTTGCGTATGGTACAGAGTCGATTCCGGCTGTTGATAAGATTTGTGGTCCGGGCAATGCATACGTCGCATCAGCGAAGCGCCGAGTGTTCGGCACTGTAGGGATCGATATGATCGCTGGTCCTTCGGAAATTCTCATACTATGTGATGGAACGACTAATCCGAATTGGATCGCTATGGATCTATTCTCTCAAGCTGAGCATGATGAATTAGCGCAGTCAATCTTACTATGCCCGGATACATATTTTATCGATAAAGTAGAAATTGCAATCAACAAACTTCTTCCAACAATGCCCCGCGCGGACGTCATCCGCGCATCTCTTGAAGGTCGTAGCATGCTTATTAAGGTTAGAGATATGTATGAAGCATGCCAGATCGCAAACGATATCGCCCCAGAGCACTTAGAAGTTTCTACATTGGAACCAGAGAAGTGGGTTAAAAAACTGTTTCACTCCGGTGCAATTTTCCTTGGCCATTACACAAGTGAGAGTCTTGGTGACTATTGTGCTGGTCCAAATCACGTTCTACCTACATCTCGTACTGCGCGCTTCTCATCGCCGCTTGGTGTGTATGATTTCATTAAGCGTTCGAATATTATCAAAGTCAGCGAACAAGGTGCAAAGACACTTGGAGAAATTGCGCTTGAACTTTCGGATGGAGAAGGTTTACAAGCTCATGGGCTTAGTGCTAGGTTTAGGATGAAATAATGACGACTCCACAAGATATAATTCGCCAAGATATACTAAAAATTGACGGTTATTCAGTGCAGGATGCTACTGGATTCGTGAAGCTAGATGCGATGGAGAACCCCTATTCGATTTCAATTCCAATTATGCATGCGCTTGGAGAGCGTCTTTCTCAAGTTATTTTGAACCGCTATCCAATATCGCGACCATCTACGCTTATTAATAAAATACGTGACATAATGAAAGTTCCAGAACCGTGCGATGTCTTGCTAGGAAATGGTTCTGATGAAATAATCAGTATGCTATCTGTAGCCTGCGCAAAACCAAAAGCGAAGATACTTGCACCAGTTCCAGGATTTATAATGGTTGAGATGTCTGCACGTTTTTCTCATCTCGAGTTCGTAGGCGTGCCACTCTTAGATGATATGTCGCTCGACATTGATGCAATGCTAATTGCTATTGATAAAAACCAGCCTGCACTAATTTATCTTGCGTATCCGAATAATCCCACTGGTACGCTCTTTAGCGATGCTGAGATAGAAGAGATCATCGCTCTTTCAAAAGGAGGCCTCATTATAATAGACGAGGCGTATCATCCGTTCGCACAGCAAAGCTGGTTGCAACGTATAGTAGAGTTCGATAATGTTGTTATAATGCGCACTGTATCTAAATTAGGACTTGCTGGAATCCGACTTGGCTATCTAGTAGGGATGCCAATTTGGATAACTGAAATAGATAAAGTTCGTCCACCATATAATATCAATGCGCTTACACAGGAAGCTGCCAATTTTTTTCTAGATTATATTGATATATTTAACGCTCAGGCGGCTGATTTATGTTATGAGCGCGAACGACTTGCAATTGAACTTTCTATGCTTCCTGGGGTAAGGGTGTTTCCGAGCTCTGGTAATTTCCTCCTTGTTCGAGTTCCTTCCGCCGCTATAGTGTTTGATGCACTCATGACTGAGCACATATTAATTAAAAACGTGAGTAAAATTCATCCATTACTCTCTGGATGTCTACGACTAACTATCGGTTCTCCTGAAGAAAATGCTTCTCTACTCTCCGCAATGAGAATTGCAGTACGCCTGTGTATGTAGAGTGTGTTAATTCTCATTAATTATTAAATAAAAATTTAAGGAATTAAAATGCGTGTTGCAGAAGTTATTCGAAATACTAGCGAAACGCAGATTCGTATGAAGCTTAATCTAGAAGGTACCGGTCAGAAGAAATTAGAAACTGGCGTGCCATTTCTCGATCATATGCTTGATCAAATCGTGCGACATGGTCTGATTGACTTATATATCGAAGCACATGGTGATACTCATATAGATGATCATCATATAGTTGAAGATATTGGAATCACACTTGGTCAGGCGATCTCAAAGGCTATTTGTGATCGTAGGGGGATTCGTCGATATGGTTATGCGTACGTACCACTCGATGAGGCATTATCACGAGTTGTAATCGACTTCTCTGGTCGACCTGGTCTTGAATTTCACGTACCGTTCACTCGAGCGCGGATTGGTACATTCGATGTCGACCTATCAATCGAATTTTTTCGTGGTTTTGTTAATCATGCAGGTACAACGCTACATATTGATAATTTTCGTGGGGTCAACACACACCATCAGATTGAAACCGTATTCAAAGCGTTCGGCTGTGCATTACGGATGGGACTAGAGTTAGATGAGCGGGCAGTAGGATATATTCCTTCGACGAAAGGTAGTCTCTAATTTACTATATACTCTTGATGAGAGCAAGAATAGATGGTGTAGAAATGAAAATATCAATTGCAATTATAGACTATGGAATAGGTAACTTGCATTCTGTTGTACAAGCCTTCATGAAGGCTGAGCCAGCTGCCAGCGTAGCGATTGTTAATTTACCAGAGGCGATCCGCGAAGCTGACCGAGTTGTCATTCCAGGTCAGAGTGCAATGCCAAACTGTATAAATAGACTTAGAGAATCCGGATTGCTTGAGGCTGTACTTGAAGCTTCATGTACGAAACCGCTACTTGGTATATGTGTAGGTAAACATATGTTATTTGACTGGAGCGCTGAAGGTGATATGATGGGTCTCGGTCTACTTTCTGGGAAAGTACTACGATTTAATATCGACGGGCGTCTACAAGATGACGGTTCTTGCTTTAAAGTGCCACAGATAGGCTGGAATCGCGTTCGTCAAATACGTCCACATATATTGTGGGATGGCGTGCCGGACGGTTCATATTTCTATTTCTTACACAGCTTCTATGTAGTTCCTAAAGATGAATTAAATATAGTTGGTGAAACAGTTTACGGTATTCCATTCGCCTCTGCAGTAACACGAGATAATATTTTTGCAACTCAATTCCATCCGGAAAAAAGCGCTAAAGTTGGATTGCGCTTATATTATAACTTTATCCACTGGAAGCCATAATATAATGAGAATACATGGTGAGCTTTATTTAGCCTAACTAGCTACTTACGGAAATCTGTAATCTGTAGAAGAGTAAGGAATACACTTGGTCAAAGATATATTTTTAAATTGACCGATTTTACTTTTTAAAAATTTAATATCCGGTTAATTATGCTTATAATTCCAGCTATTGATCTAAAAGATCAGCGTTGTGTTCGTCTTAAGCAAGGGGATATGGAGAAGGAAACTATTTACTCAGATAACCCATTGTTTATTGCTAGGAAATGGTGTGATCTCGGTGCACGAAGACTTCATCTAGTTGATCTTAACGGAGCGTTCGTTGGTAAGCCAAAAAATGATAAGCTGATTGAGAAAATTCTTAATGAAATCCACGGTGAAATTCCTGTTCAGCTCGGTGGTGGAATTCGAAGCCTCAAAACAATCGAGAGGTATCTAGACGCAGGTGTATCATATATAATTATTGGTACAGCCGCGGTTAAAGATCCTGTATTTATACAGGAGGCATGTAGAATATTTGCAGGAAATATTATTATTAGTCTGGATGCAAAGGATGGAAGGGTTGCAACAGATGGCTGGAACAATATAACTCAATATAAGCCATCTGATCTTGCGCTTAAGTTTAAAGATTATGGTGTAGAGTCCATCATATATACAGATATTAGTCGAGATGGAATGCTTCAAGGCATCAATATTGATGCTACTGCGAAACTCGCTCGGGAGGTCGGTATTCCAGTAATCGCTAGTGGCGGATTATCAAATCTTAACGATATTAAAAATCTCTGTGAAGTCGAAGATAGCGGAATTCATGGCGTTATCTGTGGTCGTGCAATATACTCTGGTGATCTCGACTTTTCAAGCATACAAAAGCATATAGATAAATTAAGAAAAAAACAAAGCTGTATATGACTACTACTCATAGCTAATATCTATCTCGTAGATAGATATCTATTAGATCATGACTTTAACTAAACGAATAATTGTTTGTCTCGACGTGACTGATGGGCGTGTCGTAAAAGGTACTAATTTTATTGAATTGTGTGATGCTGGTGATCCGGTTGAGATAGCACAACGCTATGATGAGCAAGGTGCAGATGAATTAACATTTCTCGATATTACTGCGACATCTAGACAGCGTAAATTTATTTTACCTATCATTGAATCTGTCGCTTCAAAGGTATTTATTCCGCTCACCGTAGGTGGTGGTGTGCGTTCGGTTGAGGATATACGACATCTGATGAATGCTGGTGCAGATAGGGTGAGTATAAATTCTTCTGCAGTTGAAAATCCACAGCTCGTATACGATGCATCTGATAAATATGGAGCGCAGTGTATCGTTGTCGCAATCGATGCGAAACGTGTTTCAAAAGAAGGCGAACCCTTGAAATGGGAGGTATTAACACATGGTGGTCAAAAGAGTACTGGACTCGACGTTATAAAATGGGCTATTAAGATAGCAAGACTTGGCGCGGGTGAGATTTTGTTGACCAGTATAGATTGCGATGGAATGAAATCAGGCTTTGATCTTGCACTGACACGAAGTGTATCAGATGCAGTTCAGATACCTGTTATTGCATCTGGCGGTGTCGGTTCGCTACAGCATCTTGTAGATGGCATCAAATATGGCCGAGCTGATGCGGTTTTAGCAGCGAGTATTTTCCACTACGATGAGTATACTATCAGTCAGGCTAAGAATTTTATGGCTGAGCAATTTATTCCAGTAAGATTGTAAGATGAATAGAATTCACACTATTTATCAGAGCAGCGCGTATTTTCTAAGTAAAATATTCCTAAAGCTTAATATAAGAGCACTGAGGAAGTTTAGCCATAAAAAAACAAATAAAGTAATCATACGGACGCTAATATGAATTATATTGAGGTGATTTCAATACCTACATGGCTTGACAGAGTCTGTTGGGACGAAAAAGGCCTTGTTCCAGTAATTACACAGGAAGCGGAAACGAATGATGTTCTTATGTTTGCATGGATGAATCGCAATGCGCTCTCAAAGACGATTGAGCTACGACGCGCCGTTTATTATTCACGTTCACGTCAGCGACTGTGGTTCAAAGGAGAAGAGTCTGGTCACATACAATATGTACTTGATATACTACTTGACTGCGATAAAGATAGCTTACTTTTAAGGGTTAGACAGATATCACGAATTGCTTGCCATACAGGCCGACATTCATGCTTTTTCCAGAAATTTAAAGGTACATTAGATAATGGAGATTGGGATATCGTTGAAAATAATCGCTTATTTTCTCTTAAAGAAGAAATATAAACATATAGATAAAACTAAAATGATAGAAGACGTACTTCTTCGTTTAACAGAACTGATTAATAGTAGAAAGTCTAGCGATCCAAGTAAATCATATGTATCGAACCTTTTTCATAAGGGCGATGATGCTATCTTAAAGAAGATTGGCGAAGAAGCTACAGAGGTAGTACTCGCTGCGAAGAATATTCAGCAAGGTGGAGAGTCATCTGCTCTCTTATCTGCTCTAGTTCGAGAGGTTGCAGATTTGTGGTTTCATTGCCTCGTCATGCTATCTCATTTCGGTTTAAATCTAACTGAAGTAATATCAGAACTTGAGCATAGAGAAGGAATATCTGGGATCAAGGAGAAGGCACTACGTAAAGCTAAAAGCTAAAAATAGCAACTTGCGAATTTACTAAATAACTATAAGTTTTACATAGGAAATATCGGATTTATACAGATTAAAGATATTGCAATTATTCCTATAATAATGACGATAAGGCGCTCCATAGAGGTGTGAGAGATATATTATGGATAATTACAATCCGAATTGCCTATTCTGTAAGATATCAATAGGAGAGATTAAGAGCAAAAATGTTTACGAAGATGAAGAATTTGTAGCGTTCTACGATATTTATCCAGTTGCTAATACACATGTTCTTATAATCCCACGTAAACATATATCAACACTATCTTCAGTAAATGTCAACGACGCTCCATTACTTGGTAAAATGCTTCTACTAGTGGCTCATATTGCTGAAATACTTGGCGTTTCGGATACAGGTAAAGATACTAGCGGCTTCCGGACTGTAATCAATACTGGTAAGGGTGCTGGACAGGAGGTTCGCCATCTTCATGCACATATTCTAGCTGGTCCACGGCCATGGGATAGAATGGACTAATTAAAGTAGTCTAGATCAAGTTACAATAGGTATATCGACCTAGTAGATAAATTTCTATAAAACATATAAATCCTGAGTTCGATATGTAAATTTGTTGTAATTTATAGAGCCTGATTGTAAGCAATTTATTATTCTTTATATTCATTCATAAACGATATTGATTACAATTTAAATAAATAAGAGATTCATATGGATCGAATTAAGCTCGAATTACATTTAAATAAAATTCTGGAGATTGAGCGCTTTAAGGATTATTGCCCAAATGGCTTACAAGTTGAAGGTAAGAA
The DNA here is from genome assembly GCA_032470235.1 of Burkholderia sp. Lineage (GTDB taxonomy): Bacteria > Pseudomonadota > Gammaproteobacteria > Burkholderiales > Burkholderiaceae > Burkholderia. The sequence goes on from JAVHYW010000001.1 coordinate 161,756, forward strand.
GGAGATTGAGAAAATTGTAACTGGTGTTACTGCCTCTATCGCGTTACTAGACAAAGCACTTAAATTAGAGGCTGACGCAGTTCTTGTTCATCATGGCTATTTCTGGCGAAACGAAGTACCTACAATCACAGGTCGTAAGTATAATAGATTAAAACGGTTGTTAGAAAATAAGATAAATCTGTTTGCATTCCATCTTCCACTTGATGCACATCCAATATTAGGAAATAATTCTCAACTCGGAAAAAAGCTTGATCTAATTGGTAAATTACATTTTGGTGATGACAATCTTGGTTGGATAGCTATCCTATCTATTCCAGTTACTCTTGGATATTTTATTGAAAAGGTTGAGAGAGTGCTCGGACGGAAGCCGCTGTTTTTTGGCAACATCGATATGCAGTTGCGTCGTATCGCATGGTGTACTGGTGCCGCACAGAGCTACTTCGATGCTGCTATAGACGCTGGTGCTGACGTATTCTTAACTGGAGAAGCATCAGAATCAATAATGCATATTGCTGATGAAAGTGGTGTAGCATTCATTTCTGCAGGGCATCATGCTACCGAACGCTATGGAATACAAGCACTCGGCGACTATTTATCAAAAAATTTTAATCTTAAGCATATTTTTATTGATATACCGAATGCCATTTAGAGAAATTCTAAATAATGATCTGTATGGACTCTTATTGATATAATCTGGTAAGAAAAAATAATATATCACTAGAGAGATAAACACCCGACTATTAAATAAATGGAAAGTGAAGTGAGCTATTCACCGATTAATTCTCTATTTTCTCTATTTTTTTAAAGGAAATAAAAACGCATGATGGTTTTGTATTCTGGAACGACATGCTTGTTTTCTCAGCGTTGTCGTCTTGTATTGTTTGAGAAGGGTATGGATTTTGAGATTCGCGACATCGATTTGTTTAACAAACCGGAAGACATCACTATGATGAATCCATATGGTCAAGTTCCTATTCTTGTTGAACGGGACTTAATTATGTATGAGTCAAATATTATTAATGAATATATCGATGAGAGATTTCCTCATCCGCAACTAATGCCCTCTGATCCGGTAAAACGTGCTCGTGCTCGTCTATTTCTTCTTAATTTCGAGAGGGAGTTATTCATACATGTAAACTTAATTGAAAATGAAAAAAACAAGCTAAAAAACAAGAATTGTGAAAAAGCAAACACGGCGATCCGTGATAATTTGACAAAGCTCGCACCAATATTTTTGAAGAACAAGTATATGCTTGGCGATGAATTTTCAATGCTTGATGTTGCAATTGCACCGCTGCTATGGCGTCTAGATTATTATGGTATTGAGTTACCTAAGAACGCATCACCACTAATAAAATATGCAGAACGTGTCTTTAGTCGACCTTCTTATATAGAGGCACTGACGCCCTCAGAGAGGGTTATGCACCGATGAAATCATGCAAGCTGAATTTTTAAATTCCTATAATTGTTTTATGCACCGTATGGTTGTGCTACGCTACATATTTCACAAAATATAATGCAATATTCAACAAAACCGTATCTGATACGCGCACTGTACGAGTGGTGTACTGAAAATAGTTACACACCATACATTGCTGTTAAGATAGACAGTACAACTCGCGTCCCACGACAGTTCATTCAAAATAATGAGATCGTGCTAAATATTGGCTTTAATGCAATAAACCAATTGAAGATGGGCAATAAATTAATCGAGTTCATCACAAGGTTCTCTGGTAGAGCATATAAGATCGAAATTCCGATTTTAAATGTTCTTGCAATTTATGCACGTGAGAATGGTAATGGAATGGCATTTGAAAATATGGAAAACTGTACTGTTAAAAACAGTAATCAGGAGCGACTACCCAGTGATATAATAAAAAGAGATAATTTCAAGAAAAGTGATATGGTATTGTTACCTTCTAAGGTTAGTTTAAATTCAAATGATGATAGTACATCATCGAAACTGAACCGCGATGAAAGAGTTGTCGATATAAAGCGTAGCCGCGGTCATCTTAAGCTTGTAAAATAAGAAAAGATAAAAAAATATTGTACGATTATATGCCGGCTTAGCTCATCTGGTAGAGCTGTTGATTTGTAATCAACAGGTGGCAGGTTCAAGTCCTGCAGCCGGCAACACTTTCTTTTTAAGAATTTTTAATGATTTTTAACGATTTTAAAATCTATTTAATAGAGGTATGGTTGTAATACTGATGCTGACCACAGTACCAGATGTTTCTGATTCATTGAAGCTTGCTAGCGGTGCTCTAAATGCAAGATTAGCTGCATGTGTATCAGAACTCGGTGTGATTCGGTCTAACTTCCATTGGAAAGCTAAAATAGAAATAGTCTCTGAAATTCAGTTGCTATTTAAGACGAGTGTACTCCGATCTCTTGAGCTAGAGAGATTTATTCTGAAAAATCATCCCTATGAGACACCAGAAATTATTTTCTGGCGTGCGACTACATCAACTTCATATGGAAAATGGCTTGCTAAAGAAACCCACAGTTAATTCTATTATGTACCTAATAACTTATTGGCTCTTGGTTTTAGCTAGAGCACGAAAACATATCGAACGTGTATATTATTATGTATCTATCCGTTTATTAAGAGCATTCGGCCAACAAATCCAGTGCCCAAGTACGTCGTTACAAAAGCACGCTATATGCTTCTCTAACCGCTTAAATGCGAGTAATAACTCAAGAACAATTTTTCATGATCAAGTCAACTGTTCTCTTGAGAACCATTTAGTATTTTATACTCACTACTAATCTGAAACATACGTTAGGGAATAGAATTCATCTTTTATTTAGCATAAAATATCAAGGTAGAATATTTTATTTCACTATAAACTTGTCTGAACCTTATTCAATATCGAGCCGAACTTCTCGTAGAGCCTAATCAGAATTAAATAGGTTTATCTAGTATTTCATTTTTTATTTTTATCAAGATTCAACGAGGAGAAGACTAAATCTCAGAACGGTCTGTAGAACAATAGATATATACTTTTCCGAATATGTCATATAATCTTCGTATGAAGATAATTATTACTTTCTATAGCACATTTCTCATACTTGTAACTATTCGGCGGCCTTATCCCCCCCCATCCATTGTCTGACAAGTTGGGGGAGCGACGGGCGCGTGATATCGAAATCCCCTTTAAATATTTTTATTCTGTGTACAGAATGCCTGTATAGATGAGAATATCAAGCGTTTCATCATTAATTACGTTTATCAGGTTTTTTTAAGAACACCATCCTTGTCCATGACTCGTGTATGAATCGAGTACGATATCTAATTAAGAATTCTGATCTCAGGATAAATTGCTTTACCTCACGACGGGGACCGCATTAGGTTATTAATCCGTCTGGATTTACACCTCCACATCTCGGACATCTAGAATTTTCAGTATCCGATTGATTTCTGAAATAGTCGATAGTATAACATCTAGAGAATAACAAATTCTTTAGCAACATCTATTAGTAGATCGACAGATATCCGATTAATTCCGGAAATTTCCTATGCTTTGGTTAACAACCTTTCCATTGAAAATAAATACTGGATAAATTAAATCATCAGTAGTGAAATAATTTCTATATATGACTGGAGGAGTCGTCTTTTCGCATTCTGCGAAGACAATGAAGAGGGGATAGGATAGCTCATATTTTTTATTAAAAGCACTATAAGAATCAATTCTCTATAAGCAGTTTTTTCTTACAGACTATTCTTTCCTCATTTCTTTCCTCATGTTTTTATATAGCCCTTTAGCTAATCCAACCTTCGATTAGTGAATGTGCTCTATCTAGTCCAATACGCCTTTGTGCTGAAAAGAGTTGGGCTGTTACTATACATTTAAATAAATCATTTCGATGATATATATCAAGCTCATTTTCTATATTACATAAAGTAGCTTTACACTCTTGTCGAGTCAATTTATCGCATTTTGCTAGTAGTATGTGGATTCTTTTTCCATTCTTCATTAACCATTCCATCATTAGACGGTCTAGGCTAGTTAAGGGACGACGTGAATCCATCATAAGGATCAGTCCGCAAAGCTGAGAACGCTTCGCAATATATGTCGATAATAATATTTCCCACTGTGCTTTTACGATAGTGGATACTCCAGCGTATCCATAACCTGGTAGATCAACCATATTTGCGATTGGATTAGTCTCAGGTCCCACTAAGAAGTAGTTGATATTCTTAGTGCGACCAGGTTTTTTCGAAACGAATGCAAGTCGTTTCTGGTTACATAATACATTGATCGCAGTCGACTTACCAGAGTTCGATCGACCTGTAAACGCAATTTCCGGCTTGGAGCTCTTTGGAAAGTTGAATAGATGGCCAACCGTTTTATAGAAACGGGCTTGATGAAGCAGAAATGACATGAAAATTAAAGAAGATTAGTAAAAATAGAAACTTTAGATTTTGAAATACACGAGGGGGTTATCAAAGTATCAAAATATAGGTGTCTAAGACATTAACTCTATCTGAGTTTATTAAATTTTTTTATCTAGTCCTATAATATTTTTTATAAATTAAATATAATGTTCAGAGTTTTATATAGACTTCCGATAAAGTCAAGATTTGAACATTAGTATGGCAATGAAATAAATTATTTTTCAAGCAGTATAATTTTCCGGATAGGTCACATTCTCCTGAAGAGGTATTTTATTTTATTCTATTGAATTCATAAATAGTAATAGCGGTGTAGATTGTAGATAGAGAAAATTTCTCTAGTTAAATTCGATAGTTCGCTAGTAATTTTTGATAAAGTTACTATAATTCTACTGAATTATAAAATAAAAACTTTTAATTTCACTATTAAACTCGAATTTTTTAACAAATTAATAAATGTTAAATACAGAGTACCTAAATAATGCAGAAGCCGCTCTAGCAGCCGTCGAGCGAACAATTGATAATATAAATGATTGCAATCATGATATTGATCTCGAGCGCACCGATAATGTTCTTACATTGACATTCGAGGATCACTCAAAGATTATCATTAATCTACAACAATCAATGCAGGAGATATGGATAGCATCAAAAGCAGGCGCTTTTCATTATCGATATATAGACGGAACATGGCTTGATACCAGGACGGGAAAAGAGTTTTTTAAGGCGCTTTCCGATTATGTTACTGAACATTTTGGATTACCGATCACTTTCAGCCCATGTCTATAAAATCAAGGACTATTCTCGATGATATTCATATTCTAGAGTAAATTTCTTTAGAAAAAACACGCTCTCAGTATATATGGAAAAGGCGCATAATATCATCTTTCTCCTGTTTGCTCACATATCTTTCTGAGCTAGAGGGGGTGGATTTTTTATTATCCTTCTCCGCTATGTTAGATGGGATCTGTATCGTCTGCGGAATATTAATAGTCGATATAAATCCATTCCCTGGGAGGAAGTTAGAAAAGTATAGTTCACCACAAATTGTTTCAATCCCTTCTGGAATTATTGGTATGAATTCTGGTGTATTCTTCAGTGCGTCTTGCATATATTCAACCCAAACAGGCACTGCTAAAACAGCGCCTGTCTCTTTTTTTCCAAGACTTCTTGGGTTATCGTAGCCAATCCACGAGACAGCGGTAAGATTGTGTTGATAACCAGCAAACCATGCATCGCGTGAATTATTTGTTGTTCCAGTTTTTCCAGCGAGATCAGCGCGCTTTAGAACATTAGTCTTTGAAGCAGTTCCGGATTGTACAACACCTTGTAGCAGGTTATTCATAATATATGCGTTTCTGGAATTAATCGTGCGTGGAGCGTTCTTTTCAGCAACGAGAGGTTGTGCTCGCATAATAATTTCGCCATTTGAGTCACTTACTTCAGCTATTAGATATGGATTGATCAGATAGCCGCCGTTTGCAAATACCGAATAGGCAACGGCCATCTGTAATGGTGTAACAGACCCAGAGCCAAGCGCCATTGGGAGATAAGCTGGATGTCTATCAATATCAAAACCAAAGCGCCTAATATATTGTTGGGCGTATTCTATACCAATGTAGATAAGAATCCTAATCGATACTAGATTGTTCGATCGTTCTAGCGCTTTACGCATTGTGATCTCTCCACTGAAATTACTGCCGTAATTTTTCGGTTCCCATACCTGACCTCCGACTTTATTCGATCTAAAGTAGAGCGGTTCATCATTTATGATTGTTTTCGGTCCGATTCCCTTATCAAGCGCCGCTGAATAAATAAATGGTTTGAATGATGAGCCCGGTTGTCGCCATGCCTGCGTGACATGATTAAATTTATTTTTTCCGTAGTCAAAGCCACCGATTAGCGAACAAATTGCACCATCCTGTGGGATGATCGAAACGAACGCACCCTCAACCTGTGGTAACTGTGTGATCGTCCATTGATTATTTTTGTTTTTCACGACACGCACGATCGAGCCGCGGAAGAGTCGTTTCTTTGATCTCTTTTCGGAAGAAAGCACATCCATGGCGAAGCGTAAGTTTTCACCTTTAATTTTTACTTCTTTCCCATCAACGAATACAACCTTAATCTGGTTAGTGTTCACTTCTGTAACGACTGCTGAAGCTATCTCATTATTATCTATATGCTCTGTAAGAGCATTCTTGATTACCTGCCTTCGGCTATTTAAATCGGCAGGAAGATTAACAAAGCCTTCAGGGCCCCGATAATCATGATATTTTTCATAGTTGATTATCCCATGACGCATCGCTCGGTAGGCAGCGTCTTGATTAGAGGAATTAATAGTAGTAATCACTTTGAAACCACGTGTATATGCCTCTTCCTGATATTGTAAATACATCATCTGTCGCACTATTTCGGCAACATATTCAGCATGGACTCTATATTCATGCTTAGATTCTCTTATAGAGATTGGTTGTGTGATCGCCTCGTTATATTCAGTCTGTGTGATAAATCTGAGATTTAGCATCCGCTTTAGAATATATTGTTGTCGTATTTTCGCGCGCTTTAGATTAGAAATTGGGTTGTACGAAGCCGGTGCTTTAGGAATTCCTGCAAGCATTGCAGCCTCAGCAAGCGTAATGTTTTTTAAATTCTTATTGAAATATGTTTGTGCCGCAGTTTCAAAACCATATGTATGGTGGCCGAGGTAGATCTGATTTATATAGATCTCAAAAATTTTATCTTTTGTCAGTGCACGCTCGATACGGTATGCAAGAAGTATCTCGTAGATCTTTCGTTTGAATGTTTTCTTATTTGATAAGAAGAAGTTACGTGCGACTTGCATCGTAATTGTGCTTGCGCCTTGCTTTGCATAGCCGTTCGTTAGTGCAACGATGCCAGCTCTAAAGATTCCAGCTAGATCGATGCCGCTATGATTGTAAAATCGCGCGTCTTCTATTGCGAGAATGGCTTTCTTCAGCGAATCTGGAATTTCATTAAAATGTACGATATTACGCCGTTCCTTTCCGAATTCGCCAATTAGTACGCGATCTGATGTGTAGATACGCAGTGGTATCTTAGGCTGATAGTTAGTTAATATGTTGAGTGATGGCATGCTAGGCGATGCTATGATGAATATATAACTTAGCACGAGCATCACGAAAATAACAGGCATTATAAATAATGCAATGAAGCCATAGAGTATTTTCTTGAACCGGGAAAACTTACCTTGTTCGTGAATGGAAGTTAGCGACATAGGAGTCGTAAATTACATAGATAGTCAAAATAGCTATTAATTATATAATAGCAATAAATATGAACGAATTAATTATGACAAGTTATTCTACAGTGAGAAAAATATAGAAAGGCGTCTCGAAATAAAAACGATTACACCACTTTGTATTTCAGTAGTTTGGTATAGCACATCCTAATACTAGGATATGTTTTGAGATAATGAAAATATTCACTCAAAAAAATAAATCTCTCTAAGGTTTATTCAATGAATACTCTTATAGAGAGTACTTAGTAATATCAAAGTAAAACAAACTAAAAATAGCAACCGTATCAGGTTATGAGACTTAGTCTGCATAGAATTTAAAGTTTTACTCTGAAAATTATTTTATGAAAACTTTATCATATTGACCTAGGATTAAGGGTTCTGTACCAGTGAAGGTGATACTATGGATATAAAAGTTTCACAACTATTGCAATAGATCTACTCTGGTAGATGTCGATGACTTCTATAAGCTTCGCCAAGATATTTATTTACTAATAAAATTCGCATACATTTATTAAAATTATTAACGATCCTAGAAGAGGAACCTATTGCAAGCATCAGATACACATACGAATATATTTTTCGTTGGCCTTATGGGTGCAGGTAAAACTACCGTTGGACGAATGATTGCGTATTATCTCAATAAAAAATTTTTTGATTCGGATAATGAAATCGAAGTACGTTTTAGAAGCCGTATTCCCATTATTTTTAATCGAGAAGGAGAAAACGCTTTTCGCTCTCGCGAAGCGCAGGTGATTTCTGAGCTTACAGAATATAAGAATATTGTACTTGCTACTGGGGGTGGCGCAGTACTGTGTCCCGAAAATCGGAAGTATCTCAAAAATAGAGGAATCGTCATTTATCTTCGTGCAAGCCCGCATGATCTGTGGATGCGTACGAAAAGAAATAAAAATCGACCGTTATTACAGACTAACGATCCAAAAGAGCGCCTCGAGTTCTTACATAGGGTAAGAGATCCTCTTTACTATGAATGTGCTGATTTTGTCATAGAGACTAGCTGTTTATCGCTCAACGTACTTATCAATAAGATAATGATAAACCTTAAGTTGACTAGCATGATTAATAAACCACTAAAAACATGATTACTATCAACGTTGATTTAGGTAATCGATCCTATCCAATTCATATTGGCGATAACCTGATAACTCAGGCTGAACTATTTTCTTCAAAAATTAATGGATCTGCTGTAAAAATCGTTACAAATACTATAGTTGATCCATTATACGGCGATACATTACGTAAGATGCTCTCGACACTCGGAAAACTAGTATCAACAGTTGTGCTGCCGGATGGCGAGATGCATAAGAATATGGAAACTCTGTATCTAATTTTCGATGGATTGTTAACTGAGCGCGCGGATCGAAAGACAACGCTTATCGCACTTGGCGGAGGTGTAGTTGGTGATATAACCGGTTTTGCTGCTGCGTGTTACATGCGCGGGATACCATTCATTCAGGTGCCAACGACTCTGTTATCACAGGTCGATTCATCGGTCGGTGGAAAAACTGGTATTAATCATACTCTTGGAAAAAATATGATCGGCGCGTTCTATCAGCCGAAAGCGGTAATCGCTGATATTAGCGTTCTGAAGACACTTCCAAAGCGAGAGTTAGCATCCGGTCTTGCTGAAATAATTAAGATCGGTATAGTTGCAGATGAAGAGTTCTTCAACTGGATTGAAGATAATATAGACGCACTGAACCGCTGTGAGTCTAATGCGATTGCGCATGCAGTTCAGCGATCATGCGAAATTAAAGCAAGCGTTATTACGGTTGACGAGCGAGAAAGAGGGTCTCGTTCTATCCTAAATTTTGGTCATACGTTTGGTCATGCAATTGAGGCTGGGCTTGGTTATGGTAAATGGCTACACGGAGAGGCAGTCGGCTGTGGGATGGTGATGGCTGCTGATCTATCGTTACGGGTTGGTCTTTTCGACGAGATATCTAGGCAAAGACTAAGTAGACTGATTGCAGCTGCGCATCTACCAACTCGCGGACCAATACTTGATAAAACATCTTATATAGACTTAATGCGAATTGATAAGAAGTCAGAGGCTGGGAAGATTAAATTCGTTTTGCTTAAGAGATTCGGGGAAACATTGATTATACAGGCTCCAAATAAAGAAGTTTTAGCAACGCTATCCTCTATATTAGAGTAATATGAGACTTATATCTTAGTCTAAGACTAAGAGTTTTCAACTTTAGTGTTTAGCTACTACGATAGATATGTTTTTACCTACTATAATCTATTGTTAAGATTTTTATCGGGATGAGAGGATTTGAACCTCCGACCACCTGTAACCCCCCCATGCAGATACGCTACCAAGCTACGCCACGCCCCGTAGATCTTACACTGTACAGAAAACCGGGGAAAATATATCAGTATAAAGGACTCAAGAGAATTTTTAGAGACTCTAAAACCCTTCTGGACTAATGAACACTCGTTTTTTATTATCTACCTTCTAATTTAGAAGCGTGGGATAATACTTAATAGCATTAAAATTACTTAAGCTAGCTCTGCATATCAATAAGAAATTTATTCTGGAGTAATAAATATAAAAAAATAAAATAGCATATTCCGCTTCTAGGTAATAACGTGAAATTATATGTTTATTCTCTTTACATTCTCAAAAGATTTACGAAAATTCATTTGAAAATAGCTTACCTTATAGAGATTTGATCTAACTTTGTACAGATTCTTTTACATTAATATTTTTTATCTTCATTTATTTATTAATTACTATGTTAATATCAATAGACAGCTTTCTCTTCTATTATTTTCATAGATTCCTATCATAACTAGATGATCCAGCCCTTCTTATGTCTTTATAAATTTTTAAGAAGATATGAGTTCTTAAAGCTTAGCAGTATTTCTAAATACTTTAAATCTCATACTCAACTAGAGTAATTCATATGTTTTGCATTGAAAGATTTATGATTGTTGATTTATATATCTGAAAATTGATCTTCAATCATATCAAGGTGTCTGGATAGTGAATAAGAATATTGATCAGAATTCTAGCTGGTTTTTAGGTAGAGGGGGTATTGTTAATCTTTCTAAAAGATCGTGTTTGCGCAAGGTGAGACGTTTAATTTTTTAGATTGTTTTTGAAAAATATTAATAATTTTTCCGCGCTTAAATAGTTCGCGGTAAATATGTAGGATAAGAAGCACGTGCAGATTGAAAAAAGAAATCAACCTCGACGAGGATCTCGGAAAATCCCACAGAAACTTACAACGTCTTATCGTATAACAAATAAATTGAACAACGAGAAGGGAGTAAAGCAACAACGATCATTTATTGTGCATAAGAAAGGTGGTGATATCATCAAGGAACAGTCAAATCTGGGCAGCGCTAAGCGAAAAAATTGTGAGATATCCTCACTTCAGTTTCCTCATAAGGAAAAGAATGGACAGGATAAGCTGCGTGAGACTGATTTAATAGCCTCTACTCGCATAAAAAAAGATAATAAACTTTTTAGATGTGTATCTAAATCAGAGTTAGAGTTAGGTATAAATAGAGAATCAAAGGGTGGTAAGGTGCGCGTCCCAATACAGAATCGTAATCCAAAACAGACAGCGAAAATGTCTTTAAACCATGATATACCAAAGCTTCACAAAGTATTAGCTGAGGCTGGTATGGGATCGCGCCGTGAAATGGAAGAACTAATTGTTTCTGGTCGGGTATCAGTAAATGGACAACCAGCTCATATTGGTCAAAGAATTATGCCAACCGATCATGTCCGTATAAATGGAAAACCGGTTAAACATAACCTATTTGATAAGCTACCTCGTGTGCTGCTATATCATAAACCGATCGGCGAAATTGTTAGCCATTCAGATCCAGAAGGCAGACCATCTGTATTTGATCGTTTACCTCAGATCAGAACTAGAAAATGGCTTGCAATCGGTCGACTCGATTTCAATACAGAAGGCTTGTTAATACTAACGACTTCTGGCGATCTCGCAAATCGTTTTATGCATCCACGATATAAAGTTGAGCGCGAGTACGCGGTACGCATTGTAGGTGAACTAGGGGAAACTGAACAGAAAAAGCTATTACGCGGCATTACACTTGATGATGGCTTAGTGAATATTCTACGCATCAGAAATGGAGGTGGTGAAGGTACAAACAGATGGTATCATATTACCCTAGCCGAAGGTAGAAATAGAGAAGTTCGTCGGATGTTCGAGGCTGTAGGTTTAATGGTAAGTCGTCTGATTCGCACAAGTCACGGTCGAATTCCATTACCTCGTACTCTAAAGCGAGGACGCTGGGAAGAGCTTGATAAATCTCAGGTTCATAAGTTAATGGAAACAGTTGGGCTGAAAGCAACAAATGAGGATAAGGATAAAAAGCGAAGAGGAATATTTGAGCGAAATCAGCCCGATCCAATGAAGACATCTATGGATTTTATTAAAAATAATAATCCGATATTTAAAAAATATGACCGGCTTGCTCAGCCTCGTCGTCGAAATTATAAGATAGACAAATTTTCTGATCGTCATATGAAGGACAATAGTAATTTTCTTAGCAAGATGTCAACTAACTATAGTGATGGTAATACTAGAAAATCGGATAGTCGCCAGATTTATGGCAATCGTATGAGTAATCCAGGTGCAAATATAAACTTACATAGCCAATCACTAGAGTCTGATATACGAAGTACAAAAATTTCAGGAAACAATATTAAGGATACCTATAATTCAAATGAGAATCTTTCGAAATCTTATCGAAGAGATAATCTCCAGAAAAGACGGAATAAAGATCGTATCCGTTAATAAGATTAAACTGTAGTTGCGTTTCGTATAAAAAATTATATAAAGGCTAGCTTTATTAAAGATTTTCTAGATTTGAGCTGTATCAGTTTTTGCTAAAAAATGATATAACTACGCTATTATTAATTGTTCTGATATTTTCTATATACGACTTAATACAAAGCATTTGAAGGTTAGACGGGCGTTTCGCCCATTTTTTTTGCTGAAAATAGAGTAGATTTAGGAATTTTGAGTATAGTTCTTTATTCATAAGTTAAAGTGAGCGCAGAAGTAGGATTTATAGTGCGCGGCTTACTCAAATCCCCAGAGGGATATAGTGTGCAACTAACAGAACTGATAGAGACAATAGTCGTAGGACTCGGTTACGAATTTATCGAGCTAGAGTTTTTTAGAAATAAAACACTCTGTGTGTATATTGATCAGTGTTCTGGAATATCTATCAATGATTGTGAAAAGGTCACGCGTCAGCTTCAGCGAGTATTAGCTGTAGAAAAGGTCGATTATAAACAGCTTGAAGTTTCATCTCCTGGGCTAAATCGTCCTTTAAAAAAGTTGTCGGATTTTAAGCGCTTTATTGGTAAGCAGGTTTCTGTAACGCTAAAAAAACCGATAAATGGTCGAAGGACCTTCTGTGGAGTTCTAAATACGTTGAGTAGCGAAACGATTAGTTTGGAATTTAAGAAAGATAACGATAACACAGAAATTCTTAACTTTACAGTACCAGACATCGATAAAGCTAGCCTGATTCCTCAAGTTAACTTTATAGGTGAAAAATAATGAGTCGCGAAGTGCTAATGCTTGTAGATGCAATTGCACGAGAAAAAAATATAGATAAAGATGTTGTTCTTTATGCACTTGAAGATGCTCTAACATCCGCTTCTAAGAAGCTATTTGAAGAAGGTGCTGAGATCCGAGTTCATATTGATCCTGAGAGTGGCAAGCAAGAAACCTTTCGACGCTGGCTTGTTGTACCAAATGAGGCTGGCCTACGGGATCCGGATCGTGAAATTTTACTGTTCGAGGCTATAGAAAAACAACCAGAAGTTGAAGTTGGCAAGTATATAGAGGAGTCTATTCCGTCAATTGAATTCAGCCGAATCGGCGCGCAATCTGCTAAGCAGGTGATTCTGCAGAAAGTTCGAGATGCTGAGCGCGAGCAGATATTGAACGACTATATGGATCAGGGCGAAAGGATTATGACTGGCACAGTAAAGCGTTTCGATAAAGGAAATTTTATAGTTGAAACAGGTCGAGTTGAAGCAATACTGCGACGTGATCAATTAATTCCAAGAGAAAACCTACGTGTTGGCGATCGTGTACGCGGTTTTATCGATAAGGTTGATCGTACAGCGCGCGGTCCACAGATTCAGCTATCGAGAATCGCACCGGAATTCCTAGTGAAGCTATTTGAAATAGAAGTACCAGAGATTTCTCAAGGACTGCTTGAGATTAAGTCGGCAGTACGTGATCCAGGTGTACGTGCGAAAATTAGTGTCGTTGCATATGACAAGCGGATCGATCCAATTGGAACATGCGTTGGTATTAGAGGATCGCGCGTACAGGCTGTACGCAATGAGCTTTGTGGTGAAAGTATCGATATCATTCCATGGTCAGAAGACCCTGCACAATTTGTAATCAATGCGCTTGCACCGGGGATAGTACAGTCAATTGTAGTTCATGAAGAAAAGCATTTAATGGATGTTGTTATTGATGAAAATGAACTTGCTGTATCCATTGGGCGTGGCGGTCAGAATGTGCGCCTTGCTAGCGAACTTACTGGCTGGCAAATCAATATTTTGACGCCAGAGGAGTCATCTCTAAAGCAGAAAGAAGAAAGGGATGTTCTCCAAAATCTATTAGTAACTAACCTTAATATTGATAAAAAAATTTCCGATATTCTAATTAATGAAGGCTTTACAAGCCTAGAAGAAATTGCTTACGTACCACTTAATGAAATGCTTAAAATAAAAACACTTGATAAGGATATGATATATGAACTACGTAAACATGCGCGTGATGTACTACTGACAATTGCCATTGCAAATGAAGAAGAGGTTGAAAGCGCGTCGGTCAATCTAAAGAATCTTATCGGTATTACCCCAGAGTTGTTTACTAAACTATCTAAGTGCGGCTTAGTAACACGAGATGATCTAGCAGAACTATCCGTAGATGAACTAGTCGATATAACTGGAATAGAAGAGAATTCTGCTAAGATATTAATTATGCAAGCACGTGAACACTGGTTCAAGCGATAATCATATCTGTTTTTAACAAAACATTAAATGTTGCTTATAATCTATAAAATAATTGTAAGGGAACTAGTTATTTGAAATAAGGGGAATGAATGGCGAGTAATAACGTAGCTCAATTTGCAGCGGAATTAAAAATGCCTGCTAATGTACTTCTCAAGCAGCTGAAGGCAGCAGGTTCTCAAAAAATCAATGAAGATGATACTTTATCTGAAGACGATAAAGCGCTTCTATTAGATCACTTACGTAAGTCTCGTGGTGTAATTGAAAGCGATAATCGTAAGATTACCATAACACGTAAGCATATATCTGAGATTAGGCAAGCTGATGCAACAGGTAAAGCTCGAACCATACAAGTTGAGATACGTAAGAAGCGAACTTTTATTAAGAGCGATGAAATAAGCAATATTATTGCTGAGAAATATCGGACAGTGATCACCGAAGTGGATAATGGAGCAGAAATGATATGCTCAGAAGAAGAGACAATACCCAATACTGAACATGAGGAAGCCGATGAATCTCTCATGTATACAAAGGGAAACAATACGTCGAATCTAAAATGTACGCAAATATCTATTGCACAATTATCTGAAACTGATATTCAGGCTAGCGATGCTTTAGCGAATACGTTACAAACACGGACTAATGCAAAGGAAAATAATGAAGAACTCGCATTGAAGTTGAGTGATCAGTCTGCACCGGTTGAAAGGATCGACTCCGTTATACAAAAATCAGATGATGAGACGCTTCCTTCTCAGAAGGAAATTTATAAATTTCGCGAAGTTGCTGAAGAAGAAGTACGCGAGATTCGTGAAATGATAAATACGCCGCGCAATACAATAAAAAAGAATATTGAACCGTCGAAGCCGGATAAAATCCAAAAAGTAAGAGGCACGCGGAAAAAGTCAACGAACTTGGAAAGTTTATCTATCCGTCTTGCTACGAAAGAGAAGAAACCAGTAGAAGTAAACCGAGTAGTACAAAATGGAAGATTTCAGGAAAATGCGTTAAAACGCCGTGGAATTAAGACAAATAACAAAGATTCGAGTGTTAGTATTGACAGACGTCGGCGAGCTAGATCGAAGAAAAACAGTAAGCAGTATAGGGCAGATAATAAGCTATCCTTTCAGGTACCAGTCGAACCGATTATCCGAAATGTGCATATTCCAGAAACAATTTCAATTTCTGAGCTCGCGCATAAAATGTCTATTAAGGCATCTGAAGTCATTAAGGTAATGATAAATATGGGTCAGATGGCTACGATTAACCAGGTACTCGACCAAGAAACGGCAATGATCATTGTTGAAGAACTTGGTCACCGAGCTATTTGGTCAAAGTTTGACAATCCGGAAGCACTACTCATTGATAACCAAGAAATAATAAGCAATACAGAGCAGTTACAACGTCCACCAGTTGTCACAATAATGGGCCATGTTGATCATGGAAAAACATCGCTTCTCGACTGTATTCGCCGCTCTAATGTTATAGTTAAAGAAGCAGGTGGAATTACACAACATATCTGTGCTTATCATGTTGATACGTCACACGGAGTCGTCACGTTTCTAGATACACCTGGGCATGAAGCATTTACAGCAATGCGCGCACGCGGTACGAAGGTAACTGATATTATAATTCTAGTTATCGCAGCAGATGACGGCGTAATGCCGCAAACAAAGGAGGCGATCGCTCATGCGAAGTCAAGCGGTATACCTATTATTGTTGCAATTAATAAGATTGATAAACCAGATGCAAATCCGGATAGAGTGAAACAAGAGCTCATCACAGAGGGTATCGTTCCAGAAGAATATGGTGGCGATTCACCATTCATAGTAGTTTCAGCAAAAACTGGTTTAGGTATCGATAATTTACTTGAGAACCTATTACTTCAAGCTGAAGTTCTAGAGCTTAAAGCTCCTGTTGAAGCACCAGCGAAAGGTATAGTAATCGAAGCAAAGCTTGATAAGGGAAAGGGTCCTATTGCAACAATACTTGTTCAATCAGGTACACTGAATCGTGGTGATATTGTGATCGTAGGCTCTACTTATGGACGCGTGCGCGCAATGCTTGATGAGAATGGAGAATTAACGAAGAAGGCTGGTCCTTCTATTCCAGTTGAAATTCATGGCCTATCAGAGATACCTTCTGCAGGCGATGAATTAATCGTATTATTAGATGAGCGCAAGGCACGTGAAATCGCGCTGTTTCGTCAGGGTAAATTCCGTGATGTTAAATTTGCAAAGCAGCAAGCTGTGAAGCTTGAGGGTATGCTCGAACAAATGAGCGAAAGTGAAATACGTAACCTTAATCTTATTATTAAATCTGATGTACAGGGTTCAAAGGAGGCGCTTATACAGGCGTTGCTTAAGCTGTCAACAAGCGAGATACGCGTGAAAATTGTACATAGTGCTGTTGGTAGCATAGGTGAAAGTGACGTTAATCTTGCAGCTGTGTCGAAGGCTGTTATAATCGGTTTCAATACACTGGCGGATTCGCAGGCACGAAAGCTTGCAGAAGCGATAGGAATCGATATTAGATGCTATAATGTTATCTACGATGTAGTGAATGAGATAAAGGTAGAAATTTCTAGAATGCTCTCGCCAGAAAAACGAGAAATTTTAACTGCAGTAGCTGAAGTTCGACAGGTATTTAAAGTCCCGAAGATCGGAACAATTGCTGGTTGTATGGTCATAGATGGCGTAGTTAAGCGCACATCATGTGTGCGTGTCATACGCAACAATGTTATTGTCTTCACAGGCGAACTTGATTCGCTAAAGCGAATTAAAGATGACGTTAAGGAAGTTAAACAGGGATTCGAGTGTGGCATATCTCTGAAAAACTTTATCGATATAGTTGAAGGTGATCGGCTTGAAGTGTTTGAGGTAAACGAGATTACTCGTTCCTTATAAAGAAACGATAGTATAGAAGATTATAGCTTAGTTTTCATGAAGAAAAAATCTACTCCTTCTAATCGCAATGCAAAAATCTCTAGTCAGATTCAACGTGATCTGTCTGAGCTAATTATACGAGAGATCAAAGACCCAAGAATCGGTATTGTGACTTTAGAAAGTGTTGAAATAACTCCTAATTATGAACATGCAAATATTTATTTCACGCTACTAACCGGTGAAAAAAAGGATACACAGGATGCATTAAATCATGCATCTGGCCATCTACGAAATTTATTGTTCAAACTTCTACATATTCATACGGTGCCCAGTTTACATTTTTACTACGATCAGACAACAGAGAGGGCATATAAGATATCGCATCTAATAGATGAAGCAAACTTGAGGAATATTGAAAAGGATGACTAATATCCATTCACTGTTTTTCCTCATTTATGGTTGATATTATATCTTTCCGTAAGCTTATACCCCGGAAGCTGGATGGTGTTCTTTTGCTCGACAAACCAATTGGCCTATCAAGCAACGACTCTTTACTTCGCGTAAAACGATTATTATCTGCGAAGAAAGCCGGACATACCGGCACACTAGATCCACTAGCTTCAGGTCTGCTACCGATATGTTTTGGCGAGGCGACAAAATTTTCTCAACATTTACTTAATGCTGATAAAATCTACGAAGCAACAATGCATCTTGGAGTACGCACAATAACTGGGGACGCAGAAGGGAATATGATCGATGTGCGCCCTGTGACTTGCAATAGGATAGAAGTAGATGAAGTACTTTCTAGATTCATTGGGAAAATTGTACAAATTCCACCAATGTATTCAGCATTGAAACATAATGGGAAAAGGCTATATCAATATGCACGAGCTGGTCACACAGTTAAGCGGGAAGGCAGAAATGTGATAATTCGTAGTATTAAATGTCTAGCATATGAACTACCTAATGTGATGTTTCGCGTGATTTGTTGCAAAGGTACCTATATACGCACACTTGCTGAAGATATAGGCGAAGCACTCGGATGCGGAGCGCATATAACAATGCTTCGCCGAGTAGGTGTTGGCACTTTAAGTCTTGGACTTGCTATCACGCTAGATGTACTATCTAACATAGATTATGCTACACGCGATACCTTTCTTCACCCAGTCGATAATTTATTATCAGATTTTTCATGTGTTCAGCTCGATAACACACATGCAAAGCGCTTTCTAAGTGGACAGCGACTAAATCTAGTACCACTTGAAAAATATGTTGGATTTGTACGTGTATATACTGAAAGGAAGTTCCTTGGTATTGGAAGAGTCATGAATGGGATACTTAGACCAGATCGGGTTATCTCAGTAACAGATACTGTAAAGAATAGTTAATCAATCTATATCTAAATTTCTTCTAGTTTTAATTAGAATTTGGCTTGTTTAACAATTTACTTATAAAGAGTATAAGAATGTATATTGTTTCTTAAACTTATTCAGTAATATTTGCAAAAACGACATGTAATTTCTATTTTGTTATCTATAATCCTAAGTATGTTGCAAAAAATCATGAAATTGATGGCGCTGATAACGTTGATATAAAGATCAATTTGTCTTAGGCTTATAATAAGTATAGAAGATTATTCTGATGATGTTATTGGTAACTTCGTATTAATTTCTCGTGATGTAGATAATGTTAATGTAATTGAGGCATATAATAACTAATTGAATAATCGGAAAAATAAACTCTTATCTATTAGATTTATAAGTTTCTTATGACCCGTTCATCTCGAAATTTACCTCGAAATATTGCAATTATTGCCCATGTAGATCATGGAAAGACAACAATGGTTGATCAGCTTCTTCGACAATCTGGTATCTTTCGAGAGAACCAATATATCTCAGAACGGATAATGGACTCTAATGATATCGAAAGGGAGCGTGGGATTACGATCCTATCGAAAAACTGTTCGGTAGAGTACAAAGGTACGCAGATCAACATCGTTGATACACCTGGGCATGCTGATTTCGGTGGTGAAGTTGAGCGTGTATTATCTATGGTCGATTCTGTACTCTTGCTTGTCGATGCTGTCGAAGGTACGATGCCTCAGACTCGTTTCGTAACAAATAAGGCGCTTGCTCTAGGTCTAAAACCTATTGTTGTTATCAATAAGATTGACCGTCCTTGTGCACGGATCGATTGGGTAATTAACCAAACGTTTGACCTATTCGACAAACTTGGTGCTACAGAGGAACAACTAGACTTTCCAATCGTTTATGCATCTGGTCTAAACGGTTATGCTTCCCTTGACTCAGCTGCGCGAGATGGTGATATGCGTCCACTATTCGATGCTATTCTCTCAAATGTGTCTGTGCGTAATGCTGATCCTGAAGGCCCATTTCAAATGCAAATTACATCTCTAGATTATTCAGCCTATATTGGTAAAATAGGCGTTGGGCGCATTGCTAGAGGCCGCATTAAGCCCGGTCAAACTGTTGTGATGCGATTTGGTCCGGAAGGTAACATTCTAAATCGTAAAGTTAACCAAGTTATGTCATTTAACGGACTTGAGCGCGTTCAGGTTGAAGAAGCTAAGGCGGGTGACATCATACTGATTAATGGGATTGAGGATATTAGGATTAGTGCGACGATTTGTGCTCCAGATATGCCAGAAGCGCTGCCGATAATTACTGTCGATGAGCCAACTCTAACGATGAATTTTCTTGTGAATTCATCGCCACTCGCAGGTAGAGAAGGTAAGTTTATTACTAGCAGACAGATTAGGAATCGCTTGAAGAGAGAGCTTAACCATAACGTTGCATTACGGGTGAATGATACATGCGATGAAACTGTATTCGAAGTATCTGGAAGAGGTGAATTACATTTATCGATTCTCATAGAGAATATGCGTAGAGAGGGTTATGAACTCGCGGTATCACGTCCGCGCGTAGTGATGCGAGAAATTAATGGCGTGAACTACGAGCCGTACGAATTACTCATTATAGATATTGAGGAGAAATATAATGGTAGTGTAATGGAAGAACTCAGCTATCGTAAGGGTGAAATCTTAGATATAATGTCGGATGGCCATGGATGCACGCGTCTTGAATATCGGATTCCAACCCGAGGACTAATTGGATTTCAGAGCGAATTTTTAATTTTGACTCGTGGAAAAGGCTTGATAAGTCATATCTTTGATTCTTATAAACCAGTTAAGGATGGTTTTATTGGTAGACGTAAAAAGGGTGTTCTGATTTCGCAGGATGATGGAGAGGCAGTAGCATATGCGCTTTGGAAGTTACAGGATCGCGGTAGAATGTTTGTAAGGCCTGGTGATATGTTATACGAGGGAATGATTATTGGTATCCATAGCCGAGATAATGATCTAGTCGTAAATCCGATCAAGGGCAAACAACTAACGAACGTGCGAGCATCTGGAACAGACGAAGCGGTTCACCTTGCTCAGGCGATCCAGATGTCGATTGAATACGCAGTTGAGTTCATTGATGAGGACGAGCTAGTTGAAGTAACACCGAAGTCAATTCGTCTACGCAAACGTTACCTAAAAGAGCATGAGCGGCGTCAAGCACGACGAGAATTTATAAGTTACTGACCTTTATGGTATATATTTTACGAATCTGAGCATCTAAATAATTTTATGTGAAAATATTCGAGTTATTCTATTCTATACTGTTTCTAAGCACGAAGGATATAGGTTCTTAGACTACAAGATTTTATTTCGTGCAATCTGCTGCTAAACAATTAGTACATCCAATGGAAGGTTGAGCAACTCGCTATTTCTCGAGAAGCTCGAAGAAAGGTGAGCATAAATGTTAGATGTTATGAAGCGGTTCCAGTTAAATTCCTGTCTATTTGGAGATAATAGTCACTATCTAGAGGAATTATACGAGATATATCTAGATGATCCGAAATCAATCTCGGGAAAATGGCGTGAGTATTTTGATGCATTGCAGAATATTTCATCTGTTAGTGATTACAATTCTGGAGATATTACGCACAATAAAGAAATTGAATCAATTTCACATTGTTCTAAGAAGAATACGTTAATTTCACATAAAATTAGAAACAAACTAGCCATAGAGAATAAGCAGGCGCACGTTTATTCGTTAATAAATGCTTATCGCTTCTTTGGCTCACAATACGCTAATCTTAACCCATTAAACCCACTAAAGCACTGTAAATATCCAAAAATTCCAGAACTAGAACCTGAATTCTATAATTTTTCCGAGGATGATTTTACTCAGACGTTCAATACAGGAAATCTCTATTTCGGTTTCGAGCAGGCTTCGCTTCGCGATATTATTAAGGGTTTACACGATACCTATTGTGGTACGATTGGTGCAGAATATATGCACATTAGAGATCTAAAACAGAGGTGTTGGTGGCAGAAGAGATTAGAATCGATACATGCGATACCTAATTTTTTAGCTGATAAAAAAAAACATATACTTCGTATATTAACTGCTGCTGAAGGCTTTGAGCGCTATTTACATACAAAATATGTTGGACAGAAGCGCTTCTCACTTGAGGGTAGTGAGAGCTTTATCGTATCAATGAATGAAGTTGTCCAATATTCTGGGAAAAACAAAATCCAGGAAATTGTGATTGGTATGGCACATCGAGGCCGTCTGAATATGCTTGTAAATACGCTTGGTAAGATACCTTCAGATTTGTTTTCTGAATTTGAGGGCAAGTATACCGATGATCTTCTAGAGGGAGATGTAAAATATCACAAAGGCTTCTCTTCTGATATATCTACAGACGGTGGCTCTGTACACTTATCGCTCGCATTCAATCCATCACATCTTGAAATTGTTAACCCTGTTATAGAAGGTTCTGTAAAGGCTAGGATGGACCGTCGAGGTGATTATGATGGTAGTCAGGTACTTCCAGTACAGATTCATGGTGATGCGGCATTTGCCGGACAGGGAGTTGTAATGGAAACTCTAAACTTAGCACAGACGCGTGGTTATAGTACGCACGGCACATTACATATTGTCATCAATAACCAGATTGGATTCACAACGGCAGATCCAAGGGATGCGCGGTCAACATTATACTGTACTGATGTTGTAAAAATAATCGAGGCTCCAGTACTACATGTAAACGGTGATGATCCGGAATCAGTTGTACTTGCTACTCAGATTGCGATTGACTACCGTATAAAATTTAAGAAGGATGTCGTTCTTGATATCATCTGCTTTCGAAAGCTTGGACATAATGAACAGGATACACCTTCTATTACACAGCCGATGATGTATAAAAAAATCGCAGCACACCCTGGAGTCCGAACGCTTTATGCAAAGAAGCTCATACAGCAGGGCTTGCTAGGTGCAGAGGAAGTAGAGGATTTTGTAAAAGAGTATAGAAAGTCGATAAGTAATGGCAATAAAAAAGTTGATCTAGTACTATTTGGTTGTAAGAGTAAGCATACAGTAGATTGGACGCCATTCCTGAATACGAAGTGGACTGATGATTCGGATACAGCAGTATCTCTAACCGAACTAAAGCGTCTTGGGAAGCGCATCACAACAGTGCCAACTAACTTCAAAGTTCATTCTCTTGTCGAACGCGTGATTAATGATCGCAGGAAGATGATATATGGCGAGCAGTCGCTCGATTGGGGTATGGCAGAACATCTCGCGTTCGCGTCGCTCTTATCATCGGGATATAAGGTTCTTCTAACAGGCCAGGATTCTGGACGTGGCACATTTACACATCGACATGCAGTGTTACATGATCAGAACCGAGAGTGTTGGAACGAGGGTACATACGTACCACTGCAGAATATCACCGACAATCAAGCAACCTTTACGATAATAGACTCGACATTATCAGAAGAAGCGGTACTTAGTTTCGAATATGGCTACTCTACAGCGGATCCGAACACTCTTGTACTGTGGGAAGCACAATTTGGCGATTTCGTTAATTGTGCACAGGTTGTGATAGACCAGTTTATTTCGTCTGGTGAAGTGAAATGGGGTCGTTTGTCGGGTCTTACAATGCTCTTACCGCATGGCTATGAAGGACAAGGTCCAGAGCATTCTTCAGCTCGAATAGAACGTTTTCTACAACTCTGTGCAGGTTATAACATGCAGGTCGTCCAGCCGACAACGCCAGCACAAATTTTCCACCTTCTTCGTCGCCAGATGATTCGTCTTTTACGTAAGCCTCTGATTATAATAACTCCGAAATCACTACTGCGTCACAAGGAGGCAGTATCTAGTCTGCATGAACTTTCAGAGGGATTATTTTATCCTATACTTAGCGAAGTAGAAGACAAAATCGATCTAAAGAAGGTTAAGCGTATTCTAGTATGCTCTGGTCGCTTATACTACGATCTCATCGCACATCGCCGTGAAATAAAATCGAATAACATCATGATTATAAGAATAGAGCAGCTTTATCCATTCTCGAATAAGGATTTCGAGGCAGAAATTAAGAAATGTGAAAATGCGACAGAAGTTGTCTGGGTACAAGATGAGCCAAAGAATCAGGGGCCATGGTTCTATATCAAGCACAAGATGAAAAAATATATGAGAGAAGGGCAAAAACTCGCATACAGTGGGCGACAGGCCTCAGCTTCTCCTGCTGTTGGCTCCTATAAAAAGCACTGCGAGCAGCAGAAGTCACTAATCGAGGGTGCATTCGGTATACTAAAGAACGAAATTTGATTATCAATAATCAAATTTCTGAGCTTGCAATTCTCTAATTCACCTAATATATGTACGAGGCGCGGTTTCACATCGTACTTAAACACGAGGCTTAGAAAAATATTTAGGAAAATTTTCAAATGACTATCGTAGAAGTCAAAGTACCTCAGCTTTCTGAGTCGGTTTCGGAAGCAACCATGTTAAAATGGAAGAAAAATCTAGGTGAAACCGTTACTCAGGATGAGATCCTGATTGAACTTGAAACAGATAAAATTGTGCTTGAAGTGCCAGCACCAAATTCTGGATTGCTCGTAAAAGTTTTGAAAAACGAAGGCGACATCGTGATGGAAGATCAGGTTATCGCGATGATTGATACTGAAGAGTATACATACAAGTCTGACGTAGTAGATAGTAGCGATTCTGAAATTAAACAGGTAGCTATATCTACTCATGCGATAGCATCAGATGCCACCTCTGCATCACCAGTTACCTCTGCATCACCAGTTGCATCAAAATTAATGGTAGAGAATGGGCTTAGTGCTATCGACATTGTTGGTTCTGGACGCAATGGCCGAATTACAAAAGGCGATGTTCTATCTGCAACCTACATAAAAAAAGACTATCGTTCTAATGAAACGATAGATACAAAATTAGTTAGCATGAAGACAAGTCAGTTAGAAGCGACGATACCTTATCTAGAAGATCGTTCAGAGAAGCGCGTTCCTATGTCTCGACTTCGTGCACGAATTGCTGAGCGGCTTCTCGAATCGCAGAAGACGAGTGCGATCCTAACTACGTTCAACGAAGTAAACATGAAGAAGATAATAGATCTACGTGCGAAATATAAAGATAAATTCGAGATTGAGCACGGCGTAAAGCTTGGTTTCATGTCGTTCTTTGTAAAAGCGACAGTTCATGCACTAAAAAAATTCCCACTAGTAAACGCATCAATCGACGGAAACGATATTATCTATCATAGCTACTTTGATATTGGTATTGCAGTGGGCTCACCTCGTGGTCTCGTTGTACCAATATTGCGTAATGCGGATAAATTAAACCTTGCAGGAATTGAGAAAAAAATTACCGAGTTTGGTCAAAAAGCAAAGGATGGAAAATTATCAATTGAAGAAATAACAGGTGGTACGTTTTCAATTTCAAACGGCGGCATATTTGGTTCTATGCTATCGACTCCTATTATCAATCCGCCGCAGTCGGCTATTTTAGGTGTACATGCGATAAAAGAGCGCCCGGTTATTGAAAATGGTCAAATAGTGATTCGTCCAATAAACTATCTTGCATTATCATATGACCATCGGATTATCGATGGACGAGAAGCTGTATTATCACTCGTTATGATTAAAGATATGCTAGAAGATCCAACTCGTTTATTGCTCGATCTATAAAAATTTTTCTGTATTTGTGACCTAGACTCTATTGCGCCGATCATACAATTACATGGCGCGCTATACATAAAATGAAGGATTATTATGTCAAAAGAATTTGATATCGTTGTGATCGGCGGTGGACCTGGTGGTTATATTGCTGCCATTCGCGCTGCACAGCTTGGCAAAACCGTTGCTTGTATTGAAAAGTGGAAGAATCGATACGGAGCACCGAAGTTAGGTGGTACGTGTCTAAACGTCGGTTGTATTCCATCAAAGTCGTTGCTTGCTTCGTCAGAAGAATTTGAAAAGATCAATAATCATCTCGATAGTCATGGAATCACTGTTAGAGATGTAAAGATTAATATCGAGAAGATGCTTGATCGCAAGAATAAGATTATTGAGAAAATGACAGGTGGGATTGAATTCCTTTTTAAAAAAAATAATATAATTTGGTTGAAAGGACATGGAAAGTTTATCGGAAAGAATGCTATGGGCATTCAAATTGAAGTTAGAGGAGAGAACGAAACTAAGACTATAACTGCTAAGAATGTAATTATAGCTACAGGCTCAAAAGCACGCCATCTCGGAATAGTTCCGGTTGATGGAAAGATTATCGTAGATAATGAAGGAGCACTTTCATTCGAAACAGTTCCAAAAAAACTTGTAATAATTGGTGCTGGTGTAATTGGACTTGAACTTGGCTCAGTTTGGCGTCGTCTTGGCTCTAATGTAACAATGCTCGAAGCAATGCCAGATTTTCTTAGCTCTGTCGATGAATCAATTTCTAAAGAAGCATCAAGGCTACTTAAGAGACAAGGCCTAGAAATTAATACTGGTGTTCAAATCCTTGAGTCAAGAGTAGTGAGCAATGATAGCGTATCGATTACTTACACTAATAAAGATAATAAAACGGAAATACTTAATGCAGATCGACTAATCGTATCAGTTGGCCGTATACCTAATACCGATGACCTCGGTTTAGAATTGATCGGTCTAAAAACAAACGATCACGGCTTTATTGACGTCGATGATTACTGCTGCACTGCAGTGTCAAACGTTTATGCGATCGGTGATGTTGTTCGTGGTCCGATGCTTGCACACAAGGCAGAAGATGAAGGAATCCTAGTTGCAGAAGTAATCGATGGTCAGAAGCCACATATCGATTATAACTGTATCCCATGGGTTATCTATACTCAGCCAGAAATAGCCTGGGTTGGTAAGACAGAGCAACAATTAAAAGCTGAAGGATACGAGATAAAATTAGGTAAATTTCCATTCTTAGTTAATGGCCGAGCACTCTCAATGAACGAGACAGATGGCTTCGTAAAAGTTATTGCCGATTCAAAGACTGATCAAATTCTTGGTGTACACATTATTTCAGCAAATGCATCTGAATTGATCTTAGAAGCTGTATTCGCAATGGAGTTTAAAGCAGCTTCGGAAGATATTGCTAGGATCTGTCATCCACACCCATCTCTATCTGAAGCACTACGTGAGGCAGCATTGGATGTTGATAAGCGTTCGCTTAATAGCTAATTTCTGAAGATCAGAAAAATAAGTATAGTTAAATGTACTTATTTTAATATTTTGGAATTATGAATATAACCGAATACTGTGAGCGCGAACTATCATATTATGGATATAATTTAGATATTGCACAGCGTGAAGCACTTATTCGTCTGCAAAATAGACAGGATGAATGGTTAATCTACAAATCTAGAAAATCAAATATACTTAAGAAATTTCTCATTCATCCAAAATTACCACGTGGTATATATATATGGGGTGGTGTAGGACGTGGAAAGAGCTTTCTAATGGAAAGTTTTTATATGGTTCTGCCACTTAGACGTAAAATTCGTTTTCACTTTCATGAATTTATGTATGAGGTACATCTTAGACTCAAAAAACTAGAAGGTCAGTCTAATCCACTTGATACACTTGCACAGCTAATCGCTAAACGCTATGAATTAATATTCTTAGACGAGTTTAATATATCAGATATCGCGGATGCGATGATCCTTTATCGTCTACTAGACCAGCTATTTATAAATGGCATACAGTTCGTAATGACATCAAATTATAATCCAGATGTTCTATATAGAAATGGACTACATCGCGATCGTATTTTACCAGCAATCTCGCTACTAAAGGAAAATCTTGACATACTAAATGTTGATTTGGGGATCGACTATCGTTTCTCCAAGATGAAAAGATTCAGTATGTATTATACACCGCTTGGTATAGATAGCGAACATGCGCTTCGAAATGTATTTAATGATCTAACTACTACGGTACCAGATGAAAGTCCGATTATTTATATCGAAAATCGGGAATTAAGAGCATTGCGCAAGACTGATGACATCATATGGTTTGATTTTTCAACACTGTGTGGCAGTGCCAGATCTCAAAAGGATTATTTAGAGCTTGCGAGCCGATTCAGTATGATCATACTATGTGATGTACCAAAAATGTCAGCGTATATGGAGTCAGAAG
Organism: Burkholderia sp.; assembly: GCA_032470235.1. Lineage (GTDB taxonomy): Bacteria > Pseudomonadota > Gammaproteobacteria > Burkholderiales > Burkholderiaceae > Burkholderia. Next base: position 189,908 of record JAVHYW010000001.1, read on the forward strand.
CGCTGCGCTTCACATGGCTTATTGATGTACTATACGATCATAAAGTTAAGCTGCTAATGTCTGCTGAGGTACCGTTAAAGAATTTATATATCTACGGATTGATTAATCATGAATTTGATCGCACCACATCACGCATAATCGAAATGCAATCATATAAATACCTCAAAATGCCAAAACGAATTTTTAATACGTCGCTAACCTAAAATAGGTCGTGCTTCTAGCTTAAGAAGTATAGGTATATCCATTATAATATAGATAATATAGAGATCAATTTAAACAACTAATCAATTCATACGAGGGATGCTAGATCCCAACGCGGTTTCACTGTAAATGCATAATCTGTACGTGCCTGCTCAGGCCAGCGCTGGAGTCGTAATGCTCCAGCGAGTGCGATCATCGCACCATTATCAGTACATAGATCTAAATCTGGATAGTATACACTAAATATATTAGTCTCCGAGATGTTAGATAGTGCTGTACGTAGTTGCTTATTTGCTCCAACTCCGCCACCAATAACAAGACGGTTTAATTTTGTTTCCTTTAAAGCAGCAATCGATTTTGTAACAAGTACATCAACAGCAGCGTCGACGAATCCTCTTGCGAGATCTGCTTTTTCGCGTTCTTGCAGTGCGCTAGAAAGAGAAAAATAATTAATTTTTTTTATCTGTCTGAGTACAGCAGTCTTTAGTCCGCTAAAGCTGAAATTCAGATCACCGGAGTGTATCATCGGTCGTGGAAAAACGATTGCACCGAAATTGCCTTTCTCTGCTAATTTTGATATTTCTGGACCGCCTGGGTAGCCAAGACCTATCAGTTTTGCAGTTTTATCGAATGCTTCACCGACTGCATCATCGAGTGTTTCACCGAGTGTTTCATATATACCGATGTCTGTTACGCGCATTAATTGTGTATGTCCGCCTGATACGAGAAGCGAAACAAATGGAAACGGCGGTGGTTCAGATGTAAGAAGTGAAGACAGCAAGTGTCCTTCCAGATGATGTATTCCTATTGTCGGCTTATTCCAGGCCATTGCGAGCGCGTTTGCAATACTTGCACCAACGAGCAAAGAGCCAGCGAGTCCAGGGCCTTGAGTAAACGAAATCGCGTTAATATCTTTATGTTGTACGCCACTAGTTTTAAGTATATCTTTAAGAAGTGGAAGTACATAGCGAATATGATCACGCGATGCGAGTTCAGGAACAACACCACCATATTTTCTATGCATCACAATTTGCGAGTGTAATGCCTGCGCAAGCAAACCGTGATGCGTATCATAGAGCGCAAGGCCAGTTTCATCACAGGAGCTTTCGATGCCGAGAACAAGCATTAGTTATCCTCAAACAATAAATAAAGATGCTCGAAGAGCATTTCGTTAATTATCTAATTACAGTTTATCAACATATTTCTCTTTAGAAACTCAGAGAGCTATAAGATAGCTCAGATAGTATCTCTTTATAAAATTGCAACAATAAATTTAGAGGCATTACTACAGTAATTATTTAGCTCTATTTAATACTAGTTACGACTAGTTATGGTCTAACAGGAATAGAGATATATCATTAATTCTATTTAATTACAGTATTTAATTAGTCTAATCTAGATATAGATTTTTAATTAAAAAATTTTTTAAAATGCTCTGTAGTTAAACGCAACTCGGATGCTTAGATCGAAAGTTGAAATAAGTAAAAATCTAGATTCACCAGTGAGTGGCAAATAGCGTATTTAAAGTCGTAATACATTCTTTCTCCGCACTGGCGATCTTTCACTTTAAATTTTAGGAGAATGTTTTATTTAGTTAATATGATTAGAATGTGAGTAAGAGATTGATATTCTTAGTCGCCTGATGTAGTTCTAGACCTAATATTAAGTTTCTAATAATGGCTAAGTATCTCTAGTTCGAAACGATAATTCTAGAATTTTGATATCAAATTCTATTTACAGGAAAATAAATAAATTTAAAGGAATAAATCATCGAAAATATAAAAGTACATATGAAAATTAGAATTAAGTAATATTATGATGATTATAAAAATATCGGATTTTAGGGAATTAATTAAAAATTTTTTTCAAAAAGCTTTTTAATGGACTGTGTATTATTCTTTTTAAATTGATTCTATACTGTGATTCCACATTCTTTTTTGCAGGTTCTATTAAGCCATGTCGATATTGTTGATATAATAAGTCGTCATATAGAACTTAAAAAGAGCGGCACGAATTTAATAGGACTTTGTCCTTTTCATAATGAAAAGAGTCCATCGTTTACTGTCAGTCCTGATAAGCAATGCTATCATTGTTTTGGCTGCGGCGCGCATGGAACTGCAATCAGATTCCTGATTGAATATATGAGATTAACCTTCAAGGAGGCAGTACAAGAATTAGCGCATTCTGTTGGACTAACCATCCCATATAAATCATCATCGCTTCTTTTAGAAGATGGTAAATATTATAGACAGATATTAGCCTTAACTAAGCTATCCGATGTAATGCAAGTTGCGTGTAATTACTATCGCAAGCAGCTTCGCATCTCACCGGATGCAGTACTGTATATAAAAAGTCGCAGACTGAGCGGAGAAGTCGCAGCTCGTTTCTGGTTAGGCTACGCACCAAATAGTTGGCAGAATCTAAAATCAGCATTCCAAGATTATTATAAAGATACGCTCGTTAAGTCAGGTCTCGTGATCGTTAGTAAGAAAATTGATAAAAAAATCGAGACAGATCGATATGATCGATTTCGTGAGCGGATTATATTTCCAATTCGGAATATGAAAGGACAAGTGATTGGATTTGGTGGTCGCGTACTTAATACTCAGAAACCAAAATATTTAAATTCGCCAGAAACATCCCTATTTAGTAAAGGAAAGGAGCTATATGGGATATTCGAGGGGCGCTTCTCAATACGAGAGCATAAATCTGTAATCGTCGTTGAGGGATATATGGATGTCCTAGCACTCGTGCAACTTGGTTTTCCTAACGTAGTAGCAACACTAGGTAGTACCTGCACGTCTTTCCACGTTAAAAAACTACTACAATATACAGATACAATAATTTTCAGTTTTGATGGCGATGCTGCTGGACGAAGAGCTACACGGCGCGCACTTGACGTATGTCTACCACACGCCGCAGATAACCGAACGATTAAATTCATATTTTTACCATCTGAGTATGATCCGGATAGCTATCTTTGTAAATTTGGAGCCGATGCATTTTCTGAACAGATAGAGCATGCTATATCACTATCGCAATTTATATTGAATGAAGCAATAACTGGAAAGGCGCTTGATCAACCGGAAGGGCGAGCAAAGGCTCTTTTCGATATAAAACCGATGCTGAAAGCATTACCAGAAAATGCGTTACGCACACAAATTATGCATATGATTGCGGAAAGACTTAATATTTCGTTCTACGAAATCGCCGTATTAACCGATATCGATACGCGATTTATTTCACCAGCTCACTATGCTAGAGTGCGCAGCGATAAGCGGAGCGTAACTAATTTAGAGAAACGCGCGCTACGCAATCTAGTAATGTATCCGAAAATTGCTATGCATCTCAATAACGAGGAAAGGATGACTCTATGTTCACAGCCAAACAGTGGTGAGTTGTTCTGTGAAGTTATAGATTATGCATGTACTCTTGGCAGCCGTGCTGAATTTAAATTACTTTCCGATATGCTTCAAACTTCTGCAAAGAGAGAAACTTATGAGGAAATTTTCAGAGAAATTTTTCTTTATGATGAGAATATACGCGATCTATTACTACAAAATCTAGATGACGACTCGCTTATTGAACAGCAACATGATCAGGAGCGAATCGCTACAGAGGAGGTAAAAGTATCGGTATTAAAGATGCGTTATGATATGTACAACAGTCGGCTTGATCAGTTAACTCGGAAAACAACGCATACTCCAGATGAACTTAACGAATTAATAAAGCTGAACCAAAAACGGACTGATATGAAGCGTCAGTTTATCTTGTAATAAGCTTGTTATAACGCCTATAAAGGGCTACCGTGTTACAATTAAAAAAATTTTTAAAGGATTTTATTTTTCTTAGTAGAATTTATAGAGATAAGTTCTCATATAAAAAGATTATAAATAGTGTGAATTTAGAGAAATTTAATTTCTCGCTAAGGATATAAGCATTTTAGCGTAATTTTTTTAAATGGAGGATTTTGTAAACAGTAAAACAAATGAAGAAGTAAGTTAATAACGAAAGGAGCAAGCGCGACGCGGAGACTAAGGCTGATAAAACGGAACGCGCTCAACAAAAACTATATAAGTACTATGAACAAGTTTAGCCGGCTGTTATTCAGCAGTTACGAGTCGAGTCTGTAAAACGAACTCTATGACTAAAAAGCCAAACGAAGTATTATCTATCGATAATAATGAAAATCAGAGCGATGCGCAGACTGTTGCTATACCTAGCAAAAATAAAGTACGTGATCGCCGCGCAAAAGAAAGAGCCTTGCTAAAGGAGGCATTCTCATCAAGCTCTGGTACAGCTCAGGAGCTTGAAGAACGTCGAATTAAGCTTCGTATGCTAATCAAGCTTGGTAAGGAGCGAGGATTCCTTACATATGGAGAAATTAACGATCATCTTCCAGATAGCTTTATAGAAATTGAAGTACTCGATGGAATTATTGGGACATTCAATGATATGGGAATATCAGTCTTCGAGCAGGCTCCAGATGCTGAAACTCTACTGTTGAATGATAATGCACCAGCCATATCATCAGATTATGAGGTAGAAGAGGAAGCAGAAGTTGCACTATCAACAGTCGATTCGGAATTTGGGCGTACGACAGATCCAGTCAGAATGTATATGCGTGAAATGGGTACGGTCGAGCTACTTACGCGTGAAGGCGAAATTGAGATCGCGAAGCGGATAGAACATGGTCTACGCCATATGATAATGGCGATTTCCTCGTGCCCAACAACAATTTCTGATATCCTTTCTATGGCTAAGCGTTTAGAGAATGAGGAAATCCGCGTTGATGAACTTGTCGATGGACTAGTTAATACAAATACGCTAGAAGTCAATACTGATAGCTTTTATAATAAGGAAGCTGAGGAAATTGAGAACAAAGGGATTGAAGAAGAGGAAGGTGACAGAGACAGTATTGCTACTGCACAGGCATTAGCTAGTGCTGCTCATCTAGAAGTACTTAAGCGAACATTGATCAGAAAATTTGCACTAATTAGTAAATGGTTTGAAAAGATGCATCTTGCATTTGAAAATGAAGGTTATAAGTCAAAATCGTATCTGAAAGCACAAAAAACGATTCAAAATGAACTAATGACAATTCGGTTTACTGCACGAACTATTGAGCGTCTGTGTGATACTTTACGTGCACAGGTAGATGAAGTACGCCAGGTTGAACGTCAAATTCTGTATATTGTTGTTGAAAAGTGTAGAATGCCGCATTCGGAATTTATTACACGTTTTCCTGGAAGTGAGACTGATATTGATTGGGCTAGAAAAATTGCTGCAGAAGGACATTCATATAGTACAATACTATCACGTAATATTCCAGCCATTCGCGAACAACAACAGCAACTGCTAGACTTACAAAGCCGTATTGTTCTACCGATAAATGATCTAAAGGAAACTAGCCGAAAGATGGGGGCTGGAGAAATCAAGGCACGTCAAGCAAAGCGTGAGATGATTGAGGCAAATCTACGTCTTGTAATCTCAATTGCAAAGAAATATACAAACCGAGGTTTACAGTTCCTTGATTTAATTCAGGAAGGCAATATCGGCTTAATGAAAGCAGTTGATAAATTCGAATATCGTCGCGGTTACAAGTTCTCAACGTATGCCACATGGTGGATTCGTCAAGCGATTACGCGTTCAATTGCGGATCAGGCACGAACTATTCGAATTCCAGTTCATATGATTGAAACAATTAACAAAATGAACAGAATATCGAGACAAATTTTACAGGAAACTGGTCTTGAGGCGGATCCGATGACTCTTTCTGAGAAGATGGATATGTCAGAAGAAAAGATTCGTAAGATTATGAAGATTGCAAAAGAGCCGATCTCAATGGAAACACCAATCGGTGACGACGAAGATTCTCATCTCGGTGATTTTATTGAGGATAACAATACAATTGCGCCTAGTGATGCTGCGCTTCATGCTAGTATGCGAGATGTTGTAAAGGATGTACTTGATTCACTGACACCGCGCGAGGCCAAAGTGCTACGGATGCGTTTTGGTATCGAGGTAAGCACTGATCACACACTTGAGGAAGTTGGTAAGCAGTTTGACGTTACGCGAGAAAGAATCCGTCAAATAGAAGCAAAGGCATTACGAAAACTAAGACATCCAAGCCGATCAGACAAGCTCAAGTCTTTTCTTGAGGGAAACTAATCTAGACTAGAAAGAGAAAGAAACTGATTATATTAAAAGTTTTGGGCCTCTAGCTCATGTTTGGTTAGAGCAGCGGACTCATAAAAGTACTATCAATAAATTTGTAGTTATAGATAGTAAATAATGGGTTGCCTAGGGGTAAATTTGATTTACTGCCCCATGGTAGAACTACCCAAATTCGGGGAAACCTCTTCTGTGCCAAGCAGCGTGGTAATCCCGAGCGAAGCTCTCTTTGAGAGAACGTGTAGAGACTGTACGGGTAGGTCGTAAAGATAAGAGACAGTCCAGACCACAAACCTGAAAGGGGTGACCAAAGTCATAGCTGGTAAGCATAATCCGTTGGTGCCGGGTTCGACTCCCGGGAGGCCCACCAAATTTAAGCTCTCTATTAAGCTCTCTATTCACTTTTATTCAGCGTAGTTAAGCCACACTTTTATACGGTATAAAACTAAGTATCTCTTTAAATCTCTAGATAAAGAAGAAAAGAAATAGTAAAGAAGAAACCATTTTAATATCTTACTTCCCAGAGTCTAGAGTTAATGTAAATCTCCCTATCTCTTATTTTTTAAAGATTTTTGACTTTTTTAACCAACATTAAAGTATTGAAGAGAGCTCAACCATAGCCTATAAAGCTACAGCAAAGAGAAAGAATTCTTCTATCTTTTTATAGTATTCTGTAGAACTTACAATGATATTACTTCTATTAGTGATAAGAGCATAAGTTGCAAAGACTTAAAAGTCTACTTATGGAATAAAACATGATACGTAGTTAAGATGAAGGGGAGGATTAATTATTAACCCACACCTGTGCTCAGTATTTTTATCTCGACTGTAATGTAAAGCGATCGTAGAGTTGAGATGGGGGCCTCTAACCTTGCCAGAATTCTAATGAATCCTGGTAACGATACCAAGCGATATCCATACCCCCCCACACCAATATGACGCCCGTAGCGCGGATTATCTCCATATTGTTCTAAGAATTCTTGCTCTCAAGACTTAATCGTAGAACGAGCATCAATTACCATACTTTTCATAGATGCCTACGCTCCAATCTGTGAGCTAACTCGACGAGAATCAAAATATAGATTACCTTCTTACATTCATATAGATTACTTTCATCTTCGCTTGTTTTTCGACGATACCTTCGACCCGAACCTATCGCTCGAATTCAATTCAATAAAACAGCACGGCTGCATATTGATTTGATTCTAAATTATATCCCTTTCAGCTGTTATAATTTGTAAAGAATATAAATCCACGCATATCATTATCTTTCATTAGTACGATCCATGAAGATGGTCGTCCTTTTTCACTGACAGTATAACAGTAGCAAGCATCATCGGTATTGGGTTCTAGAAGTTTTGTATCGAATTCCTCTTAGAGCTAATAGTCGAATTGTAAAAAATAGCTCACAATGAGTATTATTTTACCGAGTGATGCGCGAGTATAATTTATACAAAGCTCAGAGAGTGTCTTCATATTATGTCTATAATTCTAAATTGCATTGAGATCCTAAGAAAAAGATAGAACAAGCAGAAAAATATTAGCTATTTTATAAATTGAATCATCATTAAATATGCTAAGAAGCAAGCTTTATTTACGGTGTGCTAAGTTTATTACTTTAAATAAAAGATCTATATACAATTTCCTCCTATGACAAACCTTATCTTCGATCTATTATACTATCTTCAATCTATATTATATCTAATATAGTAACGTTCATTATCTGCACGTCTCAAACCTTCTTTTATTTGATTTCGTATGTTTACATTACTGGCATTTTCAGTATCTGCATACGGAAATAATCGAGTTAGTAGAATTAAATTCTAGATTAATACTAATAAAGACTATAAGAATAAAGAAGAAACTAATGAAGAAGCAATTTTTGATAGCCAGATCTGCTTTAAAAATTAGTTTATCTATTTTTAATTCTATAGGGTCGTATATAGTGCTTCGTATTAATGAAATCATGTTACCATTTCAAGACTAGTCTAGAAAATTGATTAGCTAATTTACATTCAACAATGTTTCTTTCGTATATTTTTAATGATAAAAGCATTCTAGCACTATTTTTTCCTATATTTTTAATCTGGGTTATTCTTTACTCTTCTTGAGAGAGGAGGATTTTCAGAGAAATACCGCTTGATACCTTGGAATATTGCAGATGCCATTTTGTAGCGATATTTATCATCGTTTAGCTTAGATTCCTCTTTTGGGTTACTGATAAATGCCGTCTCAATTAGGATTGATGGAATATCAGGTGCTTTTAATACAGCAAATCTTGCTTGCTCAACTGAGCCTTTATGTAGTTTACTTATTCTGCTTACTTCTTTTAGAACATAGCAACCGTAGCGCAAAGAATCACGGATCTGTGCACTTGATAGCATATCAAGCAGCGTATGGTTAACTGTTTCATCTTGTGTTTTTATATTAATCCCACCTATTTTATCAGATGCATTTTCATTGTTTGCAATCCAGCTTGCTGATTTGCTCGACGAATCATGATCAGAAAGCACAAATATAGAGGAGCCTTGTGCAGACGATGTTGTAAATGCATCAGCATGTATTGAAACAAACACGTCTGCGCCGACACGTCTTGCTTTCTGTACACGAACATTTAGTGGTACAAAGAAATCTGCATCACGTGTCATCATAGCGCGCATATTAGGTACTGAGTTAATTTTTTCTCGAAGCTTTTTCGCTATGTCAAGAACAACATGTTTCTCGTATGTACCTCTTGCTCCAATTGCTCCAGGATCCTCACCACCGTGTCCAGGATCGATTGCAACTGTTAATAGGCGTATAGTTTTATTATTTCCAGATTTTTTAAAATTGAATTTGTGGGGGTTCTTTACACTGTCGTCGACATGCTTATTGTTTTTTGACGAGACAACAGATGGTAGATCTATTGACGATTTCTTCAGGTCGATAATATCGAAATTTTTCGTATTTTTTGCATAGTAGTTAAAAAAGGACTCAGAAGAGTAAGTGCTAGGTATTTCAATTTTCTGTTTGAATACAGTTTCTTTTAGTTTCTGTTCCTTATGTTCCGTCTGCATGATGAGATCAGATAATGGATCAGGAGCGACAACTGGATACAAATCGAACACTAACCTATAGCGATATGGACTAACTGGTTGCAATGTAAAGACCTGTGGTTCCACGGAACCTTTAAGGTTGAAAACCATCTTGACAATGTCAGGCTGATTCTGAAAGACCCGAACGGATCGGATATGTGGATTATTCATCCTAATTTTCAAGGGGAAATCTCGTAGAGCTTTATTAAGATGGATCCCGATAAGATCAATGATGAACTGATTATGTCCTTGTACTAATTGCTGTTTATTTTGTAACTTCTCATCCGATTCAATTGTTACGCGCGTGTAGTCACGCGCAGGCCAGGTACGTACATCAAGAATTGATGTCGAGTATGCAAGACGAGATGTAATTGCGAGTCTAAATATAAGAATAGATACACCTACATATAGCAGCTGACGGCGACGCCAGTTATGCGATACGGTAGCTATAAATTTAATTATTGGTAGCTTAATTAACATCTTTCAAGATATGCCTTACCTAACACACTATAAGCCTTGACGGCGACCGTTCGTCTATTACCATCAAGATCGAATGAGAAGACAAGATCAGGGATACCAAGCAATGCTCTTGCCTGCTGCGGCCATTCAATGATACAGATTGTATTAGAATTGAAGTATTCTCGAAAACCTACATCGGACCATTCAGCTTGATCGCTGAACCGATATAGATCAAAATGATAGACTTCAAATTTCCCATCCTCGCATTCAAATATATACGGCTCTAAAAGAGAGTAGGTTGGACTACGGACACGACCATGATAGCCGAGGCCATGTAGAATAGCACGTACAAACGTTGTCTTTCCTACGCCAAGATCTCCAAAGAGTTGTATTTGTAGTCCATTAAGCGCATGCATGTGTTTGAGTTCAATGCGTGTAGCAGCAAGTGTTTTCGAGAAGCGCTTACCTAAAAAATAAGTCGAAGCTTCATTGTATAATGTGTACTTATGTATCCCGAGAACTTTGGGGAAAGCTATAGCTTTATGCTGAAAAATCAGTGTCATTGAAATTTTATAAAACAGAAATTAGATCATATTGATTCAATAAAATATATTTTTTACTTAGCTGGAGCATGTAACTATGCTACTCATATTTTTTAAACTGTAGAATTACTCACATTTTAGATAGATCTATCTAGAATTCCGTCTTCGATAATTCTTATATCATATCTTCCACCTACAGATTATTATGATTTATCGAAAATCTTCGAAGATATTTTATACAAGCCCTATAGGGCTTATAGATTGTTTTTTACCAAAAACCTTGATATTTTTATACATATTTAAACTCTAATATTTTCTTGAGAAGATATTAGAGTTATTTTCATTAACTAATTTTAGTAGTTTTTCTAGCTTTGCAATCGTATTACAGTCGCATACTTAGTACATTTTATCTATCTGCGTACTAATAATAGCCTTTCTATAATTTATCGATGGTAACTTCTGATTCCCTCCTAAATTTGCTTTCGAACTATTCGCTTCGAGAACACAACACGTTTAGATTTGACGTGCGAGCACGAAGTGCTGCATATGTCAATAAAATATCTCAGTTTGAAGTACTGCATCTTGATAGACGTCTCTCTGGACAGCCAATTATTGTGCTTGGTAATGCAAGCAACACACTATTCATGCGAGATTTTGATGGCACTGTTTTATTCAATAAGATTACCGGACGATGTGTTGTAAGCGAAGATAGCAACACATGGCTAATCGAAGCTGGAGGTGGAGAAAACTGGCATGAGTTTGTTAAGTGGACAATTTGTCAAGGAATGGCTGGTCTTGAGAATCTTGCATTGATTCCAGGAACGGTCGGCGCATCAGTAATACAGAACATCGGTGCTTATGGTCTAGAAATGAAAAATCATTTTGATTCGCTCATTGCAATTAATCTTAAAAATGGATGTCGTGAGTATTTTGATGCTACGCGTTGTGCATTCGGTTATCGAGATAGCTTTTTCAAGCATGAGAAAAAAAGGCAATTTGCAATTGTTTCTGTAAAGTTTCGTCTTTCTAAACGCTGGAGACCACATCTTGACTATGTAGAAGTTACAAGAGAACTCGATACACAGGGAATAATGAAAGCTAACGCGACGCCGTATAATATATTCAAAGCAATCGTTGCGATTCGTCGCGAAAAGCTTCCAGATCCTATCTGTCTGGGTAATGCTGGAAGTTTCTTTAAGAATCCTCTAGTCAGTGCTGAGCATTTAAAAACACTTCAGTTATGTAATCCTGATATTGTGTCATACCATAATTTAAACGACGGTATAAGACTATCAGCTGGATGGCTAATAGAGCGTTGCGGATGGAAAGGTCGCTCACTTGGTGCTGCGGCGGTGTATGACCGGAAAGCAGTTGTTCTTATTAACCAAGGTGGTGCAACTGGAGAGGATATAATTGCTCTTTCCGACAAGATTCGACAGGAGGTGAATGCTCGATTTGGAGTTGAACTAGAGATTGAACCAGTTTGTATATGAGAAAAAGACTACGATTATATAACAGGAGAATTACTAATCTATTATTTCTGCTTACCAAGCAGAAGAAACTCCATTAGCGCTTTCTGTACGTGTAGCCGGTTCTCTGCCTCATCCCAAACAACACTCTGGGCGCCGTCTATTACGCCTTCGGTCACTTCCTCACCGCGATGCGCAGGTAAGCAGTGCATAAAAAGCGCGTCTGGATTCGCGTAAGACATAATTTCCTCGTTGACACTCCAATTATAGAATGCTTTTTTACGCGCTTCATTCTCTATTTCAAAACCCATACTTGTCCATACATCAGTCGTTACTAAATTTGCATAAATACATGCTTTATTTGGATTTGTAACGATTTCAAAGAATGGAAAACTTTCAGGATCAATGAGTCTCAAATCAGGTCCATAGCCTGGCGGTGTCGATATGTATAATTTAAATCTAAGAATCCATGCTGCCTGGATCCACGTATAGAGCATGTTATTTGCATCACCGATCCATGCTACTTTCTTGCCTGTAATCGAGCCACGATGCTCATAGTACGTGAAAATGTCTGCAAGTACTTGGCACGGATGGTATTGATTCGTTAAACCATTAATAACAGGTACACGCGAATTTTCTGAAAAGCACTGAATAATTTCTTGTTTAAAAGTACGAATCATAATGATATCAACCATCCGAGAGATTACCTGAGCTGAGTCCTCTACCCGCTCGCCGCGGCCAAGCTGTGTATCACGTGTGTTCATAAATACTGCATGACCACCAAGTTGAAATATACCAGCCTCAAATGATAGCCGTGTACGCGTCGAATTCTTCTCGAATATCATTGCAAGCGTTCTATCATATAGTGGATGGTACGTCTCATAGCTCTTAAATCTTTTCTTTAGAAGACTGGCACGTTTGAATATATATTCATAGTTTTCTAGCGAGAAATCCTTGAACTGTAGATAATGTCGAATAGCTTTAATAGTCATAAAATAAAGGAGACTGAAATAATCTTATATTTAGAATAATCTAATATTTATAATGAACTGGAATAAGATCTATATTTATATGTTATATCCTAGGTAAACTACTATAAAGAATTTTAGATTTTAATAAAGAACAAGTAGAGTTGTGTACTCTAGATTTTTAAGGAGTCACGCTCTACTTTTAAAGACATGATGCAGTAGAATAAAAAGTTTAGTGAGCATGCTAAGCCATGCTGTTACTTGAGAAATCTCAAAACTGTCAGACGACAGAATATTTTATTTATGGTATTACGAAATCAGGGAAAATATTTCGTCCCAGTGACTGGGCGGAACGCTTGACAGGAGTAATATCGTGTTTTAGTCCTGAGGCAACAGGACAGAACGCTTATCTCCAATATTCACCGTATGTAAAGCTGACCTTACTTGATAACACGAAATGCATAATTCTCGATAGTCGTCTACGCGATATCGAGCCCCTAGCATTTGATTTCGTGATGAACTTTGCAAAAGACAATGATCTCGTTGTTACTGAGATGTGTACGTTACCTGATTGAGAGACTAAATAAAGAAAATATCGATGAAAAACTAGAGAATATATACGTCATAACCCTTAATATTACCTCTATTATGTAGGTTAAAAATATTAATTTATGTTTACTGTTATGATGATAATGTCTGAAGATTCTTTATAGCTGCTGCGAGGCGGCTCTTATTTCGAGCAGCCTTATTTCTGTGGACAATTTTTTTATCAGTGATGATATCCATCGTCTTTATAGCAAGATTAAATTCCTCTGCAGCTTTATTTTTATCTCCAGTTTCAATAGCTTTCCGTACAGCCTTTATCGTAGTTCGGAATTTTGAACGTAGCGCTGAGTTATGGGAGTTTATTTTCATAGTCTGACGTGCACGCTTACATGCCTGCATAGAATTAGCCATGATGATCCTTTACCTATCCTCCTTATTACTTTTATATCCTAACTACGAAGTAGTTTAGAGATTCTTTAATCGGATTCACACCTCTTATACTTTCTCTTATCAAGAGAAAGTCATTTAACAATTTATTATTTTGAGAATTATAGGAATTATAACGATAAAATTATATGCTTTGCAAGATAGATATTCTCTAATAATTAGCTTATTACCCATATAAACTTTTCTTTCTAGCGCTGTTAAGCTAGATACCTTCTTTATATTAAATCTGATAATCTTGCAATACTCATTGTAATATTATCTATCTAATGAATCTATTTCGACCTCTACTTACGGTTAGTAGCTTTACCTTGATATCTCGTATTACAGGGCTACTTAGAGAAATATTGATTGCCCGTACATTCGGTGCTAATCAACTTACTGATGCGTTCTATATCGCGTTTCGTATCCCTAATTTACTTCGTCGCCTATCTGCAGAAGGTGCGTTCTCGCAAGCATTTATACCTATCCTCTCCGAATTTAAAAATAAACAGGGATATAATGCAACGAAAGCACTAGTTGACGCGATGTCGACTGCACTTTCCTGGGCACTTGCACTGCTATCTATATTCGGCATCGTAAGTGCCTCATGGATCGTACACGCTGTTGCATCTGGTTTAAATATAAACGGGAAGACATTCCAAATAACCGTTGAAATGACACGTATTATGTTCTCGTATATTATTTTTATCTCGCTAACGACACTTGCATCTAGTGTATTAAACACATACAAACACTTTTTACTTCCCGCGTTCGCCCCAATACTATTGAATACCTCATGTATTATTGCATCGATATTCATCGCACCGGTAATGAAAATACCGATGTTCGCGCTTGCTTGGGCCGTTATCGTTGGTGGCGTTCTTCAATTTATTATCCAGTTACCAGCTCTGAAAAAGATCGGCATGGTACCAATGATTGGTTTAAATCCTATATATGCACTATGTCATCCAGGTGTAAAGTGCGTATTTACAAAGATGATACCAGCTATATTTTCTGTTTCAGTTTCACAATTATTGCTAATCATTAATACAAATATCGCATCACATCTAGGTCCAGGTGCAGTCTCGTGGATTAACTACGCGGACCGGCTGATGGAGTTTCCAAGCGCGCTTCTAGGCGTAGCACTCAGCACTATCTTACTACCAATCCTATCAAAGGCTTATATCGACGAAGATTGGGTCGAGTATTCTGGTCTAATTGATTGGGGGCTACGTTTAACATTCCTACTTGCTGTGCCCAGTGCTATTTCATTGTCTTTTTTCTCGGTTCCAATAACCGCAGCACTTTTCGATTATGGGAAATTCGGCGCACATACCATTACAATGGTTTCTAGAGCTCTTTCGATGTATGGGATTGGTCTTGTTGGGATCATTGTGATTAAAATCTTGGCACCTGGTTTCTACGCGAAACGAGATATTAAAACTCCAGCAAAGATAGCAGTTTGTGTTCTTTTTTTTACCCAGTTGTCGAATTATATATTCGTACCACTAATCGGTCATGCTGGACTTACACTTAGTATTAGCATTGGCGCATGCATGAATTCATTACTACTATTCTTTGAGTTGCGCCGAAGAGAAATATATATACCTTCACCTGGTTGGGCACGTTTTTTCATACAAATTACCGGAGCATCCCTCGTCCTTGCTGGCGGGATGCGTTGGTCTTCTCTTGCATTTAACTGGACAAATATGCACGCGCAACCAGTAATGCGAATCGTGTTAATGTCTGCATTTCTTTTTCTATTTGGATTACTCTATTTCGTCATGCTATGGGCTATGGGATTTAAATACGAATATCTCAGAAGACAGACGAAGTAAGTTAGTAATATAACGAAATATATTTAAAATAGAGATTAATATTTAAAAGTGATCTAGCTCTAGCATGATTATCTCTTAAATTGGATTGCAATATACTTTCTTTCATAAATAAACAAGAGCTTGTCTTAGATAACTCCTAATTGTACCAATATCGATATGGCTCAATCCTGTATTAAGCTAAATCTTTAAATTAAATTAGATATATTCTCGATCAGAGCACATAAAAATTTATGGTTGTACTTTTTAAAAGCCATCGTCATTAATATCTAATAAGAGTAATAAAAAAGAAAATGATAAAATCTTATAGGCTCGATCTTTCATCTTAAAGCATCGAATACCCTAGCGCGAATTATATCGACTGGACCAGCCCCTAAAATTTTCCGATAAATAGGCGGTTTCACGCCACGCCGTTCATCGCCGAGTTCTGACCAATCACTATAATACTTAATAAGCGGCTTTGATTGTGCTTCATATACATCTAAACGTTTTTTTACTATTTCTTCCTTATCGTCTTCTCGCTGAATTAGTAGTTCTCCTGTTACGTCATCGTAGTCCTTAGCTTTTGGCGGATTAAACTTTATGTGATATGTGCGTCCAGATCCTGGGTGCATGCGGCGACCGCTCATTCGCCCGATAATCTCTGAGAGAGGTACATTAATTTCGAGAACATAATCGATTGTGATACCGATATTCTTTATCGCATTAGCCTGCACAATCGTACGTGGAAAACCATCGAATATATAGCCATTTGTACAATCTTTTTCTTTTAGCCGCTCTCTTACAAGAGAGATAATCAGAGAATCTGGAACAAGATTACCTTCGTCCAT
This sequence comes from Burkholderia sp., assembly GCA_032470235.1. Taxonomy (GTDB): domain Bacteria; phylum Pseudomonadota; class Gammaproteobacteria; order Burkholderiales; family Burkholderiaceae; genus Burkholderia. The sequence continues at coordinate 206,432 of JAVHYW010000001.1, forward strand.
ATAATCTTTTATCTTAATTCCAAGCGGAGTACCCATCTTTAAAGCTTTGCGCAACATGTTACCAGTTGAGATTTGTGGAATGCAAAACTTATCTTTGATAAATCTCGCCTGAGTGCCCTTTCCTGCACCGGGAGGACCAAACAGGATTAGGCGCATATGACCCGTTCTCCAAAAAAATGATGTAAATTTATTTATACTTAAGTAGCACGTTATAAATACTCTACGAGTAACCTTAATAGGTTAGCTATAATGTTATATTATTGATGTTATGTCATTGTTTTGTGGGTATATAGTTAAATCTCCTAGAGAGAGTTTGATCCGTATCAGATACTAACAACATATCGATATCAAACTCTTATGCATCCTCAAATTGATTAACACTGCAATTCTTTTACTGTTTCATATCACACATAATTATCCAGGCCTTTTAACTTTTTAATTGGTAGCTTCGTAAGTAATAGATACGTATATAAAATATTTAAGATATATGTGTATAAAAGGCTTATCGTTAATCCTATAAAGTACTTATAGAAGTATTTAGAAAATAAATATTCTTTGATATACGTATAACCCAAGAGTTATATTTCCAATGAAATTAATGTACGTGAGAAACAATATAAAGATTAAGTATGTCAAATAACATTATAAATTAGATCGGTAGTAATAGAGATTGAGCAAGTTAAATATATAGAAAGATATTTTCTAATGTCACAGATGAGTATTAGTTTAATTAACAGGTTCGTTGCTCTCTACATTTACAGCTATTGTATCCTCAAGATAGAGGAAATATGAGTGCGAGGATAATCTGTTATGAATAGATAAGCATAAGCTATCTGAATAGCATTCAGACCATGTTGGTAAAAACTTCAAGTATTATTTCTTTATCAGATTATGGAAGAATTTTTCTGTGCACCAGACTCATGCATACGTACAGTAACATGCATGACTATTGGCTTATTTCCTAGATCAGGAAGTGATAAGTTTTTTATAGAAGAGTTGAAGTATGCAAAGCTGAAATAACGATAACGAAAAAATTCGGATCAGTAATAATAATTTTAGACAACGAATTGTTAGATGTTTTCTTAGTTTAGTTGATGAGGTCACTCTCGAGTATCTGGGAAGCTTCGTCGACAAGCATAACAGGAATTCCATCGCGGATTGGATATGAAAGTTTATCTGTATTACAGATTAGTTTCTGCATTGTACGATTATAGTTTAGAGGACCTTTACAAATTGGACAGACCAGGATTTTAAGAAGATTTTCTTGCATGATGGTGGGGATTCTCAACATTAAAAATAATTAGATAGATATTAAGAATAGTGCTTTTACAGGAAAACATATATTCCCAATTATTGAATACTAGAATATATGAAATTTACTGTATTCTTCTCAGTAAGAAGAAGCACGAGATCAATATCTATTGTTGAATACACTATCACAATGATGTAATAGTGTTTCATATAGTGAACAGGCTGGTAAAAGCAAGTTATTATAATCAAATATATTTGATTATAATACTACTATCTAGACCGTCTCGTATGAGACAATATTGGCTTTTTCCAATACTGGAATGTGCACGCCTAATAAATGATTAGTAATAATAGTTCCCTGATAAGATGGGAATTGTATAAGAAAGATCGTTGGTAAATCTCTAGGAGAGATTAAGTTCAATCAAAGGATTTTAGCTAGTATAAAAATAAATATATGAAAAGATTTTTACTTAATTCTTTTTTCTTCTGTACTTATGTGATATTCTCAATAGAATCCGATATTAAATTATTAGATTCTAATAATTGAGATTCGATCGGTTTTTCTATTTTATATAGATCTCTATTAAAAGAGAGAAGATTTTTTGTAAGATCTGGCAGTCTGGCAGCGTAGATATACGTATCTTGTATAGATGTTAAGAACTTATATTAACTTCTAATAATTAGACCTTACATATATACCTAATTAAATAATAGCGCTATGGCTCATACGATTCCGTCCCTCCCATATACTGAAGATGCACTTACACCTCATATCTCCGTTGAGACAGTTCATTTTCACTATCATAAGCATCATCAAACATATGTGACAAATCTGAACAACTTGATACTTGGTACGAGATTTGAAAGAATGTCTCTCGAAGAAATCGTTAAGAGCTCATCAGAAAGCATATTTAATAATGCTGCACAGGTTTGGAACCACAATTTCTTTTGGAAAAGTTTATCTCCAAATGGAGGCGGTATCCCGAAAGATAAACTTGGTGACATAATTAATGCAAAGTGGGGATCATATAACGAATTTAAGGAAGCCTTTACAAAAGTTGCGATCACTACATTCGGCTCTGGCTGGGTTTGGCTTGTAAAGAAAACCAATGGCTCACTTGATATTTTATCAACGAGTAATGCTGTAACTCCAATCATAACAGATGATAAACCACTTCTAACAATCGACGTATGGGAACATGCATACTACATTGACTATCGTAATGCGCGCCCGAAATTTGTTGAGAAATTTTGGGATATTATAAATTGGGATTTTGCCTCGAAGAATTTAGAGATAATTTAGACTCAATGGTTTCAAGATAGCAGCAAACTGAGTTTTAACTTCTGTTAAACTTTCTATATTTTATAAAATAATATAGAAAGTTTTCTATATTATTTACTCATTAACTTTATATACGTTTTTAATAACGTATAGAGAAATAAGATTCTTTTAAAGTTTATTATTTTATTAGAAAATAAGATTATATGAAGAATACGGATTCTGAACTAATAAGTAAGATAGATTCATAGAGTCTATATATTAGAAAAATTAAAAAATTTATTTTGTGTTAGTCACTCCTGGTAATGACAACATTCGTTCTACATACCGGGCAATAAGATCAACTTCTAAATTAACATTTTTTCCAATTTTAAGATTATGTAAAGTTGTTGTCTTAACTGTATGAGGAATCAAGTTAATAGAGAATTCACAATGATCATTGTGATCAATAACAGTATTCACCGTTAGGCTTACGCCATTTACTGTTATTGATGATTTATATGCTAGATAACGGCTTAGTTCTCGCTGTACGATAATACGAAGCTCATACGATTCGCCGACTGGCGAAAAATATGAAACCGTACCGAGTCCGTCAACGTGTCCGGATACTAGATGACCACCTAACCGATCGTGAGTACGTAAAGCTTTTTCAAGATTGACATACTCAATACTAGAGAGATCAGAAATGTGGTTTAGACTCTCACGAGATACATCAACTTCGAAGGTTGACATGGTTTTATTAACAACAGTCATGCACGCCCCTTGAATTGCTATACTATCGCCGATAGCTAAGTCTGTAAGGTCAAGTTCGCCCGCATGTACTGTTACTCGTACACCTGATTGCAATGATTCATCAATTGGCTTAATTAATTCAATACGGCCTATAGCCGCTATAATTCCGGTAAACATCGTGATAATTATTATTTAATAAGAAGTAACATGGGATATAATGCGTGCGAGAATGCGAAGATCGTTTCCAATATTCTTAATACTATGAAATTTTAGACGCGTACGCATGTCGAGATTCTGTGGTGATATAATATCAAACATACAGGCAGAATCTGCACCAAGTAAACTCGGTGAGATATATACTAGCAGCTCATCAACACAATTCTTTCTTAGGAGAGAGCCGTTTAGTCTGTAACCCGCCTCAACATGTAGTTCATTAATGCCACGCTCACCGAGAATTCTAAGCATTGCAGGTAAATCAACTTTTCCGTCCATATCTGGCAATGATATAATATCAGAACCGCGATCATGTAGCATTATACTACGTTCTTTGCCATCTTTATCAAGCTTACCACAGAAAATGATCAGTGGCTCGCCCTGAAGCAGCCGAGCACTGATTGGCAGTTCAAGCTGACTATCGATTAGTATACGTTGTGGCTGACGTGATGTTTTAATCTCTCGCACAGTCAATTGTGGGTCGTCCTGTCGAACAGTACCGATACCTGTTAAGATTGCACAAGCTCGTGCACGCCAAGCCTGCCCATCTATACGAGCCTCTTTCTCTGTTATCCACTGACTTTCTCCTGATGGAATAGCAGTTCGTCCATCTAAAGAAGCAGCTATTTTCATCCGAACCCATGGTTGTCCGCGCGTCATCCGAGATACGAATCCGATATTTAGTTCAGTAGCTTCATCCGCGAGTAGACCACAGCGTGTGTCAATTCCGGCGTTGCGTAACATCTTGATGCCACGACCTGAGATGTTAGGGTTCGGATCCTCCATAGCAGCTACAACTTTCAAGACACCGGCATCGATTAACGCGTTTGAACACGGCGGTGTACGACCAAAATGACTGCATGGTTCTAATGTAACGTAGACAGTTGAACCTTCAACATTGTAACCACGCGCTCGGGCATTCTTCAGCGCCTGTATTTCTGCATGATTATAGCCAGCTGGCTGTGTAAATCCTTCTCCGATTATTTTAGTATCTTTAAGAATAAGACAACCAACACGCGGATTCGGTGTTGTCGTATATAGTCCGAGTTTGGCGAGCGCAAGCGCGCGCTGCATATATTCAAATTCAGTATCGGAGAACATCTTCTTAACTTTCCTTCCAGGCAGTGAATATCGAAAACGCACGTCGTGCAGAATAAAAAGTTTTGTCGATCACAGCGTCGTTGTGCATACTAAAAATTAAATAAGCTTAAATACAAATCTGTATCAAGCATTAAATGAAAGAACTTATTGAAATTCTCGATATTATTCTTTAATTAGTACACTTTTATAAAGTGTACTCAAAGAGTACAATCCAAACATTACACCAATCGCATCTATAAAAAATGTAATACACTTACAAATGCATCATTCGAAAGGCTATTTGCGAGATGCTTCGTCCGTTTTTACGATGTTTTTATGGAAACCTCTAGTTCTTGAATTAGTTCTAGTGCTTTTAATTCTACAGAAATTAGCTACTGGATTATCGGATAGTGTATCTCCTTGGTATACAACTACTTAGTAAAGAAATTTACTATAATATCGCGCCTACTACTGAATACAGCTACTGGCATTTCTCCACCAATTATTTTGACAAAGCAAAATAAGATCGATTCCATGATATTCCTGCGTTACCGGATTCCTATCCGTAAACCGATTTTATGAATAAAGTATATACTGTGGCTTTTAGGAATTTGAGTGTGCCTCTCGTACAAGATTCATATTTTCATCGTTTGGTTCAATAATTATTTGCAGATATCTAATTTCTAAAAATCCTAAGTTTGCTTCTAGATATTATTAGGAATACCAGACGATGTTTTATTGAAAATAATTTATGTTTCTCTATCAGACTTCATAAGAAAATTATTATCATGTCCATGATAGCATTCTTCAAAGTTTTGACAATCTAGCTTCGACAAGTAAAGCCGCGAGCGAGACATAGAGTGCATTCATCGCAATCTCTACTCAACTCGATACCATTTAAACTTGTTCGATTGAAAGCATGATTTTACAAATTTCTTCAGCGATATGAATTTCAGCTTCATTTAGTTTACCAAATGAGAAGCCTATCTACAGATGCACCCTGTACAAAACCTCAAATACATTGTTGGATATTTTATGTTACAGATGATCGTTGATCTCCCCAACGAACCAATATAATCAACGTACTGCTTTCTATTTATATCCATACAAATATGGACTTTGCGCACGGAAATATAAAACGAAGCGTTACCTCCTTCCCCCCTCCAACCGGAAAGCACGCACTATCGAGCTGATAACCACCTGGAATACTTTTCCTGCTTGCTCGAATAGAAGCTGATTATTAGATATCACAAGATTTAGAGAAAAAAGAAATATAAGGCATTCATATATAAATACCATTCTCTTAAAAAATTAGGCTTTCAGAATTATGGAAGATAGATTATCTGAATAAAAGTAGATAGTAATATTTTGCCTGTACAGTACCTAATTTTGTTTAGGTTATCAACTTTCATCCCCCTTCTGATATATGAGATACATTAGATGTTATCGATAATTCAGGCTAATGTCATTTTTTTAAAAAAATGAGAAATTATTACGAATGAAAATATATAAAAAGTCTGAGGATATTAAAAAATTATTACTATGCCTTTTAAGATAAATTTCTTAGAACTCCACATATTTTATGTTTCTTCTATTTTAATATACTCTCGAATATTTCATATCTTTTTACCTCTAAAAAGCAAAGCCCGCTTGGGAATATAAAATATGTTACGCATCGTACGATACCGACTAAATATTCACCTAATTTTTTTGCTTAGCATGCTTGCTTCTTGTGGTCCCCTTGCAGTTGATATGTACTTACCAAGTCTTCCATCAATAGCTTATTATTTTTCTGTGAAACCATCGTGTGTTCAGCATACCTTAACAGGTTTCATGTCTGGTTTCTCTATTGGAATGCTGTTATATGGTCCACTATCAGATGCGTTGGGGCGTCGTCAAGTTCTACTGAGCGGTATCGCGTTATTTATTGTTTCTAGTTTCATATGCTTCTCTGCTAACTCAATTAGTGTATTGATATTCGCACGCTTTATGGAGGCAATCGGAGCAGGTGCATCCTCAGTACTTACTCGTACGATTGCACGTGATACACACGAACCTGAGAATTCTGCGAAAGTATTGTTGATGGTTGGTGGGATTACTTCGATCGGCCCACTTTTCGCACCACTAATTGGTTCACAGATCATTCGATTTTCAAATTGGCGAGCGGTGTTCGCTTTCCTTTCACTATTTGGTACATGCTGTATAATAGTTGCATTCTTCTGTATACCGGAGACTTGGCCAAAGCATAAGCATAATAGAACTGCTCTGTTACATTCATTTATATCCTATAGACATATCCTTTCTGATCGAAATGTATGGGGATATATCCTATGTGGTGGTATGGCATTCGCGTCAATGTTCTCATATGTGACAGCGTCACCGTTTATTTATATTGAATACTTTCATCTATCACCACAGCACTATGCAATGTTATTCGGTCTGAATATCTCGTGCATTATATTTGGTAACTTTTTAAACGCTTGGCTCGTTACTAGAGTTAGTCCATTACGAATTATTTCAGTAGCTTCCCTCTTTAGTTCTATTGGATCACTTGGGGTTTCTTTTTTTGCGATAACTGGCATTGGCCAGCTATTATCAATTGTTTTGTCTCTATTTTTCGTCGTTAGCATAGTCGGAGTCTTATCTGCAAATTGTACGACAAACCTGATGCTACGTTATCCAGATAACGCAGGCGCGGCTGCTGCAATATTCGGCGCAATACAACTCGGGCTCGGTGCACTCGTAAGCACTATTATCAGCACGCTCACAAATGGAACACCATCCGCAATGGGTATTACAATCGGTATAAGTGGCCTGCTATGCTTGACCGGTAGAAAACTTATCTTTAGACAGAGCAAGATAGTAATAAAAAATAATACTCGCTTCTAAGATAGTAAAGTAAGAACACTCGATAAAAAATTATTTTTTTCCTTTTTCTATCAAAAAATCACTTTCTATAGAATATAGAAATATTAACCCTTTCTTATTCTAAAATCACTGAGATTGTTATCAATTAATATTTTCTGGAATTCCAGATATCACGTTGAAACCACAGTCGACATACGTTATTTCACCAGTAACACCGCTTGATAGATCAGAGAGCAGGAATGCAGCAACGTTGCCAACCTCTTCAGTTGTTACATTACGATGTAATGGTGTCATATTTTCTACATATTTCAATAGTTTGCAAAAATCTTTTATGCCAGATGCAGCAAGTGTTTTGATCGGGCCAGATGAGATACCATTCACGCGAATCCCCTTTGGGCCAAGCGAGCTAGCCAAATATCGAACACTCGCTTCGAGTGCAGCCTTCGCGATACCCATCAAATTATAATTTGGTACTACGCGCTCTGCACCGAGATAACTAAGCGTTACAAGTGATGCGTTTCTAGAGAGCATTGGTAAAGCAGCCTTAGCGAGTGCTGGAAAGCTGTATGCCGAAATATCATTCGTAATCCGAAATGATTCTCGCGATAGACTTTCTAGGAAATCCCCAGAAATTGCCTTACGAGGCGCGAAACTGATCGAATGTAAGATACCATCGAGACAGTCCCAGTTCTTACTGAGATTTGTAAATACCTCGGAGATCTGTTCATCATTACTGACATCGCAATGATATACAAGTTTACTTCCAAACTCAGCAGCAAGTTCTATAATACGTCCTTTAAAACGTTTACTAATATATGTGAATGCTAATTCGGCACCTTCACGTTTGCAGGCTTGCGCAATTCCATACGCGATTGATCTACTTGATAATAACCCAGTTAGTAAAATATATTTACCTGTAAGGAAACTCATAAGTTCTCCAATTAGAGACACATATCTTTTTCTCAAAATCTAAATATAAATTTTACGTGTCCACCATTACTATACTTATAGTATAAGTTCATGCTACTTTTACTGTAATTTATTTAAAATAAACCTTTATATAAACTAGCTTTTAAAAGATTATTTAATAGACTATTTTAATATTTATATAAGAGATACTTACATGATTAGTATCATGTTATATTCATATGTGTATTCAAAATTTATAACGATTAAGTCTCTTAATTAAGATGTATTACATATTATTAAATCGGTCTTATATGCGTATTATTACTTGGATATTTATTTTTATTACTACCTTTTTGACAACAGCTAGTAGCGTATTTGCTAATAAAATAAATAATTTTAATAAAAATATCCCATCTTCAATGAAGATATTATTGAGCAATTCTTTTGAATTGAACAATAAAAACTGTATAACTATTATCAATGAAAACGTCAGAGAGAGGTCATTTCTGCATAGTAGGACCGGAATGTCTTGCGATATAGTTAGTTCTGCGCTTAGTATGATAGGCGTACGCTATCGATGGGGTGGAAATTCTCCGTATTCAGGCCTAGATTGCAGTGGCTTCGTCAGTTATGTATTTAAGGATACGTTTGGTATATCGTTGCCACGCCGCGTGAAAGAAATGAGTCACATTGGAAAGAAAATTAATGTGAATAATCTGAGTCCAGGAGACCTTGTATTTTTCAAAACGAGGCATCAGATATTTTCACACGTCGGAATCTATATTGGTGATAAAAAGTTTGTACATTCGCCATCAACAGGTAATACAATTCGTGTAGACTATTTTAATAATAGTTATTGGAGGAAGAGATTTAGTGGTGCACGTCGAGTAGAAATAAAATTTCCGAATAAAGATCAAAAGTCCACGTTGCATTATATGAGGATGCCGATTGGCAAAAATTCTTCTATAAGAAGCGATCTTAACTTAAACTTCTTTGTTCCATCTTCATAGATTTAGTTTGGCTAAATAAGTTAATATACTGAGAAGTTGAATTTGATTAAGATTTTCTTATCCGAGTTGTAATCTTTTTTATACATATGAGAAAGATAATAAATCTTACGATTCCTTAACTACTGACCTTATGCATATTTGATTTCTAGACAATATTGGTTTTCCTAGAGTTATATTTTTTATGATTAGTGTTGTTCGTACTCGATTCGCACCGAGCCCTACAGGATTTGTTCATCTTGGTAATATCCGCTCCGCGCTTTATCCATGGGCCTTTGCCAGAAAGATGAATGGTAGATTTCTCTTGCGTATAGAAAATACCGATATTAATCGTTCAAGCCAAGAAGCAGTTAGCTCGATCATAGAGACGATGAAATGGCTCGGCCTTGACTTCGATGAAGGACCATTCTATCAAATGCATCGGATTGATCGATATCGCGATGTACTTAGGAAGATGACTGAGGAAGGTCTTGCTTATCCATGTTATATGTCTATGCAAGAGCTTGATACACTACGTAGTCTTCAGCGTAAGGCTGGAAAAAAACCACGCTATGATCGTACATGGCGTCCAGAGTTTGGTAAGGTATTACCTGAACCTCCAGCCGGCGTTAAGCCCTTACTGCGCTTCAAAAATCCGATAACTGGAATGGTTATTTGGGATGATGCAGTGAAAGGTCGTATCGAAATTTCGAATGATGAACTTGATGATCTCGTGATAGCACGTCCAGATGGCACGCCGACCTATAACTTCTGTGTTGTTGTTGACGACCTCGATATGGGAATTACTCATGTAATCCGAGGAGATGATCATATGAGTAATACACCACGACAGATTAATATCCTGCGCGCACTCGGTGGTAAACTTCCTATATATGCACATCTGCCAACCCTATTGAACGAGAATAGGAAAAAGATGAGTAAGCGTCAAAGCGTAATGAATATAATGGATTATCGCAATGAAGGATATTTACCAGAGGCTGTTATCAACTATCTTGCACGTCTTGGGTGGTCTCACGGCGATTTAGAAATCTTTTCTCGCGAACAGTTTATCAAGTTATTTAATTTCGAACATCTAAGTAAGTCACCTGCACAGCACGATCATAGAAAGCTGAATTGGATTAATAGCCATTATATCAAAGAAGGGAATAGCAACTATATTATGACGCTGACTAAACCATTCTTATCATCAATTGGGATTGATGATAAAGCATTATCGAATGGCCCTGATATCATCAGCGTTATTGACTTAATGAAGGATCGTGCTACAACCCTGAAAGGGCTTGCTGAATCAGTTTCGATATTCTATCGTGAACCAAAACCTAATGCAGATGATCTTGCATATTACATGAATAATGCAATACGTCCGGCAATTATAGAATTAGCGGAAAATCTGAAGGCGGTAGAATGGAATAAGTATGCGATTAACTTTTTATTGAAGACGATAGTTAGCTCAAATAAACTGAAATTAGCACAGCTTGCGATGCCGGTACGTCTGCTCGTCACTGGTGTTACACATACTCCATCGATTGATATATTACTTACGCTATTCAGTCGAGATACTGTTATATCACGACTCGAAAACGGAATTTATTTGAGATAAAAAGAGCGTAACCTTATCAGGAGGTTTTTCATTATTACTCGCATATAAAACTTCGAATATCATAACTAATAATATGAAAAAATTTTATTAGAGACCTTAAAATTTAATAGGATCAATCTTCTATTTAAAACGGGGGTATAGCTCAGATGGGAGAGCGCTTGCATGGCATGTAAGAGGTCAGCGGTTCGATCCCGCTTACTTCCACAAATAAAAATATAAAATTGTATTAAGTATATGTATAAAGAAAGATACTTTAAAAAATAGTTCAGAGATGTCAGAATGATATTCTGTGCCATTAGATAAGAATTAAATAAAGAGACTATATAGATTTTAAAGATCATGTCCCCTTCGTCTAGAGGCCTAGGACATCACCCTTTCACGGTGGGTACAGGGGTTCGAATCCCCTAGGGGACGCTAAATTTGAAATCGTTTCAAATTTAGAGCAATTTTCCAATATAATGAATAGAATTAAGTAAAACTTCCTACTAAGTTAAAAAAATGACTGGAGCGGTAGTTCAGTAGGTTAGAATACCGGCTTGTCACGCCGGGGGTCGCGGGTTCGAATCCCGTCCGCTCCGCCAATATTACAAATAATATAAATATTATCAACCTGCCATTTTCTTATCCAATAGAAAGTGGCAGGATAAATAAGAAAATACTAAATTTATCTCTTTATAGTATTTAACTTAAAAAAATCTTCTATAAAGAAAAATGAAGTCTTCTAAAAAAATTACTTTTATTAAAGTTTCTTTATCTATTGAAATTTCTTTGGCGGAAGCGGTGAGATTCGAACTCACGGATAGTCGCCCATCTCTGGTTTTCAAGACCAGTGCCTTAAACCACTCGGCCACGCTTCCAATAGGGTTATTATACTAAATACTATTCTCTAATTGTCTAAATCATCATATAGAAATAGTTGTTGTAAGTTATTAAGAAAACGCTGTCCAAGGACAGTTGGGACAATATTTTTCAAATTTCGAGTAATTAATCCACGCTGCTCAGCATCCTTAAGCGCTCGATCGATCGTACTTATTAGTAGACCAGTTCGAGAGGTAAAACTCTTCACTGGAAAACCTTCTACAAGCCGAAGTGTATTCAACATAAACTCGAACGGTAAATCATAAACGCTAACATCCCATTCTTTCTTTACTGCGGTCAAACCGGAGTGAGTATATTTAATGAATGTCAAAGGATTCCTATAGCGAACTTGACGAAGAATTCTGTTCGGAAAAGATAACTTTGTATGTGCACCTGCACCGATTCCAAGATAGTCACCAAAACACCAGTAGTTTAAATTATGCTTACATAACTTATGTGGTTTTGCATATGCTGAAACCTCATATCGATGATAACCCGCTTCTTCGGTGTGTTCGTGTATCCATTCTTGCATATCTGCTGACATATCATCATCCGGTATAGTAGGCGGGAATTTTGCAAACAATGTATTAGGTTCGAGCGTCAACTGATACAGTGATAGATGCGGCGGTGCGAATGATAGAGCAATTTTAATATCTTTCTTGCATTCATCGAATGTCTGATTCGGTAGAGCGAACATTAAGTCAAGATTAAAATTATCAAACGTGTTAGCGGCTATATCAACCGCAGCAATTGCTTGTGCAACGTCATAAATCCGACCGATCGTTTTTAGATGTTTTTCGTTAAAGCTCTGAATACCGATCGACAATCGATTAACTCCATATATTCGGAATTGCCTGAATTTCGATGATTCAAATGTACATGGGTTTGCTTCGAGCGTAATTTCAGCATCGATATCAAGTTGTAGTAGCGTTCTGATATCTGAAAGTAATCTGTCAAGCCCTTTCTCTGATAGAAGACTTGGCGTGCCGCCACCGATAAAAACAGCGTGCACCTTCCTTCCTAAAATAAGTGGGAGAGCGCACTTAAGATCAGCTCGTAGCCCATCAAGATAACTATCTTCAGGAAAATCTTTATTTTTCCATTCGTGTGAGTTAAAATCACAGTAAGGACATTTGCTTATACACCATGGAAAATGTACATACAGTGTAAGAGGTGGAAGTGATGTGATTTTTATTACCTGTCTAGGTGATACAAATCCATTAACATCATGCGTATTGATATCTGTGAGCTGATTTATTTTTCCTCCAAAAGTCGAGAAAGAAGTAATTTAAGTGCGAGTGAGCGATGGCTTATATTGTTTTTTATCGCTGGATCAATTTCTGCTACAGTTAATCTAAGTGATGGAAGATAAAAATACGGATCATAGTCGAATCCGTTCATACCTCGTGGTCGGTCAATTATTTCTCCATTCAAGTGACCTTCAGTGATTATCGGTTCTGGATCCTCTACATAACGTATAAGAACGAGTACACAATAGTAATATGCAAACCGATCGTTTATACCTTTTAGCTGATCAGTGAGATATTTACTATTTGTGCTATTTCTTTTTTTTGTATCTGCACGTTGTACATAACGTGCGGAATATATTCCAGGTTTACCATGTAGCGCACGGACACAGAGCCCTGAATCATCAGCAATCGCTGGTAATCCAGAGTATTCTGCTGCTTGTCTTGCCTTCGCGAGTGCATTCTCAATGAATGTGGGAAACAACTCATTCACTTCGGGTACACCAAGTTTACTCTGCGGAATTATATTTATATTATAAGTCGAGAACATTTCTTCAAACTCACGCAACTTGTTCATATTGTTTGATGCTAGTACAAGTCGAGATAGAGGAAGAATTGTTCTTCCGCTATTATAATAAATCATGATTAATATTTAATATTTCATTTATTATATCTTCTTTCTTTACTAAATTAGTATAATCATCGCGAAAGAACTAGTAATAACTTACTACATATCTCAAGAAAACTTGTTATCTGATTGGAAAATATTAGGTTATATTTAAAAGCTTGGAAAGCTTTTAAATAAATTATTTTGATGTAGAAGCTGAATTGAGACTCCAAAAATATTTATCGAGTAAATTGAACTTACTTATATGAGAGCAGAATTAAAACTGATGACTGCTTAGAGAAGATGAATAGAGGTTTAGAGTATAAGGAAATAGAGTAACTTATCAGATTTTTTACTACCTCATTTTGAGAGAATTAGAAGTGCTCTTTTATAGGGGAGACCTAAAGTTCTATCCCCCTCTTTGGAGATAAAAGCTATGTCTAAATCTACTCATACTATTCTGAGCTCAGAATACTCTAATACTTCCTATCCAGGTAACTTATTTATTATTGTTGCGCCTTCTGGCGCTGGTAAATCGACACTTGTGAACGCAATACTAGCTCATGAAAAAGATATTTATCTATCTATCTCATACACAACTCGAAAACCTCGTCCAAACGAACTAAATGGCCAACATTATTATTTTATTAGTGTAGATGATTTTTTAAAGCGTCATGTAAATCAAGAATTCCTAGAAAGCGCGGAAGTACATGGTAATTATTATGGTACGTCGCGCATTTGGATTGAGGAACAGATACAAAATGGCCGAGATGTACTGCTTGAAATTGACTGGCAAGGCGCTCAGCAGGTAAAGAGACAGTTTTATAATGCAATCAGTATCTTTATACTTCCACCATCTCTCGATGCTCTTGAGATGCGTCTTAAGAAGCGCGGACAGGATGTAGAAAGTGTAATTAAAAGACGCTTACTTGAAGCGCGTAACGAAATTAAGCATTCATCAGAAGCAGAGTATGTAATAATTAATGAAAATTTCGATTTTGCTCTTTTAGAGCTGCGGCATATCGTTGCAGCAACCCGTTTGCGATTCGCTTCGCGATATGCGCGACAAATAAAATCGTTTTAAAAACTCGGAATTCATTTTCCTTGTGATAAGTGAACTTTTTTGTTAAGAACAAAACATTCAACCAGAAATATTAATATAATGTGAGATAGATCTTTTTACTAACTAGGGGGTTTATTTAATATGGCTCGTATTACTATTGAAGATTGTCTAAAGAAAATACCAAATCGATTTGAACTAACTCTTGTTGCTGCCTATCGTACACGAGAGCTTGCACAAGGTTATACACCGAAGATAGAAAGCCATGATAAACCCACTGTGGTAGCATTACGTGAAATTGCATCTGGCCAAGTTGGTATCGAGATATTGAAGAATATTCCGGTTTAAGGTAAATATTATTTCTATTTTAGATTAATGTATTTATACAGAGCATTTTTCCTAGAAAAGGTTGATGATAATAAGTAATACTATTTGCTCTCTACCTTGGTTGATTAGGTAATGGATTCCCATTTATATCTTGCTACGCGATTTATTTCCTCATTCGAATTAATATAACTACTTAAATAGATAAGAAAATATCATGTTATATCAATCTATAACTTAAAATGTTCCGTAGCTGGGGATATATAAACCAGTAGAAAGCTAAAGAAGCTAATACGGAACTTTACTTAAGTAAAGAAGTTCATCTCTGTTACTACAGACAGAGTGTTGATTTCTATATCAACCATCTATTTTAGAGTAGCTGAAATTTATATCTACCTTTCTGCACGATATAATGGAAAATTAAGGTGTAATAAAGTACAAGCTTGCATAGTTTCTGTCAGAAGATTTCATGGCTTGTCTATGGACTATTGAAGTTTGATTATTGGAGCTTGATAAATCGGAATTCTGAGATCATAGAGTGAAGAAATAAGCCGAAAATCTCAGGAAGATTCTGCTTACTATATTACGCGATAATAGCATTATTCTTATTAAGCTAATAGGGAGCGTCTTCACGATATAAAAAGGCTCAATTCTAGCACTAATTAAAAACATCACTGTATCGCCCATGTGATATTCAAAATATCTATATACCGATTGCTCTCTATTTTCTTAGACTAAATGATACAATACTCGTGAGCTACAGGATATAAGTTTTTCTCACTTTAATCCATATCGTTATGCGACCCCTAAAATGGCCTATTAAGGCCACTCGTTTAAACCAACAAGAAGTAATCAGAAAGATTCTCAAAGATGTGAATCTTGCAGTTAGCGAAGTTAGACTTAGTGCTGAAATTACCGGTCGAGAAAAAACAATCTGTAGCATTTATAGAAAGATGCGTGAAAAAAAACTATCTTTCTCTAGTATTCTTGATCTTTATGGGTTTCGAATAATCGTAGAGAGTTCACTCGACTGCTATATATGTATCGACGCTCTACATGCTCTATATAATCCGGTTTCTGGAAAATTTAAAGATTATATTGCAATTCCTAAAACCAATGGTTATCAGTCTTTACATACAACGCTCATTGGTCCATTCGGTTTGCCGATAGAGTTTCAGGTTCGTACACGCAAGATGAACGAGATTGCAGAAGCTGGAATGGCCGCACACTGGCTATACAAGAACGGAAGTATAGGAATATAAATATTGATTACGGCTCGCGCTCTTGAATGGCTCAAATTACTATTTGATGTCCAGAGTGATACCAAGAATTCAGTAGAATTCTTTGAACATGTCAAGATTGATCTCTTTCCTAGAGCAGTTTACGCATTCAAACCGAAACAGAAGATCATATCCCTTCCTGATAGTTCGACGGCATTAGATTTAGTGTATTCCAATAAATACCGATCTTTGAGACAAGTGTATTACAGTGAATATTAAAAATGGAACGCTACCTTTTAGTACAGAGGTGAAGAGTAGAAATATTATTAAAGTTATCTGAATTCAGATAAATATTAAATTTTAAAATACTAATATATAGAAAAATATATTCGAGAATCTCCCCAACAATAAGATTTATAAGAGCTAACTTATATTATATTTTTTTATTAGTAATAACTATCCTAGTTCTTTGTTATTTTACAAAAATCAATCTTGGGTGTGCGGCTGGCAGGATTCGAACCCACGACCTCTTGGTTCGTAGCCAAGTACTCTATCCAACTGAGCTACAGCCGCATATAGGTATAGAATTGTAGCAAGTTTTCTGAAGTGAGGGATATATCTCTCCTCTAAACTCAAATTTTCACATATTTCAATAAGGATTGAATAATAGAATTTCTGATAGCTTTTATTTTACATAAAAATAGGATATAAAAACTATATCAGATACTGAACAAATCTTGGTGCCGGAGATAGGAGTCGAACCTATAACCTTCGCATTACGAATGCGCTGCTCTTCCAACTGAGCTACACCGGCATTAACTCCAAAGTATTATGTGCATAATCTGAATGCTTAGCAAGAGATTTTCCTTAACCTTCTAGTACTTAGATTAAAAGTATTTTTTGAATGTATAGACTTCAGTATGATAAGCTATCAGCCGTTTAATTTCTTTTCTTGATCCAAGAAATACTCCTATTCTCTGGTGCAAATTAGTTGGTTGCACGTCTAAAATCCGTTCTTTGCCTGTTGTCGCCGATCCAAGTGCCTGCTCGACGATAAGTGCCATCGGATTTGCCTCATACATTAGGCGAATCTTTCCGGAACAGTCTGATGTACGCTTGTCAGTAGGGTACATAAAAATACCACCCCTATTTAGAAGGCGATGTACGTCTGCAACCATTGATCCAACCCAGCGCATATTAAAGTTTTTTTTAAGTGGTCCCTCTTTGCCAAAATTTAATTCATTAACGTAGCGCTTTACTGGTTCATACCAATATCGAATATTTGACATGTTAACCGCGTATTCCTCTGCGTCTTCTGGAATTTGTATATTGCTCTTTGTAAGTATCCAAGAACCAACCTCTCGATCGAGAGTAAAGAAGTTCACGCCACTTCCTGTCGTAAGAACAAGTACTGTTTGTGGACCATATATAACATAGCCAGCTGCAACTTGTTGCGTTCCAGGTTGTAAGAATGATGAATCGGTTAAATTTTTGGTATCAGGGCAGCGAATTACTGAAAATATTGTTCCAATTGATATATTGGCATCTATATTTGATGATCCGTCAAGCGGATCAAGTATGAGCAAGTATTCTCCACGTGGATAATTCACTGGAATTTGAAAAAATGTCTCCATTTCTTCAGATGCTATAGCAATTAGATTTCCACCCCATTCATTCTCATAGATTAGAATCTCATTTGAGAGAATATCAAGCTTCTTTTGTATCTCGCCTTGTACGTTTTTACTATCTGTGGTGCCTAGGACATCCTCCAACGCACCTTTTAATACCTTACAGCTGATAATATTGCACGCTCTGGCGATAGCTTCTATTAAAAAACACAGACTAGCCGGAAGACTATTAGTCTTTGCAAGCTGTTGTTGAATAAGAAATTTTGACAGAGTGATGCGGCGGTCAATTGACATAATCTTTTCATTTTAAAAAAATTAAAAAAGAACTCTACAGTGTGATTTTACTAATATCTATATATCGAGTAAAATTAATCGCATTAACATGCTATAACTCTTCTGGTATATAGAATTTAAGATATACACATCTTAGCGCTACTATCTTCAGATAAGTTATTACTGATAAAATCTGCTTACTCATTTATTTATCTTTCGATAAGACTTAATTTCTACCCATCTAAAGATGTATAGCACGAATTTTTATTCTATTAGAATGAAAAATAAGATTGTGAAAATATCAGATTAGATTAACTTTCATTTTTTCTAGCTTTCCGATAGTATTAAAAATATAAGATTTATTCTGAAAAATTATTAGCAATGGCAATGCGCGTCAGTGATATTCTCAAAGTTAAAGGTAGTATCCTGTTTACAGTGACCCCAGATATACGGTTGCGTGAGGCAGTTAATATAATGGCTGAGCAGGATATCGGTTCATTAGTCGTTATGGAGCATGGAGATCTTATCGGTGTTCTTACGTTCCGTGAGATTATTCTGCGATTACAGGAGAATGAAGGCTCAATCGGCGATATATATGTTCGTAAAGTTATGGATGTGCCACTCACGTGCACCCCTGAAACCGATATAAATGAAGTACGCCGGATGATGTTAGAATGTCATACGCGCTATATACCGGTAATTGATAAAAAAATGTTGATGGGCGTTATCTCACTCTATGACGTTGCAAAAATAATTTTTGAAGCTCAAAATCTTGAGAACAAGATGTTAAAAGCATATATACGAGACTGGCCAAAATAGAGAAAACATAGAATAGAAAAATTAACTATAGGTTATAATTAATTTAACTTGAATGAGATTACGATGCGCCAATTTCAGTAGTATAAAATCGTATTATTAGAATTTCATTCTAGATAAATAGATTTATGCGATGCTAAGCTTTGCTTTTATGTTTTTAATCAGCTTTTGCATTAGTAATGTTTTAGCTCGTATTGATAATAAAAATTTTAAATTAACAATTTATGAAATAAATTAAGTTCAAAAGCTAGCTAGGTTTCCTGCTGGTATAATAAGAATATTAATAACCTTTTCTTATAGGTCTTTTCTATGTCTGGCAGTACTCTAGGTAAACTTTTCACTGTCACGACATTCGGTGAATCACACGGTTCAGCAATCGGATGTGTAATTGACGGTTGTCCACCAGGTATGGGATTAATTGAGGCCGATATCCAGATTGAAATGGACAGACGAAAGCCAGGAACATCCCGATACGTTACACAGAGGCAGGAACCTGATCAGGTCAAAATTCTGTCTGGCGTATTTAATAGCATAACAACTGGAACGCCAATTGCACTATTAATCGATAATACTGATTATCAAAGCAGAGATTATACTAATATCATTGAAACATTCCGTCCTGGCCATGCAGACTATACGTACTGGCAAAAATATGGTATTCACGATTATCGTGGTGGCGGGCGCTCTTCTGCACGATTAACCGCACCAATTGTCGGTGCAGGTGCAGTCGCTAAGAAATATCTGAGGGAGAAATGGGGCATTGAAGTACGGGGCTACATTAGTATAATCGGCAATATTAATATACCGTTTGTCGATTGGTCACATGTAAATCAGAATGCATTCTTCGCCCCAAATTTAGACATCGTTCCACAGCTCGAAGCATATATAGATACATTACGACGAGATGGTGATTCTATAGGCGCCAAGATTAATGTTGTTGCAGCTAATGTACCAGTCGGCTGGGGTGATCCCGTATTTGATCGGCTTGATTCAGATATTGCAAAGGCAATGATGAGTATAAACGCGGTAAAGGGTGTAGAAATCGGATCAGGTTTCTCTAGTGTTGGACAATATGGTTCTATGTATAATGATGAACTTACTCCAGATGGTTTCGTTGGAAATAACGCTGGCGGCATACTTGGTGGTATTTCTACTGGACAGGATATCTCAGTATCAATCGCAATCAAACCAACATCTAGTATCCGTACACCTCGTCGTTCAATTACAAAGAATGGTGAGTCTACGATAGTTAAAACGCTCGGTCGCCATGATCCATGCGTTGGAATTCGAGCGACGCCAATTGCTGAGTCAATGCTCGCGCTTGTACTAATAGATCACGCGCTGCGCTATCGTGCACAATGCCTTGATGTTAAAACTAATACACCAAAGATATCAGATAGGTTAGATTAAAGATCTATAACTACTAACTAACTATAGGGATATAGAAAATAGTAGAAGTACTTTTTACATGTTTTGATAGTTTGGTCCACCACCACCTTCTGGGGTGACCCACACGATATTCTGTGTTGGATCTTTAATATCACAAGTCTTGCAGTGTAGACAGTTCTGCGCATTGATTTGTAAGATATTTTTTCCATCATTGCACTTAACGAATTCGTAAACACCTGCCGGGCAGAATCGTGCTTCTGGACCAGCATATTTTAGAAAGTTTACGTTCACCGGTACAGCCTCATCCCTGAGCTTTAGATGAATAGGTTGATTTTCCTCATGGTTTGTGTTCGAGATAAAAACAGAAGATAGTTTATCAAATGTTAGCTTTCCATCTGGCTTAAAATAATTAATTAACTCACATTCTGAAGCTAGTTTTAATATTTTATGATCTGCATGCTGATGGTGAAGCGTCCACGCTACTTTACCTCTCATAAGTTTCTGTTCAATAATAGCCATTGTCATACCTAGATATAGACCTTTTGCCATCCACTGCTTGAAGTTACGCGACTTATACAGCTCTTTATGTAGCCACGAATGTATAAAAGTATCTGGATATGCTATAAGTTCATCGTTTTGTCGACCTTCTTGTATTGCGTCGAATGCTGCATCGGCTGCAAGCATACCAGTCTTAATTGCTGCATGGCTTCCTTTAGTCCTAGCTGAGTTTAAAAAACCTGCTTCATCACCAATAAGCGCACCGCCAGGAAATATTATCTTCGGTAAAGAAGACAATCCACCTGTTGTGATTGCACGCGATCCGTAAGATATTCGCTTTCCGCCTTCAAGAAATAAGCGAATTGATGGATGCGTCTTGTAGCGTTGGAATTCCTCAAATGGTTCTAGATATGGATTCGAATATCCTAGCCCAACGACTAAACCTATAGCTACTTGATTGTTGTCAGCATGATATAAAAAAGAACCGCCGTATGTATCTGACTTTAATGGCCAGCCAACTGTGTGGATTACTAATCCAGGCTTGTGTTTAGATGGATCAATTTCCCATAGTTCCTTTATTCCAATACTATAAACCTGAGAATCAGAGTTCTTATCTAATCTAAATCTTGAGATAAGTTGTTGGCCAAGATGGCCTCGACAACCTTCCGAGAAAAGCGTGTATTTCGCATGCAATTCTGTTCCGAGATTAAAATTTCTTGTCGGCTCTCCATTTCGGTCGATACCAAGATCGCCTGTTATAATACCTTTAACAGAACAGTCTTTATTATAGAGAATTTCAGCTGCCGGGAAGCCAGAGAAAATTTCTACGCCAAGCGATTTAGCTTTCTCACTAAGCCAGCGAGTGAGATTGCTAAGCGAGATTACATAGTTGCCTTTGTTTTTAAAGCTTTTCGGAAGTAGCCAATTAGGCATCTTAATCGAACTTTTTTCGGATAAAAATAGGAAGCGTTCTTCGGTTACCTTGATATTAAGTGGTGAGTCTTTTTTTCTCCAATCAGGAATGAGCTCGTTTAACGAACGAGGATCCATAATTGCCCCAGATAGAATATGCGCACCTATTTCTGAGCCCTTCTCAAGAACGCATACACTTATCTTTTTGTTTTTTTCTACCTCGAGTTGTTTCATCCGGATTGCCGCTGACAGCCCAGCTGGTCCACCGCCAACGATCACTATGTCATATTCTATTGATTCGCGTGGACCGTATTTTTCTATAAAGCTTTCTTGGGTCATTTTACTCTTCTAATCTCATTAAGATTAGCTTTAATTCTTAAGAACTATGTATTTTCGATGAAATAAAATGACATTTATAAATAAATATAGTGAAAAAGAAAAAAGGAAGAAGGATAAATATCCTTATGCTTTACGATGTGATCAAGTTTCCTAAATGTTGTTCTGTATGATCGATTATACAGTATTACTGTACATATAGAGTACTATGATGATATGTGCTATTTGATATAATTTATCATTTGCAGTTTCATATAAAAAATAATTTGATGATTATAGTTTCGTATAGCTGAAAAAGAATAATTATAAGTTAAATTGAATCTATATAGATAATAATTTATATACTAAACAAACTTATATAGAAATTAAGTTAATTAACTCATGACATGGAAAACAGAAAATAAAATTTATTTTAGAAGTAGTTATAGTGCATCTACACTACTTGATCAAGTTTTGTCTAATTCGAAAGGAACTTGAAATTATAATGCCTAAACTCTTGCCAAAGAGGAAAATACTTAATATGATCTGACCCTCTACTTTAAGGCTCGTAGCTCAGCTGGTTAGAGCACCACCTTGACATGGTGGGGGTCGTTGGTTCAAATCCAATCGAGCCTACCAACAAAGGAACGTACCTAAATTAATAAATGATTAAAACAGTTAAAAAATATCCATTACAATCTTTGTATAAAGGTTTATGTAGTGTTGTAGTAAATATAGCTGGCGAAAACTAGCCACCTACTGAGAGAATCAATGGAGATGATATGCTTTCGATATGCTTACCAGACGGTTCAGTTCGACAATATAAGCATCCGGTGACTATCGCTGAAGTAGCAGCTTCAATTGATGCTAGTTTCCAGAAGAACATACTCGGCGGTAGACTTAATGATAAGCTTGTTGATGTATCAACGGTTATTGATCGAGATTCTGCGCTTATGATTCTCACAGATAAAGATCAAGATAGTCTCGATATTATTCGCCACTCATCTGCTCACTTGCTAGCATATGCAGTTAAGGAATTATATCCAGATGTCCAGGTAGTGATTGGCCCAGTGATTGATAATGGGTTTTATTATGACTTCTCATATCAGCGTCCGTTTACACTTGAAGATCTCAAGAAAATTGAAAAACGAATGCACGAACTCGCAGAGAAGGATGAGAAAGTTACAAGCTTTATTGTATCCCATGATGAAGCTATTGAGTACTTTAGAAACATCGGTGAAAAATATAAGGTTGAGATCGTTAAATCAATTCCAGAGATAGAAGATATTAAGCTCTACACACACGGCAACTTTACAGATTTGTGTCGTGGTCCGCACGTACCCTCAACTGGAAAATTGAAAATATTCAAGCTTATGAGGGTTTCAGGTGCCTACTGGCGAGGGAACTCAAAAAATGAGCAGTTACAGCGGATTTATGGTACGGCATGGGCAAGCAAGAAAGATCAGGACGCATATCTCAATATGCTCGAAGAAATTGAAAAACGCGACCATAGAAAAATTGGAAAGAAACTTGATTTGTTTCACATGCAAGAAGAATCACCAGGTATGGTTTTCTGGCACCCGAAGGGTTGGATAATATGGCAGCAAATTGAGCAGTATATACGACGACGTATGAGTTCTGCTGGCTATCTAGAGATAAAAACGCCGATAATAATGGATCGTTCTTTATGGGAGGAATCTGGACACTGGGAGAACTATTCTGAGAATATGTTCACAATGGAGCTTGAGAAGCGTGAATTTGCTATCAAGCCAATGAATTGTCCTGGTCATATACAGGTATTTAAACATAGACTTCGTTCATATCGTGATTTACCGATACGTTATTCTGAGTTCGGTTCATGTCACCGTAATGAGCCGTCTGGTTCTCTACAGGGATTGATGCGTGTACGCAGCTTCGTACAAGACGATGCACATATTTTTTGTACGGAAGATCAGTTTATTTCAGAGTCAATCGCATTTAATACGCTTGCGATGAATATATACAAGGATTTCGGATTCGAAGATATCCATATCAAGCTGTCATTACGTCCTAAACAACGCTCAGGTACTAATAATATTTGGGATGTTGCAGAGAATGGGCTACGTGAAGCAATGATCAGATGTGGATTACAATGGGAGGAATTATTAGGAGAGGGTGCATTCTACGGTCCAAAGATTGAGTATCATATTAAGGATATGCTAGGTCGGTCATGGCAGTGCGGAACATTACAACTCGACATGGTACTACCAAAGAGGCTCAATGCTGAGTATATCACTAATAATAATAGCCGAAGCAGACCGGTTATGTTACACCGCGCGATAATTGGTTCGATAGAACGTTTTCTCGGCATTTTAATCGAGCACTATGCCGGCGCAATGCCAGTATGGCTCTCACCGGTTCAGGTTGTTGTGCTCAACATAGCTGAAAGTCAGATAGAATATGCTAATATTCTATCTCAAACACTAAAAAAACAAGGGATTAGAATATCAACAGATTTGCGTAGAGAGAAAATTAGTTATAAGATAAGAGAACATCTGCTTCAGAAAATTCCATATTTGCTTATCGTAGGTGATAAGGAGCAAAAGGAAAAAAAAGTAGCTGTACGTTCACGTAGTTCAGTAGATCTGGGTGTAATGACAGTTGATAAATTTGTTAAAATTATACAGGAAAATATTTCGTCACTAAAGTAATGACGCTGGTTGCAGAATACTCGCAGTACAGATCATTTCAAATTTTAAAGGAAAAGTAACATCGCTACTGAAAAGTCATCGAACCGCGTCAACGGCGAAATCACTGCAGAAGAAATCCGTTTAGTTGGAGTAGAAGGCCAACCAATTGGTATTGTAAAGCTCATTGATGCTTTACGGAGGTCAGAGGAGCTGAATGTCGATCTAGTAGAAATTGCCCCTCAGGCATTACCGCCAGTTTGTCGTTTGATGGATTACGGGAAGTTTAAATATCAGGAAGCGAAGAAGCAGCACGAAGCAAAGCTAAAGCAAAAAGTCATACAGGTAAAAGAAGTGAAGTTCCGACCTGGAATTAATGATAGTGATTATAAAGTTAAGCTTCGAAGTCTTCTTCGCTTCCTTGAAGATGGTGATAAGACTAAGATAACATTACGTTTCCGTGGACGTGAAATGGTTCACCAGGAGATTGGTGTTCGCATGCTTGAACGTATTAGAGCCGATTTAGAAGAAGTCGTCCAGGTTGAGCAAATTCCGAAGATGGAAGGACGACAGATGATCATGGTGCTATCGCCAAAGAAAAAGAAATAATGTTAATGTATATGCGTGACTTTATTTCAGTATCATCTGATTAAACAGCTTTTAAGAGCGCGCTTTTCTCCAATAACTGTAATAACAGTTAATCCTATCTCTCAAATTTAAAAAACAGGAGCAGAGGAATTTATATGCCTAAGATGAAAACCAAAAAGAGTGCCGCGAAGCGCTTTATGGTACATCCTGGCGGTACTATAAAACGTAGTCAAGCCTTCAGGCGTCATATTTTAACTAAGAAAAGTACAAAGAATAAGCGACACCTTCGCGGTGCAGCTACTGTTCATAATTCTGATCTAGCCTCTATCCGTGCTATGCTGCCGTTTGCATAAGCCCTTTAATTAATGTTTGAAAAAAGAGAGAAATATGCCTCGAGTCAAACGTGGTGTGGTCACGCGAGCCCGTCATAAAAAAATTATTAGGTTAGCTAAAGGTTATCGTGGACGTCGTAATAATGTATACCGAATTGCAAAGCAGGCGGTGATGCGAGCGGGCCAGTATGAGTACCGTGATCGTCGTAATAAGAAGCGTCTGTTTCGAACATTATGGAATACACGAATTAATGCTGCTGTCCGTCAGCATAATATAACTTATAGTGTTTTTATAAATGGTCTAAAAAAGGCGTCAATCGAGCTTGACAGAAAAGTTCTTGCTGAAATGGCAGTATTTGATAAGAAAGCCTTTTCTATGCTTATTTCACAGGTGAAAGCTACTATTTTAGATTAACCAAAAAATCTTAATTAGATAGAATGGGGATTCATGAGTCCCCATTTTGTTTATTAAATTGGTACTCTTTATATAGAGTATTTCTAATTGATTACATAGAATTAAATAAATGAGTAAATTTACAGTCTCTATAAATCTTGAACAAATTATTGATACAGCACAGCAGTCCTTTAAGCAAGCTATTAACATTACAGCTCTTGAGAATGAGAAAGCGCGTTTTCTTGGAAAGTCAGGGATTCTAACAGAATTTTTAAAAAACATTAGCAAACTCCATCCTGACATAAGAAAGATTGAAGGCGCTCGTATCAATCTAGTGAAAGAGCAGATACAAACTGCATTAAATGCTCGACGTCAAGAGATCGCTGAAAATCTACTGAATCAGCGTCTTTCTACCGAGTCAATTGATGTCACGTTGCCAGGTCGAGGTGTTAGATTTGGCAGTCTACATCCTGTAATGCGCACATGGGAGCGAATAGAGAAAATTTTTCATTCCATAGGTTTTGAAGTTGCTGACGGACCAGAGATTGAGACTGATTGGTACAATTTTACATCACTAAACAGTCCAGAAAAGCATCCAGCTAGATCAATGCAAGACACATTCTACATTGATGGAAAGGATGCCGACGGCCGTCATCTTCTTCTTCGTACGCATACGAGCTCTATACAAGTCAGACATGCTCGAATGAATCGTCCGCCTATAAAAGTTATCGCCCTAGGACGAACCTATAGGATCGACAGCGATGCGACACATTCCCCGATGTTTAATCAAGTTGAAGGATTGTGGATTGATAATAATGTCGGATTTGCAGATCTTAAAGGTATATATAGTGATTTTCTAAAAAAATTCTTTGAGCGTGATGATATTCGTGTGCGTTTCCGGCCATCTTACTTTCCGTTCACAGAACCATCAGCTGAAATAGATATGATGTTTGAAAACAGTAAGAAAACTAGAAAATGGCTAGAAATATCTGGTTCTGGACAAATTCATCCGACCGTGATAAGCAATATGGGATTCGATTCAGAACGCTATACTGGCTTCGCATTTGGAAGCGGATTAGAACGCCTAACTATGTTACGTTATGGCATTGAGGACGTCAGATTATTCTTTGAGAATGATTTGCGTTTCTTGCGTCAGTTCTCGTAACGAATATGATTATCTATTCTCTTTCAGGATTAGATTTATGAAACTCTCTGAATCCTGGCTAAGAACTTTTATAAATACAGAGTTGACAACAAACGAACTATCACATGCATTAACAATGTCTGGACTAGAAGTTGAGTCGATAACGAAAGTAATACCGCAGATATCGAAAGTTGTTGTCGGACGAGTAATAGAAGTATCTAAGCATCCCAATTTAGACAAGCTTAATATCTGTCAAATCGATATTGGAATTAGCGAGCTACTGAATATTATTTGCGCTGCAAAAAATATATCACCAGGAGTTAAGGTACCAGTCGCACTTGTTGGCGCTAAACTTCCGCCAATAAAAGATGGTGAAAAATCTCTCGTAATTAAGCTTTTAAAGCTACATGGTATAAAAAGTCAGGGGATGTTATGTTCAGGATTCGATCTAAAGTTGTCTGAAGATCAAGTCAATGTTTTGATTCTTCAAGAAGATATGCCGATTGGTCAGGATATTTGTGATGCTTTGAATCTCAATGATGTAATATTTGAAATTAAACTGACACCTAATAGAGCAGACTGTCTATCTGTACTTGGTATTGCCAGAGAAATCTCTGCGATTACCGGAGAACCATTAATACCAATTAATATTAATCCGGCACAGGTTAAATTAGATGATATCTTTCCAGTAAAAATTATCGAGAAGAATCTTTGCGGCCGTTTTTCGGGTAGAGTGATCCGAGGTGTGAACGCACGTGCTAAAACGCCATATTGGATGATTGAGCGTCTTGAACGCTCTGGACAGCGTAGCGTATCTGTACTTATTGATATCTCAAATTACGTAATGTTCGAAGTCGGTCAACCATCTCATTTATTTGATCTTGATAAGATCAATGGTGGCATCTACATACGTTGGGGAAAAAATGGTGAATCAATAAAGCTTCTGAACGGTAATACAGTTGAAATTGACGATAAGGTAGGCGTAATCGCTGACGCTTCAAAGATTGAAAGTCTTGCGGCAATTATGGGTGGCAATAGTACGGCTATCACACTTGATACGATAAATATTTACTTAGAATCAGCATTCTGGTTGCCAGATAGCATTCAAGGTCGTGCACGTAGGTATAATCTCTCGACTGATGCAGCTCATCGTTTTGAACGTGGGGTTGATTACGTAACAACTGTCAAATATATCGAGAGAATTACACAGTTAATTCTAGATATCTGTGGTGGAGATGCTGGCCCGATAGATGATCATGTAGTGAATATTCCACAACGCTTACCCATAGAAATGCGAATCTCGAAGGTAAACAGAACTATCTGCGCATTACTTAATGCCGAAGATATCGCAAGAATTTTCTTTAGTCTTGGTATGTCTTTTAAGCAAAACGGCGATGTTTTTTTAGTAACTCCACCATCGTACCGTTTCGATATAGAGATCGAGGAAGATCTTATAGAGGAGGTTGCTAGAATCTATGGCTTCGAAAAAATTCCAGAGCGACTTCCGATCTCAACAAGTAAAATGCGTATAACTCAAGAAACACGGCGCTCGATCCACGATGTTCGTCATATGCTTTCTGCACGTGACTACTCAGAAACTATTAGTTTTAGTTTCGTTAGTCCAGAATTAGAGCGTGATTTTTCTGGAAACGATAAATCAATTCGTCTGATAAATCCAATCTCGAGTCAGTTTTCTGTGATGCGCTCAACACTGTTTTGTAGTTTGATTAGTGTGCTTCTCTATAATTTGAAGCGCCGAGAAGAACGTGTTCGAGTATTTGAGATGGGCTCTGTATTCATCGCTGATTCTTCAGTAAAAGCTACAGAAACAACGGTAGAGGGATATTTAGAGTCGAAGCGTGTAGGTGCACTAGCATATGGTCCAGCGCTTGACTTGCAATGGGGTACACCAGTGCGAACAGTAGATTTTTTTGATGTGAAGGGTGATCTTGAATCTCTTCTTTTCCCATCTACTATGTATTTTGTAAAGGCTAAACATCCAGCTTTACATCCAGGTCGAAGTGCCAAGATTAGTATAGACGATTGCATAGAAGTCGGCTGGATAGGTGAACTAAATCCGAAATTAATGCAAAAGTATGAACTATTACATGCGCCTATATTATTCGAAATTGATACTAACGCGCTAATTTTACGTAAGTTTCCAATAGTATCCAATATGTCTAAATTTCCATTAGTACAGCGTGACATTTCTGTTATCGTTAATGAGACAATCGAGGTCCAGGCACTACTCGATGACATGAAACAGGCAATTAAAGAAGATACATGCAGATTTGTAAAAAGAATTACACTTTTTGATCAGTTTTTTTTTAAAAAAACTGTTTCCGATGTCCTTGCTGCTAAAGAAAAGAGTTTGACATTCCGTATAACATTGCAAGATCTAGAGGGTACATTACAGGACGACATGATTGATAAGGCAATTCATTTTCTTCTCGATAAGATGAAAGATAGGCACGGTGCTCGACTTCGTAGCTCATGATATTTATATAAGGTTTCTCAGATTAAGAAGTAAATTTCGAGTCTAAAAGATAACTTTCAAAGAAAGACTATTCACTATCCTGCAATAAGAATAAACTAAATAAACGCGAAGAAAAGGATATGGTTTAGTAGTTTTCTTAGTGATTAAAAATTCACTAGAAGATAGCTGTTATTATTGGATGATCCTAAACGACATTTTTGGAATAAAAAGTTTTTATGGTGAGCGAAGAAAAGAAAGACTCCTACTCCTCTATAAATAGTCTTAGTTCGGATTCTGTATTCGACTCCAAGCATTTCATTTCTGCTCGTTTCTGCTTTATTAAACTCTAGTTCATAAAGCGGATTTCTGAAGAAAAACTATATAAAAAATTATTTTAATTTCCCTATAGTATTATGCATACCAAACTTTTTCTTAAACTTCTCAACACGTCCAGCTGTATCAACGATCTTCTTTTTACCTGTATAGAAAGAATGAGATTCTGATGACACTTCTATCTTTGCAAGCGGATATATTTTTCCATCAAGCTCTATAGTCTCCCGCGTCTTGATCGTCGATCGTGTTATAAATTTAAAACTATTCGATGTATCGAAGAACACGATCTTTCTGTATTCTGGGTGAATATCAGGTTTCATAATTTTTTCTTAACTTTTTTATTTAGAAAATTAATCTAGCAGAATATCCAACGTATTTCGAACTTTTTAAACTACGATAAAATACAGTACAGATTATATTAGAGATAATCACTTTATTATCCAAATAATTCAATTTTTACGCATTCAATTTAGCTCATTTTATTATAATAGATTTTCTTAAAAAACTCCTTATTCGTTATATTTCTTTCCTAATTAGGAATATTAAACTTTAATAAATCTGATATAGATTATTACTATTAGATATTTTCATATCAGATATCTAATATACTAAAAGAGTAAAGATGTATAATCCTTATACCATCTATATAAGATTCTTATATAAGAAATAACTCTATATTATTAGACACCTCGTCGCATAAGATTAAAAAATTCACTATTACACTTGGTCTGACGAATCTTCTCAAGGAGAAATTCCATTGCCTCAATTTCATCCATATCATGAATGAATTTACGAAGTACCCAGATCTTTTGTAGGATTTCTGGCTTACTCAGCATTTCCTCACGACGTGTGCCGGACTTGCTAAGATTAATTGATGGGTACACGCGCTTTTCAGCGAGACGGCGCTCTAGATGTACCTCCATGTTTCCAGTACCCTTAAATTCTTCGTAGATGACGTCATCCATACGGCTACCCGTTTCGATTAGTGCTGTGCCAATAATCGTTAGTGATCCGCCTTCCTCTATATTACGTGCGGCTCCGAAGAAGCGTTTTGGACGCTGTAATGCATTAGCATCAACTCCCCCTGTCAGTACCTTTCCAGACGCTGGGATTACAGTGTTATACGCGCGTGCAAGACGTGTGATTGAATCAAGGAGAATCACAACATCCTGGTTCATTTCTACAAGGCGTTTAGCTTTTTCAATCACCATTTCTGCAACTTGAACATGGCGTGTTGCCGGTTCATCAAATGTGGATGCAATTACCTCTCCAGTTACAGAACGCTGCATTTCAGTCACTTCTTCTGGACGTTCATCAATTAGTAGTACAAATAGAGTCACATCCGGATGATTTTGCTTAATAGCGCGCGCGATATGTTGAAGCATCACAGTTTTTCCGGATTTTGGTGAAGCGACAAGCAACCCGCGCTGTCCCTTTCCGATCGGTGCTACCATATCGATAATACGACCAGTTACATTTTCCTCACTACGTATTTCTCTTTCAAGAAAAAGCGGCTTGTTCGGATGGAGTGGCGTTAGGTTCTCAAACATAATTTTATGTTTTGAGGCCTCAGGCGGTTGCCCATTGACTTTGTCAACCTTGACTAATGCAAAATATCGCTCACCATCTTTCGGTGTGCGGACTTCACCTTCAATTGTATCTCCAGTATGTAGATTAAATCGACGAATCTGAGATGGACTAATGTAGATATCATCAGTGCTCGCGAGATATGACATTTCTGGAGAACGGAGAAAACCAAACCCATCAGGAAGTACTTCAAGTGTACCATCGCCGAATATTGTCTCACCTGTTTTCGCGCGTTTTTTTAGAATAGAGAACATTAGTTCCTGTTTACGAAGGCGATTCGCGTTTTCAATCTCAAGGTCATTTGCCATTTCGACCAATTCAGAGACATGAGGCAACTTGAGCTCAGATAAATGCATACGGAGAACCCGTCAGATAAAATTTTCGGAAAAGATAAAAAAAGAGATGTGAGCAGAAACGCTCATAGACTGATTAGTTGTGCCTTATTTACATCGATGCTCTTCAAGTTTTAACACAAACTAATTTCTTTCTGTATAGTAAAAATTGGATTATCTTCAGGATACAGGTATGCTAGCTGGCTAGCAACCCTGCCTAGCCAAAAATTTTACGTTTATTGTTTTTATAGGTGGCCATCGAGGAAATCTATCAGCTGCGATTTCGACAGAGCACCAACCTTCTGAGCAATAACTATCCCATTCTTAAAGAGAATCAGTGCTGGTATACCACGTACGCTAAACTTTACTGAGGTTGCCTGGTTGTTATCGACGTTGATTTTCACAATCTTTATCTTTTCGCTATAATCTTTTGCAACTTCTTCGAGAATAGGTGCAACCATTTTACACGGACCGCACCATTCAGCCCAGAAATCTACTAGAACAGGCTTATCTGACTTAATTACTTCCTGATCAAACGAATCGTCGCTGATATGTTTAATTTTTTCGATTATTTCACTCATTATTTATATCCTTTACCTCTATCTTTCTAGGTACAAGATGTAGGAATTGTTTATCTATAAATCTTTAACTACTACGATTAAGCCACAGTACATATTAACCTAGTTTAGGGTCCTCTGTAGATGAGATAATACTTGCTTATTATAACTTGGGATATAAATTATTTATCGTATTAGTTTATAACTAGTGATATAATTCAAGGTGACGGGCCTCCTTGCATAGAAGGACAGTGAATCTGGTCAGGTCTGGAAAGAAGCAGCCATAGCCGTTCCAACTAGTGCCGAGGGTTAGGCTCGTCTTTTTACTATTTATAGAAACGCTCTATAATTTCTATTTTATTTCAGTAGTAAAGCGCCCTATCTAATAGCATTAAAAAAGTTTATATAGGGTGGATCACCAGGTGGTATTAGGTACAATCTTAGGATATTGCTAAAATGTTGACACCAGAATCACTTAATGACCTAAGTAGAATTATTTAATGACTTATCAAGCTCTTGCGCGCAAGTTCAGACCGAAAGATTTCACTTTACTAATTGCTCAGGATCATGTTGTCAAGGCTCTTATAAATTCTCTTGACGCTAAGCGCCTGCATCATGCGTATCTATTCACGGGAACACGTGGAGTTGGTAAGACAACACTATCGAGAATTTTCTCGAAGGCGATTAACTGTAAAATAGGTATCACATCCAGGCCGTGTGGCTTATGCCAATCTTGTCAAGAGATCGATGAAGGTCACTTTATCGATTATCTAGAGATGGATGCAGCAAGTAATCGCGGTGTCGATGAAATTGCTAAGCTTCTTGAGCATGCCATGTATGCGCCAGTTAATGCACGTTTTAAGGTTTACATGATCGATGAAGCGCATATGCTAACAAATCATGCATTTAACGCAATGCTAAAAATTCTTGAAGAGCCACCACCGCATATTAAATTTATTCTTGCAACGACAGATCCTCAAAAGATTCCAGCGACGGTACTATCTCGCTTCCTACAATTCAATCTAAAGCAAATACCAGATTCGTATATCATATCATATCTTAAACAAGTTCTAAGCGATGAGCGAATTATATTCGAACCACAAGCACTTCGCTTACTCGCACGTGCTGCAAAAGGTAGCATGCGCGATGCCTTATCGTTAACGGATCAGGCAATAGTATGTTCAACAAATAATATTACTGAAGATGCAGTGATGGAGATGCTCGGTGCAATCGATCAGAAATATATAGTACGCATAATTGACTTACTAGCAGCTGGGGATGCCCCAGCTTTATTAGCGATCGCCAACGAAATAGTTCTTCGTAGTTTATCATTTTCAACTATACTTCAGGATCTAGCTAGTGTGTTACATCGGATAGCATGGGCACAGTACCTTCCTGATTCTGTACCTGATGAGTGGCTAGAAGCAGAGGATCTGCACAGACTTTCAGATACATTAAGTCCGGAACAAGTGCAGCTTTTCTATCAAATAGCAATAGTTGGCCGAACAGAACTAGATCTTGCTCCGGATGAGTACTCCGGTTTTTCAATGACTCTATTACGAATGCTCGCGTTTGAATCAACAGATTCTGGAGTTAGAATAGAAAGAAATAGGAATAGTATGGTAGGTTCACCAGATATACCATTGATATATAAGAGCGAAGAGAGTTTAGTCGATACTGATAGACTTGATAAGTCTATATTGACTACAAAATTTTTTTTAAAAAAGAAAGCTGAAATTAGCTTTACATCCTTAGATAAATCACAAGAAACATCAGTTCATAAATCTCTATCGCTTATAAATCAAGTATTGAGAATACCCGTCGAGCCTTCACTTTGCACAAGCGATATATCTAGTGATCTTAATATATTAAGCACCTCAGAGAAGAGGAATATAACTCAATCTAAAAAGCATGAGAGTATTAAAATTAGATCAGAATCAGCGTATCAGTACAATACTAAACAGGATATTTTAAATGATCCCTTCGTTCGACAGATTATAAATGAGTTCGACGCAAAAATCGTTGACAGTTCAATTCAATGTCTAAACCAGGCCTATCAAGCTATACCATAATGATTCATTACAACATATGATAAAATGAATTTCCAATTAGGAGGATATAGAAAATTTAGATTAAACATAAAAGAATTTAAATAATTTTTTTAAAAAAACAATGCTTAGTAATTGAATATAAATCTAGTTTCTTCTCTACTTATAGAATAAGTGAAGACAATATAATTGGAATTATCTCTCTTTTTTATTTGTGTTTACAGATCCTAAAATCCTATAAAGTGTGAGGAACTTTTTCCAAGAAAAAAATTTAGAAAATAATTACTCATATCAATAGATATTATTACATTAGTCTTTTTATTATATAGAATTATTCATTAAACATTGAAATAGTATACAGTAGGAAATTCTTCATACGAAGAGTATTCTATCGAATAGAAAAGGAGATCTTAAGGCGAATTTTTAAAAAAGAAATCTATTTTAACGGATTTATTATTATAATTATTTTAATAATTTGAGAGAAGGTTCCTCTCCTCCATTTCATAATTCCTCTGAATAATAATTAAAGTTACAATTAAAGAATGCGAATTCTACTCAGCAATGATGATGGCTATCTTGCCCCGGGTCTCGCAGCACTTCATGATGTGCTTCGTCCTTTAGCTGAGCTTACAGTAGTAGCGCCGGAGCAGAATTGCAGTGCTGCATCAAACTCGTTAACACTATCACGTCCTCTATCACTTCAACGTTCTGCGGTTACAGGTTTTCACTATGTGAATGGCACCCCAACTGATTCCGTACATCTTGCCTTGACTGGAATGCTTGACATGGCACCAGATCTTGTTGTTTCTGGAATCAATAATGGCCAGAACATGGGTGAGGATACTTTGTATTCAGGAACTGTTGCGTCGGCAACTGAGGGGACTATGTTTGGTATAGCAGCTATTGCCTTCTCTCTTGTCGAAAAGGATTCTGTACACCTTGATAGTGCGGCATGTGTTTCAGCTGATATCGTTAATCATTTCTTTATGAATCCACTGCCAGGTCACCCATTATTGAATGTTAATATTCCGAATTTACCATATAGTGAACTAAAAGGTTGGAAGATAACACGACTTGGTAAGCGTCATCCTTCCAGACCTGTTATCCGGCAAACAGATCCACGTGGGGAACAAATCTATTGGATAGGACCATCTGGAAAAGCGATGGATGCAAGTGAAGGTACCGATTTCCATGCAATTGAAAACGGCTATGTTTCAATCACACCGCTTCAACTTGACCTTACAGATATGAAAATGTTGTCTAAGGTCAAAGACTGGGCATGTATTGGTAAGCGTGGCTTATGAACAATAAGTATATAAAAATCTTTCTAACACTCAAGTATTTTAAGCTTAGATTTCCAAAACTCTTTCCAGATATCTTTCCTCATTAGTTGGAATATATATTAACTGTATATAAAAATTTATCTATGTTACAGCATGGGTTAGGATTATATAGGTTTATCAGCTCTTTTCTCCTATTCAATATAATTATAACCAAGATAGTAGAAAGTTAATATTATAAATATATCTTTCTCAAAACAGTTTTTTTATTAGTAACTAGCTAGTCTTTCCAGTTGATATGAAGAATAAAAGACGGGCTCAGGTACTTAATAATAATCGTGAGCATGTATGAACAATACAAAATAGCTTAAATATAATCTTGATTACGTTTTCTTTATCCATTTAAAATTATTTTTTAAAAATTTTTTAAAACAATTAGGATATTATACAAGTGGATGAAAAGCAGCTATTTAAAAATTAAACAGAAATTAATTTGGCGTGTAGCAATCCATATAGTTGGATTAACAGTACTAGCTTCATGTGGAACACGGGTCGATAATGCACCTATTTTCGATCTCTCAAATTCTTTCGAGTTTTTAACAATGGCATCTGATAACAGTAGTCATAAGACTATTACGATTCCGTCATTGCCAGGTTTTTATCGTGTAAAACCAGGGGATACACTATATCGTATTGCGGTTGAGAACGGAGAAAATTATAGCAATCTTATTAAGTGGAATAATATAGAAAATCCAAATCACATTATAGTAGATCAATTGCTACGTATTAGCCCACCGGATAGCTCATCTACAACCCAATCAACGTCAGTCATTTTTCCTACTTCAAAAGAAGATAATACATTGTCTTTAACAAACAATAGTCGTCAGATTATGTTTATATGGCCAACATGCGGAAAAGTCCTGAACGGATTTGACGAAATAAAAAATAAGGGCATAAATATTAGTGGTATAGCAGGTCAAACAGTTAAAGCAACAGCTAACGGACACGTTGTCTACGCAGGAAATAGCTTGCGTGGTTATGGTAACCTTATCATTATCAAGCATAATGAGGCTTATCTCACTGCCTATGCACATAATTACGCATTAATGGTAAAGGAGGGAGATATAGTTAGAACAGGACAGAAAATCGCTGAGATGGGGAATAGTGATGCTGATCATGTGATGCTGCATTTTGAAATTCGTCGATACGGAAAGCCTGTTGATCCATTAAAGTATATGCTACCCCTCAAATAAGGCGGCAGAATATCTCAATTATTAGGAAACTCATAGAGAAAATAAAGAATCAGAATATTTTCTTTAATATCTTATTAGCGATAGCTAAAGTTAAATCACCTTTGCGTATTAATTAAAAAAATAGAAGTATGGTAGTCACGCTAATCAGTTCCCCTATTCTCTTTCTATATTGATTCACTCAGTATTATGTGGGTGGGAGTTGGACATGGAATCGGTTGCATTGAGCCTAATAATAGGCCAATAAATCTTCTGGAAGGTTATTTTTGTATATGGCACATTGCCTAGAGAGTACGTAATTTATTCTAATTATTGTTTTAATAAGCCAAACTATGAATAAGCGGCTCTTGTTGATATCTTACATTTGAGCATGATGCGAAAACAGCCAAAGTATACATATTTCGGAAAATTTGGTGGTTGCTCGATACATCATCTTGATGTGTACAAACAGGTTGCAATAAAACAACGTGAGTTCGCAGATAATCTCTGACATTTAGCGAAACTGCGCCCAGAAATAATTTCTTTCACCAATCTACAGACTATCATGGACTATTGCAATAGTTCGTGATTTACTGTTCGAAATGTTAAAAAAGTGTGGATTCTTATTGGTTTCATGAGAAAAAAGCAGCTATGTTACTGATATAACTCACTATAAAATACTACCATCACATATATCAGTAATCCTTGTTTCTTTACGTCATCTTATTGGGAGATTATCAATTCGTAATAGAATACCTCATAGATTAAGCTTTCTATCGGTTAAACTATGACTACATTTGTTCTTTGTATACTTGAACTGATTAATGATTCTGATGAAAAACTGCTTCAAAAATTTTCAGAAAAATATAGAGTTTAATTTTGGTTACAACCTAATAGGTTAGATACAATTATCCCTCTTTATCCACTTAATATTGAACTTGTTAAACTAGATTATACATTGCCAGAATTTAACATTCGTATATTATTCAAGCCAATTGATTTTACACAGATCAATCATCCCACAGATTAACCGAATTCTAGTCAGCCATGTATTGGATCTGCTCGAACCATCATGTAGCGATTGCGTGCTCGATTTATTTTGTGGAGTTGGTAACTTCACATTGCTATTTTCGCGTTTAGTAAAGCTAGTAATTGGAATCGATGGAAACGATGTGATATCTATTCGAGCACTTGAAAATGAAAAAATGACGTAGAAGACCGAACAGAATTTATATTCTGGAATCTTTTTTTAAAGTAAGAGTTTGTGACCAACCACGCGAAGGAACAATTTCAGCGTCAAAGGCACTTGTAGAAATTTCGAATAGTTTAGATGAAAGTAAAGCTGACTTATCGAATTGTATGCATATCTTATAATCTATCTACGTTTGCCAGAGACGCTGTTCTGTTCGTTCATAAAGAGTTGGATATCCGGCTAAAATTGGGATGGGGCCTTATTAATATGTTCCAGAATGTCACATATCGAATCAATCTCCTTATTTAATCGGGATTAAAATATCAATATATAGATTGATATTTTATATCCTCAGTAGAAAATAATTTAGAAAATAGTTTCTTAAAATTAACCCCCCTAGTTAATTTCGATTATTGTTACCACCGAATATGCCTAGCAACATGAGCAGATTCGAGAATACATTGTATAGATCGAGATAAATCGCGAGCGTTGCAGAAATATAGTTCGTTTCACCACCAGTAACAATACGTTGCACATCGAACAACATGTACATAGAGAATATGACGATTGCAAGCACTGATACAGTTAACACCAGCGGTGATAGGTGCAAAAATATATTTGCAAACGATGCAAGCATAAGTACGATTACGCCTACAAACAACCATTTTTCGAGTCCTGAGAAGTCACGCTTACTGATAGTTGCGATAGTTGCCATTGCAGAAAAGATTATACCTGTACCGCCGAATGCGAGCATAATAAGCGAAGAACCATTTGAAAAACCTATGATAAAACTGAGCAGGCGTGATAGCATTAGTCCCATGAAGAACGTAAAACCAAGGAGTACAAAAACACCAACAGCACTGTTCTTTGTGCGTTCCATAGCAAATATGAAGCCAAATGCGATTCCAAAGAACGAGAGCATGCTCATCATAGGGTTCGTGGCTGAAAACAGTGAAAAACCAGTCATAACACCAATCCATGAACCAAGTACGGTGGGTATCATAGAGAGTGCAAGTAACCAATATGTATTGCGCAATGTGGAGTTTCGGATTTCAGATATCGTAACAGCATCACTTCTGCCGAACTTGTATGGGTAATTGTTCATAAATTTCTCCTAAGATATTTTTAACTAAGGAACACTAATTGATAAAAGGTTTTGATAAACATATACAAATAAGACTTTATAAAGTAATTATATAGTAATTGATAAGTATATCGTTATGGTATAACAGTTAATGTTATAACTAGAAATTGATTTAAAACGTATTACTTTTATTTTTTAGGAATTTTGTAGCTATGACAATCGAGCAGACCCTATCAATTATCAAACCTGATGCTGTGAAAAAGAATATGATCGGCCAGATCTATATATGCTTTGAAAGAATCGGTCTAAAGATTATTGCAGGGCAGATGGTACATCTGTCTTATAGGGAAGCCGAAAAATTTTATACTATTCACAAATCGCGTCCGTTCTTTAAGGAACTGATAGATTTCATGGTATCTGGCCCAATAATGATCCAGGTCCTAGAGGGTGAAAATGCGATCTTAAGAAATCGCGTCCTAATGGGCGCGACGGATCCAAAAAATGCAGAAAAAGGTACGATACGATCAGATTTTGGAGATAGCATCAATGCGAACGCAGTTCATGGTTCGGATACAGCAGAAACTGCCAACATTGAAATTGCTTTCTTCTTCGCGAAAACAAGAATTTACTCACGTTGAATAAATAATAGTATTATAGTTATTCATTAATATATTTTGTTCTAGGTAATACGGCAGAAAGTACCATGACTATTGAAACTTCCATCAATCTTCTTGATTTCGATACTAAAGGTCTCATTAGTTATTGTAACTACCTTGGTGAAAAGCCGTTTCGTGCAAAACAATTGCAGCGCTGGATTTATCAGTATGATGCAGTTGATTTTGATAGCATGACAGATCTACCAAAATTTTTTAGAGAAAAACTAAATAGAAGAGCTACAATTAACATGCCGAACATACTCGGTGAAGATGTTTCCGCAGATGGAACCAGGAGATGGCTGATTGGTGTTGGAAAAGGAAATGCAATTGAAACTGTATACCTTCCAGAGGAAATGCGAGGAACTCTGTGTGTGTCGTCACAGGTTGGATGTGCAATTAATTGCAGTTTCTGCTCAACTGGTAAGCAGGGTTTTTCAAGGAATCTAACAACTGGCGAAATCATTAGCCAGTTACGAATAGCCAAATTTGCACTACGTGCACGGCCTAGTCATACACCACTTTTAAACGGTAAGATTAATCGCGTAGTTACAAACGTTGTAATAATGGGTATGGGTGAGCCATTACTTAACTACGGAGCAGTCTTACCAGCTATACGCCTTATGCTTGACGACAATGCCTATGGGTTGTCAAGACGACATATAACGTTATCAACGTCTGGCGTCGTGCCGATGATGGATCGTCTCAGCAAAGATCTGCCTATAGCACTTGCGGTATCACTGCACGCTCCAAACGATATTCTTCGAGATAAGCTCGTACCTCTCAATAGAAAATATCCGCTTCGAGAGCTAATTAGTGCATGCCAGCGCTATTTAAAAGTTGCCCCTCGTGGTTTTATCATGTTTGAATATTGCATGTTAGAAGGTATTAACGATACTGAAGAACACGCATATGAATTGCTTACGCTAACACGTAATGTATCATGCAAATTAAATTTGATTCCATTCAATACATTCCCTAATTCTGGATTATTTAGCTCAAATTCTTATCGAATTAAGCGTTTCTCTCAGATTCTTATAGATTCTGGTATGATAACAACGATAAGAAAGACACGCGGAGATGATATAAATGCTGCTTGCGGCCAGCTCACTGGCATGGTAAAAAATCGGATAAACCTTCTTTCTGAACTAAAAGTGCTTGATTAATGGTTTAACAAAAATTTTGAAGAAAAATAAGTATTCAAAATTAAGATATACGATAAGTTATAAGAGAAGATAAAAAATAATATTTTTTCATTATTCTGACACAAATAAATATTATTCGTAATTTACAGGAATAGCAAGAAATTTTTCACTAAAATTAATAGATACGAGGATTAAAGAGGTGAATAAG
Source organism: Burkholderia sp. (assembly GCA_032470235.1). GTDB lineage: Bacteria > Pseudomonadota > Gammaproteobacteria > Burkholderiales > Burkholderiaceae > Burkholderia. The sequence goes on from JAVHYW010000001.1 coordinate 247,766, forward strand.
CTACAACGAATAAAGGATATTGGAGCAGATACAGAAAAGCTACAGATAGAGGAAATAGAATCTCTCTCAGTAGCAGGAAATCAACTTTCAAAGCTTCGTGAAGCTTGTGGTTTTTCTATCAATGATGTATCTGCAAGACTAAAGGTACCATCTTCAAAACTGCTTGCACTAGAAGCTGGAGATATAAGACAGTTTCCAGGACTTCCATTTACGATTGGTGTTATACGTAGCTATACACGGATGCTCGGTGTCGATTCTGATCCGTTCGTTCAAGTTCTTCGATTCGAAGGGATTGAGTCAAAAGATATCGATGCGTCGATACCTGCACAAACTGGTATAAATATGAAACGCGAGAATCTGGTTAAGTTCCCCAGAGCTTCTAGCTATCGGTTTCGTCTATGGAGTAGAACTGTAGCGGTCATTACATTGCTAATAGCTACAGTGATATGGACTTCTAATAAGAAGTCAACAAGTAGGGAAGTTGCTGTAAAAAAAACATCAGATATGTTAAATGCACTATCAGCTAATAGTATTATTAGTACGAATACTGTGTCAGTAGCGCTTCCAGTTATCTATAATAACAAGTTATAAATTTTGGAAAATACCATTTAGTACATCCCCTATAAAAATAATACAAATTGCTTATATCCTAAACCCCTAGGAATATTATAGTTATAAACGTGTGGATATCTTCTCTTTAACTAACACTGCAATTAATTGGTGTTTAATTTCCTATAAAGTAAAGATGTTCGTATAAAAATATTATAAGAACAGGTAATCTAAAAAATATGCAGGATATAATCCTCTAATTCGAGTTAAGATATTTCTATCTGACTAGAGAGAATTTCCTTATTTTCCGAAGAAGGATCAAGTTTTTTTACTTTATTAGGCAAGATACTTCAATCAATGCATCGCTTTCAGATAAAAGTATTTTTATAAATTGATTTCGATGAAATCTAAAGATCAATCCTTGCGAAATACTCAAGTTTACTCAGTTGAACAGAAGATTGGTAAACCAGCGCTACGTCGTCTGTCTTACGTAGTAGATATCTCCTGGAGAAATCAGTTAGTAAAAATCGGTGGCAGCGCTCCAGTATGCGTTCAATCGATGACAAATACTGATACAACAGACATCATTGCAACTGTAATGCAGATTAAGGAACTCGCGAATGCAGGTTCTGAGCTCGTTAGGATAACAGTCGACACGCCAGAGGCAGCTGAAGCTGTACCAGCTATCCGAGAAAAGTTAGATAGAATAGGCATAACAGTACCACTTATTGGAGATTTTCATTATAACGGACATCTTCTTTTGAAGAAATATCGAAGCTGTGCGGAGTCGCTATCGAAATATCGTATCAATCCAGGGAATGTTGGTCAGGGCGATAAGCGTGACATACATTTTTCTCAGATGATTGAGGCAGCGGTCCGATATGTGAAGCCAATTAGGATCGGCGTAAATTGGGGTAGTTTAGATCAGGATCTTCTTGCTCGAATGATGGATGAGAACGCTTTAAGAGAGAATATTTGGGATCAAAAGCGCGTAATGTACGAAACACTAATAGAATCAGCAATTCGATCAGCCGAACGCGCAATTGAGCTTGGTCTGTCTAGAGATAAGATCGTACTGTCGTGTAAGGTGAGCAGTGTACAAGATTTAATAGCCGTTTATCGCGAGCTTGCGCTGCGCTGTAGTTTTGCACTGCATCTAGGGCTAACTGAGGCAGGTATAGGATCGAAAGGTATTGTGGCATCGACAGCTGCTCTTAGCGTGCTATTACAAGAAGGGATTGGCGATACAATCAGAATATCTCTGACTCCAAAACCTGGATCTTCGCGCACTAAAGAAGTAATTATTAGCAAGGAAATTTTACAGACAATGTCGCTCCGCTCATTTGAGCCTGTAGTAATCGCATGTCCAGGTTGTGGAAGAACGACAAATATCCTATTCCAAGATCTTGCAATGAAGATTCAAAGCTATATTCGTGAGCGAATGCCTGTATGGCGCGTTACCTATCCTGGGGTTGAAAAAATGCACGTCTCAGTAATGGGCTGTATCGTGAATGGTCCTGGCGAATCAAAACATGCTAACATTGGGATCAGCCTACCAGGTTCGAATGAGAATCAAGCCGCACCTGTCTTCATAGAAGGTAGAAAGGTTAAGACATTACGTGGCGAGGATCTCGCAGAGAAATTTCAGCTAATCGTCGATGATTATGTTAAGCGCACTTATACAGTAAAACCATTATCTACGTCTAACATGCCATTACGAACTATGAAAATCATCAAAACGCATGCTGATGACTGAACGGAAACGAAAGATTCAAAAAATTACTGGCGTCAAGGGAATGAAGGATATTCTTCCGCAAGATGCTAACTTGTATGAATTTTTTGAATCTACTGTGAAATCTCTTCTACGTGCATACGGATACCAGAATATCCGTACACCGATAATAGAGTATACACAATTGTTTACTCGTGGAATAGGCGAAGCAACCGATATTGTCGAGAAGGAAATGTATAGCTTCACCGATATACTAAATGGGAAAAATCTAACTCTTCGTCCAGAAAATACTTCAGCAGTCATACGAGCTGTGATTGAGCATAATATGTTATATGACGGTCCGAAACGTCTATGGTATGTAGGGCCTATGTTTCGTCACGAGCGTCAGCAGCGCGGACGCTATCGTCAATTTCATCAGGTTGGTGTTGAGGCCCTCGGGTTTGTAGGACCAGACCTAGATGCTGAAATTATTATGATGTGTAAGAGACTATGGGTTAATCTTGGATTAACAGGTATCCGTCTTGAAATTAACTCGCTTGGTCTAGAAAATGAACGTATGGCATACAAATTCGAGTTGATTAAATTTCTTGAGAAACATATCGAGATTCTCGACGAAAACGCGAAGCGTCGGCTATATACGAACCCGATACGCATTCTCGATATGAAAAATCCTGCATTACAGCCTATCTTGAAGATAGCACCAAAGTTGATTGATTTCCTAGGCAATGCATCACTTGAGCACTTTGATGGTCTGCAGCGCTTATTAAAGTTAAATAACGTTCAGTTCGTAGTCAACTCACATCTTGTGCGTGGCCTCGATTATTATAATAGAACTGTATTCGAATGGGTAACAGATAAACTCGGTGCACAGGGCACAATAGCAGCTGGAGGTCGCTATGATCCATTAATCCAAAATTTAGGTGGTAAACCGACTGCCGCATGTGGCTGGGCAATGGGTATTGACCGGATTATCGAGCTACTAAAGGAAGAGAACCTCGTACCAAAACAGGACAGTGTTGATGTATACATAATCCATCAGGGTAAATTAGCATTTGAACAGGCATTTATCATTGCTGAACAGCTACGTGATATAGGTTTAGATGTGATCTTTCATTGTAGCACGTACGGAATAAAGACAAGCTTTAAATCGCAGATGAAACGTGCGGATATAAGCGGCGCTACGTATGCAGTAATCTTCTGGGAAGATGAGGTCATGAGCGGAAAAGTAATAGTAAAGAAATTACATGGTATCGATCTCAAAAATAAGAGCTCTGAGAAAACTATTCTCGTAAAGAATTTGGCAAAATACCTAAAAAAGTTGATAGTTGTATCTGACAACGGTAGAAAATGCTAATAGCAGAAGTTTTTATCAACCTAAATAGGTTAAAAAAAAGTTTGCTTGCATTTCTATGAAAAAATTAAGAATAAATATAAGTACATATATTTATTCACATAGTTTTCTTTCATAAAAATAGAAATTATTCCGAATTTTTTTATTAGCGCTAAGTACAACAGATTTTGTAGGATATAGAATAGATGAATCCGGTCATTGTCCTCGTCGGTCGCCCAAATGTTGGAAAGTCCACATTATTTAATCGACTCACACGATCTAGAGATGCTTTAGTAGCTGATCTATCAGGACTGACACGAGATCGGAATTATGGAAAAGGGCGAATAGGCGATAAACCATACCTAGTAGTTGATACAGGTGGTTTTGATCCTGTTGCAAAGGATGGGATCCTCTATGAAATAGCACATCAAACACGTCAGGCAGTAAAGGAGGCAACCATCGTTCTATTCATTGTTGATGGTCGTAAAGGCCTTTCTCAACAGGATAAGTTAATTGCTGATTATTTACGTAAGACTGGACAGTCTATTTTTCTTATTGCAAATAAAGCTGAAGGAATGAAATATACTACTGTTTCTTCAGATTTCTACGAGCTAGGATTTGGTGCTCCTCGAGCAATATCAGCAGTACACGGTGATGCCGTAACCGATATGATCAATGAAGTGCTCGATCTTGTGTACGTTTTTCAGAAAAATGAATTGTGTAATAATCAAGCTACGCACGGGATTAAGGTTGCGATTGTCGGCCGGCCAAATGTTGGAAAATCAACTCTAGTAAATGGGCTAATTCGTAGGGATCGTGTGATTACATTCGATATACCGGGAACAACTCGTGATTCAATTTATATTGATTTCGAGTATAACGGTAATTTCTATACGCTTATCGATACAGCTGGACTTCGAAAACAAAGCAAGGTATCTAGCGTAATTGAGAAGTTCTCGATGATAAAAACAATACAATCAATTTCTGATGCAAATGTTGTCATCTTAATGCTTGACGCGCGCCAGGATATTTCTGATCAGGACGCGCACATTGCAGATTTAATTATGGAGCATGGCCGTGCGCTTGTCGTCGGTGTAAATAAGTGGGATGGACTTGATTCGAATATTCGAGAACGTATAAAGTTAAATTTAACTAAGAAACTTAAGTTTCTTAGTTTCGCGAAATTTCACTTCGTCTCAGCAACTGAGATGACTGGTGTCAGCTTTCTTATGAACTCAGTTAATGATGCCTATATAGCTGGAATGGCAAAGCTTTCAACACCGAAACTCACGCGTGCGTTGATTGAAGCGGTCAAATTTCAGAAGCCTAGACGTTGTGGAATGATCCAACCAAAACTTCGGTATGCGCACCAAGGCGGACAGAACCCGCCAATCATTGTGATACATGGAAATGCGATTAATTTAGTAACTAAGGTCTATAAACGATATCTTGAAAACCGTTTCAGAGAAACTTTTTGCCTGATTGGAACGCCATTGCGTATAGAACTCCGTTCATCTTCGAATCCGTACGTTGGCAAATTCTGAGAGAATTTGTTTATCTAAAAACAACCCAATGTTAAAAGCTATATAATCTTGACAAAGTTAGTTATAGTGCCGTATTAGCTCTAATCTTATAGATTAATAGTCAATCATCTATTTTTTCTATCCGTCTCAAATTCAAATTATATTTTGACAAGAGGACATATTCGTGTTTTATATATTTTGTTTAATTCTTAATGGAGAAAATTAGTTTTTAATCATTCTACTAATTAATCTCATGCTTTCATAGAAAAATTATGAGTCATCTAGAAAGTTTATATAGACTCTATTTCAATAGTTGTTACTATCTGTTTAAAGATATTTTTATATGTACACTTTTACCTATATCAATATTCTATAACATTTAATTTTTAAACTTTTTCTAGAAAAAGTTTAATTTTTTTTAAAAACATGTATAACATTAATTTGTCTCTTTCATATCTAAACTTAGAAACATAAATAAGTTTTGACATCACATTTAACAGGGTTCTGTAAAAGAAATTTACGTAGAGCTACTCAGTTTATGAGAACTTACAAGAACTTAATCTAATAAAATAACTTTAGAAAACAAATATAATGTGTCGAGCATCTTTCTTTGAATATGCTCAATCATGCTTTGTGTCAAACGATGATGATTTAGCGTCTGGTAAAGACAGCGCGGGCAAGAATCCTCAAAGCAAAAAATCGATTCTTCCAGCAGTTAGAAGCGGAGATAGACCTCCAGATCTCGATGAGATATGGAAAAGGTTTAGCCTTCGTATAGGGCAACTATTTAGCAAAAATAATAACAAGAACTCTAGTTCAGATAATAAAAATGTAAAACTTCTCGTCATTACCATGTTAATTAGCATAGCAATGATGGTTTATGCAGGTAGTGGTATTTTTTTTATCATGCAAGGCCAGACTGGCGTTGTGATGCGTTTTGGCCATTATATAACTACTGTAGGACATGGTTTGCACTGGAGGCTACCTTATCCATTCGGATGGCATGAAGTTGTTAATACGACACAGCTTCATACAATTAAGGTTAGTAGAAACAATCTAGATCAGCTCATGAATTCTGGGGATTCATTGATACTAACTCGAGATTCCTCTATTGTTGATATTGGTTTCTCTGTTGAATACAAGATTTTTTCTGCTATAGATTATCTTCTCCATAGCGCTAATTCAGAACATATTATATTACATGTTGCACAATCAGCTGTGAACACGATCGTTAGTACACAAGACGCGGACGACATATTTAGACAGGATCTTAGTATATTGCAACGACAGCTTATAGATATAATCCAAAAGGATCTTGATCATTATAAAACCGGAATTAAAATTACTGGTGTAACGGTACATCACATTGACGTACCAAATCAGATAAAGATTGAAAAAATTAAGATAAAGAATGCCAAGAATGCTCGTAAAGCTTCTGAGCTTGCTGCTCAAGTCTATGTGAATAATCTTCTACAAAATGTAAATCACGAAGCGATGAAGATGATTGACGATGCTAAATTGTATTCGGAAGATGTAATCTCTCATGCTAATGGTGATGCGGAGCGATTTAAGAAGCTTTATAAACAGTATTTAAAAACTCCTGAAGTAATTCGAAAAATGATATATCTAGAAACAATGCAGGAAATTTATTCGAATTTGATAAAGATCTACATTGAAAATAATGGAACTATGCTGTATCTACCAATTGATAAGATAGCAGAGAAGGGAAAGAAAAGTTTGATGAGAAAAGATATATCAAGCGGAAAAACACTTAATAATAGTGTGTCAACTTCAATCTCATCAATCAACGTACCGGATATTTTATCAGAAAATTCCGATTCGGTGGATGAACTAGATACACCGTCTTCTTGCTCATTACGTGATAGGGTCAGAAACCGTTCTCGAATCACAGAATTACCATAACGGAGGGAGTGATGAATCGTATCATCGAGCTCATTTTAATGATCATGATTTCTACTTTTATAGCTTCCTCAACGCTGCTGAATATAGATCCCCGGTATTCAGCTGTACTATCTGGTGGTTTTACAACGGTACAAAAACTTGTCTGCCCTGGTATTCATTTTAGATTACCATTACCAATGCAAAGCGTTACACTTGTTGATATGCGATTGCAGTCGCTTGATATAAATAATCCGTTTCAAATATTAACGTCTGATAAAAATCAGTTACTCATAACTTATACGATCGTGTATCGCGTATCGGATGCGATTAAATACGTCAGCGAAATTACTAGAAGAAGGTCGCCACGTTTTGTAGTTGATAAACTCTCTACAGCAGCGAAATGTTTTCTTACCGATGCATTCTCAAGGCGATCACTAAAAAGCATACTTAGCGATCAGCATGCGCTTACGAATGAGGTTCGTGATGCACTATGGAATGTTGCTACAGGTTTTGGCATTGACCTCATTGATATTCGATTAACAAGCATCGACTTGCCAGTCACGCAGATGGATAATATATATCAGCGCATGAGAGATGAGATAGATAAAAATGCTACGCAGATACGTTTAGATGGTGATGTAGAAGTACAAAAAATTATAGCCTGTGCAGATCATAATCGGCAGAAAGTACTTGCAAATTCTTATGAGCGTGCGCAGAGAATTAAAGGTGAAGGCGATGCAAAAGCCGTATCAATTACTGCTGATGTATTCAATCAAGATCCAAACTTTTATCAATTGTACGCAAGCCTACAAGCGTACAAGAATATCTTTAAAGACAACGATATAATAGTTGTCAGTCCAGATAGTGAGTTCTTTAAATTCATGCACAGCTCAGTAGGTAAAACAATAAAGAAATAGAAATTTCCAGGAGATTAATAAAAACGTGTGATTGCTGTTTAGTATTTTATTGAAAGAATATTATCTGAATTACTTATAACTGTAAGTAATTCAGATAATCTGAAGTATTCATTTTCTTTTTTCTATTCAAGAAGCTTATAGAGAATTATCACATAAAAAAATGGTGTTTTAGATTATCGTAATTTCAAATAACTCCTTAACTATTTACTATAAAAGATCTAATAATTTCTATAGTCCCCTGTAGGATAGAGATTTAAAATTCAATATTATACGAACTGATGAACAACTACTTTACATTGTAAGGTTTATAACAATGTCTATCTGGTTACTTCCTGAGAATATTGCTGACGTATTACCAGATGAAGCTCGTAAGATTGAGGAACTGAGGCGTAGATTACTTGATCACTTCCGTTCATATGGTTATGAAATTGTAATGCCGCCGTTGCTTGAATATCTCGAATCTCTTCTGACAAGTTGTGGAAAAGATTTACGACTATCTACGTTTAAATTAGTTGATCAGATGTCTGGGCGTATGCTTGGACTGCGAGCAGATATTACGCCGCAAATTGCACGGATAGATGCACATTTACTCAACCGTCAGGGTGTCACGCGTCTCTGCTATGCGGGAAATGTTCTGCATACTCGTCCGCGTGGTCTGCGTGTAACACGCGAACAAATTCAAATCGGTGCTGAAATTTATGGTCATGCAGGCCTTGAGGCTGATATTGAAATTCAGCAGTTGATGCTCGATTCACTTCATCTAGCTGGACTATCAGAGATTCGACTTGACTTATGTCATTCAGGTTGTCTCGCTGCGCTCTTTGAACTTGACTATCGATCTGCTAATCGTAGCGAAGCCTTATACGATGCTCTATCTAGTAAGGACGCATCGCTTATTTCCGAACTGACGAGCGATCTAGATGTAAAAGCGCGCGACGCTTTGCGTCTACTACCAAGTCTGTATGGCGATATAGCTGTACTCGATGTCGCGCGTGTACAGTTACCTATGTTACCGGGAATAACACGCGCACTTGATGATCTCACACAACTTGCTAAGCAGGTAAAAGATGCGGAAGTTGCAATAGATCTCGCTGATTTGAGAGGTTATGCATATCATAGTGGTGTGATGTTTTCTGCCTATGTTGATGGCGTTCCAAACGCAGTCGCACGTGGTGGTCGTTACGATCACGTCGGAAAATCTTATGGTCGTGAGCGGCCAGCAACTGGTTTTTCACTTGATTTACGAGAAATTGCACCGATCTCATCAATTGCACCATGCAATGGTGTAATTCTTGCTCCATGGTCACTTGACGATGGATTATGCGTAACAATCGCTAATTTGCGAGAATCTGGAGAAATTGTAATTCAGGTACTTCCTGGGCACGATCACTCTCTGAATGAATTTTCGTGCAATCGTACACTTATTAAACAAGATGGTGTATGGCTTATTAAGTCGCTTGAAAATTAATATTATTAATGGAGAATAAAGGCTCGGAAGAAATATTGAAGAAGTCAATTATAGGAAAAATATATCTTTATAAGATAATAATTAAAATGACTACTACAAGTACAGTAAACGTAGGTCTTGGGCGTAATGTTATCGTTGTAGGAACACAATGGGGTGATGAAGGTAAAGGTAAAATCGTTGATTGGTTAACAGATCACGCTCAGGGTGTTGTACGCTTTCAAGGTGGTCATAATGCTGGTCATACGCTCATCATTGCAAAAAAGAAAACTGTTCTTAGTTTGATTCCGTCTGGCATAATGAGAGATGGGGTTGAGTGTTATATTGGCAATGGTGTTGTTCTTTGCCTGGAGGCGCTATTTAAGGAAATTTTGCAGCTTGAAGAGGCTGGAATCCATGTATACAATCGTCTCTTTGTCTCTGAAGCAGCAACGCTAATTCTCCCATATCATATTATGATCGATAAGGCACGTGAATCTAGAAAGGGCAAAGACAGGATTAATACAACTTGTCGTGGAATTGGTCCCGCATACGAAGATAAAGCAGCTCGTCGAGCACTTAGAGTACATGATTTGTTCGATGCAAAGACGTTTTCTGATCGCCTTAGAGATAATCTTGATTATTATAATTTCGTATTAACCCAGTATTTAGGACAAATATCTATTGATTTCCAAGAAACACTTGATATGATGCTTAGTTATGCAGATCGTCTGAAACCTATGGTTACCGATGTATCGCGCAAGTTGATAAAAATGAATAGTCTAGGTCAGAACCTACTTTTCGAGGGTGCACAGGGTGCATTACTTGATATTGATCATGGTACTTATCCTTTTGTTACATCAAGTAATTGCATCGCTGGTTCAGCTTCTACCGGAGCTGGAATTGGCTTGAAGAAGTTCAACTATATCCTCGGAATTACGAAAGTTTATTGCACACGCGTCGGAGCAGGACCATTTCCAACTGAGCTATATGATGCGTATAATCCAAAACTCCAAGATCCAGTTGGTATAATCCTAGCAGATGTTGGTAGAGAGTTTGGATCAATTACTAATCGACCACGTCGTACAGGATGGCTTGATATAGCCGCATTGCGGCGCTCAATTCAGATTAATGGCATTTCTGGACTTTGTATAACTAAGCTTGATGTATTAGATAGTCTAGACGAAGTGAAACTCTGCGTTGGATACAAACTCGACAATGAATATGTTGATCTTATTCCAGCCGGTGCGAAAGATGTTGCTCGTTGCAAGCCGATCTATGAAACCTTAACTGGCTGGAAGAAAAGTACTGCTGGTATTCAGTCTTGGGATGCGCTTCCAGATAGCGCACGTGCATATATTATTCGCATACAGGAAATTTCCGGAGTACCTGTAGATATAGTATCTACTGGCCCAGATCGAAAAGAAACGATTCTCATACGTCACCCGTTTAGTGTCTAAAATATATGATACCACAGCAATAGTGATTGCTCAAATTTTCGAGTATACTATAAAAATGTAAAACTTGAACCATTTACTTGTTTATATCTTTGCCGTTTACTTAGATTCGTTAAAAAATACTTTAGATATGTCTTATTGAGTGAATTTTACTTGGCAAATAAAATGATATTAATGAATAAAGATTATGGTGCCCAGGGCCGGAATCGAACCGGCATGCCTTACGGCGGGGGATTTTGAATCCCCTGTGTCTACCAGTTTCACCACATGGGCATAAAGATCTAGGTTAAAAACATAGTTTGATAATATAGATAGAATATCGCTTTAGATTAATTGAAGTTTTTATTTTAAATTAGGAAAGAGAATATACATAATAAATACATTATACTTAGTTTTCTATTTTAGAATATCCTCCTGACTATATTAGCTCTCATAATTCTGATAATTTTAGATGCCGATATAAAATTCGATATATATCTTTCTTCTATTTCTATTTCTTAGAAAAATCTCAATACAAATCTAATCAAATTAATTTTTTTAAATCAGATTAGTTTTCAAAAAATTCGGAAGACTATTTGAAAGCTAGAAACCTGTGTAGAAATTATAGCTGCTTTAAAAAGATTGAAGTAGTAAAACTCATCTGTATATTCCATTCTTTGGATTATTCTAATAATATCCTTAATTAATGAAAATATAAAATTATAGAATTCTTGTACTACCTTTATGAAAGGTAGAATTAGTATATATTTATTTAATTTCTTATAAATATAAGAAGATTTCTTAGTTATTTAATCTATTTAGATAGGATATTTAGATACATTGTATCTATTTTATTATTATCATTCGGATAGATCGAGCATTTTATAACTAAGAAGTTATGTTTTTTAATATGATACTCTAAGGTTTTTAAATGTATCAGTATGATTAGTACGATCAGAAAATCGTCAACGAACGAGTAGTACAATACCGTAATCAGATTTACCGTCGTTTATCTAGTCAGTTAAGTGATGATAAGTTTCGTCCACTACGGTTACAGAATAGTTTATATACAGCGTTATGCCTATATGCATCGTATTGTGATACCTTATTAAGGTATCACAACTGAAAATAGTTTCGCTAAAACTTCTAGTTTAGACTAAGTGACATAGCCCGATTGTAAGGCTTCTTGGCTTAAAGAATATAATTGTTACTGTTAATAAAATAGACCCTTACCAATTATAGCAAAACAAGGTTTAATGATATATGTAATGCATAAGTCGAGCTTATGCAACAGATCGATCTTTCAGATGTACATTTCGTTCCTGTTTCTGCTCTAAAGGGAGATAACGTCGTTGTACTAAGTGAACGGATACCATGTATAGGGTAAATATAGGGGAATCCTTGCTTGATCTACTTGAAATGCTACAAGTTAAATCACAGAGCAATAACGTATTACGCTTTCCTATCCAGGATGTTTTTCAACAGAATAGTGGTTTAGTCGATGATTTCCGTAACTATATGGGGCGTATTGAGTCAGGTGGTGAGGTGAAAGTAGGAAGATGAACTTTGTGTGTCTCTCAAACTGTACAGAAATAGTCGATAAAATTATATCTCTTATTCCAAGATGCGCTGCGTTTGTCACCCGTGCATATTCGGGTAGACTATAATGATTCATCTTTTAAAAGATGTTGACGTGTCGCGTGAAGATATATTTGTTCATGTTAGAAATCTAATTATGCCTGCGAAGATGCCCGAAGTAGATCTCTATTAGTTTGACGATTTACCTCTATCATTGCAGCGTAAATATGTTCTTAAGCAGACAAGGACAGTATTTGCAAAGATTAGCAAAGTAAACAAAGTATTAGACGTACACACATTATTATATAAAACTAATAGTCAAGATTTAAAAAATGAATGACATCGGCCGCGTCATATTAAAACTTTAAAAGCTAATCTTTTGCAATATATATAATTTAAATCCTAGAACCGGTTAGTTTGTACTTATTGACGAAGTGACTCATCAAACGGTTGCTTCGGGTATGATTCGTACATTTTATAATAATTAGATATATACTCTCCCCTTCTATCTATAGATCTGATTGAGACAATATTTTGCGATTGCAGTGACTACGCTATCATCTTGGCCAACTGCCATCGAACAAAAAATTTCAATATCTTGATGTTCAGTGCGGCATTTATCTATCAATTTTGGAAGATCTTTCTTAAGATGCCCGCCTTGGCCGAAGAATACCGGAATGATAGTAATACGCTTACAGTATTCTGTACTGTATGCAAGAACTGCTTTCTCAAGTGAAGGTGACATCAATTCTAGAAACGCCAGAGAAATCAGTTCTGTTGAGTTGCATGCTGCACGTAGCTTAGATGCAATCCGATTAAATGGTTCTACCCAGCTTGGATCACGTGCACCATGACAAAATAAGATTATTCCATGTTTCATTTCGATTCCACAAAGAGAAAACATAATTTAATATTACATATTATCTGCTGTGAAAAATGTTTCTCATAGCACTGCATTATAAATCAGGTCAATTATTCCTTGACTAATAGCGGTTAAAAATCTGAAGAGATATTAGTGTGCTCGTATTCTATATAAGGATTATCAAATTAATTATTAATATGACTAGATACAAATAGAAAATCTTAAATTATATTAATATTCTAATAGAATAGACTATTCCGATTCGGAGACTCTAGTATGCGATTGGAATTGATTAAAGTATCAGAAGATTAATCTCAATAAAACTACTAAATTAGAGCGCTACATAAATTCAGTAATATTTTTCTTCGTCGAGTAGTGAAATAGTCCAATTTTTAACTTACAAATCGTAGTTAGTTCAATGATGATATGATGAGATCGAATCTTTTACGATTGGTGTCGATAGAATTCTATAATCTTAAAAGATTTTCATGCTTAGTATTGTTGAGATATAACTGATAATTTTACTGAATTCGGTAAAATCAGCATGTCTTCAGAATACATTTTAAGACACGGTACGGCTTATAATGCAGAATATTATCATGATTAATATAAATTACTAATAGAATTACGAAGAGCGCGCTAGTTTTATACGCGAGCTCACGATAGGTAAGAATATTCTAAGATCATTCTTAACAATAAGATAAGTCTCATGAATAGTGCATTCAGGATTGCACTATTTCACGTTTTCGAAGAAAAAATCAGATAATTATTAATTAGATTGAATTCGAGGATAAAGTACGATGGACTTTAGTATAAAAGGCTGTGATTGGAACAAAGCAGCAGCAAATAATTTTCTAATTGATAAATCATCCTGCATTATCCTGGGTATCTTTGAGGAACAGATACTGTCGGATGCTGCACTTGATATTGATGTCCATACAAATGGACTAATTTCTCGAGTTGTGAAATCTGGCAACATAGATTGTAGGAGTAGTAAGACACTTTTTATACATGAAGTGTCTGGGATAGGAACTTCGTCAGTTCTATTAGTTGGTCTAGGAAAACAGAGTACGTTCGCAAAGAAAACCTATATCGAATCAGTAAAGGCCGTATGGCGTGCATTGCTTTCGACAAAAATAGAACGAGTAATATTTACTCTTACTCAATTGCCAATAGCTAACCATAGCTCATACTGGCGTGTTCGTGCATCAATCCTCGCACTACGTGGAGAAATATATTGCTTCACCAAGATGAAGAGCAAGGTTGAGCCATCACTACATAGACTAAACAATATTGTATTCAGCGTTGATCATATTGATAAAGAAATAGCAGAGACTGCAGTCAGTCAAGGTGTTGCGATTGCGAATGGTATGGATCTGGCACGTGATTTAGGTAATCTTCCAGGAAATGTTTGCACACCGACCTATCTTGCAAACATCGCAAAATCAATTGCTAAAGTATGGAAATTAAAGGTTGAGATTCTTGGTCTTAAAAAAATTCAATCACTAAATATGGGATCATTCCTATCCGTTGCACGTGGATCAGTCGAGCCACCACAGTTTATCATTCTTCATTATTATGGTGCTGCTGTACAAGTACGGCCTATCGTACTTATCGGAAAAGGGATTACGTTCGACACTGGTGGTATTTCATTAAAACCTGGTGAAGGGATGGATGAGATGAAATATGATATGTGTGGTGGAAGCACAGTGTTCGGAACTATACACGCAATCGCTGAAATGAAGTTAAAGGTCAACGTTGTTGGGATTGTACCAACCTGTGAAAATATGCCATCGAGTAATTCAATTAAGCCAGGTGATATTATTACAAGTATGAAAGGCCTGACGATTGAGGTTCTAAATACCGACGCGGAAGGACGCCTAATCCTGTGCGATGCTCTTACCTATGCAGAGCGCTTTAAACCAATTGCAGTAGTAGATGTAGCTACTTTAACAGGAGCATGTGTAATTGCTCTTGGTCACTATAATAGTGGATTGTTTTCAAAGTATGACGTTCTAGCTGAAGAGCTGCTCAATGCAGGACGTGAATCAGACGATCCAGCATGGCGTCTTCCACTCGAAGAAGAATATCAGGAGCAGTTAAAGTCGAATTTTGCTGACATTGCTAACATTGGCTGTCGGGCAGCAAGTAGTGTAACTGCTGCGTGTTTCCTATCCCGTTTTACAGAGGAATATCCCTGGGCACATCTAGATATTGCTGGCACTGCATGGAAAAGCGGCCCTAAAAAAGGCGCAACCGGCCGTCCTGTTCCTTTGCTCACGCAGTTCCTAATTAACCGTGCAGCACAATAATAGATACGTTCGTATGAATATATGAATAATGACAAAGATTGATTTCCATTCAAATGTTAGCGATTGGTTAACATATGTATGTTGTCTATTAAAAACAGAATATCTGGATGGGGAAAATGTTATCGTTCTTGGTGATCAGAAGCGTCTACGCATTCTTAACAAACGACTCTGGACATTTTCTTCTATAGATTTCATCCCACATTGTAGTATAAATAGTCAATACGCTGTGGATACACCAATCGTTATGACAGCAGATGCTGAAGTCATATCATCGCTACATTATTGTACTCTTTTAAATCTAGGTCTATCAGTACCCTTAAAGTTTGTCTATTTTAAGCGACTGCTCGAAGTAGTTGGTAACGCTTCAGAAGAACTAGAAGCCGGACGAAACCGTTATCGTTTTTATCGTAATTTAGGTTATGTACCGAAAAATTATGATTGTGGATCATAACCTGATTATTTTCATTTCATATAAAATTTTTTCTCTTTTTATCCTGTAACTGCACCTCTATTAGATGGTCCAACGAGTGCTGTATATTTAGCTAGTACACCGCACGTATAGCGTGGAGATGGTTGCTTCCAATTGGAACGTCGGCGAGCGAGCTCAATATCATCGACGTTTAATTGTAGAAGAAGCTTTCTTGCATCAATCGTAATTGAATCACCTTCCTGAACAAGCGCTATCATACCGCCAACGAATGCCTCAGGAGAAACATGGCCTACTACCATTCCCCAAGTTCCACCTGAAAATCGACCATCAGTGATGAGGCCAACAGATTCTCCTAAGCCCTTTCCAATGATTGCTGACGTTGGACCGAGCATTTCTGGCATTCCAGGGCCACCTTTTGGACCAAGATATCTTAGGACAAGTATATCACCAGGAGCGATCTTATCTGATAAAATTGCCTCCATAGCACTTTGTTCTTCGTTGAATACTCGAGCTTTTCCAGTAATAGCTAGATTTTTCAGGCCAGAAATTTTAGCGACAGCCCCGTCTTCAGCTAGATTTCCTTTCAAGATCGCTAGGTGACCTTCTGTATATAAGGCCCGGTTGATTGGTAGAATTACGTTCTGGTTAGAACGTGGTGAACTAGGAACGTTTTTCAATTCTTCAGCTATCGTTCGCCCTGTAATTGTTATACAGTCACCATGAAGTAAATCAGCATCAAGAAGTAACTTCAGTACCTGTGGAATTCCACCTGCGGTGTGTAGGTCAGTCACTACATACTGTCCAGATGGTTTTAGATCACAAATTATCGGTACACGTTTTCTAAGCTCTTCAAAATCTTCTATATTCCATTTAATTTCTGCCGCGTGTGTGATAGCAAGATAGTGTAATACTGAATTCGTTGATCCACCTATTGCCATGATTAGAGAGACTGCGTTCTCAATCGATTTTTTTGTGATGATATCACGCGGTTTAAGATCATGCTTAACTGCTTCAACAAGAACACGCGCTGATTCTGCTGCTGAATCAGCCTTTTCTTGATCTGGGCTGCTCATTGTTGATGAATATAGTAGTGACATCCCGAGTGCCTCAAACGAGGAGCTCATCGTATTTGCAGTGTACATTCCACCACATGATCCAGTAGATGGACATGCATTTCTCTCAATACCTTCAAAATCTTCCTGTGTTATCTGCCCTGCGGTAAACTCTCCAACAGCCTCGAATACGGAAACGATTGTTAGTTCTCGGCCTTTCCACTTACCTGGAAGGATTGTGCCTCCATACACATAGATTCCTGGAACGTTTAAGCGTGCTAAAGCGATCATTCCACCTGGAATATTTTTATCACAGCCACCAACTACAACGATACCATCCATCAACTGACCCTGTACGCAGGTCTCAATGCAGTCAGCAATTAATTCTCGTGATACGAGAGAATATTTCATCCCCTCTGTTCCCATAGATATCCCATCTGAGATAGTTGGTGTACCAAAGATCTGAGGGTTACCTCCAGCATCACGGATAGCAGAAATAATTTTGTTTGATAAACGCTGTAGACCACTATTACATGGAGTAATCGTCGAATGGCCATTTGCAATACCAATCATTGGCTTGACGAAATCATCTTTCTGATAACCTAGTGCATAATACATCGAGCGATTCGGTGAACGAATAATACCTTGCGTTATTTTTCTAGATCGGCGATTATATAATGACATTGTAAATTTTTCTTATTATGATCGAGATAGAATAAAACAGTTTACTTAAAATATTTATCTAGCTAAAATTCATTAATTTTTTATAAAATCGTACTTAATAAATTGAAATTTAATCCATCATTAATTAATATTTAATTATATATGTTTGATCTAGCTCTCTTAGTCTACGCAATTACTTACATAAGTATATATATTTCAACATCTTCCTAGATAAGAACTAGGAAGAGAAGGTAATATAAATTAATCCTCCAAGAAAATTAAATATCTCAATTGGAAAATTTTTATATGAATAAAAGTTTCTTGATCTTTAAAATTTAATATAGATAGGGTTGAGGTTTAATACCTTGATACTTTAAAATTTAATCCTAATCTAGGATGTAAAGCGCATCGTTTAATTTTAATATATATAAAGCCCATACTTATATCTAAGTAAGTCCTATAATTTTATAGCATAAAATTTATTTATGACTTCTGTATTTTATGGTTTTTGTATTTAAGCTTTATCTACCCTAAATAGGATATTTTTTATTAAATTCGTACAGAACAAATCCTAAATAAGGATATCAAACTCGTAAAAAATATAAAGCTTAAACAGAAGATAAAATTTTTTAGAGTTCAAATTTTGAATTGGCCCGGTAGCTCAGTTGGTAGAGCAGCGGACTGAAGATCCGCGTGTCGATGGTTCGATTCCATCCCAGGCCACCAAAATCCTCTTCTCTATTATACCAATTGCAACACCAAATATTATCAGTGCACTTCCACCGTAACTTAAAAATGGTAGTGGCACGCCGACAACTGGCAGTATACCATTAACCATCGCAAGGTTTACGAAAATATAAACAAAGAATGCAAGCGTTAGCGAACCGGAAAGTAGTCTTGCAAATTGCGTTGTACCTTTCGAAGAAATATAGAGCCCGCGTAAAATAAGTGCAATATATAGTATCATAAGAAGGAGTACACCAGTAAGACCAAACTCCTCAGCATATACCACAAAAATAAAGTCAGTATGCTTTTCCGGAATAAATTCAAGATGCGCCTGTGTACCATTAAGGTATCCTTTACCGAGGGGTCCGCCTGATCCAATAGCGATTGCTGATTGGATTGTGTGAAAGCCTTTACCGAGCGGATCAGATGCTGGGTTAAGTAATGTACAGACACGATGTTTTTGATAGTCATGCAATAATGGCCATTGGATTTTTGGATGACAGATTTTATTCTCAAACACCTTAATTGTACTAATTACAAGTATACCAGCAATAAGAATTGGAATAATTAGCTTGAATGACAGCCCAGCAAGATAAATCACAAAGAAACCAGCAGAAAACACAAGAAAAGCAGTGCCTAGGTCAGGCTGTCTTGCAATTAGACCGACAGGGATAAGCAGGATTACAAATCCAATAAGAAAGTCATACCAATACAAACTTCCTTCACGCCAATTATAGTAATACGCTAGCATCATCGGTGTCGCAATCTTTAAAATTTCTGATGGCTGTATTACGATACCGATATTCAGCCAACGTTTCGCGCCTTTCTTGCTTAATCCGAATAAAGCAACTGCACTTAACAGTGTGATACAGAATAAATAAAGTGGTGCTGCGAATCGCATAAGCGACTGTGGTGGAATATTTGAAATAAGCCATGCTAGTAAGCATGTCAGAATAATATTACGTAACTGATCCTCGACCTTGCCAGGAAAGCTTATTGCCGCACTGTATAGCGTAATTGTTCCAATACAAAGTAGTAATAATACTATCAATATAAGTGGACGATCGAGACCAAAAAACATCTGCTCAATTTTATTGAGATCTGGATAATGCTTATCAGATTTCATCCGTTAACCTAATAAATAAACATATACACTTTCTTCTTTAAAGAGAAGAAGTCATTCCTTAAAAAAAGAAGTAATTCGATAGTTCTTCTTAAATATAGGATTACTAGTCTCGGTCCAGCGTACATCTTATACCTTATAAGGTATTCTATATAATGATCTGCGTAGATAGGAAGTTAAGGATAACGTTGTGTATCTGAAAGATAAAGTATTTATCCTAGCATTAGAAATCGTAGATTCTAAATATTATAAGATTCGTTAGATATCTTGATTTTATAGATCTCTTCCGTTTTTACCACTATTACTAGTTTCCGTTGAAAAAATGTATCCTGAGGCGATTGTAGTTGGTTTGTTCTTATTGATGCTAATTATAGACGAATCAATCGATTTCTTCATTAACATATCAGAATCAATTGCTATCTTCTTGTTTTTTCTTTTCTTCCTGTCAAGGAAGAAGAAGTCAAGTACACGCCGTGCTATTGGCGCCGCTGTCTTAGAACCCCAGCCACCGTTCTCAACGATCAATGCTAATGCGATCATAGGATGATCTATTGGAGCGTAGGCAATAAATAATGAATGATCACGAAGACGATTAATCAATATATACCTCTTATAATTCGAATCTTTCAATGAAAATACTTGCGCAGTACCGGTCTTACCAGCAGCAAGATATTTGGCACCTTGAAATACGCTATATGCAGTTCCTGATGGACTTTGTATCACATTTTTAAGTCCGTGTTTTACGATATCAACATCTGAATTCTTTAGTGGAATAGTTATAACTTTCTTTGGTACTGCCAGATAGAATCTATGTGTGACTAGATCTTCTATCTGCTTAATGAAGTGAGGCTTCATTACGATTCCATCGTTTGCAAGTGTTGCAGTCGCGTAAGCAAGTTGTAATATCGTATACGAGTTATAGCCCTGACCAATCCCAAGGCTAATTGTGTCACCATCATACCATTTTTTAAATCTTAATTTCTTAAATGCCTTGTATTTCCAATCTAGAGATGGTAAAACACCGTGAACTTCACCAGAGATATCGATATTAGTTAGCTGACCGAAACCCCACGGTTTCATAAAATTTTCGATATTTGTCACACCGATATCATGTGCGAGTGTATAGAAGTATGTATCGTTTGACACTGTGATTGCCTTAGTTAGATCAATAAAACCTTGACCAGTTCGCACGTCATTATGAAATATATGTCCACAGAGTGTGAAATATCCTGGATCATATATCATCTCGTTCGGATTTCTCTTTCCGAGCGTCAGACCAGCAAGTGCTATAAATGGCTTATAGGTTGAGCCAGGTGGATAAGTACCGCTTAACGGACGGTTAAGAAGTGGCTTATCTTCAGAATTATTTAGCTTGTCCCAAGCTTCCTTATTAATTCCTTTTACAAACAAATTTGGATCGAAGCTAGGCTCTGATACGAATGCGAGCACATCACCGGTTTTTGGTTCAATAGCGACAAGCGCGCCATGCCGGCCTGCAAATGCATGCTGGGCAGCTTTCTGTAAACAAATATCAATCGACAGAATGATATTGTTTCCAGATATTGCTTTTATTCGTGATAATGTACGAACAGGCCGACCGCTTGCTGTTACTTCAATTTTTTCAAATCCGGTCACACCATGCAGCTCTGTTTCATAGCTCTGCTCAATACCGGTCTTACCTATATAGGAGGTACCTTTATAATTTTTTTCCTCAAGGCGTGAATCGTAGGTTTTTTGATTACCTCTATTTTTTTTACTCATTTCATAGATTTTATCTTGATCGAGCTTCGAGATCTGACCGATATAACCAATTACGTGTGCAGCTGTAGGACCGAATGGATACTGACGGAATAGCCGTGTATATAAGTCTATTCCTGGGAATTGGAAACGCTGCGCTGTAAAACGTGCAACCTCCTGATCAGTTAATCGTATACGTATAGGCAAGATTTTAGAGTAGTGTTTTAAATTCTCGTTTAACAACTTCTTAAAGCTGTGCTTATCTTGTGCGTTAATCTCTATAACTGAATCAAGATCTTTAATTATATTATCCATTACGCCGTTAAGCTTCGATGGTGTAATTTCAAGTGTGAAAATAGAGCAATTTTTTGCGAGTACAATACCATTTCTATCTACAATGAGACCGCGATTCGGAACAATAGGTACTATAGAAATACGGTTTTTATCTGCCTGTAATGCGTATTTGCTATGTTCTAAAACTTGTAGATAAAAGAATCGGATTGCGAGAAGTACGAAGCATATTAACACGAATACACCAGCTGAACCGAAGCGTAAACGAAGTTTAGAAAGTTGTTGTACATCGTTGAAGTCCGTCATAATTTTACTAATTAAAGGATATAATCCACTAAATAGGGCGTGTGTCGTCAGGATCTACAGGTTGATGCTGTGGTATAAGTAAGAGATAGCTTATAACTGGCCAAAGTACAATCTCGGTGAATCCGTTAATTAGATAATTCCAGATAGGAAATGTAAAGCCTACGATCATACAGATTATAAATGGTACAATCTGTGCACCGATAAGAAGCGGTGTCACGTAAAATATCTGCATACCAAGATTTATCAAAGATATACGTCTATAGACTAAGATCCCCCCATAGAGTAAAAGCGTATAAGCGAGTCCATGCTCTCCGAGCAGGCACGCGTCATGTACATCCATCATGACACCAAGTATAAATGCGATACCTATACCGATAATACGAGGTTGATGAACGTTCCAAAATAGTAGAACGAGTGCTACAAAATCTGGAGAAACTAACAGCCATCCTAGTGGAATCAAGTTTAATAAGAATGCGATAGTAAGGCTGAAAAAAATAAAGTAGGGATTAGCAGGTCGTAAGATATATTCCGGTTTGCTCATTTATTAGCTCTATGAATAGAATATATACCTTGTTCTCCAGTTACAGAGGTTTTTTGGATCTCAGTATTTCTCAGTATTTTTACCTAGTGATATATTTATTTTAAATATCAGCTTATTATAGGTATTTTTCTTATATTATTTTTTTATAAAAAAATATTCCTTAGCTATCCACAATGGGAGGGTATTTTCATATTGCTCTGATGATAGTTAAGAGCGAGCATTTGCCTCACGCTTCGTACTGAAGCAATTGGTGTGCATATCACACGTGCGAATGTTATACCAGATATTCTTTCGATATGTTTAACATTCGCAACTGGCAGCCCTGGCGGATAGACATCATCGAGCCCACTCGTTACAAGTTTGTCACCGATTACAAGATCGGCGTTAGCAGGTACGAAGCGTAAATCAAGCGAATCACCTTTTTGTGTGCCATATATAACGCTGCGTAGCCCAGTGCGCAGTACCTGGATTGGAACTGCTAGATCCTGATCTGTTATTAGCGTAACTTCAGATTGGAGTGGAAATACTCGCGTGACCTGCCCGACGACACCGTCTTCATTAACTACTGGTGAACCCTTTTTTATGTTCTGATATAATCCTTGGCCAATAACAACTTTCTGCCTAAATGGATTTGTGAAGTCATATTGAATTTCGACAGGCGTTGATTTCGTTTTAATATTATTACATAGTCTAAGTAGTGCCCTTAGATGTTCGTTTTCAGTAGCGAATAAAGTTGCCTGATTTACTTGTGTCGATAGACTGAGATTACGCTCTCGTAACTTCTTATTCTCAATATGAAGTAGAAAATTATTATCTGTGAAATCTTTTGCGATAACTATTAGGTCACGTGGCACGAGCGCGACCTGTTGTAATGGGTAGAGTATTGTATTGAATATACATCTCGCTGTTTTGAGCGCACTAAAACGTGCATCTAGAATAAGTAGTACGAATGAGAAAACGATGAAGAATAACAGCTTCGTGAGATCAGATAGACTTTTCTTGAAGAGAGGCGACGAACTGAATTCCATAGTCAGCGTCGAGAGCAGTAGTTGGTTAGATAATTTTAATGTAGAAATGACGAGGTTATTTATTCTAAGTATTAAATAACTTTATCGTTTCTCTTACTGTAGATACAAATACGATTACTCATATGAAAATATGCCGCTGTAGAGCTTATCAATGCGATCGAGCGCCATGCCAGATCCACGAACAACACAGGTTAGTGGATTTTCAGCAATGAGTACAGGTAATCCTGTTTCCTCTGCTAGAAGACGATCAAGATCTCTCAGCAAGGCACCGCCTCCAGTCAGCATCATCCCACGTTCGGCGATATCTGCGCCGAGTTCCGGAGGTGTCTGCTCAAGAGCAATCTTTACAGATGAAACAATCTGATTTAGTGGATCTGTTAGTGCCTCAAGAATTTCGTTGCTTGAAATTGTGAAACCGCGTGGAATTCCTTCTGACAAATTTCGTCCCTTAACTTCCATCTCCTTTACTTTAGAGCCTGGAAACGCAGAGCCGATTTCTTTTTTGACAGATTCTGCCGTCTGTTCACCGATTAACATTCCATAATTTCTTCGGATATAGTTGACAATAGCTTCATCAAACTTATCGCCTCCTACACGCACTGAACCCTTATATACGATACCTCCGAGCGATATCATACCAACCTCTGTTGTACCACCACCGATATCAACAACCATTGAGCCAGTAGCTTCAGAAACTGGAAGTCCAGCACCAATCGCAGCTGCCATTGGTTCTTCTATCAGATAGACCTGTGATGCACCTGCACCGTGTGCTGCTTCTTTAATTGCACGTCGCTCAACCTGAGTAGAGCCACATGGTACACATATAATAATACGTGGTGAAGGAGAAAATATACGCGATTCGTGAGCAGTTTTAATAAACTGCTTTATCATCTGTTCTGTGATAGTAAAGTCGGCTATCACGCCGTCTTTCATTGGGCGGATTGCCTCTATGTTGCCTGGAACTTTACCGAGCATCTGTTTAGCTTCTTTTCCAACTGCCTGGATCATTTTCTTACCGTTTATACCACCTTCCTGTCGAATTGATACAACAGACGGTTCATCGAGAACAATTCCCTTACCCCTCATATATATTAGAGTATTCGCAGTACCGAGATCGATTGCGATATCATTAGAAAAATAGCTGCGTAAAAAACCGAACATTTAGAATCCTATGTCGCTTAGATTACGCCGTCTAAATAAAGGTGGCGAGTAATAAAAATAAAAGTTTCAAATTAGCAAGAATATAAAGCTAAGAAAACCGTTTTTCTGATAGAACTAAGAACTATAAGTATCTAGTATATTCTAGATTAAGGATATAATAATACTTTATATCCTCTATGTATTTCTTTAAATTTGAGAGCACTTTAAAAACTCTTTAGTATATCGGTAATAGGTTAATCGTTTTCTATTAACTTTTATTTAAAACTTTCATGAGTCTAAACTTAACTGATATAAACTATATTACAGTACTTTCTCAGCTTGAAATATCTGATAGTAAATATATTCTCAGTCAATTAAGTAAATTATTTGACCTCATCGAGAAAATTCAAGAGATTGATACGACCGGAGTTACACCATTTTCACATCCAACTGAACAGATCCAGAATATTAGGAATCATTTTCGTGACGATGTAGTCACTGAGACAGTGAACAGAGAGGACAATCAGCGCTCTGCGCCAGCCATATATAACGGTTTATATCTTGTACCAAAGGTAATCGAGTAAGAATTTATAATGTTTCTATGAGATTACGTTTATATAATCCAATCTAAATAATACACCCCTTTAAAAGGGGAATTCAATTTATGCACAAAAATTATGCATGAAAAAAGCCTTGCCGAACTTAGAATTGCTCTTGACACAAAAGTCTGTTCTGCTGTTGAACTTGCGCAGCACTACTTAAAACGAATCGCAGATGCATCGAACTTAAATGCATTCGTACACATTGATTCAGATCTAACACTTGTGCAAGCAAAAGCGGCAGATACTGCTCTCGAAAGGGGTGCAGGACCATTAACCGGGTTACCAATCGCGCACAAAGACGTATTTGTGACCCGAGGTTGGCGCTCTACCGCTTGCTCAAGAATGCTTGAAAATTATCAAAGTCCATTCGATGCAACTGTCGTCTCTCGTTTGTCATCGGCAGGAATGGTTACGCTTGGTAAGACTAACATGGATGAGTTCTCTATGGGCTCATCGAGCGAGAATTCTGCGTTTGGCCCAGTAAAGAACCCATGGGATACGAAAGCTGTTCCAGGAGGAAGCTCTAGCGGAAGCTCAGTGGCAGTTGCTGCGAGGCTTTCTCCAGCTGCGACTGGTACTGATACAGGTGGATCAATCCGACAACCTGCATCTTTTACAGGAATTACTGGAATTAAGCCGACATACGGCCGTATATCACGTTATGGGATGATTGCATTTGCATCATCTCTTGATCAGGGCGGACCTATGGCACAAAGCGCTTCTGACTGCGCGATATTATTGAATGCGATGGTTGGCTTCGATGAACGAGATTCTACAAGTATAGAATTTGTGAATGAAGACTTTACGCGCTATCTTGGCACGTCATGGACTCCAGATGCAAGTATAAATAAGCCTCTAATTGCACTCCGTATTGGTATTCCAAGAGAATATTTCGATGATGGTCTTGCAGAAGACGTGCGTATCGTGCTTGACTCGGCATTAAAACAATACGAAACGCTAGGAGCGAGTCTCATTCCAGTATCACTGCCTAAAACTAAACTATCTATTCCTGTTTATTATGTAATTTCATCGGCTGAGGCATCATCAAATCTATTGCGCTTCGACGGTACGCGATATGGTCATCGTGCTGTTGAATATTGCGATCTATTCGATATGTATAAGAAGTCTCGCACAGAAGGTTTTGGTTCTGAGGTAAAGCGACGAATTCTAATTGGTACATATGTGCTATCTCATGGTTATTATGATGCTTATTATCTACAAGCACAGAAGATTCGGCGGATTATAGCCGAAGATTTTCAGAAGGCTTTTAAAAAATGCGACGTAATTATGGGTCCAGTATCTCCGACTGTAGCATGGAATTTTGGATTAAAGAGTAATGATCAGGTACAGATGTATTTATCCGATATTTATACTTTATCCGTGAACCTTGCAGGTTTACCTGGAATGAGTATGCCATGTGGTTTTAGTAAAAATTTAAATACGAAGCGTCCAGTTGGTATACAGATTATTGGAAACTATTTTGATGAAGCACGAATGTTACAGATCGCTGACATGTATCAGCGTGTGACCAACTGGCATAATCAGATTCCAGCAGAAAAAGGATACGTATAGCTGAATTTGATATTCTTTTCCTTAATGTAGATTTCCTGGAGTTCTAATTATAATGCAATGGGAAATAACTATTGGTTTGGAGACGCATGTACAGCTATCAACTTTTTCAAAAATTTTCTCTGGTGCGTCAACACAGTTTGGTGCAGAACCAAATACACAAGCATGTTTGATTGATATCGGGTTGCCTGGTGTACTACCGGTACTGAACCGCATGGCAGTTGAGTATGCGATTCGCTTCGGTCTAGCGATTAGCGCAACAATTGCACCATATAGTGTATTTGTGCGGAAAAATTATTTTTATCCAGACTTGCCAAAGGGCTATCAGATCAGCCAGTTTGAAATTCCAGTTGTGCAAGGTGGACAGATTACAATTCAGGTACCTTCTAACAAAAAACTCAATAAGAATGCATACAAGAAAACTATCAACTTAACGCGTGCACATCTCGAAGAGGATGCAGGAAAGTCGTTGCATGAAGATTTAGAAGGAATGACCTGTATAGATTTAAATCGTTCTGGAATGCCATTGCTCGAAATTGTTACTAATCCGGAAATTAGCAGTGCAGCCGAGGCTGTAGTGTATGCAAAGACATTATACGAGCTAGTAGTCTGGATAGAAATCTGCAACGGTAATATGCAGGAGGGATCTTTTCGTTGCGATGCAAACGTATCAGTTCGACCTGTCGGGAACAAAAAATTCGGTACACGTACCGAGATAAAAAATCTGAATTCCTTCCGATTTCTTGAAGAAGCGATTAATTATGAAGTGAGCCGTCAAATCGAAGTGATACAGAAAGGTGGCGAAGTCATTCAGGAAACGCGTTTTTATGATTCAGATGAATGTAAAACGCGCGTGATGCGCAGAAAGGAAAGCGTGTGTGATTATCGATATTTTCCGGATCCAGATCTAATGCCACTTATAATCAGCACTGACTGGATTGAGAATGTTAAAAGAGAGATGCCAGAACTTCGTCTTATTCTACAGGAGCGTCTTGTGAGTAAGTACGGTATATCTCAATATAACGCAGTTATCTTAACATCAAGCAGAGCGATGACCATATATTTCGAAGCTGTTGTAGAGAAAATTGGTAGTTCTAACGCTAAAATTGCTGCGAACTGGTTAATAGGCGACATATTATCTAACTTGAACCGTAGCAGGATTGAGATTAATTCATGTCCAGTTTCTGTTGGCCAGCTTGGACTATTACTGAAAAGGATTATTGACGGCACAATCTCAAAAAAAATCGCTAAGGAAATTTTTTTAATGATTTGGAAAGAGAAGCCAAAAGACGAAGATGTAATAGATCGGATTATTGATGCGAAAATGCTGAAGCAGATGGATGATACTAAAATGTTAGAATCGATTATTGACGATGTGCTCGCTAAAAATGTAAAGTCGGTTAATCAATTTCGTTCAGGTAAAGAGAAAGCATTTAACGCACTTGTTGGTCAAATAATGAAATTGATGAATGGTAAGGTAAATCCCGTTCAGGTAAACGAATTATTAAAAAATAAGCTTCAATCAATATAACAGTAAAGAGAAATCATCAATTACAACCTAGTATCCTATTTTATGTTACGAATCATTACTACAAATGTGAATGGGATTCGCTCCGCAGCTAAGAAAGGTTTTTTTGAATGGATTAATGAACAGAAAGTTGACTGTCTTTGCTTGCAGGAAATTAAGGTATCAGCTGATAATTTAGCCTTCGAATTTGTTAAGAAGCATGGCCTGCAAAGCTTTTTCCATCATTCAAAAAAGAAAGGATATAGCGGTGTGGCTATATATGGTCGCTACAAACCAGACAACGTAATTTCAGGCTTTGGAAGCCATAAGTTTGATCATGAGGGACGCTATATTGAAGTGAGATATGGGAGTTTATCTATTGCATCTGTATACATGCCATCCGGTTCAAGTGGACATGAACGTCAGAATGTGAAATACCAATTTATGGATGAATTGATGTCCTATCTTTCTATCTTAAAGAGGACAAGAGAGGTAATATTATGCGGCGATATGAATATTGTCCATAAAGATATCGATATTAAAAACTGGAAAGGAAACCAGAAGAATTCTGGATGTCTTCTAAGAGAGCGTTTATGGCTTACAAAGTTGTTTGATGATATTGGTTATGTAGACGTATTCCGCTTACTTGATCCTAGGCCTGAACAATATACTTGGTGGAGTAATCGGGGACAAGCATACCTAAAGAATGTTGGGTGGCGGATTGATTATCAGATTGCAACTCCAATTATTGCAGATACTGCGAAGTACGTGTCGATTTTTCGAAATATTAAGTTCAGTGATCATTCTCCATTGACAGTTGATTATGATCATAATTTAAGAATCACACATAAATAATTAAAATAATTCTAGATGAGTAGTAAGTTTCTACTTTTTTCATAAGGTAGGCACTCATATATAAAAAATATCCTAAAATATAATGAAAAATAAAAAAAGGTCTAGTAGCTTATTTTCTATAATTTATCTATACATATAGATAATGAGTAATGCATCCGATGAGTTTCCAAAAGGTACCCTGATGGTACAGGGAACAACTTCATACGCAGGTAAGAGTACATTTGTAGCCGGTCTATGTCGTCTTGCGTACCGAGCAGGAGTACGAGTTGCTCCATTCAAACCACAAAATATGTCCCTTAATAGCGCAGTGACTGTAGATGGTGGTGAAATTAGTCGTGCGCAAGCTTTACAGGCAATAGCTTGCGGAATTGAACCGCATACTGACTTTAATCCGATTCTTCTAAAACCAAATAGCGACTGCGGATCTCAGCTTATTATCCATGGTAATAGTCAAATGAATCTCAATGCTCGTTCATATCATGACTACAAAGCAATCGCATTCGACGCAGTACTCGATTCATATAAACGTCTATGCCGAACATATGATACGGTAATTGTCGAAGGCTCTGGAAGCCCAGCTGAAATTAATTTTCGTGATCGTGATATTGCTAATATGGGTTTTGCTGAGCATATTGACTGTCCTGTCATTCTTATTGCTGATATTGATCGTGGTGGAGTGTTTGCGCATCTAGTTGGTACGCTTTCTTGTCTTTCAGAAAGTGAACGTGCGCGTATACACGGATTTGTGATTAATCGATTTCGTGGAGATATTAATCTACTTAAGTCTGGTCTAGAATGGCTATCTGCGAAGACAAACAAGCCAGTATTCGGTGTTCTACCATATTTACATGAACTAATTCTCGACGGGGAAGATATGCTTTGCATCTCATCAAAGATTAGTAATGATGTAATACAAAGAGATCGTCTATTACGTATCATTGTTCCTGTTCTTCCAAGGATTAGCAACTATACTGATTTCGATCCTCTTCGAGTGCATCCACAGGTCGAGTTAATATACTGGAGAAAAGGCCCTATTCCGACAGCAGATCTATTAATTTTACCTGGTTCAAAGAATGTGCAACATGATCTTGCTTGGTTACGTAAGTTAGGATGGGATCGGATTTTAATGCGACATCTACGATATGGTGGAAAGGTGATCGGTATCTGTGGTGGAATGCAAATGCTTGGTCGAACCATCAAGGATCCATTTGGGCTTGAAGGTCCAGAAGGTAGTATAGAAGGTTTTGGACTGTTTAATTTTTGTACAACGATTCGTCCAGAAAAGACACTTAGGAACCTAACTGGTCATCTTATTTTGCCTGGTTCTGCAGTAGTTCGAGGATATGAGATTCATATGGGAAATACAGAAGGGCCAGCACTAGCCTCTCCTGCAGTATCTATAGATACATTAAGCTCTTTGAAAGAGGACAATAAAAAATCTATATTTCAAGATGGTGCGTTATCTGATGACGGTCAGATCCTTGCAACTTATATACATGGTCTATTCGATTCACCTGATGCCTGTAAAGCACTGCTCGCTTGGGCTGGTATTGAAGAGACTAATCAAATAGATTATGCAGTACTACGAGAAACATCTCTTGAGAGAATTGCAGATTCTATAAATAAACATATCGATATGTCATTACTATATTCGGTATTCCGCTGACTTCACTGAAGTTGTTTTAAATTTGTTTAATAAATACATGGATAACAACATAATCTTAGATATTTAACTAATTAGTATTAGTTTTTATATGTTTATTCTAGTATTGGAAGCATATATTAAAATCATATTTGTAAGGTAATTAGTAAGAATTAAGAAAACTTAACAAAATCATATGGAATATCAGTTGTCTAACGAAGCTACTTATATTTGCATCGTTAGCAAAGCAGTTGTATTTACTATCATTGTTTTTTACTCAATATCTGCATACGCGAAGTACAACATCGAAATATGTACACCGAAAGTAATTCAAAAGTTACTTGAACACCATCTCGATATCGTTAGATTCGCTAAACGTGATACAGTCAGCTTAATTTCATGGTTAGCATAATTCTACAACAAGTTTATAGTCTGATTGTAACTGAAGGTTATTTTTTCACAGATTATTCATACATTATTCATACAGATTTTGAAGCGACTAATCATAGCGATTAATTACGGTATCAGTTAATCCTGGAAAGCGTACTTTTATATCCTCAATTAATCTATTATTTAACGGGTCAATTATCACTGAAGAACCACATCAGGAAAGTGTAACCCGTTGTGTATTTTCTCTTAAAATCGGTGAAGCATTTTCACAGGTAGATTTGGACAGAGTAAAGCATGCTGTACTCAGCGTGCTACAACTATATCGATATCATGCCGCGAAAATTAAAAAATCTAAAGCAAGAATAGATCCATAGAAACGACTAGCGAAATTGTCTGTCTTGTTCGATACTGGGGTTAACTTTTATAATTGAACCAATCAATATCGAAGGTATAAACGCTATCCGATTTCTATAATTAAGAACGTAAGTCCGATATTAGAGGGCGAAGTCTATAATTTTCAACGAATCACAGAGCTACAACATCAGATTTAGAATACACCATAATTCTAGTGTCGCGATCGATATAAAGAATAACGATATGAAATAGTCTAAACACATCCCACTTTATATTAAAGTAAGCGAGTTTCCATATTACAGCGTACGTAGTAGACTCGGTTATGAGGATTGATACTGGACCACACTTTCAGAGCTGGTATTTATACCTAAACACGTTCGGTTCTGCTTGGGCGCTAACTATATCTGGACGTATTGACAAGATACAGCGCGATACGGAAAGATCCAGCTTTCTATACCACCTGAACTAAGCGCATGGACTAAGCTGGATTCAGCATGACGAGCGATAGTTTTTCTACAAGTACCAGACTCTCTACTTTTTTATGTAAGCGATTCGAATTCACTCTATAGTTATCAGAGAATAAGTGATGATGTATCAAACTTTATGTTATCGGCTAAATATCTGTTAAATGGTGCAGTTTGAATACCAGCATTGGTTAAACTGAGACTTTGGTGCTTCGATATTAGCACTGCAACAGGTATCTGGAGAGGGAGATATTCTCCTCCTAGAGTTGGTTTTAGCGCCCTTTTGAGTCCGATAGGAGACCGATAAAAATATCGGAGTCATATTTAACTTAAAAAAAGTCATTTCGCGCGTCCGTATATAGTACTCTGAATAGATTTTTAAGGTGATTTAAATAAAATAAGAATTATCTTAGTAGCCTTGCTACTTTAATTGGGTGAATGAAGAGAAACGATTCTAATAGTTTACCGACTCCGGTATTAAACTGGTATATTTTATGGTCTGCCGTCTAACATAGAAATTTGGCCAGATCGCGCTTATAGCCGTTTTCTTTATTGCTTCAGTATTATCTGGGATATGGCTAGCAGCTATAAAGACAGATCTTGGTATACGGATCACATGGAAAGTAGCTATCTACTTATTAGATAGACAGCTCTCTGGAACTGTGAAAGGTGGAACGCTTTCAAAAGGCGTACAGGCTATCTGATATAATATGGACGAACCCAAGAAGAAATATGGATATTGAGGTCCATATTAATAGATTTGATGGCTATTTATCTAGTTTGTCTATAATGCCTATGATATGTGGTGCACCATTTCGCTTAAATATTAAATCTCTCCATGCAGGAATAATTGATGTTCGTGTCTTATCAAGATAAGCCTATGCTAATAGTATAGCCGAAAGATCTAAAACTGCCAGTAAAAATATGAATCGATAATCTACATATCGATCACTTCGTATTATCAAAGACAAATCAAAGATTGAATTTTCGGATTTAATACTCAATATCTATAGCGACGGTCAACATCATACATTTACACTTAATAGACCTAATAATACCACCGTTTGGTTCGCTAACCGTACATGCATCTCTCGATGGTATGAAACCTTTTATTCTGACCGGTGATATAACATACATAGATAAAATTTTAGATAAGCCATTAGATGTGCACGTGTATTTTACTGGAATGATTGATAATCTTCTCGTTGATATCGTTGCAAGCTAGATGAAATCTTCTATCTATGTGCACATCGAATATATGTTATTTTCACCGATTCCGCTTAAACGAGTATTAATTTACTCTTAGAGCACTTTAATCCTCGAGCGCTGTCATTAAGGGCTCCAGTAGCTGATTTCGCACGGCATATAAACTCAGCTTGAACATGTTCAAGCTGATATCGTACATCTAGAGGCATGTCAAGATGAATTTTCAGTAGTAGGACTAATCTCTATTGTCAATGCGATACCTGGAAATTTCTCTGAACACTATCTACCTATTAGAAATGTCCATAAAACAACAAATATTAATTTTTTATAACAACAGACAGATGGGCTAGTAATAAATATGATTAGAAATGGCAGAGTTATTGGTAGAGGTACGTTCTGTTCTAGACATGTACATTTTACTCTTAAAAGCTGAGGATCTTGATCCGAATACGTTTTCTAAAAATCTTCAAAAGATGCAGCTCGGTAGCACAATCGATCTAAAACTTATGAAAGATACGAATACCCTTAACTTCGATATGATCGATCCATCGATCGGTATTATTGTAAAAGCTAAGTTTGAAACAATGAAACATCATCAAACAATACTAACTCATCCGCATATTAGTATGGGTAATAAATAGATATTTCGATTTATCTGGCATGTTTCGTCGTGATGCAAAAAAATTTATAAGGCGAAGGTAACGTTAAAAGATTTCAATCCGTTTCAGCTATCTATGAATGTGCCATTAGCTAAACGCCATATAGCTTGTATTAATGGTATATTGACTGCCTCTGGTTCAGATATATTCTCTAGTAATTTCTCAATAAAAATTAAAATTTATAGCTGGAAAAGTACATATGATAGCTTCCTATTACAGGTCATGGAATTTTACATATAAATAGATCGGTTGTTTTGCCTAGCAATGTGACCCTATCTATTTCTGGAAACCGCTTTGATTTACATGGTAGTTTTAGAGAAGCTGATGACATATTACATTTTTTGATAGAGGCACAACACCTTGATCGTATTAGCTTCGGTCTCAAGGAGAAAATCAATGTGAAAGTTGACCTAATCGATAGATTAGTACACCCGGATATCGTAGTAATCTACTGTGCTGAATAAATCATATTCGGTTCTAACAGAATTATTTTTTCTCAGGGTCATATAGATTTTCGAGATACTATGAGATGTGTACTCTTTACGATAGAGTCAAGAGGAATAGCATTTGGTTCATTGGAATTTGAGAAATTTTATGGTCGTTTAGACGGTACAAGTTTAAAGCATATATTTAACGAATCCGGTAATGACTCGTAAATCTTAATAGCTATGCTATCGACTTTATGATTACTGGGAACGGTAACATCGAAAATAGTCATGATGGGATACATTAGAATGGCACTATTACACATCTTTCGAGCCATGAGATATCTGGACGTCAAGATACTTACGCCGCTGACTATGTCAGCAGGCTTAAATTATCTAAGATTTAGAAGAGCAAAGTTCATAATTAAAGGTACATTGATTTGTATAAAATCTCTTTCACTTGAAAGTAGTCGTTTAATTTCTTCTGGTTTTATCATCGGACTACCAGCTGCTCATATTCTCGAATTCAAAAAGTATTGGCCGTAAAGAAATTACCAATATGTACTGACGTCATACTTGATATAGACTGTAATGCTTCTATCAGTTCGGCTTGTAATAAGTTATATATGAATGAAGCGCTAAAGTGGAGACGTAATCATATTACAATCTGATCAAAATGAAAAATCTATTGGCCTTACAGATTTAGCAGTATTAGTAGAACTTAATTCGAGAAACAGGCTGAATATAATTCAGTGATGATTCCATCGAACTTATAAAGGCAGAGTTCCATTATGGAAAAGGAATAGCTCCGTGTATTCGGAGTAGAATTCGTCTTGATAGACGTGATTTATCTATGAAGATCATCGCAAACAAGATTGATATATTCAAATCGCCAGATAGAGAGATTTCACTTTCTGGCAATACGATAATCACGAATGTGGAGAGCCACGTAGAAAACTTAAAATAGACAGTAATTTCATTGTTGAACCCATACACAGTTCGATTTATTTGATAAGTCGATACTACATCTATCGAATAATGTATTTATCTTGGAAGATAATAGAAAGACGCCTTTTGGTATGAAATCTGACGTTATTACTAGTTTCTTAAATATGAAATACGATACTAACTGGCTTATATTGATTACTGAACAATGTATAAATATAGTTATCGATCTTGGAAAGAATTTCTGATTCAAAAGAAAATATATAGATATTGGGCTTTATCGGGCTGTTACTTTGATAAATTCCTCCCATACATCATCACCCATACATGTGGTAGGAAATGTATATACAATAAAAGGGTTAAACCTTCATATTTGAAAATAGCTTATTTATATTCAACGGACTATTTTCGAATCCAGGGATTAATATCCTTGCGATGCGACGCAATCTAGAAATTGCAATTGGAGTTCGTATTACTTAAACAATTCAGTTGCCTAAAATAAATCTAATATCGGAACTGAATATCTCAGATAATGAGAAGCTTTCGTGGATTCTGTACAGACGCGAAGCAGAAAATGGAAATAACCTTATACAAGAAATGGAATAACCACTGCAATTACTCTACTTATTTAGTGCCCCTAGAAAACAAATTGCACAAGCGACTGGTCTTGACAAATTTATGATTGATCACAGTGAAGTTGGATTTAATGATATGCAAGTTGTACTATTATCGAAAGCGATTAATAAGAGATTTGTTATCGGATATGAGAATAGTATTCAGACCATACGAAATATTTTCAAAAAAATGATAAATTTTACTCAGTTCTTATCTATCTCTTTATATATCAGCACTTCCTATGGTATCAACCTAAGCTATATAAATCGTTTTGATAGATAGCTTTAAGGTATTAAACCTACAAATATAAAAGACTTTCTCCTTTTATCTTCTTTGCTCAGTGATAAGTAGAAAATTATTACATATTTATTTTAATAAACTCACATTGATTTATTAGATCGATTACAGAGAATTACTATTTGCTCTAAGCAATGCATTAATCTGATTTGAATTAATACGCGTTATTAAATGTTGGTATATCATGATGGGCTGTGTGGATGACAGGGGCTTATTAGTATCGGTCCATATAAGCGGCTCAATTCCAAGGAATTTCTCAACTTCTTTCACAATTTTCGGTATTATGGGTTTCAGCGCGATTGAAAGAAGACGGAATGCCTCAAGGCTGATGCTACAGGTTTCGTGGAGTGCCATCGCCTTCTTTGGATCATTTATGTAAATCCATGGCTGTACACTGTTAAAGTATATATTAACATCATCAGCTAATTCTATTATTTTTCGAACTGCACGACTGTATTCGCGTTCTTCGTAGTACGCAGCGATACCAGGCATTGCATCTCTTAGAGACCTGATAAGCGAATAATTCATTGCACTATCTTGAACACGCCCATTGAAATGTTTAACTAGTAATCCCGCCGAACGACTCGCAATGTTTACGTACTTACCAACGAGATCACTGTTCAGACGCCTCTTGAAATCCTCAAGATTTATATCGAGATCTTCCATTGTTGAATTTAGTTTAGTAGCAAAGTAATAACGTAGCCACTCTGGGTTTAGCCCAGTCTCAATATAACTTTTTGCGGTAATAAACGTGCCACGAGATTTTGACATCTTCATACCGTCAACCGTTAAGAAGCCATGTGCGAATACATTTGTTGGTGTGCGATATTTTGAGAATTCGAGCATAGCAGGCCAGAAAAGAATATGGAAATATAAGATATCCTTACCAATAAAGTGATACTGTTCTGTCAATGTATCTTTTTTAATCCATACTTCGAAGTCTATTCCACGTGTCTTGCATAAGTTCTTAAAGCTTGCGTAATAGCCGACTGGTGCATCGAGCCACACATAAAAATACTTACCAGGAGTATCAGGAATTTCGAAGCCAAAATATGGAGTATCGCGTGATATATCCCAATCCTTAAGCTTTGCTTCTCCAACATCACCAAGCCATTCCCGAATCTTATTCTTCATCTCAGATTGAGAGAGTCTAGAAACCCAGTTACGTAGGAATGTCTCACAGCGAGGATCAGATAAGCAGAAGAAATAATGTGTCGACTTTCGTCGAACAGGCGATACACCAGATAAGACTGAATACGGTTTTAGCAGTTCGACTGGCAAATACGTCGATCCACAAACTTCACAGATATCACCATATTGGTCCTTTGCGCGACATTTCGGGCATTCACCCTTGATAAAACGATCTGGTAAAAACATTTCTTTGATCGGGTCATAAGCTTGCTCAATCTCACGTTCAGTGATCAATCCATTTTTCTTAAGTGCTAGATAAATCTCCTCAGTAAGGAGACGATTCTCATCCGAATCAGTTGAGTAAAAATTATCGAACGAAATATTGAAATTTTCGAAATCACGCCTATGTTCATTACATAGGCGATCGATTAATTGCTTTGGGGATAGTCCTTCTTTTTCCGCGCGAAGCATAATTGGTGTACCATGAGCATCATCTGCACAGACATAGTAGACCTCGTGTCCATGCATTCGGAGCGCCCGTACCCATATATCTGTCTGAATATATTCTAGCAAATGGCCAATATGAATTTGTCCATTTGCATATGGAAGTGCTGATGTAACAAGGATCTGTCGGCGGATTTGTTGGAAACCACTTGACATGGAAACTGGATTATATTTAGACATAGTATCTCAGGCAAAGAACATTAGAAATGTGTATGTAGCGTCTATATTATAAATATTTATCATGGCATTATTATCACATGATATGATATGGTATAGTTAAATCGTGTTCTTCTTGAAATACACCTAAATAAATGTTTTATAAAATCCTTTTTTAAAGGTAATTTGAGACGTACCCACTTCATTCCTCATGAGTCTATTCTCTTCTAATCTAGTAATTTCTTGATTTAATTACCTACTAAAGTTGTATAAACATTATTATCGTTATAAAAGATTCTTTTCTTTCTAAGATATTTAAATTGGAGTGCTACTTAGGGTAGTATAAAAGGAGTGACCTCAATCTATAGAGATTTTAAACTTTTTGTAAGATCATCTAATACACTTTTATGAGTGTCAAACCAGATAAGTGGATTCGGCATATGGTCGAAACACACAGGATGATTGAACCGTTCGTACCAGAACAGGTCTGTATTGCTAAAAACGGCCAAAAAATAGTTAGTTACGGTGCATCTAGCTATGGCTATGATATTAGGTGCGCTGAAGAGTTTAAGATATTCACAAATATCAATTCAACGATCATCGATCCGAAAAGTTTCGATGAAGGTTCGTTTGTGGAGTTTAAGGGGAAGGTATGTATTATACCACCGAATTCATTTGCACTTGCGCGAACTATAGAATATTTTCGTATTCCACGGTCTGTGTTAACTATTTGTCTTGGAAAGTCGACTTATGCTAGATGTGGAATCATCGTAAATGTAACCCCGTTAGAGCCAGAGTGGCAGGGATATGTAACACTCGAGTTTTCAAACACAACTTCATTACCTGCAAAAATCTACGCAAACGAGGGTATTGCACAAGTACTTTTCTTCGAAAGCGATGAGGTGTGCGAAATCTCATACGCCGATCGAGATGGAAAATATCAGGGACAACAAGGCGTTACACTACCGAAAATATAATTATTTATAATTAAAGTCGTATTTTTAATACGCTATTCAAATTAATACTACTTGTTGTAGCGCACTGCTATAGTTCTAAGTTTTATGGAATTTTCTATGAAATTTCGTTTCCCAATTTTGATCATAGATGAAGATTTTCGATCCGAAAATATTTCTGGTTCTGGTATCCGTGCGCTAGCTGAAGCGATTGAGAAAGAGGGTGTTGATGTACTTGGAATGACAAGTTATGGTGATCTTACATCATTTGCTCAGCAGTCGAGCCGTGCATCCTGCTTTATCCTTTCTATTGATGATGATCAAATAATGCTCAATGATATTAGCATAGATGGTAAAATTCCTGAATTTACAACTGCAATTATAGAGTTACGTGCATTCATTGATGCAGTTCGACTACGAAATACAGATATCCCGATTTTTTTATATGGGGAAACAA
The DNA here is from genome assembly GCA_032470235.1 of Burkholderia sp. Classification (GTDB taxonomy): domain Bacteria; phylum Pseudomonadota; class Gammaproteobacteria; order Burkholderiales; family Burkholderiaceae; genus Burkholderia. Next base: position 287,119 of record JAVHYW010000001.1, read on the forward strand.
GAACAGCACGACATCTTCCGAACGATATTCTACGTGAATTACACGGTTTTATTCATATGTTTGAGGAAACACCAGAATTTGTCGCTCGGCATATTATCCGTGAGGTGCGTGTATATCTCAATTCGCTTGCTCCACCGTTCTTTAAAGAGCTTATCAAGTATGCTGACGAAGGTTCATATTCTTGGCACTGTCCTGGTCACTCGGGTGGTGTCGCATTTTTAAAGAACCCTCTTGGTCAAATGTTTCACCAGTTCTTTGGAGAAAATATGCTTCGCGCAGATGTCTGTAATGCGGTCGATGAACTTGGTCAACTTCTTGATCACACAGGACCGGTTGCAGCATCTGAACGTAATGCAGCACGTATTTTCAGTGCTGATCATCTGTTTTTCGTAACGAACGGCACATCGACATCAAATAAGATTGTATGGCATGCAACTGTCGCACCTGGTGATATTGTTCTAGTCGACCGTAACTGTCATAAGTCGATCCTACATGCGATTACAATGACAGGATCAATTCCAGTATTCTTAACTCCGACTAGAAATCATTTTGGAATCATTGGCCCAATTCGATGCGATGAATTTAAACCAGAAAATATTCGTAAGAAAATAGATGCGAACCCATTCGCCCGAGAAGCTTTACAGCGTGATCCAAATCTTAAACTTCGTATTCTCACGATTACCCAGAGCACATACGACGGCGTGATATATAACGTAGAGATGATTAAAAGTTTGTTAGGTGATTTGCTTGATACACTTCACTTCGATGAAGCATGGCTACCACACGCAACGTTTCACGATTTCTATCGTGATATGCACGCAATTGGTAATGGTCGGCCTCGTACAGGAGCACTTATTTTTGCAACACACTCTACGCACAAGCTTCTTGCAGGTATTTCTCAGGCTTCACAAATTGTTGTTCAGAATTCGGAGAGTCGTACATTCGATAAAAATCGTTTCAATGAAGCATATCTTATGCATACGTCAACAAGCCCACAGTATGCGATCATTGCTTCATGCGACGTTGCAGCGGCGATGATGGAACCACCTAGCGGTACTGCACTTGTTAAGGAATCTATCGCTGAAGCAATAGATTTCCGCCGCGCAATGCGCAAGGTTGATTCCGAATACGGAGATGACTGGTTTTTTAGTGTGTGGGGACCAGATGACCTTCCTGAAGAGGGGATAGGTAAGCGCGAGACTTGGATATTAAAGCCAAATGATCGTTGGCACGGTTTCGGAACAATCGAAGAAGGCTTTAACATGCTCGATCCGATTAAGGCGACAATCATTACACCAGGATTAGATGTCGACGGTAAGTTTGATATGACTGGTATTCCAGCTGTTGTTGTTACAAAATATTTATCCGAACACGGAATCATCGTCGAGAAGACCGGTTTGTATTCATTTTTTATAATGTTTACAATCGGTATTACAAAGGGACGCTGGAACTCTATGGTAACTGAGCTTCAGCAGTTTAAGGACGATTACGACAACAACCAACCTTTATGTATTGTTTTACCAGATTTCGTTGCACAACATCCGAAGTACGAGCATATTAGATTACGTGATCTATGCATAGAGATACATGATGTGTTTCGAAAAAACAACATTGCTCGTCTAACAACATGGATGTATCTATCAGATATGGAACCAGCAATGAAACCGTCCGACGCGTTCGCAAAACTTGTACATCGTGATATCGATCGCGTACCGCTCGATCAACTTGAAGGCCGTGTAACAAGCATTTTATTAACGCCGTATCCACCTGGTATTCCTCTATTAATTCCAGGCGAGCGGTTTAACAAAAGAGTTATTAATTATCTTCGATTCGCCCGAGATTTTAATGCGCGTTTCCCAGGTTTTCATACTGATATTCATGGGATCGTATCAGAACAAGTAAATGGATTTATCGAATATTATGTCGATTGTGTTCGTAACTCATAATAAAAAAGATAGTATTGCATTGAATACTCATGCTATATAACTACTTCTTACCTCATGCTATTATATAGCTACTTCTTACCAAGAATATATAGCATTTCCTTTATTATTGAAACACGTGTTTTATAATCTTCTGTATCTATTTCAATACATAGTCGGTCTTTTCCAGAGAATTTAATATTCTGATGCTTTTGTATCGTATCTATAATTTTAATCGGATCGATCGATGGGTTCTGAACGAACTGAAAATCGATCTTGGTTTCACATGCATCAATTTTTATAATACCAAGAGATTTCGCAGTAATTCGAAGCCGATATGTCTCAACTAGTGCATTCGCTTGATTCGGAATTTTTCCAAATCGATAAGTAAGCTCTTCCTGTATATTATTAATTTCATTCTCATGTTCACAATTCGCGAGCCTCTTGTATAAAGATAGTCTTTCCTGAACATCTACACAATAATTAGCAGGAAGAAAAGCAGGTGTATGCAAGTTTATTTCAGTAGTTGTAGAGATTGAAAATACTAAATCTTTTTCATTTCCACTCTTTAATACCTTAACCGCGTTGTTTAGCATTTCAATATAAAGCTGAAAGCCGATCTCGTTGATATCACCTGATTGCTTGTCGCCAAGTATTTCACCAGTGCCACGAATCTCGAGATCGTACATTGCTAGATAAAATCCAGAGCCAAGCTCCTCCATCTGTTGAATTGCCTCGAGTCTACGCTGTGCATTCTTTGTTAGAGTTTGTAAATCATGAACAAGTAGATATGCATATGCTTGATGGCGTGAGCGGCCGACACGACCGCGCAACTGATGTAATTGTGCGAGACCAAATTTATCTGCGCGGTGTATAATGATTGTATTTGCGTTCGAGATATCGATCCCAGTTTCGATGATCGTTGTGCAGAGTAACACATTCACGCGCTTCATAACAAAATCACGCATAATTCCTTCAAGCTCATATTTACTCATCTGTCCATTTGCAATTCCTATTCTAGCTTCTGGTAAAAGACCTTTGAGCATTTTAAAACGGATCTTAATTGTCTCAACCTCATTATGTAAGAAATATACTTGGCCACCGCGATTTAATTCGCGAAGTATAGACTCTCGGATTATACTTTTCTCTTCTTGACACACGAAAGTCTTAATAGCAAGTCGTTTTTGAGGTGCTGTAGAAATAATAGAAAAGTCGCGAAGTCCTTCTAATGCCATACCAAGTGACCGTGGGATCGGTGTTGCTGTTAGTGCTAAAACATCGATTTCAGTACGTAGTGCCTTCAGTACCTCTTTCTGTCGAACACCGAAACGGTGTTCTTCATCGATAATCACGAGGCCAAGACTTTTAAAGCATATATCTGATGAAAGCAGTTTGTGCGTGCCGATTACAATATCTACACTACCTTCATTAATTTGAATTAATGCTGCATTAATCTCTTTTGTAGATTTAAAACGTGATAATTCTACGATTTTTACAGGCCAACCAGCAAAGCGATCAGAGAACGTTTGCATGTGCTGTTTGGCGAGTACGGTTGTTGGCGACAGTAGCGCAACTTGTTTTCTACTCATTGTCGCTATAAAGGCTGCACGCAATGCAATCTCGGTCTTTCCGAAACCGACATCACCACAGATGAGGCGATCCATAAGCTTTTCACTTGTCATATCTCTGATTACAGCAGCGATTGCTTCAGCCTGATCTGGTGTTTCATCAAAACCGAAACTTTCCGTAAACTTCATATAGTTGTGCGGTTCAAGAGTAAATGTATAGCCTTTTCGTATCGTACGGTGTGCGTACAAATTCAGTAACTCTGCAGCAGTATCATGAATCTTCATTGCAGCTCGGCGCTTTGCTATATCCCACTTCCTAGAGCCAAGTGTATGGAGTAATACACTTTCTGGATTTATACTGATGTATCGTGAAATCATAGATAACTGTGTAACTGGCACATAAAGTTTACTGTTTCCAGAGTACTCAAGATACAGAAATTCTGTTTCACCTTCTCCAAGATTCATTGACACCATTCCGAGATAGCGACCAATCCCATGATAGGTATGTATAACTAGATCGTTAATTTTCAATTTATATTGATCTCGGACTATCATATTGATATTTTTTACTTCTTCATCAAGTTTATATTCTTTAAGAGCAGAACGTGTATTACCAAATAGCTCAGCTTCTGTAACTATTGCAAAGCCTTCCTGAGGTGAAGAGAAGCCTTTTAATATCGGCGCGACCGTGAGAGAAAATGGTTCTTCGTTACAAAGCCAATCAGAAAAATGATTCACAATTTTAGGTTTTAGCTTGTTTTTAGTAAGTATTTGATATAATCTCTCAAGCTTGCTTAGCGATTCGAAAGTTATCAGAATACGTTGCCCCGATGTATTTATAAGCGCGCGTAGTATATCGATCGGATCGTCTACAAGATGGTTAATAGATAGGTCACTTAATGCGGTTGTCCAATTATTTGTCCAATCGGATATAAAAGATTGTTCATCTAGAGTAGGAAATAAGATCCGTGAAAACGATTTTGCTAGTTTGAAGAAATCATTGTTATTTAAAAATAGATTTTTCGGCTCAAGAATATGTTTCTCTGGATCGTGTGATAGGAATACATAACGCTGTTTTGTCTCATCTGTAAATCGGCATATTGCGGAGTCAAGATTGCCAACAAATACAAGATGCGCACTGCGTGGAAGATAGTGAAATAGCGTCTCAGTTTCATTGAAGAACAATGGTAAATAATATTCAATTCCAGTAGGTAGCACGGCATTACTGATATCTCTACAGATAGGCGAACGATTTGGATCACTATTAAATGTTTTTAGCCAACAGCTATTGAACATATCTCGTGAAGCTTTATCGAACGGGAATTCTTGTTCTGGAAGAATTCGAATATCACAAACCTGGCAGAGCTTTATCTGTGTTCTAGGATCAAAGGTATGAATGGATTTAATCTGATCATTGAACAAATCAATTCTATACGGAAAAAGTGAGCCAATAGGGAATAGATCAAGTAACGACTCGAATATGCAGTATTCTCCTGGACATAGAACTTTACTAACATGTTTATAAGAAGTGAGTGTAAACTTTTCCTTTAGCTTTGCTCTATCAAGTTTTTCTCCATAAGTAAAAGAAAACGTATGCGCGGCTATAAATGACACAGGTGGCATCCTATATAGTGCAGTCAGAGCAGATACGACTAAGATATCGCAGGAGCCTTCAACGAGATCTCCCATTGTTGATAATCGCTCTGATATAAGATCTTTGTTTGGAGAGAATGTATCGTATGGAAGCGTTTCCCAATCTGGCAAAAATCGTATACGCACGTTCGGAGTAAAGTAGATGATTTCCCGTAATAGTCGGTAAGCATCGGCTACATTAGCGCAAATTACAACTACGAGTGGTACTTTTTCTGAATAACTCTTAGAATAACGAGCAATCGCGAGCGCATCAGCTGATCCATATGCTCCGTTAAATATGAATCGGTTTCCTTGCTTTATGAGCTTTATTCTAGAAATAGATGAAATAGAAGTATGATCTAACACCGCGAATAAGGATAGTATAGTAATTTTGAGAAAATTACACGATTTCTCTCTAAATAAAAACTCTATTTTGAAACTCTATTATAAAATCAACTCTCAATTTTATATTTTTTAATATCCTTTTGTGACTCAAAGACTTTTTTCCTTGATTCCATGTGCCGGAATTGGTAGTCGTTCTATCTCGCCAATACCAAAGCAATATAGAACGCTTCTCGGTCGTACTCTCCTACATTACACACTCTCGGCTTTTAACGAGTGTAACGAATTTTTACAAACACTTGTAGTTCTAGCACCAGAAGATGTATATTTCGATTATCGTTATTTCGAAGGAATGAATTTCATTGTCCAGCGTTGCGGCGGTCAATCACGACAGGCTTCAGTAATGAATGGGCTATTAGCCCTAGAAGAGTTCGGCGCAAACGGGAGTGATTGGGTGCTTGTACATGATGCCGTTCGTCCAGGTATTACACCTAAATTAATCCGCTCTTTTGTGAAAACGTTAAAGAACGATCCAGTTGGTGGGATTGTTGCACTACCAATAGCCGATGCGCTGAAGCGCGTGTCAGCCAGTGGCGAAGTAGTTGAATGTTCTAAGCCTCGAGATCGACTCTGGAAAGCACAGACTCCGCAAATGTTTAGGATTGAGATACTAAAAAATGCGATACTATTTGCGCAGCAGAAAGGCTACGAGCTTGATGATGAGGCCAGCGCTATGGAATTAGCAGGTTATATGCCTAGAATTGTATATGGTAGCTTTCGTAATTTTAAGGTTACATATCCAGAAGACTTTGATCTAGCAGAAGCGATACTTTTACGAGATCTATCCTAAAAATAAAAATTTATATGGATTATGGATTTTAGAATTGGACAAGGCTACGATGTTCATCAGCTTATTCTAGGACGACGTCTCGTTTTAGGTGGTGTAACAATACCATATGCTCGAGGGTTACTTGGTAACTCTGATGCAGACGTACTACTACACGCAATTAGTGATGCGTTATTCGGTGCAGCTGCACTCGGTGATATCGGCTATCATTTTTCAAATACAGTTTCCAAACTTAAAGATGTCAATAGTCGACTCCTACTATCTGAATGTGTATCACGCGTGAGAGCAAAAGGATTTTCGATTCAGAACATTGACAGCACAGTGATTGCGCAGGATCCTAATCTTGAAAAATATATTGAACTAATGCGTACAAATATAGCCGAAGATGTCAAGTTGTCAATCGATCGAGTAAATGTAAAGGCAAAAACAAATGAGAAACTAGGTTATCTCGGTCGGGGCGATGGAATTGAAGCACAGGCCATAGTGCTGTTAGTCGCACTAAACAGTACCTCGCCAAGCAATCCATAATTTACGGATTGGTGTTAATGCTATCCTCTGATGCAGAACTTGATAGCCGTCACGTTCTATCTCAATGAGGAGAGCTCGAGCGAGCGCAATCTGCGCACGTAGTGTGCGATGTGTATAACGTTCATCTTTTGGGATACCTGATTCAGCAATTGATAGCGCATCACGTGCACGACTCGTCTGAAAAGTCATTAGTTCGGTGAACGATGAACTATAGTGGCAATTTAATAGATCAGCTACAGTCACGTTATAGCGCTGTAACTCATTTATAGGTAGATATATATTCCCATGACGTGTATCACTACCAAGTTCTTGAATAAATTGCGCAAGTATCAACGCATGACCTATACTCTCTGTCCAAGGGTAAGATATTGTTTGTCTTGACTTCGACATACATGCGCGCGAGACGAGCAATGAAAAACCGACACCGACCTTTACAATATATTGCCTAAGATTTAAGAAATCAAGATAGCGTGTCTTGTTAAGATCCATCCTATAACCAGAGATAAGCTCATGTAACGTGTCATACTCGATATTAATTGATGGATGATGTGCAGCAAGAGCCTTTGTGACTGGATGTGATGGACAACCTTCTACAAGCGCTAAGATTTCTTTTTGCCACCATGTAAGTTTCGTATAACCAATACTTGGTTCTCTTGTTTTCTTTCCGATTTCCTCAAGTTCGCGGCGAAGTGCGAATAGCGCAATCAAGACAGGCTTTATAGAATGTCTAGCTTGTCGAAGTGCATAATATATGCTAGACCCGATGGGTGCAGCTTTCTGCTGACAGTAGTCGTCAAAATTCACTTTGGAGAGAGTTATATAAAAACTAGAAATTTAATCAGAGAAAGGTTTATGTTATTTCTCCCAATACATCTTCTTGTTAATTGTTAAAAAATATTCTTCCGAAGAGGAATGGTGCGTGAGGCCGGACTCGAACCGGCATACCCTCACAGGCGTCAGGACCTAAACCTGGTGCGTCTACCAATTTCGCCACTCACGCGCTCTAACTTTTTCACTTATTTTCGTACTATATGCTTGCGTATATCTTCTATATATAAGATAAGATCTTCACGCACTATCCTTAGATATTTTACCTGATCAGGTTAAAATTTTCTCTTTTCTATCGAATATTTAAAAAATAATATAAGAGTATCGAAGTTGAAATCGATAATATTACCTATCATAGGTAGGGCTACCTCTTGAATTCTCTACTAATACTTTATTAAGTAAGATAAATAAAATAATAGAATTATATTGATACGTTTTAGTTCATTATCTAGAAAGATTTCTTTAATTTTATCATTGTACTTCTAGTTAACTGATTAACTAATTATAGCTCTATGCAAACAACGCTGTTAACACATCAAAGAGATGTATATTTTATGCGTCTCGCACAGTCTGCTGCTAAAGATGCACACGAAGCTGGCGAAATACCGATCGGTGCCGTGTTAGTCTGCGGTGATAAGGTCATTTCTCAGGGCTTCAATCATAGAATAGGGAAATATGATCCATCTGCTCATGCAGAAGTGAACGTATTACGCGCTGGTGCGCAGTATCTGAAAAACTATAGGATGCCAGAGTGTGAGCTATATGTAACACTTGAACCGTGTTTGATGTGTGCCGGTGTGATTATTCATTCCCGTATCTCGCGCGTTGTGTTTGGTGCAAAAAATCCAAAAACTGGTGCATGTGGCAGTGTGATTGATGTATTCTCCGATAAGAAAATTAATCACCATACAGTACTAGTTCGGGGTGTACTAGCAGATGAATGCGGATCTATACTGAAGGCATTTTTTATAGAACGTCGCCAGGCAGCACGTATTTCCAGATGAACAATAATATCAAATAAGCGATATCACTTAGAAATGAATTTAAAAAAATAAGTAATTAACTGTAATTTCATAACCGATACAACCGCTCTCAGATCAATAATTAGAACGGCAAAAAGTTGTTTGGTGTCGTATAAAAGTTAAGGATTTATTATCGTATCCTTTTAGATAGGGGTAGTAAAATTAATAAAGATTTACTCTGAAAGTAAGCTCATTCTAAATAAACTAGAAATAGCAATGAGATCTTATAAAAGTAAGTCATATAAAAAACTCTAAAAAAGATGGGATATTTCGATTTTCTAATCTATTAAATAGATTCAGGAGAAAGATAAATTAAAAACGTTAAAACTCAGTATTTATTTATTCCTGAGCGCAGATTTAAGGTGAAACGGTATAGACTTTTAAAATTTTCAAAACAATGAAAAAAATAAAAAATAATAATAAGTGGGGATAGTAATTGGTGATTTCTAAGTCTCTTTTTAAAGAATACGATATTCGAGGCAGAGTTGGTAAGACACTTAACACTCATATTGCACGAAAAATTGGCCATGCTTTTGGAAGCGAAGTTCGAGTGCAAGGTGGCAATTCTGTTGTTATCGCGCGTGATGGTCGTTTATCTAGTCTTGAACTTACCAATTCGATAAGGGACGGACTAATTATTTCGGGAGTCGATGTTGTGGACATCGGCATGGTTCCAACGCCGGTTGGTTATTTCGCAGCTAGCGTTCCGCTTATGCTTTATAAATGTAAACGTCAAAGAAGTAATTCATGTATAGTTGTAACTGGCAGTCACAATCCTAGAGATTACAACGGTTTTAAAATGGTACTACTTGGTAAGGCAATCTATGGAGAGAAAGTCCAGGAGCTCTACCAACGAATTATAAATGAGCGCTTTGAGTTAGGTAGCGGTGTCTACGAGCAGATTAATATCTCAGATGACTATATTGATCGTATCGTTAGCGATGTAAAACTTGTTCGTCCGATAAAGATCGTAGTTGACACTGGGAATGGTGTTGCGGGAAAGCTAGCACCTCGCCTATTCAAAGCACTCGACTGTAAGTTCATCGAACTGTTCACTGATATCAATGGATACTTTCCAAATCATCATCCCGATCCAGCGAATCCTAAAAATCTTCAAGAGGTAATTCGCGCACTAAAAGAAACTGATGCTGAAGTTGGTTTGGCGTTCGATGGTGATGGTGATCGTATCGGTGTAGTTTCGAAGGATGGTCAAATCATTTTTCCAGATCGTCTGTTAATGCTTTTCGCAGAAGAAATATTGTCTAATAATCCTGGTGCTGGAATCATATATGACGTGAAATGTACACGTCATCTTGAAAAATGGATAAAGGATAAGGGCGGAAAACCGATAATGTGGAAAAGTGGTCACTCTCTTATGAGAGAGAAACTATATGAAACAGGCGCTCTGCTTGCTGGTGAAATGAGTGGACATATCTTCTTTAAGGATCGATGGTACGGATTTGACGACGGTTTATATACAGCTGCTCGACTACTTGAAATTCTATCGAAAACCCAGAACTCAAGCAATCTGCTAAACGCGTTACCGCATGCAATATCGACACCGGAATTGAAGCTAAAACTTAATGAGGATGAGAACTTTGTACTAATCGATCTCCTTCAGAAGGAATCGGTATTTGAGGACGCAGAAAAAGTCGTAAAGATTGACGGATTGCGCATAGAATATCCAGACGGTTTTGGTCTAATCCGCTCCTCTAATACTATACCAGCAGTTGTACTTCGTTTCGAATCTGAAACGAAAGCTGGACTAGAACAAATTCAGAAAGATTTTCGACGTGTATTAACAATGGTTCGACCTGGATTAAAATTGCCATTTTAATCCGATTTGTACTGAATAATCTAATTTGTACTAAATAAAATTCTTTAAAAAAGTAATCTTTCTCTATGAGAGAATACTTTAAAACTATTTTTTGAAAGTTAATGCCAAATAAGATTTATTGTGTAATATGGATAGCTTTTTAGTATAAATACAGTTCTTTTTTAAAGAAAACGAATTTACTGAAAGTATCAGCTAGAAAATTTTTAGAGGTCGCCCATAGTCGAAATTATAAATGAAAGATTAATAGCCCTGAATTTATGTATACATATTTAAGATTATAGGAGCTTTTTTATATAAACAGCTATTAGTTATAACTACATTAATATTTTCGTATCCTTACTATGGTTCACGTGAATTTTACTCATATATATGATAATTAGTCATCTGAAGGCTTTTAAGCTACTACTATTTCACTACTAGTTCATATATAGAAGTAGCTTAGAATGGCGCTATTGGAATTTTTAAAGAATTTTTGGTTAAGCATCTGCATTTTTATTTATTAATAGATTTTAATGTCTGCTTATTTGAAAGTAAGTTCTTGTCTATTAGTGCTTTAAAAAAACTATATCCCAGATATCGTATCCGAGTTTCAGACCACGACTTTCAAATTTTGTAACTGGTCGATAATTATAGCGTGGTGCATAATCTTTTGTAATATTGTTTAGTGATGGCTCAGCACGAAGTATATTAAGTATCTGTTCGGCATAGTTTTTCAAGTCGGTTGCACAGTGAATATAGGAATTGCTTTTCATTCTCGAGGAGAGAAGCCTAATAAATATGGGTTGAATCAACCTGCGCTTGTGATGTCGTACCTTATACCATGGATCAGGGAAAAATATATGCACACCGTCAAGACTTTCCGGCATTATCATGTGCTCAATCACTTCAATTGCATCGTGTTGTATAATCCTAATATTATTAAGATTCTGTTCATCTATCAACCTCAATAGAGCACCTATTCCTGGTTCGTAGACTTCAATACCAATAAAATCATCCTTAGGACGACGCTTGGCAATTTCTGCCGTTGTAATTCCCATCCCAAATCCTATCTCTAGGATACGTGGCGCAGTACGATTAAATACGGTATTCCAGTCTGGTGAATTTAGTGAATATGAAATAATAAAACTTGGACCAAGTTCCTTGATCGCTCGACGTTGTCCAGTAGATATACGACCTGTACGAGTTACAAAACTACGTATTCGACGTCGGTGTAATAGATCTATGTCATTATCGTTACTGCCCATTATATGAATAGTTATCCTTTCAGAATCTTCTTTTTTTAGCATTGTCGTATAACGAAATTCCAACTTCAATTGGATTAGACAGAATTATAGGATATAGATAAAAACATTTTATAAAACTCTTCTCTACAATAGGACTCAGCGGATTTTTTCTTCTCAAAAAAGATTTTTCTTTATAAAGAAATTTTATAACAACATTTATATGTTGGCATCTGTTAATAAAAGATAAGTATTTATTAGAAAATACATATATTTTTAACATTAATCAGAATTTTTAATTCTAATTTTCATATCAACTAAACAAATTACATACACTATATAATATAGAACCCCATTAGTAGTTTTTAACAGGAGAGTTTTATAAATATTCAAGTCTATATTTTTAAAAATACTTCTTTTCTGGCTATAAAGATCTGTAGTCTAAGGGTAGATATCGTATGCTATAAGTAATTATTCCGGTTTTACAAGTTTATTTACTTCGAACCTCTTCGGAGAAAGTATTGATGAATTTCACTAGATTCTATATAAATCGAGCTGATAACGTATCTGCATGGCGTGTTCTACTGAATCCGTGGGATTTCGTTGCGTTTGCACTTATTATCAGTGTGTTCGCGATGATTATCGTCGCGTTACGCGGAACGATGGCACCAATAGAAATTCTTCATGTAAAAAAAATCTCACTTGATATATCAAATTTACCTGAGTACGCATTGCGTACGACTGTAAGAATGTTTATAGCAATGGTTATTTCAATTATATTTTCCCTTATCTATGGGACGATTGCTGCGAAAAGCCGTCGCGCTAGGACACTAATGATCCCAATCCTCGATATTCTACAGTCTGTTCCTATCCTTGGTTATATTTCATTTACGATCCCATTCTTTTTAGCACTGTTTCCAAAACGGGTTCTAGGACTAGAACTTGCTGCGATCTTTGCAATTTTTACAAGCCAGGCCTGGAATATAACGTTCAGCTTCTATAAATCACTTAGAACGGTACCACGAGATCTCAACGAGGTATCGAACAGTTTCCATCTTACATCATGGCAGCGTTTCTGGAAGCTTGAAGTGCCATTCTCCATACCCAGTCTAGTTTGGAACATAGTCATGTCAATGTCTGGTGGATGGTTCTTCGTTGTCGCATCGGAGGCTATTAGTGTTGGTAACAAAATAATCACATTGCCAGGAATTGGTTCATATCTTGCAGAGTCGATTTTAAATAAGAACCTTAGTGGAGTCGGCTGGGTTACTCTCACGATGGCAGTCATTATTTTTTTTCATGATCAATTAATCTTCCGTCCATTAATCGCATGGTCTGATAAGTTTCGAGTTGAAAGCACGTGTACTGGAATCGCACCGAGATCATATTTATTTGACCTTATACGTCGTACACATCTTATTCAATCTATATTTGTTCCTATTTTCTTATTCTTTAAGAAGGCTGTATGTACTAAGATGAGTTTTACAGCTCCGAACTGGATGCGTCTCATATTACTTCTTAGGAAAAAACAGAATACATCACGTATTATCGATATTATATGGACTACTATTGTGCTCATCGGAGTGATATATTCTGTCTATTGTGCTATCAATTATATAGTAATAGGTGTTACGTTTTCTGATATCCGTCAAGTGTTCACGTTGGGGTTTATCACACTTCTTCGAGTGATATTACTAATTATAATAGTATCGGTTATCTGGGTTCCAATCGGAGTATGGATCGGTCTAAATCCGTCACTCACCGAGAAGTTACAGCCTATCGTGCAGTTTCTTGCTGCGTTTCCATCTAATCTTCTGTTCCCGATATTCGTTATCATAATCGAACAGGATAATCTAAATCCAGATATCTGGCTTTCTCCACTGATCGTTCTTGGAACACAGTGGTACATCCTATTCAATGTTATTGCTGGAGCATCATCCTATCCGAACGAATATCGCGAAGCAGCAACTAATTTCCGAATACATGGTTGGCAGTGGTGGAAGAAAGTGATGCTTCCTGGAATATTTCCATATTATATAACAGGAGCTATTACTGCTTCTGGAGGTGCATGGAACGCGAGTATCGTATCAGAATTTGTACAATGGGGCGATATAAAAGTTGAGGCACACGGACTCGGTTCATATATAACAAAAATGACTGCGGCTAGTGATTATCCAAAAATAATTTTATCTATAATGGTAATGTCATTATTCGTAACTCTTTTCAATCGCCTGTTGTGGCGTCCTCTATATACATATGCTGAAGAAAATCTACGACTTGACTAATTTTATAGTGACTAAGAGCGAAACATAATGCAACATATAGATGTTACTACAGATACACATGTTCATATATCACCGCTTGTTGATAACGAAATTTTACGTGCCGTTAACGTCAGCTGTGGTTTTAGTAAGGCACATGGCGATCATCTTCTTGTACTCGATAATACGAACCTAGCACTGTATGAAGGTGAAATTGTTGGACTGCTAGGTCGATCTGGATCTGGTAAGTCTACTCTCCTTCGTATTATCGCTGGTCTGATTAAACCGACAAGCGGTGAGGTAATCTACTTTGGTAATCGCCTTACTGGACCAGCTGAAGGCGTAGCAATGGTTTTCCAAAATTTTGCATTATTTCCATGGCTAACTGTTCTCCAAAACGTAGAAATTGGTCTAGAGGCGCTGGGTGTAAGCCAGAAAGAACGACGAGAGCGCGCACTTGTAGCGATTGATTTGATTGGTCTTGATGGTTTTGAAAATGCGTATCCGCGCGAGCTATCTGGGGGTATGAAGCAGCGTGTAGGCTTTGCACGCGCGTTCGTTGTCAGCCCAACAATTCTTTTAATGGATGAACCGTTTTCCTCGCTAGATGTACTAACTGCAGAGACAGTGCGTACTGATTTGCTTGATCTATGGACACAGGGCCAAATGCTGATTAAGTCAGTTCTAATTGTTACTCATAATATTGAGGAAGCAGTTTTTATGTGCGATAGGATTCTTATACTTTCCTCTAATCCTGGAAGGGTAATAGCCGATATTAAGGTTCCATTTAAACATCCAAGAAAACGTCTCGATCCAGAATTCCGACGTCTAGTTGATGATATCTATATAAAGATGACATCTTACAATATCGTCGAACCGACAAGGATGGAACTAGGAATTAGAAGTTGTCTACCTCGTGTATCAACGAATTTAATCTCAGGTCTTATTGAAACACTAGCGGCACCTCCATATCATGGCCGTGCTGATATTTCAGAAATCACACGCTCACTTCATTTAGAAGTTGATGATCTTTTCCCGATCGTAGAGGTTCTACAATATCTTGATTTCGCGGATGTACACGAAGGAGATGTTCTTCTAACTCCTTCTGCGCATGTATTCTCAGAACTTGGAACACAAGATCGAAAGAATATGTTTTCACATCATTTATTGAAACACATTCCACTTGTTGCACAGATCAAGAAAGTATTAAACGAGAGACCAGCTCATAGAGCACCGCGTGTGCGATTTGAGCAAGAATTAAAAGACATGCTATCTGATCTCGCTGCCGAAGAGACATTAGATGCAGTAATCGATTGGGGTCGATACGGTGAGATATTCTCATACAATAACCAAACTGAGATTTTTAGCCTTGAAGACGTCGAATCCTAATAAATCAATAATGCAAAGATTGGATAATTAAAAAAACTGAAAATTATGAATAATGTGAAGAAGGTCGAATAATTATTCATATCTCTTGTCATTTTAACATGTGAAGCAGAAGCTGTTTCGCTATATTCTTTAATTAATCAATCCTATAAAATACAGCATCCTCTGGACCGAGGTAAGCAGGTCGTCCCCACTTTACATCGCGCATAGATCTCTGAACGAGATTTTCGACACCAAGAAGAACAGAGAAAATCGCCATACGTACCGGTATCCCATTGTCAGTTTGTCGAAAAATTGCGAGGCGCGGATCC
This sequence comes from Burkholderia sp., assembly GCA_032470235.1. GTDB lineage: Bacteria > Pseudomonadota > Gammaproteobacteria > Burkholderiales > Burkholderiaceae > Burkholderia. The sequence goes on from JAVHYW010000001.1 coordinate 302,823, forward strand.
TGATTTAAGTCAGTTGATAGATCATTCGCGCCTATACGACTATCACGAGGTAACGGATGCATAATTAGCACATCTGCTTTACAAGCCGAATTGATAAGGGATTGATTAATTTGAAACTCAGGCGTATAGTTTTCAAAAGATTCCTCTGTAAATCGCTCTTTCTGTATCCTTGTAGCATAGATGACATCTACTCCACGAAGACTACTTATGAGATCATATTTTTGTTCTATTACATGATTATTTTTTGAGATTTGTTCAATAATATGTACTGGAAGCTCGAGCATTGGTGGCGAAACTAGTGTAAATTTTAGACCTCGATATAATGCAAGAAGTTTCGCTAGTGAATGTACGGTACGACCGTATTTAAGATCGCCTATGAATGCAATGTGTGTACCATCGACTACTTTTCCAAGTCGTGAAAATTCACGCTGTATTGTATATAAATCAAGTAGCGCTTGACTTGGATGTTCACCTTGTCCATCACCACCATTGATAATAGGTAGATTTGTCGCACGCGAGAATTTATCTACGGATCCCTGTTCAGGATGACGAATTACAAGTATATCTACATAGCCAGAAATTACACGGCTCGTATCGTGAATTGATTCACCTTTTATCATCGATGAAAATGTGAATCCCGTCGTGTCACAAACTGAACCACCGAGTCGGCAGAATGCAGCGCCGAAAGAAACTCTAGTACGCGTGCTAGCCTCAAAGAACAGATTTCCAAGAACTGCTCCTTCTAATACACGCGAAATCTTCCAGCGTCGTGCAATTGGTTGCATCGCGTCGGCAATACGAAATAGAGACTCGACCGATTCACGAGAGAATTGGTCAACGGAAAGTAGTTGTGGTTTACCTTCGAATAACAGTTGATTATCGAGCCAACAACCAGAGTTTTGTCTACGACTTATATCGGTCAATGTCGATTTTCCGATCAGATGTAAAACATAAAACAATATTAAATATTTAGTTCAACTTCTTCAAGTTACTATAAATAATTATTATAAGTTTTTCATAATTAATTTCTTTAGTTTATGAGAAACTTATTGTTAACGAGATATAGTTATTCCTTAGAGGAACTTTATAAAAATATAATATTCATTTTATTATGAAGGATTTAAAATCTTAGGAAGTAGGTAGAACAAATTCTACTTCTCTATAGACCTTTAATAAGAGTAAAACTCTATACGAAAGGTTTCAGAATACATATATTTTTAACGTACTATATATTGTTATACATTTACTTTTAAAAATAAAGCTTACTTAGCTTAACATATCTTCTAATTTATTGCCTATTAGTTAAAGATTTTTTTGAAGTGCGTTGACCTAATCGATAAATCTATTTTTAGAAGTTTCATATCTGTTATCACTTATTTTATTCAGTAATCACTTTAATTTAGGATAGCTCTATCATAAAGATTTCTATACTTCTTTCATTACTTTCCCAGATTATTTCGTATAGACGATGGCCAGATAACATTAACGTTTGGCACATTAATATTCCGATAGAATTTATGGATTGGAATGTAGTTGCCAAATTTTTGAATGATGAGGAAAGATTGCGTGCCGCTCGCTTCATCAGAAGCGAGGATAGACTGCGATTTGCACTAACACGCACAATGCTACGCCTACTATTAAGTAAACAACTTGACGTATCTATAGAAAAGCTTAAATTCGAGATAGGTCCATACGGAAAATTAATGCTTCCAAAATATCCAATGATATCGTTTAATGTAACGCATTCTGGAAAGCATGGACTTATTATAATATCTGATAACAGATATTTAGTTGGCGTAGATATTGAGATAATCCATAAATTATTTTTCTGGAAAAAACTTATTAGTGTAGTTTGTACAGACTTTGAACGGAAAAAAATAGGATCTTATCCTAGACATTTGCAATCAAAACTTTTTTTTAAATGCTGGACAGCGAAAGAGGCACTTCTTAAAGCGATAGGTATAGGTATGACTAGGAAAGTACTACGAAATATTTCCGTAAATCCTTTGATATCAGCCGGTGAGTTTATATATAGCGCAGAATCGTATATTAGGGAAGGAATTATATTTTTAAAGTTTTACTGGCTAACAGATATTCGTGGATGCATAGGATGTATTGCATTTAGTTCCCTATAGTAGTAAAGGGTTATAAGAGAAAGCATCTAGATAAAAATCCCTCATTGTACCTTAAAACGTGGTGAGGTGCTAGTCACGCCATTATAAGGATAATTCTTCCTCTCTATGAGAGGATCTCCGTATATACAAAAATTTTTCTCGTGTATTGTATAAATAAATAACCTACATCGGATAGATATTTGCTGCTTGCAGACCTTTCGGACCTGTTTTTACTTCAAATTTAACTTTTTGATTTTCTTGTAGAGTCTTGAAGCCTTCAACTCGGATTTCCGAGAAATGCGCAAATAAATCTTCACCTCCATCTTCAGGGGTGATAAATCCAAATCCTTTTGCGTCATTAAACCATTTTATAGTGCCAGTTGCCATGTTGCATGTTCCTAAAAAATAAAACGAGGAATAAAACCCGGATATATATGTATGAAATTAAATTAATGTATGTAATTTAACTAACCGGAATACTTTTATTTAGTAAACAACGAATAGTCTATTATACTCGCTATATGAAATAGCTACACCTGATATTCTAGTAAAAAAAATCAAACTAGTCAATTTCGTACCTTTTATTTAGGATATTTATTAATTTAATTAAAAAATAACTTTTAAAAAATTTAAGCTATAGTCAATTATTATTTATTATTTCGTTTAAGATACGGAATTATTTTTTTAAAAAAAGCAAGACTATCTTTTATCTAAAATAATTTAGGTTGTTTTACCCTCCTTTTGTGATCCACTGGAGAGAATATGTGAAGAGCTCTATTAAACGGAACATTAGCCCCTTTGCACTAATGCTTACTGGACTTGGTTCAATTATAGGATCAGGCTGGCTATTTGGTGCTTGGAAGGCCGCTAAAATCGCAGGACCTGCTTCGATATGTGCGTGGCTTATTGGAGCAATTGTCATTCTTACAATTGCTCTTACTTATGCAGAGCTCGGTGCTATGTTTCCAGAGTCTGGAGGGATGGTCCGCTACGCGCGCTATTCACATGGTGCGCTTGTCGGTTTTACTAGCGCATGGGCTAACTGGATTGCTATCGTATCTGTAATTCCCATCGAGGCGGAGGCATCGATTCAGTATATGAGTACCTGGCCATACAGATGGGCACAGAAGCTTTTCATACATTCTGAGCTAACTCTGCCTGGTCTATTGCTATCAGCAATACTTGTTATTATTTATTTTCTACTAAATTACTGGGGAGTAAAAATCTTTGCGCGAGCGAATAGCGCAATTACAGTCTTTAAATTTCTCATTCCTATATTGACTGTATTCGGTTTAATTCTGACTTGTTTTCATTCAAGGAGCCTTGGTATCAATTCATATGAAGCCTTCGCTCCAAATGGCTGGTCAGCTGTGCTAACAGCGGTAGCGACAAGTGGTATCGTATTCGCATTTAATGGTTTTCAGAGCCCGATAAATCTTGCTGGTGAAGCCTATAATCCATCAAAAAGCGTCCCGTTTGCGGTAATCTCTTCAATATTAATAGCACTAGTAATTTATGTACTACTGCAAATTGCATATATTGGAACTGTGAATCCTAAAGAAATCGTACGTGGCTGGCAAGCGTTCGATTTTAAATCACCATTCGCAGAGCTAGCAATCGCCATGAATTTGAACTGGCTTGCGATATTATTATATGTGGATGCATTCGTCAGTCCAAGCGGAACTGGAACGACATATATGGCAACGACAACAAGGATGATTTACGCGATGGAACGTAACAATACAATGCCAAAAATCTTTGGCATTGTACATCCTCTATATGGAGTACCACGTAGCGCAATGTGGTTTAACCTTCTCATATCATTCATATTCTTATTCTTTTTCCATGGTTGGAGTTCGCTCGCAGCCGTAATTTCGGTTGCAACTGTAATTTCGTATTTAACTGGTCCGATCAGCTTAATGTCACTACGTCGATCAGCAAGAGATATCAATCGTCCACTATCAGTACCTGGTATGAAATTTATCGCTCCGTTCGCATTCGTCTGTGCTTCATTAATACTATATTGGGCAAGATGGCCTCTAACAGGCGAAATAATCCTATTGATGATTATCGCGTTACCAGTATATTTCTATTTTCAAAGTAAGTCTGGCTGGAATGACTGGGAACGAGATCTAAAAGCTTCATGGTGGCTTATAACCTATCTTCCAGTAACGGCGTTTCTATCATTTATTGGGAGTAAAGAATTCGGTGGTTATGGTATATTGCCGTATGGTTTAGATATGCTGATCGTAGCATCAATTTCGCTTTTATTCTATTTCTGGGGAGTATATACTGGCTATAGAACTGAGTATCTCGATGAGATGTACTGAATAGCTATTAGCTAAATATATTTTTTAGAAAGACATATATTACAGGTTATCTACGAAAAATTTAACATAATACAAGAAATAAAATATATTATTAATCCTTAGCTAATAGCAGATAGAAGAAGCTTTATAAGAAATAAACTCTTTTATCAAACAGATAGATATTTTAGTTATAAGGTTAGTTTTCTCTCCGGTATAAATTAGGCTCATCTTCTAAAATATCTTCCGGAATGTCTTTATGAACGGGAGATGCCTGTCCAGGGTGGAGTCATCAGCGTTCCTAATGAGAATAAATCAAGTATACGAAATATAGTTTGATCTATCATATCGTCGATGGTTCTTGGCTTCGCATAGAAGGCAGGTAGTGGTGGAAACACGATGCCACCCATTTCAGATACTGCAACCATATTTCGCAGATGTGCAAGGTTAAATGGAGTCTCACGTACCATTAGGACAAGCTTTCGGTGTTCCTTTAGTACAACATCAGCAGCGCGTGTGATCAGGTTATCTGATAGACCGTGGGCAACGCTCGCGAGCGTTTTCATTGAACACGGCGCGATCACCATACCTTCGGTCATAAAAGAGCCAGATGCAATTGTAGCGCCGATGCTATAGACTGAGTGGACTACGTCTGCTCGGTTTTCAATATCATATTTTGATAGCTGAAGTTCATGAGCGATGTTAAGCCAACCAGACTTCGAGACTAACAAATGTGTTTCAACTCCAGATATAGTACGTACCATATCAAGAAGTCGAACACCGTAGATTACACCGGTTGCGCCAGTGATCGCGACGATAAGCCGGCGTAATGATAAGCTTTTATATTCCATTATAGAGGTATAACTCAGAGTATAAATGAAATAGCGATTAGCTTAGGAATTTTAAATAGTAAGCAGTTTCTGTAATTCACCAGACTCGAACATTTCTATCATGATGTCTGAACCACCAATAAATTCTGTTCTTATATACAGCTGTGGGATTGTTGGCCAGTTAGAAAATATTTTGATACCTTGACGAACTTCTTCATCTTCAAGAACATTTATGACCTTAAACTGCTCTACACCGCAAGCTTTTAATATTTGTATCGCGCGGGCGGAGAAGCCACACATTGGAAAGTTTTCTGTGCCTTTCATAAAAAGCACAATCTGATTTTTATTAATTATTTTCTTGATACGCTCTTTGATATCCATGGCTAGCGGTTTTTTATATAATTAAAACTTAAACTAGCATGATAATCAGTTTTATCCTAAAGTGATAGAAACAAAATTTTTATTTTTATTCTAGTTTCCAATATTTTTTTGGATTGAGAGCTATATTTAAAGATAAACTGAGTATTAATTGAGCCGAGCGCTTGTCGTACGCTCGATTGATGCGAGATCTATCAGAGATTCGATCATAGTAAAGCCATAAGTAGCAAGTAGAGTACGTACAGTTTTAGCCTGATCACAGCCGTGTTCTATTAAAAGCGAACCGCCGCGCTTTAAAAAAAGATGCGCATCTTCGATAATCAGTCTTATTGCTGATAGCCCATCATTATAATCAGTTAGGGCTATCTTTGGCTCGAAGCGTAGATCGCCTTGCGATAGATGGGGATCGTCATGGGCAATATATGGTGGATTGCTAACGATAGCATCAAATAATAGACCTGAATTTAGAGAAGAGTACCAATCACTTTCTAGCCAACGAATCCGTCCACCAGGACGTCTGGAGCTTATGTTTCCGAGTAACTCATCTTCGTTGTAACGAGCTATCGCAAGGGCATCGACTGAACAGTCTAATCCAAAGACGCGGGCATCTTGTCTTTCTGCTGCAATCGATATTGCAATAGCGCCACTACCTGTACCAAGATCAAGAACGTAAGGATAATTAATTCTATCAATCGCGATAAGTGTAGCTTCGACAAGTAGTTCAGTTTCTGGGCGTGGAATCAATACATCTTTTGTGATATGAAATGATCGTCCGAAAAATTCTCGTACGCCGACGATCTGTGCAATTGGTTCTCCAGATTGACGTCTATTCTGAAGAAGAAGGAAATTATCAACTAAGATCATGTCCAGAGGGTCATCATCGTGTGCAATAAGTTGTGTACGCATCAAACTAAATGCATATTCAGCTAGAATCCACATATCTGATCTATCTAGTGGAGATTCGCGCATAAGATCGCGCATAGTTATAATATTTATATTCTTTATATTTGGAAAATTGCTATACATCTGTCTTCTAATCTGAATAATATTTCCTGTTTCATGGAAAAGTTAAGAAGGAAGAAACCAAGAAACTCGGCGAAATTAGAGTCCCATCTCTTTACTATGTTTTTCCGATCGATGTGAGAAATTCAGCCTGATGTTCGTTGACAAGAGCAGTTGTCAACTCATTGAGGTCACCGTTCATAATTGCTTCAAGCTGATAAAATGTTAATTTTAACCTATGGTCTGTTACCCTTCCCTGAGGAAAATTATAAGTTCTTATCCGTTCTGAACGATCACCAGATCCGATCAAGGTTTTGCGTATTGTTGTTTCCTTCTTATTCTGCTCTTTATACTGTTTCTCTCTTATACGCGATGCAAGTACTTTCAGCGCGTGATCCTTGTTTTTATGTTGAGATCTATTATTTTGACACTCGACAACAATACCAGTAGGCAAGTGAGTCACACGCACTGCTGAGTCTGTCTTATTGATATGCTGCCCTCCAGAACCAGACGCACGAAACGTATCGATTCGCAGGTCAGAGGAATTTATTTCGATCTTACCGATTTCTTCAACTTCCTGCATCACTGCAATTGTGCACGCAGAAGTGTGAATGCGACCCTGTATTTCTGTTACTGGTACCCGCTGAACGCGATGACCACCAGACTCGAATTTTAGTCTCGAATATGCGTCACAGCCAGAAATTTGAATAATCGCCTCCTTATAGCCACCGAGATCTGACGGAATTTCTGAAATCATTTCAATCTTCCAGTGCTGCCGTTCTGCATAGCGAAGATACATACGTAAAAGGTCTCCAGCGAATAGTGCAGATTCTTCTCCACCAGTTCCAGCACGTATTTCAACAAAAATACTACGATCCTTATTCTTATCTTTTGGCAATAACATTTTCTCTATTTTAGTTTGAAGAATTAACATGCGATTTCTGGCATTAAGGATCTCTTCTTCTGCGAAATCACGCATTAATTGATCACTAAGTAACTCTTTTGCGGTAGTTTCGTCGATGCTAGCCTGATGCCACAGAGTATAATTCTGAACAATCGGCCTAAGCTCAGCGTGTTCACGTGTTAATTTACGATAGTAATCAAGATTATCCGTAGCGTTTTCTCGGCTTAATAAATCGTTTAATTCAGCAAGCCTAGAAATAAGTTTTTCAAGTTTACGTTGTGTGCTCGGTTTCATAATGAGAGCAGACAAGATGAAATGTATAGTAATTTAGATGAAAATTAGAAACGTATTTTATATAAAAAAGTATAGTCGTTAAATAAATTAACAATAAGATTTCTAAGATATTCATAAAGTAATTTCCCTAATTTTCTAATAAAGGATCATGAATTCGTGATCCTTGGCAAAAACCAAAAATTAGATCTATAAGAAATTTACGATTAACTTCATTTGCACTGTTCAATGCGTTTATCAGGCTATGAATTAGTTTTTTAATTAGATCTTGTGAAAAAAGACTTCAAGTAATGAAGACGGATCTTTATTACGCTCAAGCATCTTTTATTCCTTATCGAATTCTGCACAATGGAGCGAGTCATTCTGGACATGTATATAACGTATAACTTGAATATAACGTATAAATGGAACAACGCCTGTAGTATTGAACCACTGCATAAAATTTTTTACTCGTTCCTCAATGATTACTCAGCCTTTGGGTAGAAAACTTACATGATGCGCTTCCCTCTTAGAGGGTCTTACCAATATTATAAACAGTATACAGAAATATATTCTTCAGTTCGCTAGATTTTAGTCCAATATCTTTGGGTACAGCGAGGTTAACTATAAATATCGGACGATGACAGCGGACTTTGATCAAACGCTTGATTGTACTAATACTAATTATTTGTAGTGTAGATACAGTGCACGATATGATGATATCGAATTTATGTATCCTTATTAGTAGTTCAGCGAGCGAAATCGCTTAACTACCGAAAGGTTTATCAAGTTTCTATCCGCGTAATAGCAGTGTGGTTTGCAACTACGAATTCATTCTTGACTTGTGCTGAAAAATTTGTTGTACATAATTCAATCATTCCTCTTACACTAATTCCTCCTGCACTAATGAATAAAAATTTTTGATCTGATACTTTTTTGAAAATACGTTGTGCGAATTGTATAGCGATAGCAGCCTATTGAAAACTACTTGTTCACCGAACATCAGTGCCATACTATGTACTTCCTTATCAATAGAGAATATTTTCTGAAACAATTTTTTTAGATAGGTCCCAAGGAGTGCTTAAGTTTCTGAGGAAAGCATATACCCACATCCCTCATTTGACCAAGGATTTTCGTTTCTCCGAGAACCATCGAATCTAGATTAGAAGCAATACAAAATACATTTCTAATCCAACTTAGATTACGGAAGCGAATATACGTGCGGCGCGAGTTCATTTATTAGAATTTTGTTCTGTACTACTAAAAAACATTTTTAAGTATTGTGAGAGCAGGCTTTATTTATGCAAGCGTAAACAACACTCTCTCCCTTAGAGAAACTGGTGTAGTGTAATGGTTAATTCCGATTTCAAGAAGCATCATATATATATGGACTATTACTAACTAAGTTATATTCATATCCTTTAATAATTTTCTTCCTAAAAAATAAGAGGTTCATCTGGTTAGATGTTTATCTAATGTGATGAACTAAAGGATACATTCCATGTATGCCTTAATTTCTATTTAGGGAGATAAAAGGATTAGGGTCTGGAATATAAACTATCTTTGTATAATTTTATTACTCATATCATTTAGTGTCATGGTTTAGATTTGCTAAAGATTTCCCTCGAAGAGGGAAAATAAATAATTTTGTTTAATAGATTACGCACCATTGTCGTAACCTCATTAGAGGTAACACCCGATGGACCAATGCCGTTAGAAACTAATATATCTGCTGCGAGACCATGCAGATAGACTGCAGCAATAGCCGCTTCATAAGCAGAAACACTCTGTGCAAGAAATGCACCGATAAGACCGCTAAGTGTATCGCCTGTACCGCTAGTCGCAAGTACTACATTTCCGGTTGGGTTGACAGTCAATCTACCATCTGGTGAGGCAATTACTGTGCCGATTCCTTTTAGCACAACGATACTTTTAAAATGAGTCGAAAGCTTTTGTGCAGCAGCAAGTCGATCGTGTTGTATAGTAGCTGTTGTACTATCGAGGAGCCGTGCAGCTTCGAGTGGATGTGGAGTTAGTACATATGTACTACTCATGATTCGCTGTGCAACTAACGATGCAATATCTGGGTGCGTGACCATTATATTTAGTCCATCGGCATCAAACAGAACAGTAGCATTAGTCGCGACTACATCGCGTATAATACTTATTATTTCCTCGTGTTTACCTAGTCCTGGACCGACTACTATTGCAGTCATTGCATCGAGTCGAAGTAGTTGTGCTGAATGTAACATTAGTTCTGGAAATAGCGGATCATATAGTGGCGTATCTTTGCCTACGAATCCGATATGAACTTTACCTGTTCCAGCTAACAGAGCTGCCCGCGCAGCAAGGATTGGAGCACCATACATCCCACTATCTCCACCGATGATAGCAAGACTACCAAATGTACCTTTATTCGACCTGAACAGTCGTTCTGGGAGTGCGCTCGAAAATAGATCAGGGGAAGCAAGCTGGATGGATGATATAGTGTTTTTAATTGAAACATCAAGCGATATGACCTCGATCTCACCAGAAAGATCGCGTCCATCATTCATATAGAGCCCTGGTTTTGAAGCAATGAAGGTTAAAGTGTTTGTTGCTTTAACAGCAACTTTTCCACCAACTATTACACCGGTGTCGCTGTTAAGTCCGCTTGGTATATCAATCGATAGCACGCGCCCGATATTTCTAGTTCGTGTAGAAATACGAGTAGCTATTTCTGCTAAAATATCAGAAAGTGGTTCTGTAAGACCAATACCAAACAAACCATCGACTACCCATATATAGTGTTCAAGTGACAATGGTGGTTCTGTTGATATTGGTATGCTAGCCGACTTTGCAAGACTAAGTGCCCAGAGTGCATCATTATGCCTAATATTAATCGGTATCCAGGCTTCAACTGGAATACCAAGCTGGTATAGTTCAGCAGCAGCGACAAGTGCGTCACCTCCATTATTTCCGGGACCGATTGCAAACCAGACAACGCTAGATTTTTCTACTAATCTATGTTCAGATTTGCTAAGTTTACTAGAATTTGCTTTATCTATCTTTTTTAAGAGCCATCTTGAAATAGATGTACCAGCTCTTTTCATTAGTGTGTGAGGAGGTAATGTTTCAGTAGCAGCAATTTCTGCTGTACGTAATTCAGCAATACGTAACAATGGATCAGCATGATAATAGAGCCGAAGTGGAGGGACGATAGCAGTCATAGAGGAGGGGATATCGCGAAAAGAAATTTGGAGAATGGAACTTAGCAGACTATATCAACAGTACTCCATATAGAGAAGATATGATAATAAAGTTATTATATATAACTAATATGAAAGGATTATATATCGAGGTAATCCTAGCTTAGTTTCAGGTAGAGTATCAGTTTAAAATGAGCGCTAATTAAAGCACGTTTTAGAATTTGAGCACAACAAATGAATTGACTTTACTTTAAAGTAACTACCCTTAAGCAGGCGGAAATATAATTAAATTAATATATAATATATTAATTTATCCTTTAATCAATGCGTCAAGACATTATGTAATTATATCCTGATGCAGAAGTTTTGCTTTCTCCATGACTTGCTTCGTATGTTTCCCTGGATCATTAGCTTTTTCTAGCTTCCGTCAATTTCGTCTCCTCAATGAACTAAGGAAGATCAATAGTAATATCGTCGAAGTACATGCTCAGTATCTGCATTTTGTTCTAGCAAATGAAACACTATCTTCCGATCATAAAAATAGGATCAGCGTTCTTTTAGAGTACGGCACACCATTCAAGAAAATAGATTACAGTGATAAAACTGAAGAGAAATTTATCGTACTACCCCGTTTTGGAACGGTATCACCTTGGTCAAGTAAGGCGATCGACATCGTTTTACGATGCGGATTATCAAGTGTCTTTAGAGTCGAACGTGCAATCGAATATTCTATTGTGCTAAATGTAGATATATCACATTCCAAAAAGATATTTTCAGATGACATACGCGCAGTTGTTTCAGAGAAGCTTCATGACAGAATGACTGAAAGCTTTGTTAACTCACGTAAAGATGTGAAGTATCTTTTGCTCAAAAAACTACCTAAAAAATCGCTAAAAACTGTCAATATACTCCAAATGGGACGTATCGCACTCGAGCGCGCTAATATCGAACTAGGATTTTTTCTATCAGTCGTTGAAATTGACTATCTTATTAAAGTATTCCAGAGTCTTAAACGTAATCCAACAGATGTCGAGCTGATGATGTTCGCACAAGTAAACAGCGAACACTGCCGTCATAAAATTTTTAATGCACACTGGACGATTGATAATGAGGTTCAGGATATCTCATTGTTTCAAATGATCCAAAATACGGAGAGGCTGAATTCGAAAGGGACGATTGTCTCCTATTCAGATAACTCAGCAATTATGGTCGGTGCACAAGCCAATTGCTGGTTTCCTAACGCTAGAACTTCTCAAACTAATAATAAGAAAGAACGTTATAGCTATCATAACGAGTTGACACATACATTGCTAAAGGTTGAGACACATAACCATCCAACAGCAATTTCACCATTTTTCGGAGCTGCGACCGGAGCAGGAGGTGAAATTCGTGATGAGGGTGCTACTGGTCGAGGTGCTCGTCCAAAAGCCGGTTTATCTGGTTTTACCGTATCAAATCTTAATTTTCCGGATTTACGAGAAGCGTGGGAAAATATGCGAGATGCCGCACAACCCATGTGTAAACGCAATCTAGACAAGCAATATGCTCTATACGGTCGTCCTAGAAGAATTGCATCGCCATTGTCGATTATGATAGATGCGCCACTCGGTAGTGCAGCGTTTAACAACGAATTCGGTCGCCCAAACCTTATTGGTTATTTCCGTGTATACGAACAGAATATCTGTGGTCGGGTATTCGGCTATCACAAGCCGATTATTATTTCTGGTGGGATCGGTAACATATCTGATGCACATGTACATAAGCTAGATATACCAGATGGTTCATTATTAATCCAAATAGGTGGGCCAGGAATGCGAATTGGTATGGGTGGTGCAACTGCAAGCTCAATGGAGGCTGGTTCGAACACTGCTGAACTTGACTTTAATTCAGTTCAGCGCGGCAATCCGGAAATTGAACGTCGTGCACAAGAAGTAATCAACAGATGCTGGCATTTAGATGATCAAAATCCAATTCTTGGTATTCATGATGTCGGTGCGGGTGGTCTATCTAACGCATTTTTAGAACTAATTGACCGTGCAGATAAAGGTGGATGCTTCGAATTGAATAAGATTTATGTCGAGGAGTCTGGATTATCACCGCTAGAAATTTGGTCTAACGAAGCACAAGAAAGATATGTACTCGCTATTTCACCTGATGATCTACAGCGATTCGAAGCGATCTGTTTACGTGAGCGATGCCCATTTTCAGTCGTTGGAGTTGCGACGAATACACGTGAATTTAAGCTTGTTGATAATTGTGAAAAAAATTCAGATGAATATCTGGTCAATATGCCAGTTGATATTCTGCTTGGCAAACTCCCGCGAGTTCATCTCAATGTCCTTCGAACAATAACTAACCCAGCGCCATCAGTCAACCTTACAGATATATCATTAACTGATGTAGCTATAGATGTTTTACGGCATCCAACTGTTTCAAGTAAATCTTTCCTCATCACAATCGGCGATCGTTCTATAGGAGGTATGTCGGTGCGCGACCAAATGGTTGGTCCATGGCAGACACCGGTCGCTGACTGTGCAATTACCACTCTAGACTACACAGGATTCTCTGGTGAGGTAATAGCAATAGCTGAGCGCACGCCAATTGCGGTGATTAATGCTCCTGCATCCGGCCGTATGGCAGTTGGAGAGGTAATAACGAATATTTCTGCTGCTCGTATCGAATCACTCGATAAACTTAAGCTATCTGCAAATTGGATGGCTGCATGCGGTACTCTAGGAGAGGATGCTAATCTGTTTGACACAGTCAAGGCAGTAGGAATGGAGTTGTGTCCGAAGCTTGGTATTGGAATCCCAGTAGGTAAAGATTCTTTGTCAATGAAGACGAAGTGGAATGATGATAATGATAAGCATATAGAGAAGGAAGTTATTTCGCCTGTCTCGCTTATCATCTCCGCGTTCACATCAGTTGATTGCGTGCGCCATCATCTTACGCCTCAGTTACGTTGCATCACTGATGTTGGTAATAGTGTATTGATCGCAATAGATCTTGGCCGAGGTAAAAATAGAATTGGTGGTAGTATTCTCGCGCAGATCATACAGCAGGTTGGTAACACAACGCCTGACGTCGACGATCCAAAAGATTTAAAAAATTTTTTTGTCGCTATCCAATCTCTAAATCGTCAGGATAAGATATTAGCATATCATGATCGCTCAGACGGCGGCCTATGGGTAAGTGTATGCGAAATGGCATTCTCTGGTCATGTAGGTATATCGTTAAATGTTGATATGTTAATAGTCGATGTAAATTACGAATCTGATTACGGTGATTCGAAAGATTGGACAAAACAGATAAGTGCACGACTCGAGGATAAGATGCTTCGTGCATTATTTTCAGAGGAACTCGGCGCGGTTATACAGGTTCGTGCAATCGATCGTGATTCTGTTCTCAAAACGTTACGAGTACACGGACTCTCAGCATGCTCGCATGTAATTGGCACGATTAATGATCGTGATGTTATTGAAGTATTTCGTGACGCAAAGAAAATCTATGAGGCAACTCGCGTCGATCTACAGCGAGCGTGGGACAATGTAAGCTGGCGAATCGCACGGCTTCGTGATAATCCAGACTGTGCAGATTCTGAGCATAGTATTATCTCTGATACAACAGATCCTGGTATATCGCCCATTCTAACATTTGACATGAATGAAGATATTGCTGCACCTTTTCTTAAAAAAGGTATCCGTCCGCCTGTTGCAATTCTACGTGAGCAAGGCATTAATTCGCATTCAGAAACCGCACACGTATTTTATCTTTCTGGATTTGACGTGTACGATATACATATGACAGATCTCCTAGAAGGTCGAGCGAATCTTAAAGATTTCACAGGTATTGTTGCATGCGGCGGTTTTTCCTATGGTGATGTTCTTGGTGCTGGAGAGGGTTGGGCAAAGACGATCCGATTTAACGATCGATTATTTGCTATGTTTTCAGAATTCTTCATTCGTAACAACACGTTCGCTCTAGGTATCTGTAATGGCTGCCAGATGCTGGCAAGTCTTGCATCGATTATTCCTGGAGCAGATGCTTGGCCGAAATTCACGCGTAATAAATCTGAGCAGTTCGAGGCACGCTTTTCTTCTGTTGAGATCAAAAAATCTCCGTCGATTTTCTTCGATGGAATGGAAGGATCGAAGATCCCTGTCGCAGTTGCACATGGAGAAGGATTCGCAGACTTTTCGCAACATGGCGATATAAATCGGGTCGCGATAGCAATGTCATATGTTGATCATTATGGCTTACCAACTGAGTGTTATCCGTTAAATCCGAACGGGTCACCGTCTGGGATCACATCTGTAACGACAGATGATGGCCGTTTTACGGTATTAATGCCACATATGGAACGTGTATGTCGTACTGTTACAATGAGCTGGCATCCTGAAAACTGGGGTGACGTTAGTCCTTGGATGCGCGCGTTCCGCAATGCACGCCGTTGGGTTGGTTGATCTCTTCCTTATTTACGCTAATTAAGTTAAGATATATGAAATTTAATTGATTTCTATATCCTATGAAGACAATCATATCGCCTATATAATAAATTTTTATTGAATTCTTCTAATGTATAAGTTCTGATTGAAAGTGCATGGATGCTAGACTGTATTATATCAGAAAGAGCATCATATACTATCCTATGTCGTGTGAGCTTAGACTTTCCATTGAACATTGATGATATGATCATAACTGAAAAATGTCCGCCTGCAGGCTTCGTCACATGACCGGCGTGCAATATACTCTCATCATTAACTATAAGAGATATGGGTGCAAGAATTAAACTTAGTCGTGTTTCAATTAGTGAACGCACATCTTTTTTTGAAAAAGTCGTTGAGGAAGTCGGAATTTTCATTTTTGTTTCAGATGTTTTTTTAGCCATAGGCTTTGTAATAAAACAAAGATAATCATCGCTCCAGTTGTCCAGAATAGCTTAAAATTAACCCACTGTGATTCGGTATAATAATTTAAGGCATATAGATTGCCACTACCAAGGAGTATAAAAAATATTGACCAGGCAATGTTGAGTTTTTCATAAATCGATGACTCGAGCGGAAATTTATTTCCGATTATCTTTTCAAGTAGATTATTACTGAATACATAGCGCGAAACTATGAGAACAGCAGAAAATGTCCAATACAATACAGTCTGTTTCCACTGAATGGATTTTGCATTGTGCAGTATAAGTGTTGCACTACCGAATATGAAGGTTATACCTAAATTGACTAATAGGATTATGTCGATCTTTCGACGGTAAGATGAAAGCCATATAATCTGAAAAATTGTTACACAGATTGTGAAGGCAGTTGCAATAAATATTCCACTGACTTTAAATACAATGAAGAATCCGATAATTAGAAGAAGATCAATAAAGAATTTCATTATAATTCCGATGATATTTACTATCACGTCATAATGGTAAAAGGATATAAGCTAAGGTAAACATTACTTATAGCGTACTATGACATGAAATACTTCATCTATACGCAATCTTTCTTATTATGGCGCCTATATCCTACTTAAAATAGTTTAACTAAATATAAGGTTAGAGCTGAGAATGAAAAAGATAAGTTAAAAAAAATAACTGATATATAAGGTTCTTACTATTAGTATGTAAGGTCGTTATTATATTTTATAGTTAATAGTATATTTACTATATCGCTATTCTCTATATACCTTTCAAATATACTAGTAACTTCTTTATACAAATAAATAGAGAAATATTAGGATAGTGGTTTATAGATTTTGGATTAAATTTGAAGTGATTGAATATTCTGTAACCTGGATATTTGCCGAACATGTAAAAAGCTCGGTCATATAATGATCACCAATTTAGATTATTTATTAGTTGAGAGCCCGTTTTCTGAACTGATTGGAACACGACTTATTCATGCGCACGAAGGCGAGAGTGAAGTTGCATTATCACTCAGTAAGAAGCATATGAATGGATGGCACATAGCTCATGGTGGCGTTATAATGACTTTATCCGATGTTACTCTTGCAATTGCTGCGTGCAGTCTTCTCAAAGATAGAAGTATCGGTGTAGTTACAATTGAAATGAAGGTAAGTTTTATGCAGCAAGGGAATAGTGAGTTACGTTCGGTTGGTAGAGTCCTTCATCGATCAACAAAAATAGCGTATTGTGAAGGAGAGATATACGACGCCAGTGAACGTTTCATTGCAAAATCTCTTGGTACATTCAGGTATATTAAGAGATGATTTTAAGTCAGTCGATAAGAATAACTAGAAAATAGTATTTCTCATAATACTAAGTAAAGACTTTTATTTACTTTATACAAAATTATAATAATTTATAGATCTATTTATCTAACTTACTTAAGTTTCTGATTTTTTGTAAACTTGAGAGTTTTATTTCTTATCTCTATAGATTTTCATCGCTTGTAATCTTGACCTATAACTCACGTTTATTGGAAAGTGTAAGGAAGTTTCTTAAAAGAAAGAGTTGGTCCACTAGCCGAACCGATATGTATCGTGCCTCTGAAAAGCGCTGTAAGCTTAATTTCAACGAGAGCATCAATACTTTTTGATGGTAGAGCTACTGCATTAACAACCATTCCACACGGTTGATCTGGATCGTCACTGTGAAATAGTTCAACTCCAGAAAGTTCATTCTCACAGTTTATGCTTGATATAGTAGTGTGTTCAGTATCCTCAATATGCGAAAGTACTGTACGACGTTTAATCGTACCTCGATATTGGATACGTGAGATAACTTCCTGACCAGGATAACAACCTTTTTGAAAACTTATAGCACCGATGATATCAAAATTAACCATCTGTGGTATGAATTGACCGATTGTCTGT
This sequence comes from Burkholderia sp., assembly GCA_032470235.1. GTDB lineage: Bacteria > Pseudomonadota > Gammaproteobacteria > Burkholderiales > Burkholderiaceae > Burkholderia. The sequence goes on from JAVHYW010000001.1 coordinate 320,646, forward strand.
TTAGTGATACGTGGCTCTCCAGCTCGGATGCTTAGCCAGTCCCATACATATCGAGAAACAATAGGCAGCGTATCACCAAGTTTATCAATAAATTCATCGACTAATACGCGTGTATTGATCCATAGATAACGCTCTCGATCGGCTGCGTTCGGTAGACGGATTAGAGATCCAGCAGGGCCATCAACTTTCTCATAGACATGGCACGGTATAGAGCTGAAAATCTGTAGCAGTACATCGTATACATTTCCCGTGAAACCGACGACTTCTAATGAATCATTAACGTTAAGAAGCTTTATCTGCGAACGTAGTATGAACATAGATAACTGCTTCTGAATAATATCCTGTATATCCTTTGATACAAGAAGACGTATAGTTTGTCCAATACGCCATACTATAAATGACGCGAGCAAGCGTCCTTTAGGCGAGCAATAACCCGTGAAAAGAGCACGACACGGATCAAGATGTTTAATGTCATTTGTAAACTGACTATGTAAGAATGTGATAGCATCGACGCCAGAGACATCGATTACTCCAAACTGATCAAGACGCATCATCGAGCTTGGAGCAATAAATTCAGATTCATACAAGTAATCTGGAATAAGAGAAGCAGTCACTATTTAAAGAAGAGAATCATTTAAATTAGTTTAAATACTTATAAAAACTATAAAGCTCTATAAATATAGAACTTTATAGTTCATCTTATCCATATTTTATAGATAATATCAAGAATATATCTAGTTTGTATAAAATTATATATTTTTATATAAAGTTGTATATTTTCAATATAACCTTCGATAGGTTAGTACCTTAATAGAATAGGAAGCCTAAAGAGATTATAGTTGATATAGATCAAATTTTAAGTTGAACAATCTAATTTAACTAGAATAAATCTAAATTTATAGAATTATAGATGCAATTTTAAGCATCAATCGTGTCTTTTATAATAAAAAAATTTTTTGCTGTTATAGCTCTGATTATTATATCAGCTACAAGCTGTATATTATACTGGGCGATTAGGCCGCTCTCCATTTTCTCAGAAGTAATTGAGGTCACAATAAAGCCGAATAGTAGTGTACGTAGTATTGTCCTGCAACTGAAGCATGGAGGAATACCGCTTGAACTGTTCAATTTCATTGTAATAGTACGTATGTTCAATTTATCAACCCATCTAAAATCGGGTAACTACGAATTTAGGAACGGTATTACGCCATATAATCTAGTTAAGAAGCTTACTCGTGGTGATGTAAAGAAAGAAAGAATAACTGTGATAGAGGGATGGACATTCAAAAGAATGCGATTAAATCTTGATACCAATCCAAATCTTATTCATTTGACCACTACCATGACAGATACAGAATTACTTAGAGCGATCAATGCTCAAGATGACTTTATCCACCATGGAAGCGGTGAAGGACTATTTTCTCCGGATACATATTTATTTGATAAAGGAACAAGCGATATAAGAATTTACAAAAAAGCATATCATCTAATGGAAAGTCGTCTTAAAAAAGTGTGGTCGGGACGTAAAACAGGATTACCTTACTGTACACCTTATGATGTATTAACTGCTGCATCAATAGTAGAAAAAGAAACAAGTCACGAGGCAGATCGTAGGCTTATAGCGGCGGTATTTGTGAATAGGCTGAAAATTGGCATGCCGTTGCAGAGCGATCCGTCAATAATATACGGACTTGGAAGTTCATATAATGGACATCTTCACAAGAGCGATTTACAGACGAATATTCCATATAATACATATATTCATCGAGGCTTACCACCGACACCTATATCTCTACCAAGCTATGAAACACTTAAGGCTATAACTTGTCCAGCACGTACGAATGTACTTTATTTCATTGCGAAAGGAGATGGAACGAGCGTGTTTTCTTATACTCTTAAAGAGCATAATAAGGCTATTGAAAAATATATTCGAACACAATAATAAATGGTGTATGGAAAATTTATCACATTCGAAGGAATTGATGGCTCTGGTAAGACTACACATCTTATGTGGTTCTATAATCAGATTTCTTCGAAGCTTGAGCAAAATGGGAAGAAGGCAATTGTCACACGCGAGCCAGGTGGTACATCTCTCGGTGAGATACTACGTAACATTCTTCTGAATCAGAAGATGGATCCAAAAACGGAAGTGTTACTAATGTTTGCTAGTCGACGAGAGCATCTTATACATGTAATCAAGCCAGCGATTTTTCGTGGCGATTGGGTTGTTTCAGACCGTTTTACAGATTCGACGTTCGCGTATCAAGGTGGTGGACGAGGGCTATCACGCACAAATCTTAAAATGCTAGAACATTTAGTACAAGCGGAATTTCAACCTGATCTGACTATACTATTAGACGTTTCTCCGAAAGTAGCAAGCGATCGTCTGACCGCTGCGTATAGATCTGATAGATTTGAAAATGAGTCGAACGCTTTTTTTTCCCGCGTGCGTATCGAATATCTTCGACGTGCCGAAGAAGCGCCGCATCGTTTTAAGATTATAGACGCAACGAGGAGTATTGAGTCAATTCGAAAGACACTTGAACATGTGATCAACACTCTCTTATTTTGAGTATATGGCGAAATATCATTTTTCTTAAAAAGAATACATAAACAAATGATCTATCCTTGGCAATATAATGATTGGAATAATTTGCAAAAACTTCGGGCTAGATGGCCAAACGTTCTATTAATTTTTGGACAAGTTGGTATTGGAAAATTATCTTTTGCAAAGTATCTCGCTCAAAGTTTCCTATGTGAAGTTCCTAAATTGAATGGACAGCCTTGTAACCATTGTTTATCGTGCATCTGGTTTGAGCACGGTAATCATTTTGATTATCGCATCATGATACCAGAGGCTCTATTATCTAATACGGTTATTCGTGTAAATGACGTTAAAGATGACGGCAAAAAAAAATCCACTCTAAGTAAGGAAATTAAGATCGATCAGGTACGCATGATACTCGATTTCTGTAGGGTCACCTCACATCGAGGCGGTGTACGAGTTATTGTTATTTATCCAGCAGAGACTATGAACGTCATTGCATCTAATGCAATGCTGAAAATTCTAGAAGAACCACCAAAGGATGTCATATTTATTCTTGTATCTGTGCAGATTAACCGACTACTTCCGACAATTATCAGCCGTTGCCAGAAATGGCCAATGCAAACACCGTTGATGGACATAGCATCAATATGGCTTTCTGAACAGGGTATTGATGATGCACGTGCTTTACTCACCCAAGCTGGCGGTTCACCATTTTCAGCGCTAGCACTCGCAAACGATAAAAACCAGAAACTGCGAGATTTTGTGCTCGGCCAGCTTGCGAAGGGAGCTGCATGCGATCCATTTACCTGCGCAGAAAATCTACAAAATCTCCCTATTCCTCTAGTTCTTAGTTGGTTACAGCGCTGGTTATATGATCTTCTTACACAGCGTATGACTAAAACTCTACGTTATTTTCCAAAATACGCTATAGAGATTACGCGCTGTGCAAATGAAATTGATAAAAATAAATTATCCAGTTTCGTAAGGACAGTTACACGTCAGAGAGCAATTGAAAACCATCCATTAAATTCTCGACTTATGTTCGATGAAATGTTCTTTAACTATCGTAACTTATTTATCTAATCTTTTAGATCATACTTAATAAGTATGATCTAGTTCATAAGTCAATTTTCAAGTATGTAAATTATATATAGAGCATTTCAGAGAAATATGGGACTTAGTAGTAGATATAAAAAATAAATGTATATGTAGCTCTTCATCTATAAAAAATGATAACAAACCTATGTTCGTAGATTCTCACTGTCATCTTAATTTTAAGAGCCTATCAGATCGGCTTCCTAATGTACTGGAGAATATGCATAAGCATTATGTAACGCATGCGCTCTGCGTATCTATTAATCTTGAAACTCTACCCGATGTACTTTCAATCGCGGCTGCACACGATAATATCTATGCGTCTGTTGGTGTACATCCAAAGCATAACGTTGATAATGAACCGACATGCGAAGAATTAGCTAAGCTAGCAGCTTATTCAAATGTTATTGCGATTGGTGAAACTGGGCTTGATTATTATCAATTAGATAGTCAATCAATTATTGACATGAATTGGCAACGTGATCGTTTCCGTAAACATATTCGAGTAGCACGAGAAATAGGTAAACCATTAATTATCCATACGCGCGCGGCGATAGAGGATACATTAAAAATTATGTCAGAAGAACACGCAGATGAGGTAGGCGGTATAATGCACTGTTTCAGTGAGCCATGGCCAGTAGCTTTGCGCTCGATTGAGCAGAATTTTTATATCTCTCTATCTGGCATAGTTACATTTAAGAGCGCGACGCAAATACATGACGTGGCAAGGCGTATACCACTTGATAGGTTGCTAATTGAGACTGATTCACCGTATCTCGCTCCGGTTCCATATCGCGGTAAACTTAATGAACCTGCATACGTAAGCTACATAGGACGCTTTATTGCCAAACAACGTGGAATTTCTGAAATCGTCCTCGCTGAGGCAACAACATATAATTTTTTCCGACTTTTTAATCTTTCTCGCTAAATTATATTAGTATTATATGGTTGAAATCATATTGAAATCGGATTTCTTCTTCAGAAGAAGCTAATTTCTTAGATTCCTTTTCTATAAAAGGAAGGAAAACATAGTGGATGTAGCAATTTGAATATAGAGATATATAGATTTTTCTACTAAATTAGAGATTAAAGTAATGTATTACAGGATAAATAAAAGTATTATATAGTTATATTCTTGATTATATGATTCTATAAATTCTTTTTTAAGAAAATCGTTAAATCCGAATTATAATAATAATATACGCTGCATAAATTCTTTTTTATAGGTTCTATTACAATTTCTGTGCAATTATATATAACCAGCACCTCTGAGGATCAGTATTTTTTTCTAATTAAAATAGGAGAACACTGAAGATTGGATAAGTTGATAAAAGTTTCAAGTAAACGATAAATAATAGAATTATTCGGAGCGTGGCGCAGTCTGGCAAGCGCATCTGATTTGGGATCAGAGGGTCGTAGGTTCAAATCCTATCGCTCCGACCAATCTTCATTTAGATTTATAATTTATATAGCAGATAAGCTTGATGAAATTATTATAAATAATTATATATTAGGGTAGTATTTTTCTTAGGAAAAGGTATATAACGATTATTTCTATTAATTTTTTAGCCGTATAATTATCAATAATTTTTCTTAATAAGAAAAATATCTTTTAGAGAGAAATACTCAACTGAAAATCGTAAGTAGAATCTAAAATGATATTATGATATTAGATAAACTAATTGTCGAGTTCGACCGTGGTCTACGGTCAATATTTGGTGTAAATAGGATTAGCCGGAAAATTTCAGTCTCAGAAGAGATAAAGACAGATACAACTGATCTATCGTCGGCTGAACGTATCCATTCTGCTGGCCTTATGCGAGTAAATCATGTTGGAGAAATCTGCGCACAGGCGCTTTATCAGGGTCAGAAGTTTACTGCACGCTCATTATCTTTAAAAGAGTTATACGAACAAGCAGCACAAGAGGAGGAGGACCATCTTGTGTGGACTGCGAATCGTCTAAAGGAGCTTGATTCAAGACTAAGCGTGCTGAATCCATTATGGTATATTGGCGCTCTTACAATTGGTATCATTGCTGGCACGTTTAACGATAAGATAAGTCTCGGTTTTATGGCTGAAACAGAACGACAGGTTGAGCGTCATCTCAATATCCACCTATCTAAACTTCCAATCGCTGATATAGAGTCTCGGATAATCGTTGAACAGATCTGCAAAGATGAGGTAAGGCACAATAAAACTGCGCTTGATGCAGGTGGTATCGAGCTTCCTCAGGTAATTCGTATTCTGATGCGCGCTGCATCGATATTTATGACAACAGTTGCTTATAGGATATGAAAAAACTTCACTTATTTTTTAATCTCCTATTATAAAGTACTACCAACAGTAAAATTATTTACTATTTTGAATTATGAAATTTGGCAAATCATAATGAAGATAAGAAAGTTTTTTAATATTTTTTCAATACCATTTTATTATAATTTTCTTCTATGAAGCTGTTATTACCTTATATCTCTCGGTAAGGAAAGTTACTTCTAGATTAAGAATATTATTGTGTTGAAGGATTAGATAGTAAGTATCTCCAATACAAATTGGAAATCAGTACTTATTTATTGAAAAGATTAATTTTGCTATAATGGAATGCGAATTGCAACATCAGACAGTTCTTCTGAATGAGGCAGTAGATGCCCTTCTAATAGCGGGCACGGATGGTATCTATGCTGATGGCACATTTGGCAGAGGTGGGCATTCTCGTGCTTTACTTTCTAAGCTCGCGCCGAATAGCCGGTTGATTGCATTTGATAAAGATCCGCAAGCAGTTTATGAAGCTCAACGCATAGTAGATGATCGTTTCTCTATTATACATGATAGTTTTTCTACAATGCGTAGAGAACTGGATACCCTAGGTATTAAAAAGATATCAGGTATACTGCTAGATCTCGGAGTTTCTTCACCTCAGATAGAAGATCCGAAGCGTGGATTCAGTTTTCAATTAAATGGTCCGTTAGATATGAGAATGGATCCTACAAAAGGAGAGTCTGCAGAGGAATGGCTATCAAGTGCATCAGTACAGGAGCTAACAAAAGTGATACGGGATTATGGAGAGGAGCGTTTTGCATTTCAAATTGCAAAGGCATTTGTTTCTCGACGGAAAGAATATAAGCGTCTTGGACCTCTATGTACTACGGGTGAGCTTGCCAAAATAGTGAGTCGTATTGTCAAGACTAATAGAAATGGTAAGAACCCAGCAACCCGTACTTTTCAGGCCATAAGGATTCATATTAATCGAGAATTTACAGATCTAAAAATCATACTAGATATAGCACTTTCTTCTTTAGAAAAGAAAGGAAGGTTAGTAGTGATTTCTTTTAATTCACTTGAAGATCGGATAGTTAAACAGTTCATGAATACACATGCGAGCAGCCCTATAGTCGACTATCGTTTACCAATACGCGAATCCGATTTCCAGATTCCACCGCTTAAGGTAATCGGACGTTTATTCCCAAGTAAAATTGAAGTAGAAATGAACCCGAGAGCAAGGTCTGCTGTGATGAGAATCGCAGAGCATACTTGAGTCATGGGCTATCTCAATATCTTCCTATCAGCTATTTTGATAGGATGTGCATTGTTAGTTGTAAGATCGACAGATCAGAGACGTCAGTTTTTTATTGAGCTTCAGAATATACAGTCCAAAGAGTATCAATTATATCATGACTATATGTTTCTTCAATATCGGCAGGGCCTGTTATTGAAGCCATATCGTATTGATAAATTAGCGCGCCAGTTATTAAAAATGCAATCGATTTCTATAGATCGTACACAATACATAATACAGATATTAAACAACGAGAAAACCATCGATACTTCAACTTCTGTAGAAGTTAAGACATATAAGAAAGATAATAATACAAAGTTTTAAAAAATCTATTTTGAAAAATAAAATCAACTATAAAATCTGTTCTCTAACTATAGAGCATAATAATTAATTTAATATTATCTCGTCGGTAAATAAGAACTAGAGGCTCATATAAACGAATAAAAAATATTAGTATAGCATTGATTATTTTGATAAATTTTATCTGAAATCAGATTATATCGATAATCTTGATCCTACTATTCTCAATCCTCGATTGATATTACTTTTTCTTAAATACGACAAGTTAGCCCCAATAAATATTTATATACGCCTCTCTTAGTTTACTAAAACTTTTAGGATCGTTAGCTGATTTTCAACGACAACAGAAAATAGAATAGCGTCAGTTTTATTGAATTTTTATCTTTGAAAAAGCATATAGATATAAAAAAGTTTAATAGATGAGAAAATAAGAGACTATTAAGTCATATTTATTAAAAATTAAAGTATTTCTGGAGTCCGTGTGATGAGCATAGACCAAAGTACCTCTCAGACTCATCAGAAAATAGCCAATACTCTTATATGGTTACGCAAGCATGTATCTTCCAATGCAGAATTACATGCGGACACACGTTCTATTATATCTGGTGATGTCTTTGTTACATATCCTGTGCATGATTCAGATAGTCGAATATTTATTCAGGATGCAGTTATTCGAGGTGCCGCTGGGATACTTTATCAGCCAGATGGATTCTCGATTGCTCCAGGTATTCTTCCTATGCTTGAGGTATCAAAATTAAACACGATCGCCGGTGATATCGCAAGTGCCTGGTATGGATATCCGAGCAATAAAATGCTTGTAATCGGTGTTACTGGAACGAACGGAAAGACATCATGTACGCAATGGATCGCTGCAGCACTCACTGCACTATCCTGTCCATGCGCGGTAATTGGTACGCTAGGTATCGGGATGCTAGGAAAGCTCTCGAAAACTAATTTTACAATGCCAGATGCACTGCAATTACAACGCAATCTCGCAAGATTATATTATAAAGAGGGTGCACAAGCGGTTGCGATAGAAGTATCGTCGCATGGACTACATCAGGGACGCGCGAACGGTACATTATTTGACATAGCAGTATTTACAAATCTGTCACAGGACCATCTCGATTATCATAGAACGCTTGATGCATACGAAGAGGCAAAGTTAAGACTATTCGCGTCGCCAAATCTAAACTCTGCAGTTATTAATCTGGACGATCCGGTCGGTATCCGACTTCTAAAAAAACTAACTGGTCGCTTGCGTACGATTTCTTACGGTATCGAAAATACAACTAAAAGTAGCGCTGATTTTACAATAATCGCGGACAACGTGCATCTAACGGATACGGGCTCTACATTCAGAATTTGCTCTCCGTTAGGTAGCGCACATCTCAAATCTACCATGCTAGGTAGATTTAATATTAGTAATCTGCTTGCGGTTCTTTGTACACTACTTGCTGCTGAAGTTCCATTTAGTGCGGCACTCACAGAAATTCTTCGGCTTGGACAAATTAGTGGACGTATGCAGAAGATAGGTGGCAGGTTGGAGAAAGATGAGCCACTTATCGTGATCGATTACGCGCACACGCCCGATGCACTAGAAAAAGCGCTTATTACACTACGCCTTATCGCAGCGTCTCGAGGCGGTGCACTCATCTGTATGTTTGGCTGCGGTGGGGAACGTGATGAAAAAAAGCGAGCATTGATGGGTTCTATTGCAGAGCGACTTTCGGATCATGTTATCGTGACTAATGATAATCCTCGTAGTGAAGACCCACAAAAGATAATAAACCATATCATTTCTGACATGAATAAGCCTAATAAAGCATATCAGATTAAAGATAGAGCTAGTGCTATTTGGCAGACAATCCTTAGCGTATCCGGAGTTGATGTTGTCCTAGTCGCTGGCAAGGGTCACGAGATAACGCAAGAAATCATGGGAGAAAAGTATGCTTTCTCTGATCAGGATCAGGTAAGACAAGCACTCGTAGCGCGCGAGATGTATATAGAAAAAAAATAATCTAATAATGATATTATCGCTGAGAGATATAGCTCTCTTGATTCCAGCTGCAACTATACATGGAGACCCATCTACAGTTTTTAGGCGCGTGTTAATAGACAGCCGTACAGTTGGTCCAGGAGATCTATTTGTTGCTCTGAAAGGCAAAAATTTCGACGCGCACGATTTCCTTTATAATGTTGCCTTACGCGGTGTCGCTGCCGCACTTGTATGTCATAAACCAGCTGGTCTTCCGATTACAACGGTCGAGGTGGATGATACACTTAGCGCTCTCAGTATACTTGCACGCAGCTGGAGAATGCGATTTTCTTTGCCGGTAGTTGTAGTAGCCGGAAGTAACGGCAAGACAACGGTCAAAGAAATGATTTCATCTATTTTTAAAGAAATGGTCGGCGTTGATGCACGGCTCGCAACAATTGATAATTTTAATAATCAAGTAGGGCTGCCGCTAACCCTATTAAGGCTAACTGATATGCATCGTCTCGCGGTTATCGAGTTAGGGATAAGTTTTCCTGGTGAGACAGAAAGACTCTCTAAGCTCGCAAAGCCTACTATTGCACTTATAAATAATGCACAACGCGAACATCAGGAATTCATGCTAACGGTCGAGGGAGTTGCACTCGAGCATGCGTCGCTGATTCACGCACTCCCTCATAACGGCATAGCAGTATTTCCTGCAGATGACCAATATTCTAAAATCTGGTATGTAGCAGCGATTGGTAATCGGGTAATCGATTTTGCACTGAAAAATGACTTAAAGAAGACAACTGCACAAGTCACAGGGCGAATTATTGATGGAAAACTGATTATTAATACGCCAGTCGGTTGTATTTCAGTGAGGCTTTCTGTACTTGGTATACATAATGCACGTAATGCACTCGCAGCAACTGCAGCGGCATTAGCCGCTGGTGTTACACTCCCTTCAATAAAAGCCGGTCTTGAAAGATTTAAACCTATAAAAAAACGTTTATATTTAAGACATATGAATATCGATGGTCTACAAGAGTCAATAATTATCGATGATACATATAATGCAAACCCAGATTCTATGAGAGTTGCAATAGATGTGCTCGCTACACAGCGGTCTCCGCGTGTTCTTGTAATGGGTGATATGGGTGAAGTTGGTCATGAAGGTTTAGCGTTCCATCGAGAAATAGGTGCATATGCATACGAAAAAGGAATCGATATGTTATACACAATTGGCTGTATGTCAAGTGAGGCGTGTATCGCATACGGATATGGTGCACAACATTTTGTTAATTCTAATACACTTATTGATACGCTCGTTGGTGCAGGATATCCCACTGGCACAACTTTTCTTGTAAAAGGGTCACGATATATGAAAATGGATAGCATTGTCGATGCCCTAACAAACTAATCTACAGTTCAGAGAACATCATACTCGCTGAAGCTAAAAGCACTAAGGAAAAATAAATATGCTTCTAGCATTATCAAAATGGCTACAAAGTGATCTAAGTTTTCTGCATCTCTTTATGTACTTAACATTCCGTGCAATCGGCGCAACAATTACTGCACTAGTGATTGGCCTCGTTTGTGGACCATGTGCAATCCGTAATTTGGTTAAGATGAGAGTTAGTCAATCTATCCCTAATTATAGACTGAAAACACATCTTGTAAAAGATGGTACGCCGACAATGGGTGGTGTCTTAATTCTGATTAGTATTATAATCTCAACGCTTATATGGGGAGATTTAACAAATCGCTTCATCTGGGCTGTAATTTTCGTTATTCTCAGTTTAGGTGTCGTCGGTTGGGTTGATGACTATCGTAAAATATTTAATAAGGATTGCTGCGGAATGTCGCCGTGTGAAAAATATTTCTGGCAATCAGTAATTACATTGTTTATATCTGTATATCTTGCATTTAGTATATCTGAAACAAGTAATTTCCGCGCATTCGATATGTTTATAGAATGGGTACGTAATGGTCTGTCAATTAGACTGGCTCCACATACTGATTTACTACTTCCTTTTTTCAAATCGAAATCATACCCCCTTGGGATTTGGGGTTTTATCACTTTTACATATTTCGTGATCATCGGCACAAGTAACGCAGTAAACTTAACAGATGGCCTTGACGGTCTCGTTATTATGCCAGTCGTTTTTGTAGGCTTATCTCTCGGTGTATTCGCTTATGTAATAGGTAATGCAGTTTATTCAAAATACTTGCTGTTACCTTATATTCCTGGTGCTGGTGAGCTTCTAATATTCTGTTCAGCGCTCGGAGGTGCTGGACTAGCATTTCTCTGGTATAACACGTATCCTGCTAAAATATTTATGGGTGACGTCGGTGCGCTACCGCTTGGGGGAGTGCTTGGCACAGTTGCGGTAATTGTCCGTCAAGAAATCGTTTTATTTATTATGGGTGGTATTTTCGTAGTTGAAACTATATCTGTAATAATTCAGGTTATGTGGTTTAGTTATACTAAGAGAAGATACTTAGAGGGGAGGAGGATCTTTAAGATGGCACCATTACATCACCATTTCGAATTGTCTGGATGGAAAGAGACTCACGTGAGTGTACGTTTTTGGATTATCACGCTTATGCTATGTCTATTTGGTCTGTCAACACTCAAATTTCGATAGAAGAATGCAAAGTCGGATGTTTGATAAGGTTTTTGAAAATAGACAAAATCTAATGGTCCTCATATTAGGTCTTGGTAAATCTGGCCTTGCGATTGCTCGATGGTGCTCGAGACACAAATATAGAATTCGTATTGCTGATACTCGTGAAGTACCGCCAAATCTTGCTGCTCTAAAATTCTATGGGATTAATGCAGAATTTGTTAGTGGTACATTCTCTACATCTCTACTCGACAATAGCGTCGGGCTTATTGGTATAAGCCCTTCCCTATCTCCACTTATGCCCGATCTAGCTTCTCTTATAGAAACTGCTAAAGAACGGGCTATCTCAGTATGGGGTGAATTAGAGTTCTTCTCGTATGCGTTGCGTACACTTAGTACAAAAGGTTATCGACCGAAGGTGATTGCTATCACCGGTACAAATGGAAAAACGACGACGACGACGCTTACTGGTATGCTCTGTAAGCATGCTGATAAATTAGTTATAGTCGCAGGTAATACTAACTCTTCTATGCTTAATTGTCTGTTAGATGCGTTTGATAAAGCGACATTACCAGATATCTGGGTTCTTGAATTATCAAGCTTTCAGCTTGAAACATCATATACATTCTCACCAGATGTAGCTGCAATTCTAAACATTACACAGGATCATCTTGATTGGCATGGCAATTTTCATAAATATACAGCGGCTAAGCAGAAAATCTTTGGAGAGAAAACTATTCGTGTACTGAATCGTAACGATGTTTTGGTAATGAAAGCTGCACAACACAACGTTAGTCAGACTATTACATTCGGCCTAAATCTGCCAGATCGAGAAGGTGACTTCGGAGTATCAATAGATAACGAGGCTATATGGCTTGTTGAAGCATTGAACAAAAATAGAGAATATAAATCTATTTTGAATCGATATTTCAAAAGAAGTTCTGTAAATACAAAAAAAATTAGACAGAAGTATCTTGTACCGGAAACATCGCTAAACATCCGAGGAATGCATAATATAGCAAACGCACTCGCTGCATTAGCTCTTGTTCGAGCGATTGGTCTACAAAACGAGACTATTTTAAAAAGATTGTGTGAATTTCGTGGAAAAGCACATCGTGGAGAAATAATTGCAACGATTGATGACGTTGACTATATCGATGATAGCAAGGGAACGAATGTTGGTGCAACGACTGCCGCAATCAATACGATTGCTCGTCGGATTGTGCTAATCGCTGGAGGCGACGGTAAAGGACAAGACTTCTCACTGCTCGTTGACTCAGTATCACGCTGGTGCCGTGCAGTAATCCTAATTGGTCGTGATGCTCCAGCATTACGTGACGCGCTGGCGGAAACTAGCGTACCGCATATCGTTCTTCCTTCACTTGAAGTAGCTGTGTATAAAGCGAGTGTGCTCGCGCAGCCAGGTGATGTTGTTCTGCTATCTCCAGCCTGTTCAAGCTTTGACATGTTTAGGAATTATCATCATCGTTCAGAAATTTTCCGTCAGGCAGTGGATGGGCTCTTGCATTCTGCTAAAGTAAAACTATGAAGTGGCCTAATTATCTTATTTCTTGTTTTTTTGTCAAAAAGATAATTTGTAGCCTTGATATATTGTCAGCATTATTTCGTGAAGAGATAAGAAAAAAAAATTTTAAGAAAAAAACACTAAATGATTCTAAAATATTAGACTTAGATTATCCACTTCTATGGATCGTTATCTCTTTGCTTAGTATTGGTATCGTTATGGTATATTCATCTTCTATTACGATGCCAGATTTTCCAAAATACGCATCATATAAAAATTACACATTTCTTCTACGACACTGTATATCGATTATTTTTTCTACTATTATATCGCTGATTATCTTCCGGATACCTATTGCAACGTGGAATAAATTTGCACCCAATTTTTTTTTAATCGCACTTTTTTTTCTCATAATTACTCTTATTCCACAGCTTGGTAAAGACGTAAACGGCGCGCGTCGCTGGATTAGATTCGGCCTAATAAGTGTACAGCCTTCAGAAATCATGAAACTTGCAACAACAATCTATGTAGCAAATTACACGGCACGAAAACAGGAATATATGCAGAGCTTCTTGAAAGGTTTTCTACCGATAGCATTTGTGATTTCGTTTGTTGGAATAGTTCTTCTTCTTGAGCCAGATATGGGTGCAGTTATTATGATCATAATAATTACAATGGGTGTATTGTTTCTTGGCGGCGTAAGCGGAAAGATATTCAGTGGGCTCATAGCGATAGCAGTTAGCGTATTCACGATGATCATTTGGTTATCACCATGGCGCCGTGAGAGAATTTTTGCGTATCTTGATCCATGGAATAAGGAATATGTTCAGAGTAGAGCATATCAACTTACACACTCGCTGATTGCTTTCGGCCGTGGTGATTGGCTTGGCGTTGGACTTGGTAAGAGCGTTGAAAAGCTTAATTATCTCCCGGAAGCTCATACAGATTTTATTCTTGCAGTAATTGGTGAAGAACTTGGATTTATCAGTGTGATGATTATCATGCTATTGTTTTCCTGGATTGTGTATCGCGCCTTCAAGATTGGCCTTCAAGCGCTTACCCTTGATCGTATATTTTCAGCCCTGATAGCGAAGGGTATTGGAATCTTATTCGGTACACAGGGATTTATTAATATGGGTGTGAACCTTGGTCTTTTACCAACGAAAGGACTAACTCTTCCGCTTATTAGTTACGGTGGTTCTGGTATTTTATTGAACTGTATTGCGATATCTATATTACTGCGCATCGACTACGAAAATCGTTTGCTATTACGTGAAGGTAGGCTATAAGCAAGCCTACCATAACTTATTATTCAAGAACGGATAACATGACTGAATCACTGCGTACACTAATGATACTAGCTGGTAGTACTGGTGGACACGTGTTCGCCGGACTTGCAATCGCTCGCCGGATGAAAGAACATGGTTGGCATATTGTTTGGCTCGGTAATCAAAACGGGATAGAAGCAACATTAGTAGCAAAGTATAAGATTCCAATGGAACATGTACAGTTCGTCGGATTTCGTGGAAAGGGGATAAAGACAAAACTTGTCTTACCGCTGAGCATATTATATGCATGTTGGCAGAGCCTAGCAGCATTACGACGCTCCAAGCCGAACGTAGTACTTGGTATGGGTGGATATATCACCTTCCCAGCGGGTCTGATAGCTGCTCTATTAGGATACCCGCTTGTTTTACATGAGCAGAATTCGATCGCGGGCCTAACTAATAAGTTACTCTCAAAATTTGCAAAGCGTGTGCTCGTTGCATTCAAAAATACGTTGCCACATTCTGAATGGACAGGAAATCCTGTTCAAAAGGAATTCTGGAGAATAGCGGAACCAGAATTCCGCTATGCCTCACGTAGTGGTCCACTATCCTTGCTTATTGTCGGTGGAAGTCTAGGTTCTACTGCGTTAAATTATATTGTTCCGAAGGCGCTTGCACATTTTTCACAGAATGAGCGACCGCTGATTATTCATCAGTCTGGAATGAAATATATAGATGAGCTAAAAACAAACTATACTGTGGCCGGTTTCGATGAAAGTAGAGATGTAAGACTTGTATCATTTATTAATGATATGGCCTCTGCGTATGCAGAGGCTGACCTTGTAATTTGCCGTTCCGGTGCAATGACAGTATCTGAGATAGCAACCGTTGGTGTCGCTGCACTTTTCGTTCCATTTCCATACGCTGTTGATGACCACCAGACAACTAATGCTACTCCGCTTGTTCATGCTGGAGGTGCAGTACTGATACAACAGCGTGATTTATCAGAAGAGCTGCTTGCTAACTGGTTGCGTAGTCAGTCGAGATCGTCACTTATGGAGATGGCTATTCGTTCTCGCTTACTGATGAAATCAGATTCTATTGATAGAATATCAAAGGCGATTACAGAAGTTTAGATATAAAATATAAACAAGAAAATATATCTTTTATAAGATGAAACATATCATTAAGCACGTTCACTTAGTAGGAATTGGTGGTTCTGGAATGAGTGGCATTGCTGAAGTACTTATATCACTTGGATATGAAGTCAGTGGCTCTGATATTTTACATAGTATTGTAACAGAACGACTCTCGTCTCTTGGAGCACGAATCTCTATTGGCCACAATGCATTAAATATTGAAGGTGCAAACGCTATCGTCATATCGACAGCTGTACAATCGAATAATTTAGAAGTACTCGCCGCGCGCGAGAAGGGCTTGCCAATTGTACATCGCGCATTAATGCTTGCAGAGATAATGCGGTCGAAGCTCGGAATTGCTATCGCTGGTACACATGGTAAAACTACAACCACAAGCCTTATCGTAAGTGTGCTCACTATGAGTGGTCTTGATCCGAGTTTTATAATTGGTGGATCAATGATGAATATTGGTACTAATGCTCGACTTGGTACCGGCGATTTTATTATTACTGAGGCAGATGAATCAGATTTGTCTTTTTTAAACTTATCCCCGGTGATTGCAGTTATAACGAATATAGACGCTGATCATATGGATACTTACAATCATGATTTTTTTCAGCTTAAACAAGCGTTCATTAATTTTACGAAGCGATTGCCATTCTATGGGAGTGCAGTTGTCTGCGTCGACGATTTAAACATTCGTCAGATTGTTCCATTTATTTCGAATCCAGTTATTTGTTACGGCTTTGCAAACGATGCTCAGGTTCGTGCAGAGGATATTGAAGCACGAGATGATCGGATGCATTTTACCGTACGTCGTAAAGGACGTATCCCTCTACAGATCATACTAAACTTACCAGGATTACATAACGTGCAGAACGCGCTCGCAGCAGTTGCGGTTGCAGATAATCTTAACATTGCCGATGAAATCGTTCAGCATGCGCTTTATAAATTCAATGGAGTTGCTCGTCGATTTCAATGTTATGGTGAGCTACCATCCGCTAATGGTGGCTTCTACACATTAATCGATGACTATGGGCATCACCCTACCGAAATAGCGGCAACGATATCAGCAGCGCGCGGAGCGTTTCCTGGACGCCGAATTATTCTTGTGTTCCAGCCGCATCGTTATACACGAACAAAAGACTATTTTGATGATTTCGTCAATGTGCTATCGACAATAGATGTGCTCATATTAACCGAAGTCTATTCAGCAGGTGAAATACCAATTTCTGCCGCAAACGGAGATGCTTTATCGCGTGCTATCTTTTTAAAAAGAGGAGTTAAGTTAAATTTTATAAAGACAATTGATGGATTGCCAGACGCCCTCATAAAAATTGCGCGTGATAGGGATGTTGTAATTACAATGGGTGCGGGCTCTATAAGCAGTATACCGATGAGGCTTATTCAGAATAGGTTCAGAATAAAAAATGGAAAGTGTAATAATAAATAAAATAGATCCTAACCGTTTCGGTAAAGTGGCAGTATTGTTCGGTGGCGTATCATCTGAGCGTGAGGTATCGATAAATTCAGGTCGGCTTATACTACAGTCACTGTGTGACGCTGGAATTAATGCTCATCCGTTTGATCCAGCTGAACAGCCACTTTCAGCGCTAAAAAACAAATGCTTTTCGCGCGTATTTAATGCACTACATGGAGGTTATGGGGAAAACGGTCAAATTCAGGGTGCACTTGATTTCTATGGAATCCGCTATACTGGAAGTAATATTCTTGGTTCTGCTCTCAGTCTCGATAAGTTTCGTACAAAGCTTATATGGCAGCAGACTGGAATACCTACACCGCCGTTTGAAACTGTTTTTCGTGGTGATGATTACATAGCACGTACGTCTGAAATTGTAGAAAAACTCAGTCTACCTCTTTTCGTTAAGCCAGCAAGCGAAGGATCAAGCATTGCTGTACAAAAGGTGAAAACATTAGAATCTCTTCCAGAAGCACTTGAGGAAGCATCAATGTATGACCAGATTGTGATCGTTGAGAGAAGTATTGAAATCGGTGGTGAATATACTGCATGTATTGTTTCTGATCTTAGCCTACCACTAATTAAAATTGTACCAATAAACGAATTTTATAATTATCACGCAAAGTATATCGCTAATAACACGAAGTATATAATTCCGTGTGGATTACCTGAGGATCGTGAGGTAGAGCTAAAACATCTTGCTAAGCGAGCATTCAACATACTTGGATGTACTAACTGGGGCCGTACTGATTTCATGATTGATTCCGATGGAAAGCCGTATTTTCTAGAAGTAAACAGCACACCTGGAATGACATATCATTCTCTACTACCAAAGGCAGCAAGAGCGATCGGGATTGAATATTCTGAGCTAATAATAAAAGTACTATCACTTACACTAGACGACTGAAATAGGAATACGAAAACTTCATGTGGAATAATGTTCGACAGCTTAATCTAGCTGCTAATATATTGCGCATACTATTTATATTAAGTTTTGTAGTAATTGCATTACTTTATCTAATACGAAGTCAGATGTTTGTAATACATACTATTTGTATAGCTGGTGATACTGTACATATTAAGGTTTTGGACGCACAGGATAGTATTGTTAATAAAATTAATGGTAATTTTTTTACTATTAATCTTGATGTGGTTCGTAATGCATTCGAGAAGATGCCGTGGATACGCAGAGCAAGTGTACGCCGAATCTGGCCGAACAAACTCTTGGTTATCCTTGAAGAATACAGGCCACTCAGCATATGGGGAAATGGTCATAGTGATCAGTTTGTCAGTATAGATGGTGACTTATTCACGGGCAATCAGAATGAACTTAAAGAAAGTTTACCATCGTTATATGGTCCGGAAGGTAATGTGAAAAGCATAGTAAAGCACTATTATGATTTTATACGATGGTTCGCACCATTGAATCTAAAGATAAGTAAGATCACGATGTCATCAAGCTATGCGTGGACTATACAACTGTCAAATGGAATGAAAGTAGAATTAGGTAAGGAAAGGGATAGCCAGTCGCTTAGCTACATAGTGCATCGATTTGTTAATGCATGGACTACACTTATAAAGTATTGGGGTAATAATATTGAGTATGTAGATTTACGTTATCCAAACGGGTTCGTGATTCGTTGCGCTAAGCGCATATTTCTGCACAGGCGTTATTCTTCTAAAGAAGAAGTAGATAGGACTAGCAAGAGTATTTTATGAGTAAAGAATATAAGGATTTGCTTGTTTCTCTAGATATTGGCACATCGAAGATTGTAGCTATTGTAGCCGAATTGAAGGGAAAAGGATGTTACGAAATTATCGGTCTTGGGCAAAGTGAATCAAAAGGCCTAAGAAAAGGTACAGTAGTGAATATCGAAGCCACCGTGCAATCGATCCAGCGCGCACTAGAAGAAGCTGAATTAATAGCAAACTGCGAAATTTCAAATGTTTTTACTGGAATTGCTGGTAGTCATGTTCGTAGCTTTAATTCGAGTGGAATGGTTGCAGTCAAAGAAAAAGAAATTACACATGAGGATGTTTCTCGTGTAATAGAAACAGCGAAAGCAATAAATATTCCAGCAGATCAGCATGTATTGCATATACTAGCACAGGAATTTATCATCGATAATCAAGAATATGTGCGAGAACCAATTGGGATGAGTGGAATCCGTCTTGAGGTGAAGGTACATATTGTAACAGGCGCAGTCAGCGCAACACAAAATATCATTAAATGTGTACGCCGATGCGGTATTGAAGTAAACGATCTTATTCTTCAACCGCTTGCCTCATCTCTTGCAGTTCTGAGTGAAGATGAAAGAAACCTTGGTGTAGTGCTTGTAGATATTGGCGGTGGCACAACAGATGTCGCGATTTTTGGAGAAGGTGCAATTCGTCACACGGCAGTAATTCCAATTGCTGGTGATCAAATTACAAACGATATCGCAATAGCACTTGGTATATCGAGATCTATTGCAGAAAATATTAAAGTTAGCTACGGTACTGCAAAGCAGGCGCTCGTCGATCCCGATGAGATAATTAAAGTTTCTGTAGGTATGCGCAGCTCTAGCATGTTATCACGTCAGGCGCTTGCAGCTGTTATTGAGCCGCGTATTGAAGAGTTATTTTTACTTGTTCAGCAGGTCATATATGAGTCCGGTTATAAAGAACTTCTAAGTTCAGGTATTGTAATCACTGGTGGTGCAGCAATGATGCCGGGAATGGTTGATCTAGCTGAAGATGTTTTCTTAAAGCCAGTAAGGATTGGTGTTCCAGAGTACATAGGTCATCTTGATGATGTTGTACGTAATCCGCGCTATTCAACTGCAATAGGGTTACTAGTTGAAGGCTCTTCTAAGATAGTCAATGGCTATAGGTTCAGAACACAATCTAGTTTCGTAGGTGAAGTTTTTTTACGGATGCGAAATTGGTTTCTAAATAACTTTTAAAATAGATAAGAAACGAATTTGCGCCGCTGCTCGGAGGATTGCAAATAGCGGAAGCTTTTATATCTCCAATCGAATAACAGTCTTATGTAATAATTTTTTTGACGGAGACATAATGGAATTCGAAATGCTAGAAACCCAGACAAATGGGACTATCATCAAGGTTGTTGGTGTTGGCGGTGCTGGCGGAAACGCTGTGCAGCATATGATTAATCGTAGCGTTCAGGGCGTTGATTTCATTGTTATGAATACCGATGCGCAAGCGCTATCGCGTGCGCGAAACGCTTTAGCAATCCAACTAGGTAATACCGGACTCGGCGCTGGGGCAAAACCGGAAATGGGACGAGCGGCCGCTGAAGAAGCACGCGAACGAATTACAGATGCGTTGCGTGGGGCACATATGGTATTCATTACTGCTGGAATGGGTGGCGGTACAGGTACAGGAGCAGCACCTGTTGTTGCGCAGATAGCAAAAGAGATGGGTATTCTAACTGTCGGTGTTGTTAGTAAGCCCTTCGAATTCGAAGGAGGCAAGAGAATGCGTGTTGCGGAAGCCGGTTCGCATCAACTTGAGGATCATGTCGACTCGTTAATCGTTGTTTTAAATGATAAGCTATTTGATGTGATGGGTGATGATGCTGAAATGGACAAGTGCTTTCAATGTGCGGATGATGTGTTAAACAACGCAGTAGCCGGAATTGCAGAAATCATTAATGTTGATGGACTAGTTAATGTTGATTTTGAAGATGTAAAAACGGTAATGAGTGAACAGGGAAAAGCAATGATGGGTACAGCGATGGTTGCTGGTGTAGATCGTGCGCGTCTCTCAGCTGAGCAGGCAGTTGCAAGTCCGCTTCTAGAAGGTGTTGATCTTTCTGGTGCTCGCGGAGTACTTGTTAATATTACATCAAGCCGTTCATTACGTCTTTCTGAAACACGTGAAGTAATGAACACAATAAAAGGTTATGCAGCAGAAGATGCAACTGTAATATTTGGTACGGTGTACGATGATACAATGGGGGATGCTCTTCGAGTAACTGTTGTTGCGACGGGTCTTGGACGTACAGCAAATAAGCAGAAGACATTACCGATGACACTTCTGCGAACAGGCAAAGATAACCAACCGGTCTCGATATCTCAAAAAAACTATGTTCCAAAACGTCATACGAAAACAGAAAGCCATGTTTCTCAAGATATACCACCGCCAATAGCTTTTAATAATTCTAGGGAGACTGCAGCCTCGCATGTTCAAGCCTTACAGGAGAAAGGGGTCGATATATATGATATCCCAGCATTTTTACGTAAGCAGGTAGATTAGTTATAGTTCGATAATTTTATATTGATGGAACTTACAATAAGAAAAGGAGATTACCTTATATTTCTTTATATAGTTATAATTTTCTTTACAGAAGTTGCGGAATGGCATATATAGAATCAATTATCTAATGTCTGTATGCGCAGGTCTTATTTTGATATTCTTTATCTCAGAATAAAGGTAAGGAAATTCCAATATTTTACGGTAGTACTTCTCCTTTCATACTTTTAGCACAGTCTATTCAGGTATTAAAGAGCAGAAAAATATAACCTAAAAGAAGTTTTACAGAAGATAATTATATAAATTTTTTTATCGTATCTACCTTACTATACACATCTAATTTTAGATATTATTTTTATGTAATTTTCAAAATAGAAAAAGAAATAATTAGAATGTTATCTTTGTATGATGTGCGATCATACGTGATAGAGCTTCTTGAAGAGGAGATGGTTTAAGATTTTGAGTTAGTTCCTGTAGTACAGAGATTCCAAAATTTGTTATTTGTGCTTTTTTTAATCTTCTTACACCCTCTGAAACTTTAGGTCTTATATGGATCTTTATCGAGATTACAGACCAGCCGTTCTGCTGTAAATTATCTAGTAATCTTGGCTTAATCTGCCATAGTCGTGAAGCGAGCGCGTTATGTGTAGTAAATAACTTTAGAATACCATGATTAATAAATCCAGATTTAATTTGTTGCATAATATAATCTGGTAGAAATTTACTGAGATCACGTTGTAGTGCGGCTAACTGCTGCACACTAACGTAAATATCTGTAAATTCTTTTGTGTTTTTTAGCATCTCAAACGCAGTTAGTATCTGAGGTAATCTAGAAGGTAGACTAGATTGATTAAATTGTCTCATTAAACTTTTACCCATCCAAAAAAGGATTAAGACACTAAGTTATGATAGTGATTGTTATCATCGAAAAACATGAGAGTTATATACAAATACTTTCGAAATAAGTAAGTTTTTATACTATTACCTATAGAGGTTCATACATATATAGAACAGGATATACTACTACACCAGTTAAAAGCATAATAACTGTTCTTTAGGTTATAAATTAAAGATAAAGTAGAGATTTTAGAATTTCTCTACACATAGATTCTCTAGCCTATTCAGAATTAAAATTCTAGCTTGACATTTCTAGTTCTGTTCTTCTAATAAGTTATAGAGGTAGATATTATTTGCATGCTATAATTAGAAAATAAATTATTCACTTACTTCTATTTACTATTTAATCTGCTGAAACTTCGGATGGTTAGCTAAAGAAGCTCATCCAGTCGGTGTATAGATGCAGCGGTGATCCCTAATGACAGCCGGTTTTCTCCAAAAAATTTTTGGTAGCCGCAACCAACGGCTCGTCAACCAATATCAAAAAACCGTCTTTGCGATCAATTCTATTGAACCACAAATTAAGAATTTTACAGACGAACAATTTAAAAAAAAGACGGATGAGTTTCGTTATCGAATCGCTACAGGTGAATCTCTTGATAAGCTATTACCTGAAGCATTTTCAGTTTGCCGTGAAGCAAGTAAACGCGTGCTGAAAATGCGTCATTTCGATGTGCAGTTGATCGGTGGAATGGCACTTCATTACGGAAAGATCGCTGAAATGCGCACTGGTGAGGGAAAGACGCTCGTCGCAACTCTTCCTGTATATCTAAATGCACTGTCTAAGAAAGGTGTACATGTTGTAACTGTTAATGATTATCTAGCAAATCGCGACGCTGAATGGATGACAAGACTTTATAACTTCCTTGGATTATCAGTTGGGACTAACTTATCTGGGATGGCACATGATAAAAAGAAGCAAGCTTATGAAGCTGACATTACATACGGTACAAATAATGAATACGGTTTTGATTATTTGCGCGACAATATGGTCTACGAAACTGAGTCACGCGTGCAGCGTAATCTGAATTACGCACTCCTTGATGAAGTCGATTCTATTTTGATCGACGAAGCACGTACGCCGCTTATCATATCTGGTCAGGCTGAGGATTGCACTGATCTCTATATGAAAATAGATGCGATACCAGCAATGCTTAAGCGCCAGATCGGCGAGGAAAAGGCAGATGGAACTGGTGTCGAGAAACCAGGCGACTATACGATCGATGAGAAGACACAGCAGGTATACCTAACTGAATCTGGTCATGAGAAAATCGAGAGCCTTCTCAACGACCTTGGATTAATCAGTTATGGTGAGAGCTTGTATGCGGCACAAAATATTAAATTAATACACCACGTATATGCTGCGCTGCGTGCGCACACTCTATTCCATAGAAATCAACATTACGTTGTTTTATCTGATGGGAAAGTAACCATCGTCGATGAGTTTACAGGCCGGCTGATGCCTGGCCGCCGCTGGTCAGACGGTCTACATCAAGCGATAGAAGCAAAGGAGCATGTAAAAATCCAGAGTGAGAATCAGACGCTTGCATCTATAACTTTTCAGAACTATTTCAGGATGTATGAAAAATTATCTGGCATGACAGGTACTGCTAACACTGAAGCATATGAATTTAACGAAATTTATAATCTAGAGACAGTTATAATACCAACAAATAGACCATCGAATCGGATCGATAAGCAGGATAAAATTTATAAGACTGCAAAAGAGCGTGATAATGCAGTAATCCGTGATATCCGTGAGTGTTACGATCGTGCACAACCGGTACTCGTCGGTACAACATCGATCGAGAATTCTGAACTACTATCAAATTTGCTTACGAAAGCTGGTCTACTACATGAAGTTCTAAATGCAAAAAAGCATGCACGAGAAGCGGCAATTATCGCAGAGGCAGGACGTCCTAAACGAATTACAATCGCGACGAATATGGCCGGTCGCGGAACAGATATCGTACTTGGAGGAAATACAGAAAAGCAGGCCTCATTAATACAAACCGATGATACTATTCCTGAAGCTAAAAAAGCTCACCTAATACAGAAATTATATGATGAGTGGGAAGAACTACATAAAAAAGTAAAATCTGTAGGTGGCTTGCATATTATTGGTACAGAGCGTCACGAATCACGAAGGATTGATAATCAATTGCGAGGACGTTCTGGAAGACAGGGTGATCCAGGTTCTTCGCGCTTCTATTTATCATTAGAAGATCCTCTTCTTCGGATCTTTGCTGGAGATCGTTTGCGCGCTATTATGGATCGTCTAAAGATTCCAGAAGATGAAGCAATTGAGGCACGAATTGTCACGCATGCAATAGAATCTGCCCAACGTAAGGTTGAATCACGGAATTTTGATATCAGAAAGCAATTACTCGAGTATGACGATGTATCGAATGATCAACGTAAGGTTATCTATCAGCAGAGAAACCAACTTCTTGAAGCGCAGAACGTCAGTGATACGATTATTTCAATATATCGTATTTCAATCGGAAATATTGTTCGTCAATTTGTACCGAAAGATAGTATTGAGGAGCAGTGGAATATTCTCGATCTTGAAGAAGTACTGCGTAAAGAATATTTTCTTGATCTTGCTATTCAAGAAACAATGAACGAATCAATTGGGATTACTTCAGAAGAAATTTTTAAAGCAGTTATAAGGTCTGCAGATGAACAGTATGAAGCAAGATCATTGCTTATAGGCCGGGAATCATTCATTAAATTTGAGCGTTTGATCGTATTACATATGCTTGATCATTTATGGAGAGAACATCTTTCATCGCTAGATTATTTGCGACATGGCATCCATTTACGTGGCTATGCACAGAAAAATCCAAAACAGGAATATAAACGAGAGGCGTTTGAACTGTTCAATATGATGCTAGACACACTTAAGCAAGAAATTACAAAAATTATAATGAACAGTCAGATCCAGACTCTAGAGAATTATGAAAATCTCATCGAGAACATTGAATCTCAAGATGAGAACATCATAAAAAAGATATATTATAACGATACCATCCCGATTTCTGTACCTACAGCTAATATAGAAATAAAAGATGCGATAAATTATACTACCTCAGATGGAAAGATACTACGCGTTGGAAGAAATAATTCGTGTCCATGTGGTAGTAAAAAGAAATTCAAAAATTGTCATGGTAAGATCGTATAATTCGATGTTTTTCTGACGTTGAGGAAAATAAAAGAGAAATATCTTACTCCTATAAGATTGCTTTTCTTTATTTTCAGAATCCTAAATACACCCTAAGGAAGTGTCCTTTTTTAAGAAAAAGTGTCTTATACGTGAAGATATTACCTATCGAATAAGTAAAATATAAATGGATAAGCTTGAACAATTTCTTACACGCGCAGAGAGTCTTCTAGAGCGAATAGAAGGAATTCTACCACCAGCTCAAACTATCGTAGACTGGAATGGATCGAATGCGTTTCGCTGGAGAAATAAGAATGGGCATAGTTTCTTACAAAAAGTACAATGTGTTTCTCCTATTAAGCTCTCTGATTTATATAACGTTGATCGTCAAAAGAAACTGATCGAACAGAATACGCGCCAGTTTATACAGAAAAAACCAGCGAATAATGTATTGTTAACAGGCTCTCGAGGAACTGGAAAATCATCTTTAATTAAAGCATGTTTAAACACATATGCAAAAGATGGACTTCGTCTTATCGAAGTAAACAAATATGATTTACAAGATCTCCCTGAGATTATTGATCTAATTATGACTCGTCCGGAACGATTTATCATATTTTGCGACGATTTATCTTTTGAGAATAGCGAGCCTGGCTATAAGCTGCTTAAGGTTATACTAGATGGTTCAATAACTGTACAGTCAGACAATATGTTAATTTACGCTACATCAAACCGTCGACATCTTCTTACAGAGTACATGAGCGATAACGAGACTTATCGCCATAAACAAGATGGTCTGATTCATCCTGGTGAAGTTGTTGAAGAGAAAATCTCACTATCTGAGCGCTTTGGATTATGGATTAGTTTTTATCCATTTAATCAGGAAGAATATCTTAATATCGTCGCATACTGGATGCGACACTTTAGTTGTGATAATGTGGACATTGAAGTTGCGCAAAGTGATGCGCTAATCTGGGCGCTTGAGCATGGATCTCGTTCTGGTCGCGTTGCATGGCAGTTCGCACGTGACTGGATAGGACGTAAATCATAAGATTAAACTTATTTATAGATATTTAAATAAAAAATAAAATTTAGCACATTCTCTTAGTCTAGTACTTCTAAAAGTAGAAGATAAAGTTATTATAGATTGCACAGTGTAAGTTGAAGCGATACATCAATATCTACCGCCTTTGGACGCATATTGATATTCTGTATTGTAAGGCGTATCCATAACATATATTTATTTATACTTGCCTCTGGAACTATATTCAGATCCGGTGAAACCCTAACTTGCATCAACTTGTAAGAATCACCAGATAACATTTTCTGATAGCTACCATGTGTAGCTATTACTTTTGATGTCTTTCCAGACTCACGTGTTAGCCGCAATATAATTAAGATTGCATCGCGTAAGGGTAGAAACGGTGCGATCCATTCCTCGATGTCATTGCGGCGATGTGCTGCAGAAAACTGTTGCCATGCGTAATACGATGGAAGATCAAATTTACAGGCTCCACCAGGAATTACTGCACGATTGCAAATACTAGCTAGCCACTCATTATCGATAAGATTCTGACCAATTCGTCCACATATCTGACCTAGACTTGCAATAGTTTTCTCGATTTCACTAAGAATTATTTCAAGTGCATTCTGTTTAATGTTAGAGTCGGTTCGGAATATTAAAAGTGCTTGACGCTGACGCTCAAGTTCTTTAGTAAGATCTGATTTAATATCTATTCGACCTATAACTTCTGTAATTTCAAAAAGCGTTTTCAGAGCGATATGATGTTCACGCACATCTTCTTGGTATAAAAAAAATACGAGGCGCTCAAATAGATCTTCAAGGCGCAATAGCATGCGAATTCGCTCATTGAATGGATATTCGTAAAGAATCAAGCGCTAATCACCTTTTATATAGCAAAAAATAATAAAATAGCAAAATATTCTAATTAATATTTCATTTGAAAAAATAAGAATATCTCTGGTGGAGGATTCTTATATGAATAAGAATTTTTTGATCTTTAGAATTCAATATATTTAGTATTATACTATTTCTTATCAAGAATTATTCATTCTAGAGAGGGATATCCAACTGAGTTTCTAAAAAATAGATAAAGTCCTGTTATATATATTTTTTACGTTTATGGTATTATGGCAAATTTTAGTATTTTATCTAACCTTATTATGAAGGTAATCACATTATCAGTATGAATTGGATGATGTCACTGTTACTTGTCTAATCGCTTCACCGACTAGAATCACAGATGGACTACTGAGCCCTACTTCATCTACACCAAGTGCAAGACATGAGAGCGTACCTACCCAGCGACGTTCATTTGGTAAGCTAGCCCACTGTACGGCTGCTGCCGGTGTTGATCTTGGAAGCACAGATAACAGCCCATTAACTATATGATTAATACGGCTCATGCCCATATATATTATGAGTGTCGTACCTGTTGCTGCGAGTTTTGACCAATCTGGCTCACTATGATCTTGTAGATGAGCAGTTACAAATGTAACGCCATAACAGCGTTCACGATGTGTAAGAACTGTACCTAAACTTGAAGCTGCTGCAAATCCTGATGATATACCATTAACAATATTAACCTGAATATCTAAGTCTCTCAGCGCTTCTAGTTCTTCACCTGTCCGGCTAAATAGTAAAACATCTCCACCTTTCACACGAACTACATGCGCACCCTGCTTAGCATAGCGGCGTATCAGTCGATTAATAAGAGTCTGAGGAATTGACATAGAACCACAACGCTTACCAACGCGGATAACGCGTGAACTTGGTGCGAATTCTACAATTCGTTTATTGACAAGCTCATCGAGTAAAAGGACATCTGCAGTTTTGAGGACCTTTACCGCCTTCAGTGTTAGTAAATCTAGATCCCCCGGACCAGCTCCAAGTAACGTGACTTTACCTGTCATTATAATGAGGTTTTGCCAAGTTAAGATTTTGTCAATTTCTTAATTGAAATAGTTTTACAGTCGATTAAGTCTTGCAAAGTCAAGACAATCCTTACAAGATATTCTAATATCCATTAAATGTAAGAAAAATCTCAACTCCTAATAAATACTGAACAAAAATTATGATAGGGTATTATATATGTTAAGTGAATTTATATCTTCACTTATAAAAGATCAAGAAAATATCTCATTTACTGATTATTATACTGAATATCAGAATTCAGAACTTATAATTTTCAGAATCCTTATTTAAAGGATAATATATAAGAATTTCTTAGATATTCCTGATAGGATGTAGTAAATTTTTTATTTTATCCTGGAATCAATGTTGGTTTATTGATCTACAATTTTAGTACTGTAGACCAGTATTAGAGTCAAGACATGAAATGCGTCATGAAGATTTTTTCATAAATATCAAGATTGCACAATCTCAACTTTTTTAAAATTGATAAGAACAATTCCATCTCTTCTTGGTCCTACTGCATCTGGTAAAACTGCTGCAGCGCTCGCTCTTGCTGTGAGAAGACCAATTGAAATTATTAGTGTTGACTCAGCTCTTGTCTATCGTGGTATGGACATTGGTACAGCGAAACCGACACGGAATGAGCGTGCACAGATCCCACATCATCTAATAGATATTAGAGATCCTTCTGATGCTTATTCAGTAGCAAATTTTAGAATAGATACTCTACGTGTAATTAATGAGATTGTCTCACGTGGACGAACACCATTTCTCGTCGGTGGTACAATGTTCTATTACAAAGCATTAATACAAGGGATAAATGACTTGCCATCCTCTGATCCGGAGATACGTGCCGAACTTGACGCTGATGCCGTGCGACGAGGTTGGCCAAAACTACACATATGGCTCGAAAAAATAGATCCTAGAACCGCTGCTCGAATCGATAAAAACGATTCGCAACGGATAAAGAGAGCACTGGAAGTTTTCCTTATAACAAGAAAACCAATGTCAGTTTTTCTTACAAAGGCGCATAAATCGCCATCATTATCTTTGAATAAAGCTAGTTACATATCTTCAGATTCAGAAATTGTTCTTCGAGATATAAAAGAACAAGTTTTAGAGACTTGCGTATCTCACATGGCTAATAATACCCTCTCTTACTACAAATTTTGCCCTATTACACTCGAACCATCTAATCGTTCTGTACTTCATGAACGAATCACCATTCGCTTCGACAATATGCTTACAGCAGGATTTATCGAAGAGGTTGAGAACTTACGTCGCCGGGCTGATCTTCATACTAGATTACCATCGATACGATGCGTTGGTTATAGACAGGTGTGGGAATTTCTTGAAGGTAAAACTGATTATAAATCAATGCGGAACAAATGTATCTTCGCAACTCGTCAACTATGTAAGCATCAACTTACCTGGCTTCGTTCAATTCCAGATCGGATAATAGTTGATTGTTCTGATCCAAATGCAAATGTGCTAGCAGTCAATGCACTCGAACGGGTGATCGATGAACAAGTCTGATAATAAATTTTACAATTATTTCTTATATTAAAAGGTATATGAAAGATAGAGTTGATTAGATCGTTTTTAGTGTTCAAACAAAATATAACTCAGTGTAATTTTTTACTAAATTTTTATCTTAGACAAAGAAATATAATAAAGACTTAGTCCTCATTAAATTATGATCGTCTTTAGCTCACCTTTACGTCTTGTGCGTATCATGCCAATCTTCCATACTTTCTCTGAAGCTAAGGTCAACTCGTGCACCACAGTATCAGCATCAGCACTTGAAACTATTATAACCATACCAATTCCACAGTTGAATACGCGGTACATTTCCGAATTAGTAATACTACCGTGTCGCTGAAAAAACTGAAAGAGAGGTGGTAGTGGCCATGTATTTTTGTCTAGCTCCGCTGTGAGCGTATTACTAAGAACACGCGGAATATTTTCAACTAATCCACCCCCTGTTATATGTACCATTCCCTTCACAGTGATCTTTTGTATTAATTCAAGAATCGGTTTCACATAGATGCGCGTAGGTGTAATTAACGCGTCTGCAAGTGAACAACCATAGAAATCCATAGATAAGTTTATATTTTTTATTTCAATAATTTTTCGCACTAGTGAAAAACCGTTTGAATGAATACCACTTGATGCAAGTCCGACTACAATGTCACCATCACTGATCATACTTCCGTCAATAATCATACTTTTCTCAACAGCACCAACTGCAAAGCCAGCGAGATCATATTCTCCTTCTGGATACATACTTGGCATTTCAGCTGTTTCGCCGCCGATCAACACACAGCCTGCTATTTCGCAAGCTTTTGCTATCCCTTTTACGACTGATTCTGCTATGTCAATATTAAGACTTCCGCATGCAAAATAGTCTAAGAAAAATAGAGGCTCTGCTCCTTGTAAGAGGATATCATTCACGCTCATCGCCACGAGGTCTTGACCTATCGTATCGTGTCTATTCAGATGAAACGCGAGTCTAAGCTTCGTGCCAACACCATCTGTTCCAGATACGAGAACTGGCTCTTTATACTTCTTAGGTACCTCGAATAAAGCTCCGAAACCTCCAATTCCACGAAGCACACCATCTCGAAGTGTTTTCTTCGCAAAAGGCTTAATCTTTTTAATAAGTGTATGGGCAGCATCAATATCAACACCAGAAGTACTATAGGAGAGGTTCTGAATATACTGATGAGATTTCATTTATTTATAGAGAATGAAATATATAATAAGATTAGCAAAATTTAATTTTTCTAGAATAGATTTATCTATTCGAATATCTAGTTCGAATGTCTATCTAAAATTACATGATAAAATTCTAGCTTGGAATTTTGATTTATTTTTTTAAATTATTTTTAATATAATATATGATTTCCAACTTTATTGAATATTATTCAAATAATTTTATATCATATCGTCACACTTAATTAGATGCTTGATCTGTGGACGATGCTCTATAAGAAATTAGTTGTTCGATTACAAGACCTCGAAAAAGAATAAATTTTTTAGATCGAATATTTTACGTTTTTAGAGGAAAGTAGAAAGCGGTCAAACTTATTTAGCTAAAACAATATAATACATCACTGGCTCAGGTATACAATATAAGCTTATACACAATAGTAAATTTTACTATTTGACGTATTTAACGAAATATGAATGAATATGACTAATTCACTCATCTCTTCTAGTCCCTTTTCTAAAAAGATACGAGAAAGTTTAAGAGAATTATCTAAATGTATCTCGTCTGTGGTATTGTATTTTGTTTTTCTATACTAAATAATTATGAAAAGAGCAAAGTGCTTAGACATGTAGCAAAAGAATAAGATTCTATCTTACTCACCTACTTTCTCACGCATCTTCAATGTGATATGCCAAGTTTAATATCATTTATTGAGACAATTAACAATTTCTCGCTTAAAAAGCGAAACGTTGCCTCTTCTTTTAAGTATAATACTTTCGCGAATTTTAAATTCGAAAGATATCTAGAACTACGATTTAACTGCAGCGATTTAAACTATTTGCCATATTGTTTGACACGTATAAAAATGATATTTAAAAATTAAGATAGGCAGAATATTGATAAGAGCCATTCTTCATTTATTCAAGTGAAATACTTCTCATGACTAATCTAGCACTTTTTGATCTCGATCATACTCTGATCCCAATCGATAGCGATCACGAATGGGGGCGTTTCATGATGAAACTTGGCATCGTAGATTCGGAAAGCTTCACACGTGAAAATAATTTATTCTTCAACGCTTATAAAGCTGGAAAGCTCGATATAAGAGCATACTTAGCTTCTATGCTGAGCCCTCTTGCGAAGTATTCTCGAGCGCAGCTCTCAGAGTGGCATGCTCAGTATATGCAAGAAATTATTCAGCCTGAAATAATGCCAGTTGCTCTTAATCTTGTCAGATCGCATATTAACAATGGTGATTTATGCTGTGTTGTAACTGCGACAAACGAATTCATTACACGACCGATTGCATTAGCATTCGGTATTAGCGCTTTAATAGCATGCGAGGTTGAAACAGTAGATGGTCATCCTGACTCGCTACTCACAGGTCGTTCTATAGGAGTACCTAGCTACCGAGAGGGTAAGGTTAAGCGAACTGAAGCATGGCTTTCTACTCTCGGGAAACGATTTGATGATTTTAAGCATAGCTATTTTTATAGTGATTCACATAACGATATTCCTCTTCTCGAGAGAGTTACCGATCCGGTAGTAACGAATTCAGATGATGTTTTACGTGCCTATGCACAGAAACGAGGATGGAAAATCCTTGATCTTTTTAAAACATGATCAAAAATTTCATTTCAAAGCTATTCGTCGAAGAGAATACGATTCAAAAAAAATTGGACAAAAAATATAGCTATGAATCAGAGCAATAGGTTTGGTGTTTATACGCCTGAAACTATTGTATCGAATGCTTCGAGAAATAGAATGCAGACACTATCAAGTAAAATGGGCAGTTCTAGTTCATCTCATTATTATATATCTAAAAAAAGAACATCATTTAGAGAATCTTCATTTTTAAAATCAAAATCTTCTAGAAATTCAACGAAATTGGCATATAGCTGTTACGAACCTACTGTTATTTCCGTAAATAAACATAGAATTGATCCATCTCTTATTTCTCGAAATGCGATTCGTGTGACTGATATACTGCAGCGAGCAGGCTTTTATGCATTCATCGTTGGCGGTGCGGTCCGTGACTTATTGCTTGGCATATCGCCAAAAGACTTTGACGTTGCTACGGATGCAACGCCTACAGAAATTCAATGTTTATTCCATCATGCGCGTGTAATAGGCAGGAGATTTCAGATTATCCATGTTCAATTCGGTAAAGAGCTTATTGAGGTATCGACATTCCGTGCACTCGTAAACGCTGAGCATGAAGTTTCTTTAGATAATATTTATGCTCTAAAAGATACTGATAACTATGTGAAACGACTAAAGAGATCTGAGATTGATCGTCATGCACACGCAGTCGATGCGAGGGGCCGCGTGCTTCGAGATAATGTATGGGGTAAGCAGCATGAGGATGCTACACGTCGAGATTTTACAATTAACGCCATGTACTATGACCCGGCTACGCAAACTGTACTCGATTATCATGACGGGATGGCAGATATACACGCTAATATTTTGCGGATAATAGGTGATCCAGTGACTCGATATCGAGAGGATCCAGTTCGTATGCTACGCGTCATCCGTTTTGCAGCGAAGCTTAATTTCGATATTGAGACCAATACACGAACGCCGATCCGATTACTCTCAGATTTGATTAACAGTGTACCAGGCGCACGTCTTTTCGATGAAATATTAAAATTATTACTATCCGGTCATGCGCTCGCATGCTTGAACCAATTGCGCAGAGAAGGTCTGCATCATAGATTATTGCCCATACTTGATGTTGTACTTGAACAACCACAGGGAGAGAAATTCATTAGGCTCGCACTTAACAATGCGGACGAACGGGTGCGCAATGGTAAGTCAGTATCGCCAGGCTTCATTTTCGCGACACTCCTATGGCACGATATGCGCCAGCGTTGGGAAAAATATACAGCTTCAGGCGAATTTCTAGTCCCTGCTCTTCACCACGCGATAGATGATGTTCTCGATATGCAGACAAAAAAGCTTACTATCCAGAGGCGCTATTCAGCTGATATGCGTGAGATTTGGGGACTTCAAATCCGCCTTGAGAAACGCTCTGGCCGCCGCGCGCTTCGTATATTAGAGCATCCAAGATTCAGAGCTGGATATGATTTTCTTCTACTACGCTGTGAATCTGGAGAGCTGGAGACAGAAGCCGGTGAATGGTGGACTGGTCTAATTAAAGCTGATACGACCGCGCGTGAGATACTGCTTACCCAAGCTAACAATAGAAATAAGAAGAAAAAACACACTGTTTTTTTAACAGCAGACGATATCTCAGCTAATAATTAAGAACTGATATATAAAAAATAGAAATAAATAAAGAATTACGCTATGACTGTTGCCTATATTGGATTAGGGTCTAATCTTGGTGATGCTCGCCAAGCTATAAAAGATAGTGTGATGCTTCTTAAGAAGCATCAAGAAATTATTCTACTCAGAAAATCTAGTCTTTACTACACTATGCCCGTCGACGCTGATGGTAACAAGTATTTCAATTGTGTCATAAAAATCGCTACGAAGCTTTCTGCTTACAAGCTTCTTGCGCTTTGTCATAAGATTGAGCATTACTTCGGACGCGAACGTCTATACTTAAATGCCCCAAGAACACTCGATATTGATATTCTCCTTTTCGATATCAACGTTATTAACGAGCCAAATCTCACTATACCGCATCCTCGTCTGACTAAGCGTGCATTCGTCCTTGTTCCTCTCTTAGAGATCGATAAAAATATAGATATCCCAGGTCGTGGTCGTGCTGAAAATTTTATCAAAACAGTTTCTGACCATTGTATCGAAAAATTACAGAATTATTAGAATGTATATAGAACTCTTAAAATTAAAAAAGACTTCTTAAAATGTTTAAAGAATATTCTTCTCTATCAAGAAAATAGTTAACACCTATTTGCGAAATCAACTGAAATAATTTAGTCAGTATCTATTTCTCTATTTATCAGATTTCTCATAATGTATGAACCTGCTTAACAATATAGCGGTCCGCTGTTTTATTCTCTTATCTTGTTGTGGTTGTAATGACTTTTCTGTTTTCTCATCCGTATTTACTAGTGTGGACGGCTCGTAAGGTTTTAGAAAGAATGGATCTATAGGTTTTTCATGATTATGTAAATAATTACTATTAGACTGCGTATGTGATGATGCAGGATCATAGTTCTTACTACGACGATGATAAGTATATTTATTAAGAGCTATCGTCTGTATATCGAGCGTATGTTTAATTAACTTCTCAATATCTACCAGCTGTTTTCTCTCCTTTGGACTACATAAAGATAACGCCATGCCAGCTCCGCCAGCTCGTCCTGTTCTTCCAATCCGATGTACGTAATCATCAGCACTTAATGGCAAATCAAAGTTGATTACAACTGGAAGTTGCACAATATCAAGACCACGCGCAGCAACGTCTGTTGCAACAAGCACTTCGATCTCACCACGTTTGAAAGCATTTAATATACGGGAACGCTCAATCTGTGATTTATTTCCGTGAATAGCTGAAGAAACTATACCGTCGTGTTCGAGTTTTCTCGATAAACGATTTACACTAATCTTACTATTACAGAAAACAATCGCCTTTTTAATCGAATGATCTCGAATTAGTTGTATAACAGCTTCATGCTTGTCACTCTCTGCAATGTTATAAACGATCTGTGTTACGTTCGTGTTCGTTGAATTTCTTTGTTCAACCTCAATCATTTTAATATTATGTAGATAAGTATATGCAAGCTTCTTAATCTCTTCAGAAAACGTTGCTGAGAATAGCAGAGTTTGTCGTTCCTTTGGAAGTAAGTTTATAATACGATGCAAATCTGGAAGAAAACCCATATCAAGCATACGGTCTGCTTCATCGAGTACAAGGATCTGCACCTGACCTAGATTTATAATCTTTTTCTGTATGTGGTCGAGTAGACGTCCAGGAGTTGCAGTTAAAATTTCTACTCCACGGCATAGTTCAGCGATCTGAAAGTTCATATCTACACCTCCAAACACGACTGTGCTCTTCAATAAAGTGTATTTACTGTATAATCGTATATTTTCAGCGACTTGATCAGCTAGCTCACGAGTTGGCGTTAAAATCAATGCACGTATCGGGTGGCGTGCAGGTGATGCACTTTTGTTTGCATGCGGTAAAAGACGCTGTAAGATTGGTAAAGAAAAGCTTGCAGTCTTTCCTGTACCAGTTTGGGCGCTACCTATCACGTCGAAACCAGAAAGAACAACCGGAATAGCTTTCGCTTGGATAGGCGTTGGTATTGTATAGCCCTGATCTTTAATACCATTCAAGATAGCAGTAGAGAAACCGAATTGATCGAATGTTATATTGTCGACTGGCATAGCCATAGAATCAGACATAATAAACTTTATCTAAAATAAAAGGAGGCTTGGTCTCTATTACAAACACTTATTCTAAATAAATCTATAATAAAGTTCAGTTATAAAAAATTGAAGAATAAAAAATCGGTTAACGACATAGTTAAACTATGACGTCATACACTCTTATTATTTTATATTCAACCTGAAATGTAGGATTATATTGTAGCATCTGCCTTACAAGGTAAGATAAAAATACATCTATTAGAGAAATGTAACAGAATTATGTTGAGTTATTTAGTAACGATTACTAAAACGTTAGAAATATTTTTTACAAATCCCTATAGAGGGATCTTTATAGAGAGATAGAACTGTAGGTTAGTATTAAATACTACATCAGCATATTAGAATACTGTATTAAGGATATATAGTGATAGATTTTTATATTCTGATTCTATACTTATAAAGTATAAAGATAGTGACGTCTAGATTGAATTTACCTTGATAGGATTAGTTGTCTCGATTAGGAGATCTAGATCCGTTTTGACAACTGCTTACTAATAGACAACACTAAGAAAATATTAGGCCGTATGTTAATTCACAGGTTAATTATCTAATCCATCTAGATAAAAACTCCTAGTTATTCTCATATTTAAATTCGCTTAAGTCGTTTTATAAAAAATTAACGCGATTCTATTGAGAGAATAGAGACTATTTGTATCCATGATCCTTATCCTAACTTGGATCATCAATGCGTTTGCATTATTGATCACTACATATCTTATACCGTCAATTCATATTAAGAGTTTCGGCACAGCTCTGATCGTTTCCATGTTTCTAGGCTTGATTAACATAGTAATTCGTCCTGTACTGATTTTATTTACATTACCTATCACAGTCATTACTGTCGGGTTCTTTATTCTTGTTATAAACGCTCTATGTTTTTGGATAGGAGCAGAAATTCTGAAGGGTTTTGATATAACTGGATTTTTCTCTGCGTTCTTCGGCTCCATTTTCTATAGTATTATATCCTGGGGATTATCTATGATCATCTTAGGATAAGAACATCATTAGCTAGATGAAAAAATCTTATTTGAATCCTCGTTTCTTACTATGAAAATAACTGAACTCTCGTTTGAATTCTTCCCACCAAAAACAGCGGAAGGAGTTGATAAACTAGGCGAAGCACGATTACAACTTTTTCCATTAAGACCAAAATTTGTCTCTGTGACGTTTGGTGCTGGTGGGTCAACTAAGAATGGCACATTCGACATTGTTCTTGATATGAAAAAAGAGGGATTTAAGGCAATTCCTCATCTATCGTGCGTTGGCTCATCAAAAGATAGCTTGCGTGTAATTCTAAATCAATATAGGTTAAACGAGATCCGACATATAGTCGCATTGCGCGGAGATATTCCGTCTCAGATAAGTAAGTTCGGTGAGCTTCGTTATGCATCTGAACTTGTAAAATTCATTCGTGCAGAGCATGGAGACTGGTTTCATATCAAAGTAGCTGGTTATCCAGAATGTCATCCGCAGTCATCTTCGCAAAAGAAAGATCTAGAAAATTTTGCTAATAAGGTAAGGGCCGGGGCGAATTCTGTAATTACCCAGTATTTTTTTAATGCAGACGCATATTTCCGTTTCGTCGATGATGTAGGTAAGCTCGGTGTCGATATTCCAATCATACCTGGAATTATGCCGATTACCAACTTTTTGAAGCTAATTCATTTTTCAAAGATGTGTGGTGCAGAAGTACCGCGCTGGATCGCATATAGACTTGAGAGTTTTAGAGACGATCGCGAGGCACTGCAGTCATTCGGAGCTGATGTAATCACTGTTCTATGCCAACGTCTAATCGATTCTGGTGTTCCAGGGTTGCATTTTTATACATTAAATATCGCGAGTGCGACGAGAGAAATTTGCAAAAGACTCGGATTTTAAATTTTACAAAAATAAATTACTCTATTATAAACTTTTACTTACTTTCTATATAACGAAGATGACTAATTAACGAACGATTAATCATTTTTTGTATTCTCATTAAAATTTTATAGTCGTAATTATCAAATTTATCTAAATATAGAGATTATTAACTAATAGGAATTAGGATGATTAACATGAAGTTATGGGTTGATCTGGATAGAATGCTACGAGTTTCAGTTTTTTATGCTTACCTGGAATATAGTACATTGCAAATGCATTATTAATGCCTCTCAATAATAAATTGAGATATTTTTCTTAAAAAGAATATACGAATAACTCTTACAATTAGAGCAATCTTTAGATCAAAATAATCGATTAGCTCAATCAACCTATCCTAGGTCAACTTTATTAATAAATCAGAATATAAAAGCTATGTCATATATTAATAATTCTAACGCAGTTGCGAAACGATGGATTTGTCTACTATTCATACCACTGATCGCGATTATTTTTGTGCCATTGTATAATTCTATTGAACCGAAGTTTATAGGCTTTCCATTCTTCTATTGGTATCAGTTACTGTTGGTTTTTATCAGTGCGATGATTACTACACTTGTATATCTGAAGACAAAGTATTACTGGAATGATTCTAATTCAAATAGAAGAATTTAATGAACATTACTGCGACACTTATATTTGTCCTATTCTTTATAGGTGCAACGATTGTCGGATTTCTTGCTGCGAATTGGAGGAGAGGGAACCTTAAGAATCTAGATGAATGGGGTCTTGGTGGCAGGAATTTCGGGACGATGGTTACTTGGTTTCTTCTTGGCGGTGACCTGTATACTGCATACACATTCATAGCGGTTCCTGCACTTATATTTGGCGAAGGTGCAATTGGATTTTTTGCGTTGCCATATACCACTCTAGTCTATCCCTTTGCATTCATCGTGTTTCCTAAACTATGGAGCATCGCGAAACAGCATGGCTATATTACTATTGCTGACTTTGTTAGCTCACGCTATAGCAGTCGATTACTTGGACTCGCAATTGCTATAACGGGTATTTTTGCGACGATACCGTATATTGCGTTGCAGCTCGTTGGAATCGAGGTTGTGATTGGTGCACTTGGCTTTGACACAACAGGATTTACGGGTAATTTCCCATTAATTATCGCATTCGCAATTCTTGCTGCATACACATATTTTTCTGGTATACGTGCTCCTGCTATGATTGCAATCATCAAAGATATCTTGATATATATAACGGTTGTAGCGTCAGTTATTGTAATATCGAGAAAACTAGGTGGATTCAGTAATATATTCGATTCGGTACCGAAAGAGAAGCTTCTTCTTAAAGCACCTGACAAGTTTAATTTGAACGATTATAGCAGCTATGTAACCCTTGTAATCGGATCTGCACTCTCTCTTTTTCTATATCCGCATTCTATCACGTCAATTTTATCCTCATCGTCGAGTAATTCAATTCGTCGTAATATGGCAATGCTTCCAGTATATTCTTTTATGCTTGGTTTACTCGCGCTACTCGGCTATATGGCTCTTGTTTCAGGAGTGAAAGATATTCCTCGATATGCCCCTTATTTTAAGACATTTGGCTTAAATTTCGCAGTCCCAGCTCTATTTCTTGAATACTTCCCATCTTGGTTTATAGGTATTGCGTTCGCTGCGATAGGAATCGGAGCACTCGTACCTGCTGCGATAATGTCGATTGCCTCAGCGAATCTCTATACACGTAATATACATTCTAAGTATGTGAACAAAAAAATGACGAACGAGCAAGAAACGTATGTTGCGAAATTTGTATCTCTAGCTATTAATTTCAGCGCTGTTGCGTTTATTCTTTTGTTTCCATCTACATATGCGATCCAGTTACAACTATTAGGTGGGATATGGATTATCCAGACACTACCAGTAATTATACTAGGTCTTTGTAAGCGTTCACTTAATAAGTATGGTCTGTTTACTGGCTTGATAGTAGGAATTATCTTCGGAACCTATATGGCAGCATCACTTCAGTTGAAAAGCTCTATTTTTGAGATACATATATTCGACTACGTAGTTCCAGCTTATATAGCAGTGTGGTCGCTAATTGTAAATATCATTGTCTCGATTACTGTAAGTATATTTATACGCGCTCGGAATTATATATTATAATTAATCTGTATAGACATTTTGTATCTAGATGTAGTCGTCAAGATTTAAGATTAGTTTTATCTCTTATTTTAGAAATTATCTGATCAAGCTTTTCTGCGTCAATAGAGAATAAACGTATCCCTTCTGTAAGTTTCTCTATTGCCATAGCATTTTTGTTTAACTCGCAGCGAAATCTAGCTTCATCTTGTTTAATACGTATAGAGGGTACGTCATAAAAGAGAATGCCTGGCGATAGTTTTTGCGAAACACCTTCATTGCTATTCTGTAATTTTTGTAGTAGATCAGGACTAATCGTTAAAAGATCACAGCCTGCGAGTTCTGTGATCTGTTTTGTTGTTCGAAAACTTGCACCCATTATCTGAGTCTGATAGCCAAATGTTTTACAATATGAATAGATAACTTGTACAGAACGAACACCTGGATCATTTTTTCCACTATTCTTCTCCTCATCCCAGTAGATACCTTCCCTTTTTTTATACCAGTCATAAATACGACCAACAAATGGCGAGATCAGTTGTACACCAGCCTCTGCACATGCAGCCGCCTGAAGAAGTGAGAATACTAAAGTCATATTACACTTGATTCCCTGATTTTGAAGTACCTCAGCTGCTCTTATACCTTCCCATGTCGAAGCTAGCTTAACTAAGATACGATCTCTTCCGATTCCAGAGGATTCGTATAAATGAATAATCTTATGCGCTCTTTCGATTGAGCGTTTCGTATCGAATGACAGGCGTGCATCTACCTCAGTCGATACGCGACCAGGGATTATTTTTAGAATTTCAGTACCGAATGCAATCAGTAGCCTATCAGAGATAAGATCTGTTTTTTCCATTCTATGGTCTAGTACTATCTGTTCAAGTATCGGTCGATATATATCTTTCTGGACGGCATTCAGAATCAGTGACGGGTTTGTCGTTGCATCCTGAGGCTGATATTGTGAGAGCTTCTCAAAATCACTGGTATCAGCAACAACAGTCGTGTACTGCTTTAACTGGTCAAGCGAGTTCATTATAATATTTGATCTTGGAGAAAGGGCCTTAAGCATATATCTAAGGAAAAAATGGCTACAGAATGTTTAATATGACAAACATAACAATATATAAAATTTAATTTTAAACAAATTGATAGTACATCAGTTAATTAACAATCTATAAATATATAAAGAAACTGACTAATTAAAATATCTCTCTAATCGTAAATCAGAGTAGTATACTTTGTCATCGATGATGACCTACTATGAGATTAATCAATAATCTAATACTCATAAAGTATTTTTATATGTTTTTTCTGATGTTTTCAGCTTAAATTCACACAGCAATTTAATTGTGCAGTGCCAACATTCAGGATATTTTGCCTTACATGTGTGTCGGCTTTGTAGAATTAGCCAATCATGGGCATTTTTCTTAAATTCTTTTGGTGTGAATTTCTCAAGTGCAGCTTCAACTGAACGAACATTTTTTCCTGGTGCCATACCAGTACGGTTTGCGATCCGGAAAACATGTGTATCGACTGCTATTGTTGGATATCCGAAAATGCTATTTAATAAAATGTTTGCAGTCTTTCGGCCAACGCCTGGTAATGATTCAAGTGCATCTCGAGTTTCTGGTACTTCACCACTATATCGGTTGAGTAGAAGCTGACAAGTAGCAATAATATTCTTTGCTTTCGTCCGATATAGTCCAATCGATTTAATTTGTTCAGCGAACTTTTTCTCACCGAGAAAAATAAACTGACTCGGCGTATTTGCTATAGGGAATATATTCCTCAGCACATTATTGACAGAGGTGTCAGTTGTCTGAGAAGACAGAATTACTGCGATTAGTAGCTCAAATGGTGTTGAGTGCTTGAGCTCTATACTTGGATAAGGATAGATACTTTTCAGCGTTTCGTAGATTTCACGTCTTTTTTTAGCATTCATTATTTAATTTTTCTTTTATATTCCAACAACTTTTATTTTTTTAGTCATCTTTATTAGCTAGTATGATAACGGATATTAGTTATGTATCATTAAGTAGTAGAAGGATATGAGTGGAAGGTAGGTCGCACACAATATTTTAGTTTGCAACCTTAAGAGGTCAAGATCTGACTTGACTTAAAAAAATAATAGTAGGTAATAGTATATTTATGATTAAACTATAAATTTACCGATTCAATTCTATATTTTAAATATATAGTAACTTCTCTCTATTACATCTCCTTGAATTTAGAAAAATTCGCCCATATAATATAGGTATGGTGTATATATTAATAATAAGAGTATGAGAGTTTATCTCTGTTCAGTAAGCACTGGGCAGATTTTTTAAGCGTTCTTCATTCTCATTTAAGAGAGGAGTCAAAATGAATCTTCGTCCTTTGCACGATCGCGTGATCGTCAAGCGCCTGGATCAGGAAACTAAGACGGCTTCAGGCATCGTAATTCCAGATACAGCAGCTGAAAAGCCAGATCAAGGGGAGGTCCTCGCTATTGGTCCGGGTAAGCGTGATGATAAAGGATCGCTAATCGCACTTGATGTAAAAGTTGGCAATCGCGTGTTATTTGGAAAATATGCCGGTCAAACCGTTAAGGTTGATGGGCAAGAACTGCTCGTGATGCGAGAAGAAGATATTATGGCCGTTGTTAACGCAAAGTAAGCGTTCATACGGATCTCATTCAAAAAATCCAAGTAATTAGGAGTTTGAAGATGGCAGCTAAAGATGTCGTATTCGGTGATTCTGCACGTTCGAAAATGGTAGAAGGTGTGAATATTTTAGCAAATGCAGTAAAAGTAACACTTGGCCCGAAAGGACGTAACGTAGTTCTTGAGCGCTCATTTGGAGGGCCAACCGTCACGAAAGATGGTGTATCAGTTGCAAAGGAAATCGAGCTGAAGGATAAGGTTCAAAACATGGGTGCACAAATGGTTAAAGAAGTTGCTTCTAAAACCAGCGATAACGCTGGAGATGGAACGACTACGGCAACTGTCCTAGCGCAATCGATCGTTCGCGAAGGAATGAAGTATGTTGCATCTGGAATGAATCCAATGGACTTAAAGCGTGGTATTGATAGGGCTGTATCTGCAGGAATAGGAGAGCTTAGGAAAATTAGTAAGCCATGTACGACAAACAAGGAAATCGCTCAGATTGGCGCTATTTCAGCAAATAGTGATCCATCGATTGGTGATCGTATTGCTGAAGCGATGGAAAAGGTTGGAAAGGAGGGTGTGATTACTGTCGAAGATGGAAAATCACTCGCAGATGAACTTGATGTTGTTGAAGGTATGCAATTTGATCGCGGTTACCTATCTCCGTACTTTATCAATAATTCTGATAGACAAGTAGCTGTTTTGGAAAACCCATTCGTATTACTTCATGATAAAAAGATATCAAATATACGTGATCTTCTTCCACTACTTGAACAGGTTGCAAAACCTGGCCGACCGCTTTTGATTATCGCTGAAGATATTGAAGGCGAGGCGCTTGCTACACTAGTTTTAAATAATATTCGAGGCGTCTTGAAAACTGTCGCAGTTAAGGCACCAGGATTTGGTGATCGTAGAAAGGCGATGTTAGAAGATATTGCAATCCTAACCGGTGGTCGAGTTATTACAGAAGAAACTGGCTTTACGCTTGAAAAAACTACGTTATCTGAGTTAGGTCAGGCTAGACGCATTGAAGTAGGAAAAGAAAATACGACTATTATTGATGGTTCTGGTGATCACGTAAATATTAAATCACGTGTTAATCAGATTCG
Organism: Burkholderia sp.; assembly: GCA_032470235.1. Classification (GTDB taxonomy): domain Bacteria; phylum Pseudomonadota; class Gammaproteobacteria; order Burkholderiales; family Burkholderiaceae; genus Burkholderia. The sequence continues at coordinate 365,259 of JAVHYW010000001.1, forward strand.
TACGCAAATTGAGGAGGCAACATCTGACTACGACCGTGAAAAGCTTCAGGAACGCGTAGCAAAGTTAGCTGGAGGTATCGCGGTAATCAAAGTTGGTGCTGCAACTGAAGTTGAAATGAAGGAAAAGAAGGCACGTGTTGAAGATGCTCTACACGCAACTCGCGCTGCAGTTGAAGAAGGCATTGTACCAGGTGGCGGTGTTGCTCTAATTCGTGCTCGCTCAGCAATCGCAGATTTAACTTGTGCGAATGCTGATCAGAATGCTGGTATTAAGATTGTACTTCGTGCAATGGAAGAGCCATTACGTCAAATCGTTATGAATGGCGGTGGAGAAGCAAGCGTAGTAGTCGCAGCAGTTGCTGCTGGTAATGGAAACTATGGTTATAATGCAGCAAATGGACAGTATGTAGATATGGTCGAAGCTGGTGTCATTGATCCAACTAAGGTTACACGTACTGCTCTGCAAAACGCAGCATCGGTTGCTGGATTAATGCTAACGACAGATGCAACAGTCTCTGAGCTACCAAAGGAAGACCTGCCTTCATCTCCAGTAGGTGGCGGTATGGGTGGCGGTATGGGTGGTGGTATGGGTATGGATATGTAAAAGAAAATAATATTCTTCTTCATATAAAACTCAAGATATTTTCCTATGAAAACGAACTAGTTAAAAAGCCTGCTTTGTTGCAGGCTTTTTAATGTTTATTTAAATTAAAATTTAAAAAAATTTCTATGGTATAAAATATAGCCGACATAGTTATATATAACATATATCATTACCATCTAATCATTACTATATAATTTTAAATCTAGAGTTAGAATTATATTTACTTTAAGTAAAATATATCTATGAAAGCTTAAAATCAGAGAAGTGGATTTTCTTATTTATACTTACGTAATAGCGTATTAAAAGGATTAAGTTTATAGTATCTTTGTTAGAATTTAAACTATGCTGAAGAGTTCTGCCAACATTAATCTTACTAATCAATTCTTGATTGCCATGCCAAATATGGTTGATCCTATATTTTCAGGAACAGTTATCTATTTGTGTGATCATAACCAAAGTGGCGCACTTGGCCTTGTTATTAATCGTCCAACCAATATTGATCTTGAATCTCTGTTTAGTCGTATCGATATGAAGCTTGAGATCGAGCCGCTTCTTCATATTCCAGTATATTTCGGTGGTCCTGTACAGACAGAGCGTGGCTTTGTACTACATGAGTCTGTCGATGGTAGTTCATATAACTCATCAATTTCTGTAGATGGTGGTCTTGAAATGACAACATCAAAGGACGTACTCGAAGCTGTAGCGACTGGTATTGGTCCAAAACGTTTCTTATTGACACTCGGTCATGCGGGATGGAGTGCAGGACAACTAGAAGATGAAATTTTAAAAAATGGCTGGTTAACTGTTGCTGCTGATCCACATGTCGTATTCGATATGCCAGCAGAGTCTCGTTTTGAGGCAGCACTTGGTCTGCTTGGTGTAAGCTCCTCTGTTCTGTCTTGTGAAGTTGGACATGCATGAGGACAGCAAGAAATCCGCATTATATACGATATTAATCGGATTCGATTATGGAGAAAAACGCATTGGTGTCGCAATTGGCAATACATTGACATATTCAGCTCGTTCCCTTGTTGTTATTCGGAACTTGAGTCGTTATTATAGATTCAAGTCAGTTAGTAAGATTCTAACTGAATGGTGTCCTGACGGGCTTATTGTTGGATTACCTACATATCCAGATGGTATACAGAACAAGATAACATATCAGGCAAAGCGTTTTGGCAATCAACTGAACGGAAGATTTAAGTTACCAGTAATCTGGGTAGATGAACGTTATTCATCGAGTGAAGTAAAAGCTAATATTAAAGAATCTAGATATAATTTTTCTTTCGTTCAAAATATGCTAGACGCAGATGCTGCGTGTGTTATTCTTCAACAATATCTCAATCAAGTATTCAATATGAAACTATCTAAGGATAATGCTCTACATAAATAATTTAGGTTAAAATTAGATATAGGAATAAAAATCACAGACGTCATATAACATTAATTATGATTTTAGTTACAGGTGGCGCAGGCTTTATAGGCTCGAATTTTATATTCGATTGGTTTATAGATTCAGATGAACCGATTTTGAATGTCGATAAGCTCACATACGCAGGGAGTACAACAACGCTGAAGTTATTTAACGCTAATCCTAAATATATTTTTGCGCATGTCGATATCTGTGATCGAAAAGCTATCGATGCATTATTTTCGGAATATAATCCGCGTGCTGTTCTAAACTTCGCAGCTGAAAGTCATGTTGATCGCTCAATTTACTATACGTCAGATTTTGTAAAAACTAATATTTTTGGTACGTTTACACTTCTTGAGGCCTCTTGTGCGTACTTAGAGACACTGAAAGATATAGATAGGATTGCCTTCAGATTTTTACAAGTTTCAACTGACGAAGTATTTGGTCAGTTATCAATAACTGACAAACAATTCTGTGAATTATCACCGTATTCACCAAATAACTTATACTCTGCGACGAAAGCTGGATCTGATCATCTAGTACGTGCATATCATAATACACGTGGCTTGCCGACACTAAGGACAAATTGCTCAAACAATTATGGTCCATATCAATTTCCAGAAAAACTTATTCCGCTGATGATAACGAATGCCTTAGCTGGAAGGAAGCTTCCACTCTATGGTGATGGAAAAAATATACGCGACTGGCTATATGTAGGTGATCATTGCAGAGCGATTCGAGAAGTTCTTAAACGTGGTATACCAGGTGAAACGTATAATATCGGTAGTTGGAACGAGAAAGAAAATATTGATATAGTACACAGTATCTGTGATCTGCTTGATATAATTCAACCAAAAGAATTTGGTTCATACCGTGATCAGATTACGTATGTAGCTGATCGACCAGGTCATGATAGACGCTATGCGATAAATTCTAAAAAACTCGAACGTGAGCTTTCCTGGAAACCACTTGAAACATTTGAAACCGGTCTTGAAAAGACCGTTTACTGGTATCTTAAAAATCAATGGTGGATAGATAAAGTTTCATATTGTAAATAATCAAGATTTAGTTGAGATATATTATATACAAAATACTTAATTTTTTATAAATCTACAATATAAGTATTCTATAAATAGATCCTTATTTTCAATAAGGGTATAAGAAATATGTTCTATTCAATACTCTTCAGTTTATAATATTTCTTTAATAAAGTCTAATTTAGGATTAGAAGAATTTTTACCTCCAGTTATTGGATTAAAATGGTTATTAAAGTAAGTTCCACTTTGCTGCCAGAAGTAAAAATTATTGAGCCAAAAGTTTTAAGTGATGAGCGTGGTTTTTTCTTCGAAAGTTTTAACATGTATGAATTTTCAAAAAATATTGATATCGAAGTTAAATTTGTGCAGGATAATCATTCATATTCAGGAAAGGGTGTATTACGCGGTCTGCATTATCAGATAAGATGTGCACAGAGTAAGCTTGTTCGGGTTATCGAAGGTGAGGTATTTGATGTAGCAGTTGATATTCGAAAATATTCACAGAATTTCGGTAAATGGGTTGGTGTACTTCTTTCTTCTTATAATTATCGTCAGTTATGGATACCCTCTGGATTCGCACATGGTTTCGTTGTGTTATCTGAATATGCACAATTACTATATAAAACTACTAACTATTGGTTTAAGGAATATGAGCGCATCATTATTTGGAATGATTCAGTTATCGGAATTAATTGGCCAATTGACTTTGAACCACTTTTAACTGAGAGGGATGCTGCTGGTAAACAATTAAGTGAAGCCGAAGTCTATATATGAGAGATATTATCTCGTGTGTAAAAAATTGAATATCCTTATCACTGGTGTCAACGGACAGGTAGGATTTGAACTTTTACAAACTCTACATAACCTTGGAAATATCATACCAAGTAATCGCTCCACCCTCGATTTATCTGATCTCAACATTGTACGTAAAATCATTCGCGAACTAAAGCCATCAATTATTATAAATTCAGCCGCCTATACAGCTGTAGATAAGGCTGAAACTGAATTGGATAATGCATATCGGTTAAACGCTGATGTACCACGTGTATTAGCTGAAGAAGCAGTAAGTCTCAACGCAGCATTAATTCACTATTCAACTGATTACGTATTTGATGGTACGAAGAAGAGTGCATATCTTGAAACAGATCTAACGAATCCGAAGAACTTCTATGGATTTACAAAGTTAGAAGGTGAAAATGCAATTAAAACATCAGGATGCGCTTATATCATTTTGCGAACGAGTTGGATATATGGGCGTCGTGGAAAAAATTTCTTATCAAGAATACTGAAGCTTAGAAGTGAAATGTCACAACTATATGTTGTTTCAAATCAGAAAGGAGCGCCAACATGGTCTAGAACAATTGCGACTGCAACATCACACATTATTACTCAAATAATATCTTCCGAAGATATCCAAAGTTGGTGGGCTAAATATTCTGGTATCTATCACTTAACATCATCCGGCTCAACATCTTGGTATGGATTTACTAAAGCAATTTTTGAGACTGAAATTAAAGATAATATATTAAAGATAATACCAATTTTATTAAGCGATTATCCAGCTAAAGCTGCTCGTCCAATAAATTCATGCCTTGCAATTAATAAGTTAAAAAATATATTTGGTCTACAGATGCCATCTTGGATTGATGCATTACAGCTCTGTCTAAATAGTATAGATTAATTAGAGATTATATATATAACTCCAAAAAGAGATATAACTCTAGATCTTTTGATCTATATCAAAATCAAGTAGTATTAGGATGTCATTCTTTTCTGAAATAAGAACGAAGATATGAAAAATCCAACAAGTGAATATATTGCTAATATAGTAATATGCATCGTTACATGAGTCGCAGGATCGCCAAGCATTGCTGGACGAATTAATTCAATTATATGCACAAGCGGTAGTATATGTGAAGCATGCTGTACGATTTCTGGTAATTCTCTCATCGGAAAAAATGCACCGGATAATAATAACATTGGCGTCAATACGAGTCTCTGGTAGAACATGAAGAAATCATATGACGTTGCAACTGCTGTAACAATCATAGCTATGCTGGCGAATGCAAGTCCAGAGAGTACGATCACTGGAAGTATTTTAAGAACTGATGATAAGCATGAGTACCCAAGCATAGCAGATATAGATATAACTGTTATACCAGATATTGATGCCTTACTAGCTGTCCATATAATTTCACCAACTAGAATATCACCAAGGGAAAGTGGCGTATGCATAATTGCTTCCCAGCTTCGCTGTACATGCATCCGAGAGAAAACCGAGTACATTGATTCAAAGCTTGCTGACATCATTACACTTGAAGAAACAGTGCCGGCTGCGAGAAATGCGATGTATGATACACCGCTAACTCGTCCAACCATATTTCCAAGTCCAAAACCAAGTCCGAACAAGTAGATCACTGGATCAGCGAGATTACCAAACATCGAAAGAATTCCTAGTTTTCTCCATACTAAACAATTACGTCGCCATATAGAAATCCAGTTTGTTGCATTAGCGGGAAGTGCAATATAAGCACGCGATACACGTTTAGGGGCAGTAGATATCATAAGATTTTATGTTTTATAGAAAAGAATTCAAGCGTTTATATAGAACAATTAGTTTTGTATATCACGACCAGTCAATCGTAGAAAAACATCTTCAAGATTTGCAGGTCGATGTAGATATCGTAGGCCTTCGCGACCCTTAAGTCTTGCGTTTATCGGCTCTGGATTGCGCGCATAACAGAATAACGTTTCGCTGCTGATTTCTGTCCGTTCAGCAAATACAGCTAACTCATTACGCAATGCAGCTGTATCATCAGTACCATAAATTTCTATTACATCGCAGCCAATCTCTGACTCGATCAATCCACGTGGAGTGCCTTCTGCTATCTTTCTTCCTCCCTCAATTACACATAGACGATCACACAGGCGTTCAGCTTCTTCCATAAAATGTGTGGTAATTAATATCGTTTTTCCATTTATAAGAAGCGAGCGTAGTTTTTTCCACATTAAATGCCTCGCCTGTGGATCAAGTCCAGTTGTTGGTTCATCAAGTACCAGCACATCTGGGTTATTAACAAGCGCACGTGCGAGGGTAAGCCATCGCTTCATTCCACCAGACAGTTCGCTTACCTTTGCATCAGCCTTATTTTCAAGTCTAGCGAATTCTAGTAATGATGGAGTGAGTGCGCGAGCGGTATGCGCAGACGCGCCGAAATATCTACTAAATAGTAGAATGTTTTCTCGGACTGTCAGATCGGTATCCAGATTATCAAATTGTGACACAACGCCAACACGCTGACGTGCGTAACGCACGCGTTCTGGAACTGGTTCGCCACATAAGGTAATAAAGCCGGAGTCCGGATATGAGATACCAAGTAACATTTTCAATGTAGTAGTTTTACCCGCACCATTCGGTCCAAGCAGCCCATAACATTCACCAGCTTGTACACGAAATGACAAACCATTAACGACGCAGCGGTTACCATACCGCTTTTCACCATTGACAAAGTCGATTGGAGCAATTGACATGAGTAGAGCGATAAAAACGTAAAGTAATAGAAATTTTAATTTCAGTATTATACTATGCTTGCGATTTCACGCTTGCGGTTTTAATGTTCTAGTATATTTGCTATCTCTATATATTCCTCATTCTAAATATGAGTTATCGGATATTTTTAGCAAACAATTATCTTAGACCAATAATATACTATGGTCTAAGATAACCTGTATAGTATAAAATATCTATAAATCATAAATAAACATGACATAATAATATTTTATAAGTATACTCAATAGATTTAGATTTTTATAAATATTATTTAAATAAAACGTTTTTCTGTTTATTTATGACCTTAACTTTAGGAAAAATTATAATAATATCTTAATGGTATTTATTAATAAAGCTTTGTTATAAGTGAGGATATAAAGGATAAGATTAACGATGACTTATGCCTATATATTCTTCTATCCGTGCAATTGTTACCGGCCATACTCGTGGTATAGGGGCAGAGATTACTAAGCAATTACTCGAACGTGGATTAACGGTACTTGGTTTATCTCGAAATCGTTATCGGACTCTCTCTAAAAGTTTTGATAAGCTTCTCATAGAGAAAGAAATAGATCTATCAAATCTTTTAGATGTTGAGGTATGGCTGGCCTCTGGTGCATTACATCATTTTATAGATAGCGCATCCTGTGTGTTGCTATTTAATAATGCTGGGACCGTTGAGCCGATTGGTCCACTAGGTTTGCAGGATCCGAAATTAGTTAGATATTCTGTATGCCTAAATGTTGCTACGCCGCTGATGCTTGCAAGTGCACTTACAAATTTTCTCCAAGATGGTACAGAATGCAGAATAGAGCATTTATCGAGCGGAGCCGCGCGACATCCGTATAAGGGTTGGAGTATATATTGTGCAACGAAGGCCTCACTTGATCATCATGCACGTGTAGTTGCAATGGAGGAAAACCATGCTTTTCGAATCTGCAGTATCGCTCCAGGTATTGTTGATACTGACATGCAAGCGACAATCCGCAGAGCAAGTATAAATCAATTTCCATCACTAGATCGGTTTAAGAAACTGAAGGCTGAGGGTGAATTATCTCTACCAGACGAAGTAGCAAAAAAACTAATTAACTATATATTTTCAGATGCATTTGGAAAAATTCCAGTTGTAGATATACGTGAACTACCTGATTTTTAGTCCCTAAAGTAAAGTAAAAACTAATTATCTTCTTATTAAAGAAGAACTTGAGCACTATTCCTAGCACTATTCCTATATATAAGGATAGTTTAATAAGGATGGTTTATCTTTAGATATTGATACGATTTCTTCCATATATATAATGAGGTCAATTTACAAGGTTCTCTCATACTGTTCTTATATTCTTCTCTCTAGATTCTACTAGAGAACATTTTATTATGACGCTTACAAAGAGAATTATTTTGACTGGCGATAGAACAACTGGTCCCCTTCATCTTGGACATTACATTGGCTCGTTACGTTCTCGTGTTCAATTGCAGAATGAAGCCCAGCAGTTTTTACTGCTCGCTGATACGCAAGCATTGACTGATAATATTGGAAGATATCAGAAAGTTACAGAAAATGTAATCGAAGTTGCACTTGATTATCTTGCTGTAGGTATTGATCCAGAAAAGTCAACAATCTTTGTTCAATCCCAGGTACCGGAGCTTGCCGAATTATCACAGTATCTACTTAATTTAGTAACCGTATCACGCCTTGAAAGGAATCCGACTATCAAGGAAGAGATTCGTCTTCGAGGATTTGATCGAGATATTCCAGCAGGGTTTCTAGCTTATCCAGTCAGCCAGGCTGCTGATATTACAGCGTTTAAAGCAACACATGTACCTGTTGGTGATGATCAATTACCTATGATTGAACAGACAAATGAACTAGTCAGACGATTCAATAATGTGATAGGTAGACAGGTACTAGTTGAATGTGAGGCCATTCTATCAAAGATAACTCGGCTAACTGGTATAGATGGTAAAACTAAAATGAGTAAATCACTTGGTAATGCAATTACATTAAGCGCAAGTCCGGATGAGATTACAAAAGCAGTTAACAGCATGTATACCGATCCAAATCATCTATATATTAACGATCCTGGAAAAATTGAAGGAAATGTCGTATTTATGTTTCTCGATGTATTTGAGCCAAACATTGAGAAAGTAGATGAACTGAAAATGCGTTATAAACATGGTGGATTAGGAGATAGCGCTGTTAAATTAGCGCTAAATAATCGGCTCCAGACCTTGATTTCTCCGATCCGAGATCGCCGTCGTATATTTGAAAATGATCGTGCAGAGGTGCTCGAAATTCTTCGTCGAGGTACAATGCGCGCTCGAGAGGTAGCGAGCTCGACACTGGACTATGTTAAGAGAGCAATGGGACTAATTTATTTTTAATAATGATGAAAAAATATATAAAAACAAGTCCCTCTTATTTCTCTCTTTTTATTACTCTCTAGTAGGTTTTTAGACCGACCTTTGATATTCTTTATTTAGAAGACACTAAAACTAGAATAAATATAAAGGAAGATATTAAGAGGAATAGAGCAGTAAAGTAATTATCTTCAGCAAGATGAAGATAATTTATATTTTATTTATTTAATTTTTAAAATTCATATTAGATCAATTCTATATAATCTAATATATAGTGCAATCTACCATTTTATTTTTTCTTCCTATTTAATTTTTTTGAAAAACTTCATCTTTCTATTTTTCAATTGATTATTTTACTTTTTCCACTTCCTCTTCCCATAATTTTTTTGGAATAAGAAAGATTTGGAATAAGAAAGAGAATGTCTAATATATCTGACATCTGTCTTCAATAGTGATGCTGGTTCGTTCCAATTAAATGCGAGAATCTGTGTGCCAACATAGCCACACCGAAATTTTAATATCATTTGAGAATTATCATTTTTAGTAATACCGAGTCCATTAACAGTAACAATACTGTCAACTTTAACGCGCTGTTTTTTTTGATCGAAAGAATCATTCCACGGCGTGATGGTAAATTTTCCGCGTTTGAAAGAATCAGGTGGAAAATCTACATAGACAAGTTTCATTGACGTACTCGCGATAAAGCTACCATGCGCAGCACAATCTGCGACAATCGGATCAGCATGCATATCATTTACGAATTTATTAACAAGTTTAGCGCGTTGACCAATAAGGTCACCAAAAACTGATGTTGAAAATGTAAGGAATAAACATGTAAGATAATTAGTTATCTTAGCTTTTATCCAAGGAATTTTTAGCGAAGCTAATGATTTATTTATCATACTTAACATGTCAGTGAAAATACGACTCTTCTAAGGATGCATCTTCTGGCATTTCTGCGTGTACAATTTCACCAAGTGGATTAACATAGAGTGGCTCGCTGCAATCATCGCAATATTCAGGATCAAAACGTCCTGGATGTTTATGAACATCAATAATTCCAGATTTCTTAAGCAAGCTAAAAATTTGCTCAAGTGGCTTGTTTATTAAAAGATTGCTTTCAACAACTTTATCATTATCTAATATTTCATCATTTTCACAGCCGTAAAGCGGCCATACTATACCATAGACTACATCGCTACTCCAGCGATGTATAAAGCTGATTCTACATTCGTCGATATGATATTGACCAAAACCCGCGACAATCGCACCAAATTCCTTTGGCGCATGACTCTAATAGTATTTAACAGATAGCGGATTACAGCGCGTACAAATAGTGGTCTAATGCATTCATTAGCATTATTACAGGCCGAATAGTAAACATCTGGAAGTAGATATTCAAACTCGCATCCTGGAAATGCAAGAGCTATATTGTGACCACATTGCGAAGTCCATTTTTCAAGACACTTATCACGTGTGATGCGCATACTGTAATCTTCTTCCTGCCAGCGGAATAGAGGATTATCATTCGGTGCAGCAATAACTGAAAGAAAAAAACGAGAATCTTCTAGAACTCTTGATGCTTCTGAAATAACATTGAAGTTAAATTTCTGTATATGCTGTTGACCAATTGCTATTTTGGCAAGTTGCTGCGCGAGACGATATGTTTCAACATAATTCCTAGGAAGTTGATCAATTCTGTACAAGAATGATGAGAGTCCAAGAAGCACATTCTTAGCAAGAATATGCGCGTTTAATTGGATACGTATTGTATCAATAATATGATTTTTTATCAGACCAGATGGAACTATGTAGCGAGTCCATACGAGTATTAGAACAGCAATCAACAGTCGTGCTATAGCTTTCCCATTAAAATTTATGACCAGTGACTCGCTATTTGCTTCTGCTATATTAGCGAGCGTGCCGCATGCATCAGGAGAATTTTTCTGAAGATAGTTAAGTGCTGAATCGATAGCAATCTAATTACCACTATGAATAATCTTAGTAAGCAGTGAGTCAAGTTTTTCTTCCCAATAACGATCTTCAGTTTGACTTCTAGAAGCAAAGAGAGAAAGTGACAAACTAACAAGTTTATCAGAGTCAAGCTGATAGTACTTCGAAATTCTCTGGTGCATTATACCTTTTAAGAAAAATACATGAGGAAAAGTAAAATAATTAAGAATTTTATTCTAATTCTATTAGAGCTAGCGTACTAAAAAATAAGTAAATTCTCTTATTCTAGAGATAAAAGAAGAGCTTAAAAAGCTTAAAAGAAGAAATATAAATATTAAATATAGTTATTTAAATCCTTATTATATTTTAAAATAACTACGAATAAATAGAAATCATATAGACCTTGAAAAAAGAATAAGAGATTTAATCAACCTTTTAATATATGAATTACCCTTTTAATCCCTAATTAATAAGAATGTTTTCTCTATTTAAAAGCAATAATTTCTAAAAAATCTTTCTTCTTAAAAACTAGATTTAATATTTTAAGGTGATATAACATCCTATATGAAACAATAACAGCTTATTAGGAATTAAGAGAGTAATTTTCAACTAACTAGAGGAATATTTATTGATTGAAAAAAAGAAAAGTATTTAACTAGTCGTCAAGATAATAGTTCAAAAAAAATTA
>JAVHYW010000002.1:0-327150 GCA_032470235.1 Burkholderia sp.
CTTCGTCAGCACAGTAGTGATAGCTGCAGTCAGTGTTGTCTTCCCATGATCAACGTGACCAATCGTTCCTACGTTCACATGCGGTTTTATCCGCTCGAATTTTTCCTTGGCCATTTTTACCTCTAGAAATGGAATTTCATATATTGCGCTAAGCGCAAATAAATACCGAATAACTAGCTGGTGCCCATGACTAGCTTGGTGCCCATGGGCAGGATTGAACTGCCGACCTCTCCCTTACCAAGGGAGTGCTCTACCACTGAGCCACATGGGCTCTTTCTTATGCCGTAATATCACAAAATAGTCTGGAGCGGGTGAAGGGAATTGAACCCTCGTCTTAAACTTGGAAGGCTTCTGCTCTACCATTGAGCTACACCCGCACAAATTTCAAAGAATATCAACTTTTCTTCTTTATTTTTATCTTCAGTTTTTGTGGAGGAGGTTGGATTCGAACCAACGTAGGCATAAGCCAACAGATTTACAGTCTGCCCCCTTTAGCCGCTCGGGAACCCCTCCTATAAAGAACGCTACATCATCTTTTTTTATGATATATCATAGTATTCTTATCTATCTTAGAAATCTGAATAATATTTTTTCATTAAGAGAGAAAACTTAAATTTAGAGCTATTAGAAAGAAGATATCTACACCTGTACTCGAATAAAAAATAAAAAATAGAATACCGCAGATATATAAATTCTGCGATATTCTTATAACAAAACCAAGTAGTAAATATGAGAAGTATAATTTTTTTACTAAAAAAGAAATTTTCTTATATAGTAATTCATACTACTTTTAGTAAATTCTATTAAAGATAAAATCTTTATACTAGATCTAACTTAGATCAATAAGAACTGCTAGGATTCAAACTATTCAAGTTTTTAATTTTTCAGTCTACTCTATACGATGAATATTTTTTCATAAACGTATCAAATGGTTCATCTTCCTTTCCTTCAATCTCCGACTGCTGTTCAAGAGAATATTTAGCAAGAGCACTTGCTGAGTGTATATATTCATCTGATAATGGCTGATTTCGGAAATATTCAGCGTATACTTTACTTTGCATAAGGACGAACTGAATGAAAGATTGAGAATTTTCGCTCAGTTTACGTAAAACACGCGCGGAAGGTGTGTTCTCTGGATTATCAAGTTTATCCTTCTGCAAAACAATAGCGTCCATATGTTCATGGCTACCATAGATCTCGTCTAGATAATGTCCAGCTAGACTAATTTTTTCAAGCAATTCATAAGCCCACTCAATAAATGAGATAGGACGGCTATTGCATGATAGCATCAATCCTGGCCTTCTCCCTTCCATTGTAACACGCTCGAAATTTATGTCTGACTCGCAATACGCATCGCTGTCTATTGGAGGACTAGATTCTAGCGCGCAAAACAATAGATATGCATCAAGGAATCGCATAGTATCAAGTCTAATACCGTTTGGCTCAAAAGGATCAATATCTAAACATCGAATTTCGATGTACTGTATTCCGCGTGTCGCGATAGCCTGTAATTGACGCTCATATAGATAGGGAACACATTTCGGACGAATCCTCGAATATAACTCATTCTCAATCTGTAATATATTTGTGTTAATCTGAATCCACTCACCATTATGATGTGTACCGATCGCTTCATAATCCGGATGTGGTTCACTAACAAATTTCGACAAAGTTTTAATATAGCCTAAAATCGTGTTGTAATCCGGGTGCAACATGATCTGTTTAACTGAACTGGAATAGCCAAGACGACTCATACGCAAACATGTCGTATATGGACCATATAGCGTGTCTTTGTCAAATATCTCGAGCGTATGCATCCGACCGAATAAAAATCGGACATCAACTACCGGTGTTGCACCAAACAGATATGCAAGAAGCCAACTCGTGCGATGGAAGTTTCTAATTAGGGCTAGATAGCCTTTAGAACAACATTCTATGGGCAATTTTTTAGTCGACTCTTTTTCTTTAAGAATCGAACACCATATTTCCTCTTTTATTGAAAAGTTATAGTGTATACCAGCAATGCACTGCATTTTTTTACCAAAATATCGATTCGCAAGTCCGCGACGATAAATAGTCTTTAGGCGGCCAATGTTTGAACTACCATATTCGGCAATCTTGATCTGATCTTCTTCTGGTAATATACCAGGCATTGAATTAGTCCATAATATTTCATTCCCGATCGATCTATAGACATAGCGATGCAACATATCAAGATCTTTCATAGACAGCACTGCATCAGCCTCGGCAGGCGTGATTAGTTCAATCATCGATTCTGAATAGTCAGTAGTCAATGAAGGATGTGTCAACGCCGAGCCAAATATGCGCGGATGAGGTGTAGACGCAATCATACCATCTCTAGTAATGCGCAATCCTTCTTTTTCAATTCCACGCAGGCTAAAAAGATTTTTTTGCTGAAGTAAGCCTGTACTTAAAATATCAAGACGATTCAACAGCAAAATTTCCTCACAATTTATAATTTTTTAAAAAGTAATAACAAATTCTTTAAAAGAAAGAACAAATAATAGAATTTTTAAAAAAATACTACTAAAAGTACTAACCTAATACAGTTAAATAAATAAAAAATATAAAAAACAAACTCTTATTTCTACATTTAATCACTACTTAGTTCATAGTTACTTTGCTTTAATAACCATCTTTTATTTAAGAAATACTTATTAAACATAATAATAAAATTTTATACGATATTAACGCTTTTTCATAGAAAAGCAATACCTTATAAATCTTTTAAATTTCTTATATTTTTAAATTTCTTATATAGTAAAATATAGGCTAAGAGTGTTTTTTAAAATTCTCAGTATTTAGGCTTAAAATAGTGTAAGTATTATTTTTTTATTTAAAAATAAAATTCCTCTTCTACACTATTTATACAACTAATTTTTTATAATCCATAAATTCATCTGAAGATAATTCGTTTAATAAAATTAATATGATTTAGATTACCAATAAAAATCTTTTCATATCCATGAAAATAGACATGAGAATATTTTAGACTAAGACAGAGAAGTAATAACTTTTAGTATTCTACGGTTTCTATTTATATGGATCAAGATCAACTTAAACGCGCAGTTTGCCAGGCGGCTATTAATTATCTTACTCTCAATCTACCAGAGGGCGCAGTCATCGGTGTTGGTACCGGCTCGACTACGAACTATTTTATTGATGCACTCTCGTTAGTTAAGTCACGGTTTCACGGCGTAGTTTCAAGTTCAACCTCGACAACCTATCGCCTAAAGGCTTACAAAATCTCAATATTTAACTTAAACGATATTAAATCGCTTCCTGTGTATATTGACAGCGCCGACGAAATTGATGATAGAGGAGCGATGATCAAGGGTGGTGGAGGTGCTTTGACAAAAGAAAAAATTATCGCGTCGGTAGCAGATACATTTATTTGCATTGCAGACTATAGCAAGCATGTTCAGGTACTCGGCGCATTTCCACTTCCAATAGAGATTATACCGATAGCTCGTACTGCAATTGGAAGGCGCTTAGTTTCGCTCGGTGGTATTCCACTTCTGCGTTTGACAAATAGAGGCTTGCCTTATATAACTGAAAACGGCAATGAGATTCTTGATGTTAATAAACTGAATATTTTCAACCCTTTTTATCTCGAAAAGCGGATTAATGCGTGGCCAGGCGTCGTAACAGTTGGTTTATTTGCAGAACGTCGTGCTGATCTTTGTCTATTAGGTACTAGACACGGAATAAAAACTATTATCTATTAGAGATAGATAAGTAGAAGATATGATGAAGTCTAAATCAGGATGTAAAGTATTTTTTGGATTTAAATCATTAATCTTCTCTTAATGTGTTTTAATAGAAATTTTTTGATCAACATTATATCTTTATTTTCTTATAAACTTAAGAAAGTTCTGTATTTTACTTTATTTATTTCACTTTCTTCAGCTAGATCAATTATTTTCGGTAGAATCAATTTATAGGTATCTATGCTAATTTAAAATCTTTTATATTTTCAGCTAACTATCTTCGGAGGATAGCCTTTATACACTCGATAATAAGCTCTGGACCACGATAAATAAAGCCTGTATATAACTGAACAAGCGAAGCTCCAGCTTCGAGTTTTTTTCGTGCGTCGTCTCCAGAAAAAATTCCACCAACGCCAATGATCGTTACAGCATCACCTAGCTCTGAGCGCAACTTATAGATTACTTTATTCGATATATCAAAAATAGGTCGACCAGAAAGACCTCCAGCTTCATTGGCATTTGGTAGTCCATAGATGGCATTACGAGATAAGGTTGTATTTGTTGCGATTACCGCTTCGATCCTATGACGAAGTATCATATAAGAAATCTTATTGATTTGCTCATCGCTAAGGTCCGGAGAAATTTTTAGCGCAAGTGGCACGAGTTTTCCATGTAGATCTGCTAAACGCTGCTGCTTGTCCTTTAGTGAGGCAAGCAGCATATCGAGCGCTCCTTTATACTGAAGTTGTCGTAAGTTCTTCGTATTAGGTGATGAAATATTGATTGTTACGTAGCTTGCAAAAGGATATACCCGTTCTAAGCAGTATAGATAATCTTCAGTAGCTCGTTCAATCGGAGTATCAATATTTTTTCCGATATTGAGGCCAAGTACTCCCTGATATCGTGCTAATTTTATGTTTTTTATAAATTGATCGACTCCTTGATTATTGAAACCCATCCGGTTGATTAATGCATCAGCCTTTAATACTCGAAATATACGTGGACGCGTATTACCTGGCTGCGCGCGAGGCGTGACCGTACCAACTTCTATAAAACCAAAACCGAGTGCTGCGAGTCCGTCAATTGCTGATCCATTTTTATCGAGACCGGCTGCAAGACCTACTCGATTTCGAAATGTTAACCCCATAAGAGTATGAGTAGAGTTTGGAACGCGAGTAGCAAGCATACGTGTGATACTAATATTTCGAGTGGATGTACAGAGTAGCCAGAGCATTAATTTGTGGGCATTCTCTGCATCCATTTTAAATAGAGATGCACGAATAAGCGGATAGATTGAATTAAGCACAAGAAAAGGAATTTATATCCTTATAAATCTGAGGACCCACATTATTAGATCGTATAAGTCTCTCTCAGAGAGAATTATATAGGTAAATCTCATATAAAAGTTAATCACCGCATCTTATCATATTCGATGATATGGAAAGAAATATAGAAAAACAAGATATACGAATAGCATAAAGCTTATTATTAATTATTCTGCCCGTTATGGGGAGCTTCACTTATATTTATCTTTTTTGTAACTTTGGTACGCGAGTGCGATATAGCGCTTATGTAGTTCATCAACCTTAGTATCAAGCTTATTTAATATACTGTTGTTAGCAATTAGGTCATCTCCAATAGCTATATATGCTTCGCGAGATGCTTGACAAGCGATCATTTTTTCTATCTGTTCGCGCATCAAATTATTGTTTCGGCGCATAATACGAGCAATCCGCATTTCGATATTGCAGTCAATAGTGAGAACTCTGGCGATATGGGTTTTCCACATACTAGATTCAACAAGTAGAGGTATAACCAGTAACAAATAGGGTCCTTTTATAGAAAATCTTTCTCGATCCATTTCTTTACGGATTAGCGGATGTATAATTGCCTCAAGATGTTTTTTTGCAGCGTCGTCGCTAAAAATTAGTGAGCGCATTTTAGAGCGATTAAGTGAGCCATCTTCAGCTATATATTCGATACCAAATGCGCTCACGATATATGGTATCGCTAAGCCATCTGATGCTGTTAAGCGATGAGCAATTAGGTCAGCATCAATAATTGATGCACCACGAGCTGCAAACAGTCTTGAGATAGTTGTCTTTCCGCTTCCTATTCCACCGGTGAGACCTATTGTAAATATATTTTTCTTCATCTAGACAAGATTAGAATCTAGATTCTAATGAAAGGACTATTCATAAGTTTAATAAAAATTTTTGAATAAAGGATGATTAAAGTTTATAAAAGAGAACTCCAATATGGACTGAAATATTAGTCAACAGAATAAAGGAAGAAAAAACATGGTCGGGGTGAAAGGATTCGAACCTTCGGCCTCTACGTCCCGAACGTAGCGCTCTACCAGGCTAAGCTACACCCCGATCTTTATCAAGATCGATCAAGCTATCAAGCTAAATAAAATTTAGATTGACATCCCTTAAAAGGATGAAATAACTAAAGAAAATTTCATATTTTTTTATAGACTTACTCGTATTTACGATTGCCGTGACGTTGAATATTCACATAGCTCTAGAAGACTTTCTTTAAATATAGAATCAGGAAATTCAACAATAGCCGACGCAGCAGCTATTGCTTCTTTTCGCGCACATTCAAGTGTGTGATCGAGTGCGCCAGATTGTATAATAGCATTGAAAATAGTATCAAACCGGTTTGTTTTTCCATGCTCTTTTTTGTTTTGTTCTATTGCTTCACGCGCGAGCTGAACTTGCTCTGGTGTACCATAATTAATTAGATAGATTAGTGGTAGTGTTGCCTTACCTTCTCTTAGGTCATCACCAGCGTTTTTACCCATTAATTCTTTGTTGCCTGCGAAGTCCAGCCAGTCGTCCATAATCTGAAACGCCGTACCGATGCGTCGCCCATACTCAACTGAGGCGGCCTCAATAGATGAGTCTGCACCCGCGAGTACTGCTCCTAAATGGGCAGATACTTCAAACAACTTTGCTGTTTTATAGCGAATAACATGTATATAGTCCGCTTCATTAATATCTGCATTGTTAATATTCAATAATTGCAGTACCTCTCCTTCTGAGATAATTGTCGTAGCTTCTGACATAATTTCCATTATTTTCGATTTACCCTCTCTAATTATCATCTCGAATGATCGCGAATACAGATAATCTCCGACGAGTACGCTTACTGCGTTACCAAGCATTATGTTTACAGTTTTACGTCCTCTACGAAGACTAGATTCGTCGATGACATCGTCATGTAGTAGCGTTGCTGTATGAATGAACTCGATGATTGCTGAAAGCACGTGCCGCTGTTTCGATGTTTCTCCTAGTGCACTTGAGATGAGTAGTAGTAGGGCTGGACGCAGCCTTTTTCCACCAGAACTGATTATGTACTTGATAATTTGGTTAATAAGCAATACATCAGATGTGAGACTTTGATAGATAACATTGTTTACCTGCTCCATATCGTCTGCAATAGGTGCAAGGATCTTATCTATATTGAGAAAAGTGAAAGCAGTCAATGATTAGATTGAGGAACTTTGGATAATACAGTGTATTATAAATTAAATTTAGATTAAACCGCATTATCATATGTATGTTTCATTTAAAATAGCTATTCAACTGTAAACTATATTGATGAGCTTTGACTTATCAGATAATTATTCTGTAAGATTTATATCTTCGCACGCATAGAGTGCAGAAACATACCTGGAGTGAGATTTTTAATGTATGCGGTTATAAAAACTGGTGGTAAACAATATAAGGTTACCGTTGGTGAAAAAATAAAAATAGAAAAGATATCAGCTAAAGTTGGCGATGAAATTACCATCAGTAAGGTTCTAGCAGTCACTGAAGGTGGATCAACTATGTTCGGTACCCCAATTATTGTAGGGGCTTCCGTTAAGGCAACCGTTGTTTCACAAGGCCGTCATGATAAGGTCACCATATTTAAGATGCGTCGCCGAAAGCACTATCAGAAACGTGGAGGTCACTGTCAGTGTTACACTGAATTGTGTATCGGTGCAATTTATTCACAATCCTTAATAAGATAAGGGGAAATATGGCACAAAAAAAGGCAGGCGGATCTTCTAGGAATGGTAGAGACTCTGAGTCAAAACGTCTTGGAGTAAAAGTATACGGTAGCCAGGCGATCAAAGCTGGAAGCATAATAGTACGTCAACGTGGTACCCGTATACATGCAGGAAGTAATGTAGGTATGGGTAAGGACCATACACTTTTTGCACTAATCAGCGGATATGTAAAATTTTCAAAGAAAGGTGTAGATAAAAAACATACAGTTATGGTCATACAGAATTGTATTTAGGTACAGAGAGCGCGATATGTAGAGTCTTATAGATTGAAGGTTAATATAATAAAGTTATTAGATAGATTTTTATCTTATCTCTATATTTTATCGATACGGAGTTTATATTTTAAAAAATATTTAAATTGAGAATGCATTAAAGACACTCTATTAAAATAATTGGACTGAACGGAGTTAACGAATGAGGTTCATTGATGAAGCTCAAATCCAGGTTATAGCAGGTAACGGAGGTAATGGAAGTGCATCAATGCGCCGTGAGAAATTCGTTCCATTCGGTGGTCCAAATGGCGGTGATGGCGCTCGAGGTGGAAGTGTTTACGCAATTGCAGATAGAAACATCAATACGCTGATCGACTACCATTATACAAAGAAGTATATTGCGTGTAGAGGAGGGAATGGTCGTAGTTCAGGTTGTTATGGAAAGAGTGGATATGATATACTGTTACCTATGCCGGTAGGCACTGTGATTACTGATATAGAAACTAGTGAACTAATCGCAGATCTAACTGAACATAACCAGAAGATAATGCTTGCAAAAGGTGGAGCTGGTGGATTAGGTAATCTACACTTTAAATCAAGTATAAACCGCGCGCCCAGACAGAAAACGGATGGAAAGCTTGGTAGTCAGCGTATATTATGTCTTGAACTAAAACTTCTAGCAGATGCTGGACTTGTTGGAATGCCGAATTCAGGTAAGTCAACGTTTATTTCATCAGTATCTAACGCTAAGCCTAAGATCGCAAATTATCCGTTCACGACGCTTGTCCCAAATCTTGGAATAGCACGTGTTGGACTAAATAAGAGCTTTGTTATAGCAGATATTCCGGGGATAATTGGAGGTGCAGCAGAAGGCATAGGTCTCGGCTATCAATTTCTTCGTCATCTACATCGTACTAGAGTGTTACTACATTTAGTAGATCTTGCACCGATTGACGAAAGTATTGATTCGGTTTCACAGGCGAAGACAATCGTTGATGAACTACGGAAGTACAGCGAAACGCTATATAAAAAACCACGCTGGCTAGTGCTGAATAAGATTGATATAGTACCGGCCGCCGAGCGTGCAGCTCGCGTTCTCGATTTTCTTAAGCGATTCGAATGGAATGGTCCAGTATTTGAAATTTCTTCCCTAACCGGTCAGGGTTGTAAGGATCTTATCTGTAAAGTCTACAACTATTTATCATCGCACTTTAATATATATAGCGCGGATGAGATTGAAAGCTTTTCTTCTGATGTTCGATTCAGAAATATACCATAGTCGATATTAATTCAAACGCATACTTACAATAAGGTAAGAAAAGGAATAGTCTACCAATGCGTTCGATTATTAAAAATTCTAAAAGATTAGTGGTGAAAATAGGGTCAAGTCTCATAGTAGATAATAGTAAGAAACTTGACAATATAGCGATTAGTTGTTGGGTAAAACAGATTGCTACACTTCGTAGACTCGGTAAGGAGGTAGTACTTGTTAGCTCTGGTGCAATTGCTAAAGGAATGAAACGTCTTGGCTGGCATAAGCGTCCATTCGAGATCGATGAGTTACAGGCTGCAGCTGCGATTGGACAAATGGGACTTATTCAAGTGTACGAGAGATCTTTTACTGAGCATGGGATATGCGCAGCTCAGATCCTTTTTACACAAGAAGATCTAGCTAATCGTGAACGATATCTAAATGCACGCTCAACACTATTGAGACTACTGAAGCTCGGTGTTGTACCGATCATCAATGAAAATGATACAGTTGTTACTGATGAAATTAAATTCGGTGATAATGATACACTCAGTTCACTTGTTACAAACTTAATTAAAAGTGATGCGCTAATCATTCTAACCGACCAAATTGGTCTTTATACAGCTGATCCACGTAAAGACCCATCTGCTGTATTTATCTCAGAAGCAAACACTGGCTTTCCGGAGCTTGAATCGATGGCAGGTGGTACAGAGTCGAGTATAGGCCGAGGGGGCATGTTAACTAAAATTCTTGCAGCAAAGCGCGCTGCATGCAGTGGCGCAAATACAGTAGTTGCAAATGGTCATGAAGCCGATGTACTTGTCCGATTAGTAAATGGGGAGGAAATTGGTACACAACTAACCGCTTGTACAACAGTACGCATGACCGAGCGAAAGCAGTGGATAGCAAATCATTTGCAAATACGTGGGCATGTCGTGATCGATTCAGGAGCAATTGAAAAATTGAAAGTTTATAGTAAGAGCTTGCTTCCAATCGGTGTAGTTGAGGTTCATGGCACATTCGATCGCGGTGAGGTGATCTCCTGTATTTGTAAGGATGGACGTGAAGTCGCGCGAGGTCTAGCTAATTATAATAGTGTTGAAACTAGGCTAATACAGAGCAAGCCAAGCAGTGAAATTAAAATGATACTAGGCTATATTTTTAAATCGGAATTAATCCATAGAGATAACCTTGTGCTTACTTAAATAAATAAAGCTAGATTTTAAATCTAAAAGATATTAAAATTTAATTTTTAGTCTTTATCTGTAAAGTATTTTCTAAAAAATATAATTTTAACTACGATTCATTAATCTTTACAGATCTTATCTTTTCGTGAGAATTAGTAGTTTTATTAATTGATAATTAGATCGAGTGTTTTAGAAGATGAGATAATTCTGTCAAAGCTAATTGATAGACATTTCGCTTAAACTCGATAACTGAATTAAGTGGTGCCCAATATTCTCTCCAATGCCATGCATCAAATTCTGGGTTCTCTGTTGTATGAAGAGAAATATTGTAATCCTGAACCACCATATGCAACAGGAACCAAATTTGTTTCTGTCCTCTGTAATGACCACGAGCCTGTCGATTAATAAACTTGTCAGGAACCTCGTACCGTAACCAGTCACGTGTTCGTCCGATTACCATAACATGTTCAGTACGTAGACCAGTTTCCTCACGCAATTCCCGATACATTGCCTGTATGGGAGTTTCACCATGTTCAATGCCTCCTTGTGGAAACTGCCAGAAATGCTCGCGCAGTCTCCTTCCCCAGAATACTTTGTTTTTCGAGTTCATCATAATGATGCCAACATTTGGACGAAAACCTTCACAGTCCAGCATATATCCCATCCTTAAATTATTCAAAAGTTCTTCTTAATTATAAATCAATAAAAGACATAGTGCTTGTACTATGTCTTTTATTAAAGTTTTTAGTCGAGTTTGGCCACTGTTTTTGGAGTTATCCGCATGAAAGCTTCTTGTTTCTTTATCTGTACCTTAAAAGAGGCGCCAAACGATGCAGAAATCGTTAGTCATAGGCTGATGATACGTTCAGGTATGATTAGTCGAGTCGCTGGAGGTATCTATAACTACTTACCTATCGGTCTACGCTCAATCATCAAGGTTGAGAAAATAATTCGAGATGAGATGGACCGAGCAGGAGCAATTGAATTATTAATGCCAGTCGTACAGCCGGCTAAGCTATGGCAGGAATCTGGACGCTGGAAACATTATGGCCTGGAGTTACTTCGTTTCCAGGATAGAAAAGATAATAAATTTGTAATCGGGCCAACACATGAAGAAGTAATTACCGATATTGTACGAGCACAGATTCGAAGTTATAAACAGATGCCTATCAATTTCTATCAGATCCAAACGAAGTTCCGTGATGAGATTCGTCCACGTTTTGGTATAATGCGAAGCCGAGAATTTATCATGAAGGATGCGTACTCATTCGATAAAGACCTTAAAGGCGTACATAAATCATATCAGAAAATGTTTGATGCATACCTACGCATCTTTACTCGTCTAGGTCTTGAATTCCGAGTGGTTTCAGCAAATAATGGCTTGATTGGAGGTGATTTCTCACATGAATTCCACGTAATTGCAGATACTGGTGAAGATATAATAGCGTATTGTCCAACATCTGATTTCGCGGCAAATATTGAGGCAGCCGAAGCGCTACCGTTATTCGCAAGCCGGAATGCGCCGGCCGAGCCGATACGGAAGGTCTTAGCACAAGATAAAATGAAATGCGAAGCAGCCGCCGATCTACTAAATGTTCCATTACATCAGACAATAAAGTCAATTGTCCTCGCAACCGATAACAAAGATGCTGAACCTACAATCTGGCTATTAATGCTTAGAGGCGATCACGACCTCAACGAAACTAAGTTATTGAAAATTTCTAGTCTTGATAACTATCGTTTTGCGACAAAAAAAGAAATTTCTAAATGGTTCGGTGCATCGCTTAGCTATATCGGACCGATTGGTATGAAGAAGCCTGTCAATGTAATTGTTGATCGTACAGTAGCAAATATGAACGACTTTGTTGTCGGTGCAAATGATAATGGTTACTACATCGTTGGAGTGAATTGGGGAAGAGATTTACCTGAGCCAATGATCGCTGATCTGCGTAATATAAAAAAAGGTGATCCATCACCAGATGGTAAGGGAGAAATTAATATCTGCCGAGGGATTGAAGTTGGTCATATATTCAAACTTGGCACAAAGTACTCGGAGATCATGGGTGCAAAATTTATCGATGAGTTAGGTAGGATACAATTAATACATATGGGTTGTTATGGAATTGGAGTTACTCGAATTCTTTCAGCAGCGATTGAACAAAACTTCGATGACAAAGGAATTATTTGGTCAGAATCGATTGCTCCGTTCGAGGCTGTATTATGTCCAATTGGATATGATTATAGTATTTTAGTTCGAACTATAACTGATAAGCTATACACCACACTAACTAGTGCCGGTATCGACGTTATCCTCGATGACCGTTGTGAGCGTCCTGGAGTAATGTTCTCTGACTGGGAGCTAATCGGTGTACCGCACCAGATAGTGATCAGCGAGCGATGGTTAAAGGATGGAAAGATTGAGTATAAAAGGCGACGTGAAGATGAAGAAATAATTCTTCCACTTGGTATAGCAGCAGCAGTGATTATTGACAAAATTCGTATAGCGCTTGCCCGATAATTCTCTAATAAAGATTCTAGGTATAATTTATATTTAAACATAGAAGCTGATCTTTTAGATAAAATCTAAAATTTTCTAGGAATATGAAACAGAAAAGCTATAGAAATAAGATTTCATAACATGTAAATAGAAAGAGAAAGAATTAGTGGAGCTCATTTCAATAGACTATGAGAAGTAGAGGCGTATGAGGAACTTCCATATCTATTTTATTATGTTTTCCATAAATTTTTGTTCTACATTATGGAATTAGTGAATTCCAGGAAATATGCCTCTCATGAGGTGTATCATCTTTTTCATATTATTATTGACCTTTAATTTCTTTATAATCACGCGCATTTGACTGTATTCATTTAACATTCGATTTACATCTTGAACTGTAACGCTCGCACCGGCTGCAATCCGTCGCTTACGTGTTGCCTTAATAATTTCAGGATTTACTCGCTCATATGGTGTCATTGAGTCAATAATCCCCCCCATCTGTCGTATTTTCTTATCAGATTGAGTTATATTAGCACCAGATACTATTTGCTTGAACTTCTCAGGTAGCTTGCTTATCATCGATGATATCCCATCTATACTCTTCAACTGGGAAATTTGTACGCGGAAATCATTCAAGTCAAAATCACCACCTTTTCTCATCTTTTCGGCTAGATTCTGTGCTATCTTGACATCGACTCCACGTTGCGCTTCCTCAACGATTGAAAGAATGTCTCCCATACCGAGTATTCGATTGGCCATTCTTTCAGGATGGAACTCTTCGAGACCATCAAGCTTTTCTGCAACACCGATGAATTTGATCGGCTTACCCGTAATATACCGTACCGATAACGCAGCACCGCCCCGAGAATCGCCGTCTAGCTTTGTTAATATGATACCTGTTATAGGAAGCACATCATTAAATGCTTTCGCAGTATTAACTGCATCTTGGCCGAGCATAGAGTCGAGAATGAATAATGTTTCAGCTGGATTCAGTGCACTATCTAATTCTGCGAGCTCCTTCATCATTGATTCGTTTATACCAATACGTCCAGCTGTATCGACAATTAATACGTCATGATAGTGTCGTTTCCCCCAGTCAAGTGCGGCGAGAGCAATATCGACTGGTTTCTGATATGGTGTCGATGCAAAGAAATCTGCACCGACATGTGTACTTACTGTATTTAACTGCATTATTGCAGCTGGTCGATATATATCACACGACACAGTTAGAACTTTCTTTTTATACTTTTCACGAAGAAGTTTAGCAAGTTTGCCTACAGTTGTTGTTTTTCCAGAGCCTTGTAGGCCAGCCATTAAAATTACAGCTGGCGGAGAAACCTTAAGGTTTAGCTCGACAGCATGGCCCTCGTAATCGCCACCGATTATCGCAGTTAGTTCATTTTTGACAACCCCGACAAGAGCCTGTCCAGGTGATAAGCTACTCATCACATCTTTACCAATAGCTTTTTCCTTAACATTTTTAATAAAATCGAGAACAACAGGAAGAGAGACGTCCGCCTCGAGCAATGCTAGATGCACTTCATGGAGCATCTTCTTAGTATTTGCTTCATTTAGGTAGGCCTCACCACGCAGCGTCTTAACAATACGCGACATACGTTGAGTAAGATTATCGAACATAAGAAAGAATGAGGAAAATGAGGAATTATAATATTAGTGCGTAAAATAAGAGCTAGAAGGAATAGCAGTAATCTTTAAAAGATGCTAATTTCAACCTTTGAAATTGATAATATACTAAATATTTTTTTCATCATACTTTTGTATGATAGTTTTCAATTTCTATTTGAATGTTCTTCGAAATTTTGATCTCCTCTCTTAAAGGGGACGTATTCTAGCTAGACCAATATTAAGAATTAGAACAAACTCAGGGTTAGCTCATATGTAAATTTTTTCATTTAGAAAGGATTAAGCTTACCTAAACTCATAGGGAGTTGATCTTATTTTTTAAATAAGTTGTCTTCTTAGGAAAGCATAGTTTATGGTATTTAGTTTCATGCTTTTCCTTTTCTGTTATCTAATCTAAGCTAATGCTCATAATCTTTCTAAGATATATTTAGTTAGCTATCTGTTTTAAAATATTTTTGCTACATAGTTTCTGTAGTTTAAAAAACTTATGAATACTATTATTTTTATGACCACTTCTTATTGTGCTTTCGTTGTAATTCTTCGATTTCTATAAGCTGTGCCTTACAGTCAAAGACTGTGGTGTAAATTTTACATTTTGAGATCATTAGACCATCCATTTATACTTAATAAAAGCATAATTAGTTTTTAGATTTTTCTTGTTTAAGAAACGAAGTACGACTCAGTAGTCTCAGATACTGCTATTTTTATCCTACGGGATACTCAATCTTGTTGCAAGCTGTCCGTTTTTCAATCCAGTTAAGTTCTCTGCACTATATAATACCAGGATACCCAGGAGCTTCGCTTATGCAAATCACTGATAATGATCCTTCTACACTCAATAGCAGATCGGTCTGTACTTCTAAGCGGACTGCCGAACAAGATATGCCAGACGTAATCACGACAAATAATTCGTTCCCCGATTACAAAGTAATTCGCCGTAACGGCAGCGTAATGTCATTTGAGCAGTCGAAAATAGCGATTGCAATAAAAAAAGCGTTCTTGGCTGTCAATGGAGAACAAGGAGCATCTTCGGCACGCGTGCGTGATCTAGTAGATCAAATAACCCAGGCAGTTGTACTTGCAATTATGCGCATCCGTCCAGCTGGAGGCATATTTCATATCGAAGATATCCAGGATCAGGTTGAGCTCGCGCTTATGCGAAGCGGAGAACATAATGTCGCACGCGCGTATGTTCTATACCGTGAAAAACGGAACATTGAACGCAAGAATACTGGCGAGAAAGAAGTAGCAGTCGAAAAAATAGGAAACAGCGACGGAATCAATGTCATTAATAATGGTGTGATTTGTCCACTTAATCTAAATGCACTCCGCTCTTTAGTCTTATCGGCATGCGATGGTCTTGGACCAGAAGTTAGCTCAGAGACTATCCTCAATGAAGCTATGAAAAACCTGTATGATGGTATTCAGATAAATCAGGTATACGAATCATTAATTCTTTCTGCGCGTACAATGATTGAAAAGGATCCAGCATACAATCAGGTAACTGCAAGAATCCTACTGCATGTGATTCGTCTTGAGATCTTCAACTCGGAAGTTGATCAGTCAAACATGTCGACTCGATATGCAGAACATTTTCTACAATTTCTAGACCGCGGTATCGAAGCCGAACTTCTCGACGAGAAACTATTGGAATTCGATCTAAAGCTTCTTAGCGAAGCACTTGATGCAAATCGAGATCTAAAATTCGGTTACCTTGGTTTACAGACGCTGTACGACCGCTATTTTCTACATATCGATGGTACTAGGATCGAGATGCCGCAGGTGTTTTTCATGCGTGTTGCTATGGGCCTTGCCTTAAATGAAAATAAAAGTGATCGAGAAATACGTGCGATTGAGTTTTACAATGTACTTTCTCTTTTCGACTTTATGAGCTCAACGCCGACACTATTTAACTCTGGTACACGTCGTTCACAGATGTCATCATGCTACGTAACAACAGTTATGGATGACCTTGATGGGATATATGAGGCGCTTAAAGAAAATGCCCTTCTAGCAAAGTTTGCTGGAGGGCTTGGAAATGATTGGACACGTGTTCGTGCCCTTAGCTCACCAATTAAAGGAACAAACGGCAAATCGCAAGGTGTCGTACCATTTTTGAAGGTTGTCAACGATACCGCAGTCGCGGTGAACCAGGGTGGTAAGCGCAAGGGTGCGGTCTGTGTATATTTGGAGTCATGGCATCTTGACATTGAAGAATTTCTTGAATTACGCAAGAATACCGGTGACGATCGTCGTCGTACACACGATATGAATACTGCAAATTGGATTCCTGATCTTTTCATGAAACGCGTGATAGAGGGCAAAGATTGGACATTATTTTCTCCGTCGACTTGTCCTGATTTGCACGATAAATTTGGTACGGAATTCGAAGAAGCTTACGTAAATTACGAGGATGAGGTCGAGCTCGGTAAGATTAAGTTATTCAAAAAGATTCCAGCACAACAGTTATGGAGAAAAATGCTTGGTATGCTTTTCGAAACCGGTCATCCGTGGATCACGTTTAAGGATCCATGTAATATACGCTCACCTCAGCAACATGTCGGTGTAATCCATTCTTCAAATCTATGCACTGAAGTTACACTTAACACAAGTGATTCTGAAATAGCAGTCTGTAACCTTGGTTCTGTAAACCTCGTTGCTCATATGAAAAAACTGACAAATGGCACTTATATACTTGATCATAGCAAATTGAAGAGTACAATCAGCACCGCTATGCGGATGCTCGACAACGTTATAGATATTAACTACTATGCTGTAGTAAAGGCACGAAATTCTAATATGAAACACCGGCCGGTTGGTCTTGGAATTATGGGTTTCCAAGACTGCTTAAATCTATTACGTATACCATATGCGTCAAAAGGGGCAGTCGAATTCTCAGACCGCTCAATGGAATCGGTCTGCTATTATGCATATTTAGCATCAACAGAGCTTGCAGAAGAGCGTGGTTGCTATCCAAGTTATTATGGCTCTCTATGGAATAGAGGAATTCTACCACTAGATTCTCTAGAACTACTTGCTAAAGCGCGTGGCGGCTACGTTGAAGTTGATTTTTCTCAAACGCTTGACTGGATGACCCTACGTACTAGGATTAACGCCTATGGCATGCGCAATTCAAATTGCGTCGCAATCGCCCCTACAGCAACGATCTCAAACATCATTGGAGTATCTGCCTGCATTGAACCGACATTTCAGAACTTATATGTGAAGTCAAATCTATCAGGTGAATTCACAGTGATTAACAAATATCTAGTACGTGATCTGAAGTCACTTGGGCTATGGGATGAAGTAATGGTAGCTGATCTGAAGTATTTCGATGGAATGCTTTCTAAAATCGATCGGGTTCCAGCTGATCTCCGTTCGATCTACGCGACCGCATTCGAAATCGATCCGAAGTGGCTAGTCGAAGCAGCATCACGGCGCCAAAAATGGATAGATCAAGCACAATCTTTTAATATATATATGGCTGGTGCTTCTGGAAAAAAATTGGATGAAATTTATAAGCTTGCATGGCTTCGTGGTCTGAAAACAACATATTATCTGCGTACGGTAGCAGCAACACACGTTGAAAAGTCGACAGTCACGCATGGAGCACTGAATTCTGTTACGACATCGATCGATGTACTGAAAGGCCCGTCTATGTTCAATGAGTGCGAAGTATGTCAGTAATCTTAATGGATAACTTTTTAAAAGAGGAGTCCGATGATAAATACTTTCCAATTTATAAGACTTTCATAAAAGTAATCAAAACCTTATGGTTGGTAATATATTGTATTTTGGTCAATATTTTTCTTATATATCTGGATGTACCACTTACAATGTGTAGAAAGTTGATGCAAGCTGATCTAAATAAATGATCGTATTTTATTTCGATAAACTTGGATGATGGAAAATTATTATGACTCCAGTAAAGGAATATATGAACCAAAATGTAATTAATAGCTCTATCTTATCAGGAGCAAGAATTAATGTTAGCGACAAACGAATCATTAATGGCAAGACTGATGTTAATCAACTAGTACCGTTTAAATATAAATGGGCATGGGAAAAGTATCTAGCTGGTTGTGCGAACCATTGGATGCCACAAGAAATTAATATGTCCCGTGATATTGCATTATGGAAAGACCCGAACGGTCTAACTGACCAGGAACGACATATAGTAAAGAGAAACCTTGGCTTCTTTGTAACAGCAGACTCGCTCGCTGCGAATAATATAGTTCTTGGTACATATCGACATATTACAGCACCTGAGTGTCGACAGTTCCTGTTGCGGCAAGCGTTTGAAGAAGCAATCCACACGCACGCGTATCAATATATTGTCGAATCACTTGGCTTAGACGAAGGTGAGATTTTTAACGCGTATCACGAGGTGTCATCGATTCATGAGAAGGATGAATTTCTTATCCCCTTCATTCATACATTGACCGATCCAGTATTTAAGACTGGTACGATAGATAATGATCAGAATTTGCTGAAGTCTATAATCGTATTCGCGTGCATTATGGAAGGTCTCTTTTTCTATGTTGGATTCACACAGATTCTTTCGCTTGGCCGACAGAACAAGATGACAGGCGCCGCAGAGCAATATCAATATATTCTTCGAGATGAGTCGTTACACTGCAACTTTGGTATTGATTTGATCAACCAAATAAAGCTGGAGAATCCACATCTATGGACGAATAAGTTTTGTTCTGAGATTCATAATTTGTTTAGGTGTGCAGTCGATCTAGAATACCGCTATGCGGAGGATACAATGCCAAGGGGTGTTCTTGGTCTAAACGCCTCATTATTTAAGAGCTATCTACGATTCATCTGCAACCGACGTTGCCAACAGATTGGCCTTGATCCGCTATTTAATAAGGAAGAAAATCCATTTCCGTGGATGAGCGAAATGATCGATTTAAAGAAAGAACGTAATTTTTTCGAGACACGGGTGATAGAATATCAAACTGGTGGAGCACTATCGTGGGAATAATTAGCTGAATAGATAAATTATATTATCAATACTGCTATTTAAGATGATTCTTGTATAGGCCTGAAAAAAGATATGAATATAGAATTCACCGAGAAAAAGATATTGAAGAAAAGTAATCAGAAGAAGTTTTCATGCGAAACAGTGAAAACGAAATTAATTAAATCGGTTCAGATACAAACTGACATTCAAACGCAAACTATTAGCTTGAAAACTGCATTAAATAAAAATGAAACAGAGATTTGGTCGTTTCCAACGGGAAAGCGTCCTTGACCTTTCTAGATAATCAATTTTTAAACTCTGTAAAGAAAAACATCATTAATAGATAAATAAGTGCTATTATCGACCGCCCTATAATCATCAATTAATTTTTGATTGACCTATCTACTGAACAGGTAGATTGCTATTCAGGTAGTTTTTGTTATTTAAGATAAAAGATATTTAACCTCTCTATTAGAAGATATTCTCTACTAGAATATTTACTATTCTGTCTTCAAAATTTAGAGTTTAACCTAAGGAATTCGATATTTATAACTTATTTACAAGATCATTTCGCCCGGAGAGATAGTTCTTAAGATAATGAATACTAGTACCCTCTTCTATTGAAGGATTTTTTATAAACTATCAGTTCTTCAATGAATATTTCTGATAGAATTATGTACATTTGTCAAATTGCTTGTTCTTATATCGCAGCGTACATAATTACCTTACCAATCATTGAATCATAGTTTTATGAGATAAAATAGCCGTTGTACATATTTAAATCGATATGGAAACCATTATAATTACCCGCCCATATTTTTCCGAGATTAATTAAATTTCTTAGCTTTATAAGATCTATTGAAGCTTCTTTTAATCCTTTACTAAAGGTAAGGTGTCACTTATCTAGAGCCTAGATATTTGTAGACTTTCACATAAAAAATATACAAGATATTCAGACTGCTACTTCCCTATCGATCGCGTACTCTAGCGCGTATAGATAACCTTTCCAGCCCAGTCCACAAATAACAGCTTCTGCTCGATCAGAGAAATAAGAGTGGCTCCGAAATGCTTCCCTGCGGTACACATTCGATAGGTGAATCTCAATGAACGGGATACAAACTCCAGTAAGTGCATCACGAATTGCAATACTTGTATGTGTGTATGCAGCCGGATTAATAAGAATAAAATCGGTATCTTCTGTACGAGAAGTAGCGATACGATCAATAAGCTCGCCCTCATGATTGCTCTGAAAAGACATCAGCTCAATACTATCTTTCTGTGCACGTGAGACAAGTGCTTGATTAATATGTTCGAGTGTCACGAAGCCATAAACTTCTGGTTCTCGTATACCGAGAAGGTTCATATTTGGGCCATGTAATACTAGAAATCGTCTCATATCCTCCTTGTATTTCTAAAAATTGATTATTTTATTTCTAACTAAAATTTTTTGATAAAAATTATTACGTGTTACTAGGACATAAATATGAGTAAATTCATATTTAATTCACGACTGAAATTTAGTTTTTTTAAATTTAGGAAATATGCTACCTCTAGATTTCTAGTCGATAGCATTAAATTTTATCTATAGAATAGTTTAAATAATATAGTGAATAAGCTAAAGCTTAACTATTATTTTGATCATATCAATTTTTTCCACGAATTAGCAATAAAATATAGAGTAGAGTTTTCCTATAGAAGATAAATCTTGTATCCAAGACACACGATTTCTTCGTATCTACGATATATCCTTATATTATAAGAATATATATAGCTTACTATTACGGTCTTCTCTTGGAAGAAGCACGGATTATAACGCTGCTGTCTATAGATCTTGATTAATGGTAATTATGGAGCCGTGATATTAATTTCGATATAACTATATCTTCCTAACTGCAGCAGTGTATAAGAAAAAATTATCTATCTATATCTATAGATACAGTCTAAATGAGAGTAATTGAGTGAATGTTTTTTTTGAGGAGTCAGGTAGTTTTAAAGCGGCCATCGTTCTAATGCGTCATGGTAATGCATTTTATGTTCAATTGTCTGGCGGTCGACGTGCAAAGATACGAGTAAAAGATGTTCTGATCGAATTCGATAATCCGTCAGTTAGAGAATTAATGCAATTAGCAGAAGAAGCCGCACATAAAATCGATATAGATTTTCTATGGGAATGTGCCCCAGATGAAGAATTCTCATTTTTAACATTTGCTGACGAATACTTTGGACCATCTTGTGGTTTAGTCGAGCGTGTAGCACTTATATTACGTCTGAATAGTTCACCAGTCTATTTTAGACGAAAGGGACGACACGGTAAATATCAACGCACATCAAGACAACAGCTAAAAATAGCGCTTGAAGCGCTAGAACATAGGCATCATCAAGCAGTTATTCAAGCGCAATATGAGAATGAGTTAAAGATTGGAAAGCTTCCAGAGGCTTTCGTAACTAAGTCAATCATGCTATTAACGAAGCCTGACAAACAGTCTATAGAATATAAGGCTCTCGATGCAGCGTCTAGTACGCTTGGTATTTCTAAAGAACGGTTGATATTTGATTGTGGTGGAATCGAGTCAGCGCGTTCGCTGCACAATGCACGGTTTCTTTCTCAATTTTTTCCTAATGGCACAGATTTTCCAGAAGTATCCGTCCTTCCACTACAAGAGGATCTGCCACGTGCGAATGTCAACGCATTCTCGATTGATGACATCACAACAACTGAAATAGATGATGCATTTTCTGTCGAACATCTTCTAAGCGGCCATTCGAGAATAGGTATACACATTGCAGCCCCTGGTCTTGGTATTATACGTGAAGATAAAATTGATGTAATTGCACGCGAGCGACTTTCTACCGTTTACATACCAGGCAATAAGATTAGGATGCTACCGGATGCTGTTGTTGAAGCGTTCACCCTCCGAGAGGGTAATTATAGGCCAGCGCTATCATTGTATATCATCGTTGATCGACGCACACAGGAGATTATTTCAAACGAAACTCTTGCTGAATATGTATTCGTAAAGAGTAATCTACGTCATAATATTCTTGATGAACTAGCAACTGAGGAAGCAATTTTGAAGGGTAGTGGAGATTACCCACATAAGGATGAAATCGCAGTTTTATGGCCACTTGCTCAGGCACTTTTTGAAAAACGTCAACAAGCTCGTGCAGTATATGGATTAAAGCGAGAGATGCAACGTAATATTGATTTTAATTTCTATGTTAATGGCGAGCACATAACTATCACACCACGTCGGCGTGGATCGCCGCTCGATCTAATCGTATCGGAGATGGCGATTCTTACGAACTCGACATGGGGAGCGTTACTACATCATAACATGATGCCTGGTATCTATCGTACACAGCAAGGCTTCAGAAATGGACAAGCAGGAAGCACACCAAGGCGGACGCGGATGCAAATAAGTGCTGCGCCGCATGAGGGACTTGGAGTTGAACAATATGCATGGAGTACGTCACCCTTGCGACGCTATGTTGATCTTGTTAACCAGTGGCAATTACTTGCATGTATAAAACACGGAATCACTTCAAAGCTTACTGCTCCGTTTAAACAAAAAGACTCAGATCTATATGCTGTTGTACATGGTTTCGATGAAACCTACTCAGCTTATATTGATTATCAACGTCGAATGGAATGCTTTTGGTGTTTACGATGGATTCGTCAAGAATGTAGAAAAAAAGTAACAGCGAGTGTTATAAAAGGTAGCCTTGTATGTCTAGATGAAGTGCCATTATTACTACACGTTCCGGAAATAGCTATGCATGAACGCGGTACGAGAATATTGCTTGAAATAATGTCGATCGATGAACTAACGATCGAGGCGTCAGTTCAGTTTCTGCATGTGATAGATACACCACCAGAAAAAATAACTGATAACAGTAAGATAACTATATAGCCAAAAAGATTAGGAGAGATATAATAATTTTTACCGATTCGAAAAGTATTAATGCTACAGCAGATTATCTTCTATAACCACTAATTAAAGATGTAGGTCCATCTAATTAAACGATACTAGAAATAATTCTATTATTATGCATTCTTTTTTAACTTCAAATCTTGATCGCTACGCTGTGATCGGAAATCCGATTATACATAGCAAGTCGCCTTTCATTCACGCTCTCTTTGCCGAGCAAACAGGTGAGAACATTATATATGAGTATAGACTTGCACCGATTGGTGGATTTGAAGAAAATGTTCGAGAATTCATTGCAGAAGGTGGGCGCGGTGCAAACGTAACAGTACCATTTAAGATTAATGCATATGTACTTTCTGATACACTTTCAGAACGAGCGGAGGCTGCTGGAGCCGTGAATACTCTACGTTTCGATGATGGCTATATTTTTGGTGACAATACTGATGGAATTGGTCTTGTTCGAGACATTGAGCTACATTTCGGTGTATCACTCAGTGGTATACGGATACTTATTCTTGGTGCTGGCGGCGCCGCACGTGGTGTTATTAAGCCAATACTTGACCGCACACCAAAATCAATCACGATTATCAATCGCACTCGGAGAAAGGCACAAACTCTTGTCCTTCAGTTTTCTGAAGCTGCACGTAACGCGGGATGTATACTCTCCGGTGGTGGACCAGAAGATATGGTATGCGCCGAGCCATATGACGTGATTATTAATGCAACTAGCTGCAGTCTTAATTCGAAAATACCAGATTGTGATATTAGAGCATTCGGTAAGACATCGCTTGCATATGATATGATGTATGGAAAACAGTCTACGGTTTTTACAAGATATGCGGCTTCGCTCGGCGCTCGAGTAGCAGATGGTATTGGTATGCTTGTTGAGCAAGCAGCAGAATCTTTTAAAATATGGCGCAGTATTCAGCCTGAATCCACATCGGTTCTTGCAGAACTTTCAAAGCATGTTCGCGGATTAAGCTTATAATCTTAATATATTTTGTAAAATATATTGTTCAATATACAGATCATTTCAATCATGCAATTTTAATACTAAAACGATAATGCTTTCATCTCAATTTTCTTTATATAAGAAAACACTAAGTATTAGTGGGCATGGTTGTTTAAATTACATTAATTAAAATTTTTTATAAAATCTTTATATTTATCAATTTTACAAACTAAGCTAGTTTAGCTTCTTGTAAAATTGTATGATATGATCTATAATCATAGATTATGATGATAGGTTTTATGTGTAATCAATCTTGCTAGTATAGATTTTTTAAAGTCAATTTACTAAGGACAATCTTATTAGATCGTCGAAGTATTTAGTTTTTCTAAGGAAATTAGTCTTAAAAAAAAATTTTCTGTATCCGTATTATTTTCATGGAAAATAAACATGAGCTTTAAACAGAATAAAAGTATACGCAAGAATAAATGCATGTAACAGTACTTTGACAGTATTCAATAAATATTCTACACGATAGTTGATCTTCTTCTCCCTTTTTCTGAATTATGTATGTTCACGCTAGAGCAGGATTCTTCAGAACGTTCTTGGCTTGGAGTATTTGCGTTATCACTTTCCGCCTTTATTTTTTGTACTACTGAATTCCTTCCAGTTGGACTATTGAAAGCGATTAGTGACAGTCTGAAGATGCAGCCCACTAATGTTGGTTTAATGCTTACTATCTATGCATGGACTGTAGCTTTAGTATCTCTTCCTTTGACTATTCTAACAAGGAATGTTGAGCGTCGAAAGTTGATAACTGGTATATTTCTAGTATTTATCGGTAGTCATATTATAACTGGTGGTGCGTGGAACTTTCCTGTCCTAATACTAGGGCGGATAGGTATTGCATGTGCACATGCAATGTTCTGGTCAATTTCCCTATCGCTAACTGTACGAATTGCGCCACCAGAGGAGAAAAGCCGTGCGATCGGATTGCTCGCGATGGGTACATCTATTGCGATGGTTATCGGCATTCCACTAGGACGCGTGATTAGTGAGATGATGGGCTGGCGTATCGCATTTCTAGCTATCGCATTGGTTGCAGCGATGCTGCTACCAATTTTACGGGCTACGCTACCAAAACTCCAAAATTTACAAGCAGGATCAATCCAGAATCTGATACCGTTACTAAAGCAGCCGGCGTTAATATTGCTTTATGTGATGATTGTTCTTGTTATTACTGGGCACTTCACATCATATACATACATTGAGCCATTCATCCAGCTTGTAAACCAAGCAAGTGGTAGTCGGATCACATATATTCTAATTCTATTTGGTATCGCGGGCCTTCCAGCTGCGATCTGCTTTAATCGACTATATTCGGATCAACCTAGAAAATTTCTATTAGTATCGGTCATCACAGTATCTACTTGTTTGCTTATACTATTTCCTAGCTCACTTAACATTATTACGCTATCTATTCATGTTTTTATCTGGGGTGGAGCAATCGTCTGTTTTGGACTCGCAATACAGAGCTGGATACTAAAATTTGCTACTGAATCAACAGATCTAGCAGTATCAATTCATTCCGGCTTATATAACGTTGGTATCGGCACTGGCGCTTTTCTTGGCAATCATATTGCAAACGACTATGGACTTCCATGGATCGGTACGTTTGGTGGCGTATTTTGTGGGCTCGGTTCAGTACTTTGCTGGTTGGCAATGCGGATATATGAGTCAAAACATCCAACTTTATAGCTCAAACTACTTTCTCTAATCACTATAGCAGAAACTATTAAACAAGATAGATTTCCTATATTAGATCTAATCTAGAAATATACAAGGTGATAAGCGTCTTATATTGCGTTATATACAATCTAATATAGCTCTCCGTCTGATAAATTTTATCAAAAAATTTTTATACTGGCTCAGTATGCTTTTACATCTCATGTATATATATTTGACTATTTAGATATGATTTATTAAGCAACCCTTTTATTGATAAGGCAGTAAACATACAATATGATTTAGATTCCTATTCATTTGGTATTGGTATTCAACGAACAGCATGAATATTTCTAAGAAATAGAATTTGGCAGCACCCTGAGTTATAAGACTAATACTAAAAGCACTTATCTGTCTCCTCTAGTTGAAACTAGTTTCTAGTCTAGATATTCTAAACTTCTGAAAACCATATCATAAGCTATACTACACACAACAGCTATTGCGTTTCGATAATTACAAATACAAGTAAGAGCCGAAGTTATTCTTGCGCTTGTCTTTCAAGTCAGAGGTAGCAATAAATAATTTCTTGGTAAGTATATATTTTACCTAATATAAATTTAGTCTCTATATGAGAATGAATAAAATCCTCCGTTTACAAAAAAAACTAATAACTTCTATAATATCCATATTATTATTTTTTCAGACACCAATCATAGCAAAGGTAATCAGTACATCGCATCGTGTAAAACTAACAGACAAGATTATTGCAATCGTGAATGATGATGTAGTGACTAGTCATGAACTCGATCAGTGGGTTAATTTAGTTATACATCATCTGAAACAACAGAGAATTACACCAATTCTACCTATCGATGAGTTGCGTAGAAAAATTCTAGAAGAGATCATTATAAAAAACATCCAGATACAGAAGGCAAAGGCTAATAATATCTACATCGGTGACAAGATCGAGAAAACACTATTATATCTTGCTCAAGAAGAAAGCATATCACTGGATCAATACAGGTTGCGTATTGAAGCTCATGGCATACCATGGAGCGTGTTTGTGAAAAATATATGTACTGACCTCATGTTATCTGAACTACGAAAACTCATAGTTTACAATAAGATAAACATATCAGATGAAGAGGCTGCAGCCTATATTGAAAAACAAAATACTATGTTCAATGCGATAAAAATTTTACAGACACAGGTTCGACATATTCTTCTCATCTTCGAAAAAAATAAATCAGAAACTAAAATCCGTAAACAACTCCTCGATATACGAAAACAAATCCAGGAAGGCGAAGATTTCTCTAAATTTGCGCGCAGGTATTCACAGGATAAATCTTCTTTAAATGGCGGTTATATCGGTTGGATTCAACCAGGTGAAACGGTACCTGAATTCGAGCATGCTGTAAATGCACTCAAAGAATGTGCAATCAGTAAGCCAATACGCACTAGGTATGGTTATCACCTGATCCAGGTTCTCAGTCGACGAAATGTACAAAGTTCAATTCAGCAACAGAATGAGATTGCACGTCAGATAATAGGAAAAAGTAAAGCGGATCAGGTATACGCACACTGGCTGCATAAGTTACGAAATTCGTCGTATGTACAATATAAACTTAGTGAACTCAATTAGAAGTATTAAGTAATACAATGATGATTTCATATAAGCTAAGGATAGCAATTACGTTCGGTGAGCCGGCAGGTATTAGTCCTAAATAGGGGGGATAGTATAGGTATTTATCAAAATAGTAGATCTCTGTCCCGATTTTTGGTTTACGGTTCTTAGAGATATCTACCTATTATCTGAATTTTCTAACTACCGAAGTCAATAATAACTTCTGGTCCTCACTCCTCGATAATGGATAGGTTAATATCGAGAACCATGTTCTTACTGAGCGCCTGTACAGATATGTTAAATAAAGCGAATGGACGCTACGTGATTATGCTGATCGATGAGGCAATTTATGGAGCGCTTTCCAGTAAGCTTGATACAATTGTCACTGCACCAGTATAAAAAGCATAATTAATGATGTTAGTATACTGTTTACTAGACATATAGAATATCTAGTAGAACGTACGCATACTATTGATCGAGATCTACGGCGTAATTTCAATTTAATCGCTCCGCATATCCCTATTGCTGGATTAAATCCACATTCAGGTGGAGAACCGTTATCTAGACAGAGAGGAGATTGAAGTGATCTCACCAGCACTTAAAATGTGCAAAAGCAAAAAATATTGGTGTGGTTGGGTCCATATACAGCCGATACAATATTACAGAAATTTTCTCTTGTCAGTACTGACTGTGTGTTTGTAATGTTTCACGATCAAGAATTACCAATTCTAAAATACTCAACTCTTAGTAAAGGAATAAATATAGCACTTGGTCAATCCATCTATATATCGCGGGTTGATCATGATACTGCTCTCGATTTATCAGGAACTGGCCGTAGAGACCTCTAGCAGTATCAATACTTCGGTTATGATGTCTAAAATAAAGAACAATTATATAAGCTAACGAATTTTCAATGCTGAATAATAATAGACGATATGAAGGCCATTTAGCACGTAAGCGTTTTGGACAGAACTTCCTAGTTGATCATGTGGTTATTAATTTAATTTTATCGTTGATTTCGCCTGCGCCTGGCGATCGAATGGTTGAGATAGGTCCTGGTCTCGGTGCTCTTACTGAGCCTTTAATCGCTCGACTTGCAACTCATGAGTTTCCTCTATATGCAATTGAAATAGATCATGATCTAATTATCCGATTGCAGAAGAAACATTTTTCTCCATTTCTTAAGTTATACAGAAGCGACGTACTTATATTCGATTTTGGAGCACTCGCAGCACCTGGAAACCAACCGTCGCTGCGAATCGTTGGAGATCTACCATATAATATTTCAAGCCCAATTCTATTTCATCTAATAGAATTTGCGAATGTTGTCATAGATCAGCATTTCATGCTACAAAATGAGGTTGTTGAGAGAATGATTTCAAAGCCTGGAACAAAGAAATTTTCCAGAATATCAGTGATGTTACAGTACCGATATGCAATGTATAAACTACTCGACGTTCCGCCTGAATCATTTCGTCCTCTTCCTAAAGTTAACTCTGCGATCGTAAAAATGATTCCATATAGACAAAATGAATTACTAGATGTTGATATAGCCGTTCTTAGCGAGGTTACAACTGCTGCATTTTCAAAGAGGCGAAAGATACTACGTAATACGCTTAAAAATTATCGTGATATTGTTGACTTTGATAGACTCGGTTTCGATCTTACACGACGTGCTGAGGATGTTAGTGTAGGAGAGTATGTCCGCGTTGCACAGATTATTTACCGACAGAGAAATCAGAATAGATCATTCTAATATAGAAGTAAGCTATAGATATTAGTCCACTTATTATTTAGAAGACACAATTAATTCATTTATTTTAGTAAAATAAACTTACTAAGTTTTATTAGTATCCTAAAGATATTCTTAAGATTTATAAGTAAGCAAATAAATAAACATTACTATGCTTTTCTTAATTAATTAGAAGGAATGTAACATTATTAATATCCTCATCGCTGCAATTTTACATATGCGAAGGATCCTAATTATATGAGATGTAATTGAGAACTAATCCTGTTAATGCTATAGATGTCTATAGAAATCGGCGTGCTCGCCTCCTAACTACGTTACATGAAAAAGGTGGTGGTGTTGCAATTTTGTCAACTGCTGCAGAAGCATTCCGTAATCGCGACATCACCTATCCTTACCGGCATGACAGTTACTTCTATTATCTTACCGGGTTTACTGAACCAAACGCAGTACTTGTACTAAATGCGTCATTTTCTCAAAATGTACCAAAATCGATTCTATTTTGTCGAAATAAAAACCCTGATCGGGAGATTTGGGAAGGCTCTCACTACAGTCCAGATATTGCACGAGATGTATTTGGTGTAGATGCTGCATTCGCAACTGATGCATTAGAGGATAAACTTCCCCTCCTACTAGAGGGTGTTGGTACTATTTATTATCAGTTTAGTTCATCAGATAATTTCCTTAGTCATCGTATAAAAAGTTGGATTAAAAATATAAGAGATCGCTCTCGCTGTAGTATCAAAGCACCACATACACTGTATGACCTATCTTTAATTCTAGATAATATGCGAATAATTAAGGATCAACACGAGCTTACAATTATGCGCCGAGCCGCTGAGATCTCTACTCTTGCCCATCGGCGTGCAATGATCATGTGCCATCCTGGTATACGAGAATATGAGCTTGAAGCCGAGATACTTCATACTTTCAATATGCACGGTGTAAAATCACCCGCATACGAGTCGATTATCGCGGCTGGCTCGAACACGTGCGTATTACACCATCTAGCCGGAAATACCGTAGCATGTAACGGCGATTTGATCCTAATAGATGCTTCATGCGAGTTTAATGGTTATGCATCTGACGTCACACGAACATTTCCAGCAAATGGGCGGTTTTTAACTGCTCAGCGTGTTCTGTATGATATCGTACTCGCTGCACAGCAGGCTGCAATAGATTTAACGCGTGCTGGTGTTGCATTCGATGATCTACATCATGCTTCAGTACGTGTCCTTGCACAAGGATTACTCGATACTGGAATTATTCCGAAAAAACAGTTTTCGAGCGTTGATAGTGTGATTAATGAACGTGCTTATACACCTTTTTATATGCACCGTACTGGACACTGGATAGGAATGGATGTACACGATTGTGGTGACTACTATAATAATAGTGTCGTACATGAAATAAATAAATGTGCTATTCCATCAAAAACACTTAAGTCTGGTATGGTGCTGACAATCGAACCTGGCCTATATGTACGTGCTTCTAAAGATGTACCAAAAGAATACTGGAACATTGGTATCCGTATTGAAGATGTCGCAATCGTACGTGAGCATGATTGTGAACTAATAACGCGTGACGTACCAGTTAATGCGGACGAGATTGAAAGGCTAATGCTCAAAGAATAGCTTCATAAGTATTATGATAAACTGATAAAGACAAGATTGCGATAAATAAAAATTACGATTTTAATAATGATTACAGCTCCATCTGTTACTGAAAAACTATTCGATATCGCTATCATAGGCGCTGGACCTGTCGGACTCTCGCTTGCTAGTTGGCTCACCTGTCGCAATGCTTCACAAAACTGGTCTATTGCGTTGATCGATGCACGTAATTTAACAGCTAGTTCGAATAATCCATGTGCAATCGCACTATCTCATGGAAGCCGAGTTCTACTTGATACAAGTGCATGGCCAAGTGATGTAACTCCAATAAAACAAATTCATATATCGCAGCGCGGCTACTTTGGCCGTTTGCTAATTGAACACGATGAATATAATCTAGAAGCCCTTGGCTATGTGGTTCGCTATGAATCATTAATCGATACGCTAACGCGCGTTGTAAAACGCACATCTGTACAATGGTTCACATTAACGTCTGTGTGTTCTGTGCGTCAAGATGATGATAGCGTCACGCTCTCACTTAAAACAGAGAAAATAGTACATAAGCTACGCGCGAAGATTGTCGTAAATGCGGAAGGTGGACTTTTCAATAAACAACTAGTTAAAAAAGATAGGTATAATCGTAATTATCAGCAAACTGCCATTGTTGGTGTTGTGACCGTATCTACACCGCGCCCGAATATGGCATGGGAGCGCTTTACAAGTGAAGGGCCGCTCGCACTTCTACCTCTTAATGGACTAAATCAAGCAGACTATGTGCTTGTCTGGTGTTGTTCTTCAGAAAAAGCAATTCGCCGTGCTGTATTGCCAGACAATATATTTCTTCTTGAACTTAGTAAAGCATTCGGCTCGAAAATGGGAAAGTTTACTAAAATTATTGAGCGTACATCATTCCCACTCGGGCTCAGTGTAGCAAAAACTCTCATCGACCGCCGT
The DNA here is from genome assembly GCA_032470235.1 of Burkholderia sp. Classification (GTDB taxonomy): domain Bacteria; phylum Pseudomonadota; class Gammaproteobacteria; order Burkholderiales; family Burkholderiaceae; genus Burkholderia. The sequence continues at coordinate 32,103 of JAVHYW010000002.1, forward strand.
ATTATAATAATCGGAAATGCAGCGCAAACGCTCCATCCCGTAGCTGGTCAAGGACTAAATCTTGGATTGCGCGATGCAAAAACGCTTGCTGATATACTACTCACATACGATCAAGAAACTGAATTACTCTCAAGGTTATTTAATACACGCCGTGCTCTTGACCGTTGGTTTACAATTGGTTCAACAGATATTTTAGCTCGGTTATTTACAATTAGTTTTGGTCCGCTATCAGTAATTCGCAGCGCAGCACTAACCGCGCTTGAATTTCTACCACCATTAAAGAGTGTAATAGCACACCAGATGATATTCGGGCAGCGAGTCTAAGCGCTTTTTACAGGCGATCCATTTATATTATAAGAAGCGTTCCTCAATATTCTCAGTTATCTCAGATTCTTTGATATTTGATAAAAATATCTATAGAAGATTTTTACGTGTTCTACTTAAAATTTATTATAAATGATATTTATGGCAGATGAGTCCATTTTTTCTAAATTAGACAATGGTAGTCTTATATTAGAAACTAAATACTAGTTGATATCTATTAAGTATCCATTCCTATTTGTCAATAGCCGTGTTTTTTAAAAAAATAGAAAGAACGCAGATTTGTATATATCTGTAGATATATCCGAGGAAAGTTCTAATTTTCTACCTATTTGGAGGTACCGATTATGATTAGGCAAGCGCTTATTTCTGTTTCAGATAAAACTGGCATCGTCAGATTTGCAAAATCGCTAAATGACCTGGGTATTAAGCTAATATCGACAGGAGGCACTGCGAAATTTCTAGCTAATGCTAATATACCTGTATCTGAGGTAGCTGAGTATACAGATTTTCCAGAAATACTCGACGGTCGAGTAAAAACTTTACATCCAAAAGTGCATGGCGGGATTCTCGCACGACGTGAGTTGCATAAGCACATGCAGGCTCTTAAACAATATAAAATCCAGACTATTGACCTGCTTATCGTGAACTTATACCCATTCGCTTCAACAGTTAAGAAAGAAAATTGTTCGCTTGCTGATGCAATTGAGAATATTGATATTGGCGGACCAACAATGTTGCGTGCAGCGGCAAAGAACTATAATGATGTGACTGTTATTGTTGATCCAGATGATTATTTAAGTATTTTAAATGAGATACAAAAAAACAGAAATATTGTTAGTTATGCTACGAACTTTAAACTAGCGAAAAAGGTATTTGAATATACTGCACAGTATGACTGTGATATCATAAATTACTTAAAAAGTCTAGGTGATAAATTGAACAGCGCCTCAAGCAGCGTATATCCAGCTACACTAAATATGTCCTTTAATAAGGTACAGGATTTACGATATGGAGAAAATCCACATCAGAATGCTGCCTTTTATCGCGATATCATGACACCTTCTAGTGTAACTTCCGGCATGATATCAAACTACAAACAGCTTCAGGGTAAGGAGTTATCCTATAATAATATTGTCGACTCGGATGCTGCATGGGAATGCGTAAAGACTTTCAATATGCCAGCATGCGTAATCATAAAACATGAAAATCCATGTGGAGTCGCAATTGGTAAAGATTTGGCTGATGCATATGTAAAAGCACTTCAAACAGATCAAATATCTGCATTCGGTAGTGTTATCGCGTTCAACGATGAAATCAATGAAGTAACTGCGCAGGTACTCTTTGAGCAATTTATTGAGGTTCTAATTGCACCATCTTTTAGTTCTACCGCAAAACATATTCTTTCTGAGAAAAAGAAAATGCGCCTTCTCGAAATCAAGCCTGGTCTTGGTTCAAATAAATTTGATCTAAAACGTGTTGGTGGAGGTCTGATCGTGCAATCATGTGATTCACGGAATATGAAGCCGAAAGATATTCAAATTGTTACAAAACGTCATCCGACACAGAAAGAAATGAATGATCTATTATTCGCATGGCGTGTTGCGAAATATGTTAAATCAAACGCGATTGTATTTTGTAGAAACGGGATGACGCTTGGTATTGGTGCAGGACAGATGAGTCGTCTTGATTCTGCACGAATCGCAAGTATTAAAGCAAAGAATTCTGGCTTAACCTTAAAAGGCTCTGCTGTCGCTTCAGATGCATTTTTCCCATTTCGAGACGCTCTCGACGTTGTTGTCGAAGCTGGCGCAACCTGCGTGATCCAACCTGGTGGATCAGTACGAGACGTCGAAGTAATAGCAGCTGCAGACGAGCATAATATTTCAGCAGTATTGACAGGTATTCGCCATTTTCGTCACTGACCACATAAGATATAGAATCTCTTATTCTCCAATGCGGATTATTGGTATCGATCCCGGTCTGTGTATCACCGGATTTGGTATAATAGATATAAATCATCAAAAGAAGCTTTTATACAGTGCATCTGGGATGATTTGTACATCATCTGTTGATGATCTACCAAGCAGACTTGGAATTATCTATGATAGTATTGCAACGCTAATTCGTAAACATCTCCCGGATCAGAGTGCAATCGAAAAAGTATTCGTTAATATGAATCCAGAGTCAACTTTATTGCTCGGTCAGGCACGTGGTGCTGCAATTTGCAGCCTTATATCGAGTGGCCTATCTGTCTCCGAGTATACTGCGTTACAAATGAAACAGGCGATCGTCGGTTATGGCCACGCAAAAAAAGAACAAATCCAAAAGATGGTTGTCCGGCTACTAAATCTTTCTGACTTACCTAAAACTGATGTGGCGGACGCGCTAGGTATAGCAATTTGTCACGCACACGCTGGCGAGTCGAGCCTATCTGTTAAAAAAAGATCTGTGAGGTACAGATAAATAATAAATACCTTTCCATGTGAAGACGATAAAAAAGCTATTACCCTATATTCCTTCTAAGTTCTATTTATAATTTTAAATTAGATGTTAAATATATCATCTAAGATGATTAGCTTGTTCTTCACTTCCTCCTTATATGTATTTCACTTGAGTAACTCCACACTTAGGCCTTACCTCACTCATTATTTTTAATATTCATACTATGATTTGTCGTATCGTCGGGATTCTAATAGAAAAAAATCCACCTCATATCATAGTTGACTGCAACGATATCGGTTACGAAATCGACGTACCGATGAGTACATTTTATAATTTACCTCAGACCGGTAAACGCATCATATTACTCACACAAATGATCATCCGAGATGATGTACATCTGCTATATGGCTTTTTAACGGTACAAGAGCGTACAATATTCAGAGAATTATTAAAAATAAGCGGTGTCGGCACTCGTAATGCCCTTGCAATATTGTCTGAAATGAGCGTACAAGAAATATCACAGGCTGTTATTCTTCAGGACACCGCGCGTTTTACGCGTGTGCCTGGCATAGGAAAAAAAACCGCCGAACGACTGTTACTTGAATTAAAGAATAGGCTTAGCAGTAAAAATTTGAGCGCTTTCACTAACTCTACACCTTTGCCAAATCATGTAATAGACATTCTTAATGCACTGCTTGCACTTGGTTACTCTGAAAAGGAAGCACTCAAAGCAATTAAAAACGTGTCAGCCGACACTAGTCTATCTGATGGAATAAAATTATCCTTGAGAGCACTTTCGAAACTTTAAAAGTTTCTTAGAGAGAGCTTTTAAGAATACATAATTTCAGTACGACTTATAAATATTTAGAATATACTTTATGTCTGAGATACAGAATCTATGAAAAATTTTTAACAGCTTATCTTTGAGAGCAAGTTCTCGCTTTCTATCAACTTTAATACTACATAGTCGTATTATGCGATACTCGTATGATTGTAACCGACAAAATTTCTCCAAAAAAGATCTTAGGCAGTAATATTATAGGTACTACAAACTCTTCCTCTAGGGAAGAGACATTCGAGCGCGCACTTCGACCAAGAAATTTTAATGAATACATTGGCCAGGAAAAGGGACGTATACAGCTCGAAATTTTTATCGAAGCAGCGAAACGAAGATCTGAAGCACTTGATCATGTTCTACTTTTTGGTCCGCCAGGACTTGGAAAAACAACTTTCGCATATATTATTGCACGAGAGATGGGTGTAAACCTACGACAAACTTCTGGTCCTGTTCTTGAGCGTTCTGGCGATCTTGCTGCACTGCTAACAAACCTTGAAATAAACGATATATTGTTCATTGACGAAATTCATAGACTACCTACAGTTGTCGAGGAAATGTTATACCCAGCTCTTGAAGACTATAAGATCGATATCATAATCGGTGAAGGACCTACCGCACGTAGTATTAAACTCGACCTACAACCGTTTACACTCATCGGTGCAACTACATGTGCTGGAATGCTGACAAATCCATTAAGAAATCGCTTTGGCATAGTAGCTCGTCTTGAGTTCTACGATATTGAGCAGTTAGGAAGAATAGTGAGCCGTTCCGCTGCACTTTTAAATGCACAGATTGATATGAATGGTGCGCTTGAAATTGCAAAACGCTCACGAGGTACGCCACGCATTGCAAACCGTCTTCTTCGCCGAGTGCGAGACTATGCAGAAGTAAAAGCTAATGGTAATATTACAGGCAGCGTAGCATACGCTGCCCTTTCTATGCTTGACGTTGATCCAGTAGGATTTGATCTTATGGATCGAAAGCTACTCGAAGCGATTTTACACAAGTTTGGCGGTGGTCCTGTCGGAATAGATAACCTTGCTGTAGCAATCGGTGAGGAACGAGACACAATTGAAGATGTACTCGAACCATATTTGATCCAGCAAGGTTATCTGAAAAGAACACCGAGAGGTCGAGTTGCAACAATGCTAGCATACAACCATTTTGGTGTTACACTACCACTTGATTCAGTGAACTTAGTTTAGAAGTATATAAGAATTAAAAAATTATAAAGAAGTAATTTAAATATATTTAAAACATAAATATATTTTATTTATATTTATATATCCGTAATCTCGATTAGAGATATCCTATTAATGCCCAAAATAAAATTGGGCACTTTATAGTAAGAAATAGTATTATCTCCTCATAGAAAGAGCGATTATTTATTCTTATACAAGAGATTTGTGCGCCTGGCTGGAATCGAACCAGCAACATCTGCCTTCGGAAAGCAGTACTCTATCCATTGAGCTACAGGCGCTCATTCAGCTATCACAATAGAATATTGTGAACTACTTCTTAAGAAAGAAGTCTAGAGTCACTGCGATAAATCAAACCTTATAAGAGAGGTTACGCGTCTTATATAGAATTCTAGAATAGAATAAAAGTTTATTTATTTTTATAATGTGATATTAGTTTATTTCTTGAACATATATTTCTAATTAGATATAAGAAATATTGACACTCATAGATATCTCTCTATTACTATTAGAGGAGTCATCAAATCATACTGATATGATAAGATCAAGGCTTATATTAAAAATACACATTCTTACAAGGAGGTGTATTTATAACTTGGTAAGATTAAAAGAAATATAATACTCTTCAGTCTCTATCAAGAAAGAGGGTAAATAATGAGCATAATTCCAATAGATAGACCTGAAATATACTGAAGAGCATATTAGGTCTGAGTTATAGACCAATTTCACGCCACAACTCGTCAACCTTGTCCTTTACAGAAAGATCTGTCTTAATAGGTTTACCCCACTTACGTAGTGTTTCTCCAGGCCACTTGTTTGTCGCATCGATGCCCATCTTTGATCCGAGACCTGAGATAGGTGATGCGAAATCGAGATAGTCAATTGGTGTATTTTTGATCATCAACGTATCACGATCTGGATCAACGCGAGTAGTAATTGCCCAGATTACTTCCTTCCATTCTCGTATATTTATATCCTCATCTACAACAACGACAAACTTTGTATACATAAATTGCCTTAAAAAGCTCCATACTCCAAACATTACTCGCTTCGCATGACCTAGATAGCTCTTTTTTATCTGAACGATTGCTATCCTATAACTACAGCCTTCAGGTGGTAAATAAAAATCAATAATTTCCTCGAATTGCTTTTGTAGAATCGGAATGAAAATCTCATTTAGTGCAAGACCTAATATAGACGGCTCATCTGGCGGTTTCCCAGTATATGTCGAATGATATATTGCATCACGACGCATTGTAATTCGTTCTACAGTAAATACTGGAAACCAGTCTTGATCATTATAATAACCAGTATGGTCACCATATGGACCTTCGAGTGCATGCTCATAGCACGCAGTAGTTAAACCTCTTAATGATTGTTGTTGTAGTAAGTCAGGCTGAATGGATCCTATTTGTTGAATACCTTTCTTTCGAGGATAAATGAATCCTTCAAAAATAATTTCTGCTCGTGCAGGAATTTTTAGTACATCGACACCAGGCGTTAGACACTTTGCAAGTTCCATTCGACTACCACGCAGTAGTCCAGAAAACCGATATTCGGATATTGAGTCAGGTATAGGTGTAACCGCACTAAGTATCGTCGCTGGGTCTGCGCCTAGCACTACAGAAACTGGATATGGTTGCCCAGGATATTTAGTCGCGAACTCCAGAAAATCGAGCGCACCGCCGCGATGTGCAAGCCAGCGTATAATTAACTTATTTCTAGAGATGAGTTGCTGGCGATAGATACCTAGATTCTGGCGTGTTTTGTTTGGACCGAGTGTAACAGTAAGTCCAAATGTAACGAGCGGGGCCACGTCATCTGGCCAACAAGTCTGAATTGGTAGCATATAGAGATCGACATCATTACCTTCCTGTACGATTTCCTGACATGGTGGTGCGGATACGCTTTTAGGAGTCATATCCCAAAGTGCTTTTGCAAACGAAAAAATCTTTCTTATATCCTTTAGGCCCTTTGGTGGATTAGGTTCCTTAAGAATAGATAATAGTCTTCCAAGCTCGCGCAATGATTTTAAAGTCGTATTATCATTATCCTCAATTCCCATGCCAAGTGTGATTCGGCGCTGCGTACCAAATAGATTACATAGAACTGGTAATGAATAGCCAGTTGGAATACTAAAAAGTAATGCCGGACCACCAGAATGTAATACGCGCCTACATAACTCAGTCATTTCCAGATTAGGTGATACTGATTGCTTTATATATCGCAGCTCATCTAAAGCTTCAAGATGCTTGATAAAATCGCGCAAATCTTTGTATTTCATTAAAAATATTTATTATTATAATCTTTACTATATTCAATAGGACTAGTGTCCAATATTAATCTATTAAATTAGATAATAATCCTTATAGATTATTTTTTTCATTAAAGTCTAGAGCTGTCCTCTTGTCTAAGAATATATTTTCTTTCTATTCTTTTTTTGGACTCTTGCTGTTTCTATATGATATTTATTCTTCACTTAAAAAATGAATTCCGATACGCCTTATTATCTTGCTCTTATCCTAAGGACTAGATATATATCGATCTGATTTGGAAATAGTTCTCATACATACCAACGCTGCGTCAGCGAAAAACTCTTATTATCTTCTCTAAGATAGACGAGTATATAAGAATTTCTTATAGGTATCTTCATTTAAATATGATTGATGAAATATAAATATATTTCATATCTCTATAACCGTACTGAAGTTCAGTAAGGTGCCATTAAGAATTATATTTATTTTTTCTACTTCCCTTTTCTATAACTCCTATTCTATACTCCTTCATGTTTATAGTTTATCTAAACGTAAACGCTCCGCCAGCTTATCGAGTACACCGTTTACATATTTATAGCCATCTGTACTACCAAAAGTCTTTGTTACTTCTACTGCTTCATTGATAATAACGCGATATGGCGTTTCAACATGGTAAATGAGTTCAAAAGTTGCTATTAGCAATATAGCATGTTCAACTAGAGATAATTGGCTTATCGGTCGATCAAGATTTTCCCCGAGGGTTTTTTCTATGATTGTATGTTCTCGGAACAAACCATGCATGATGGAGTCTAGAAAAGATTTATCTGACTTTTCGTAGGCTAACATGCTGTGCAACTGGCCTTCAATCTCTTCGAGAGATGCATTTGATACTAGCCACTGATATAATCCTTGTGTTGCTAATTCACGTGATTTCCGGCGTGCACCTTTCTTTGTCATCTTCTTCGCTACATTGCTCTAGTGTCTTAATTAGGTTTGCCATTTCAATTGCAGCTCGCGCTCCATCTCGGCCTTTTTCTATCATCCTAGCGATAGCTTGCTCATCAGTTTCAGTTGTTAGTACTGCATTTGCAATAGGAATATTATTTTCGAGCATGATTCTCGAGATACCAGCTGCACTTTCGTTTGCTACGAGCTCGAAATGATAGGTCTCACCTCGAATCACCGCGCCAAGTGCAACTAGAGAATCGAATTTTCTACTTTTAGCGAACTTCTGAAGCGCTAGTGGTATTTCAAGGGCACCCGGTACTGATACAAATAATATATCTTTTTCAACGACACCAAGATATTTAAGTTCTTTAAAACATGCATCAGCAAGACCCTTACAGACTAATTCATTAAAACGTGACTGTACGATTCCAATTTTTAGACCATTTCCTTTAAGGTTTGATTGGTATTGTCTGATTTCCATAATCTATCTTGTTTGTGTAGTTAGTTGAATTGGATATATAAAATTAAGAAGTAATTAGTGTTTTATATTAAACACTAATTACTTCTCTTCTAATTATCTACAATTACCAATTGTACTAATTGTAAAAAATAATAATTCTATATCGTTAGCTGGGCTCTGATATGAATCCTGTAACTTGTAGTCCGTAATCTGCTATGTTGTCGAGCTTATACGGATTTGCAAGTACTTGTATCTTACAGACACCAAGATCACGAAGAATTTGCGCCCCGATGCTGAGTATCTTCAGGTCAATTGGCCAGCGCTGTGGAGAAATATCCAACGTTTTTTTTCCGTAATCAAATTTAAATTCTTTAAAAATGTTAATCAGATTTTCTTTCGTATCACCATAGTTTAATAGTAGAACCACACCGTTGTTGCAACATGCAATATATCGCATTGCAGCGTCGAGCATCCACGAGTGTGTGGTCGATCTATCAAGTTCGATTAAATCTAGTATAGAGAATGAGTCGTGTACGCATACTGGAATATTGGTATCTGGAGATGGCGTGCCGCGTACGAGTGCGACATGGGGTCGATTCGTTATTCGATCACGATACATTACTGCATCGAATAGACCATGAACAGTTTGTATCTTTCTTTTTTCGATACGTTCAATAACTGACTCGGTTCGACTGCGGTAATTAATTAGATCCGAAATTGTACCTATCTTCATATCGTGTTTTTTCGAGAATTCGATTAGGTCTGGTAACCTTGCCATTGTTCCATCATCCTTAATAATTTCACAGATAGCAGATGCAGGAGCTAGTCCTGCTAATGATGTGAAATCGCAACCAGCCTCGGTATGTCCAGCACGCTGGAGCACACCACCTGGCCGCGCCATAATAGGGAAAACATGGCCAGGCTGTACAATATCCTTAGGTAGTGCGTCATGAGCAACCGCAGTCTGTATCGTTCGTGCCCGATCAGCTGCTGATATTCCAGTCGTTACACCCTCTGCTGCCTCAATACTAACTGTAAATGCGGTGCCATAGCGAGCACCGTTTCTATGCGTCATTAGTGGCAGATTTAATTGTTTACAGCGTTCCTGCGTCATCGTTAGACAAATCAGTCCGCGACCGTACTTAGCCATGAAATTAATTGCTTCTGGCGTCACGAATTCAGCAGCGATCAAAAGATCACCTTCGTTTTCTCTGTCTTCTTCATCGATGAGGATCACCATCCGGCCCACTTTTAGTTCGTCGATGATATCGAATGTGGAGGCAAGCGTCATAAGGTTGTAAAGAAAAAGTGGACATAAAGATTATATTTTGTACGAGCTAACGTAATTCGCTCGCGCCGCTTCGATACATTTTATATAAAATCTCGAAATAGATACATATCTGTCAAGATTAACTATTCTTATAAAAAGTATGTCTCATATAATATTATTAGGTAGAAATAAAATTTAAACAGATATTAAATATATCTCTTTAAATTTTTTAGATTTTAAGTTATTGATCAATAAAAGTTCTCTCGGAATCTCCTTAATAATATTAGGTATTTTATTAACACTACATCAATCTAACAATATATAGCAAGAGCCTAATAAATTATTATACAGCTGATATATAATTTCAGATATTAATCTCCTTTATTTTAGATTGCTGTTTAAGTATTCTTATGCCAATTTATATTGTTTTGATATATTTGAAACTAATTACATAGCTTAGATTATTAGTAGTCAATATATTTTTCTCTCTTATTCAGAAGGTTTATATCGAATCTATTAGAGATTAGTAAGTAATATATCAAAAAGTGACATATTGAAATATTATTTAGTTAAACTATGATAGTCGAAAAGATTGCTCCTATTTAAAATAAATATTCATTCGGAATTTTTAATACCGTATTTTAATTTTCAATTTATGAAAAGAAATATATTTGTTATATAAATGCAAATTAGAGCTTTAAACTATAAATAGATGTTTTATATCCACAATATATACAATATTAGCTATATGAAAGCTTATCGTATTTTAAATTAAGTGGACTATTTTTTATAAAAAATAGTCGAATACCTCTTAGAAGCCTTCATATATGAAGAAATATAGAAATATAATGAATTTTCTTAATTATTAAGAGTGTAAGTGAATAACGAATTGATCTATAATCAATATAGAGGTTTAAAATATTTCTATTTTTCTAAAAATATTGAATAATGGCGCACATTTTTTATGTATGTCGATAGTAATAACATTATTAATGGTAACATTCTTAATATTCAAAGCACAGAAATTCTACCTGAAAGATGTAAAGAATATAGTAATCTCACTACAATGTCTTGCGGCGTTGTAATGCTTGATGTAATTGGTCGAGTCTTTCTTGCCCACGCGACAAAAACACCGCACTGGGATATTCCAAAAGGGCATCGTAATTATGGTGAGATGCCACGCGATGCATCCTTACGTGAGCTTACTGAAGAAACTGGAATCGTTCTTGAATCAGAACGGCTTGTTGACCTTGGCTGCTTTAAATACAGATCAGATAAGAGCTTACATTTATTTGGAGTACGTATCGCTCTGAACGAGATTGATATCGCACGTTGTATCTGTACATCGATGTTTCTCAGCAGCTGTACAGGAAGAATGACTCCTGAGATGGACTCATTCCGCTGGAGCGAGCCAGATGAAGCTAAAACTCTTGTAAATTATAGCCTTGAGAGATTATTCACGACACGGCTTCAGCTAGTTGATTTGCATCATCGGCTATAATCTTCTATTTCTTGTTATAGTTTTGTGAAAAAGTCCGTCTAAGGTCAACAATACGATTAAATACTGGATAAGATTTCTTAGAATCGTAACGATCTACGATGAAATAACCGTGTCGCTCAAATTGGAAGCGTGTTTCTGGAGAAGTATCTATTCCATATTCTAGATATGCTTTCTTGACTTTTTTTGAATTCGGATTCAAAGAATCTAGAAAACCCTTATCATTTATAGAAGGATAGGGTTCCTTAAATAAATAATCATAGATCCGTACCTCAGACTTTAGCGCGTGCTTTGTGTTGATCCAATGGATGTTTCCCTTAACTTTATAATTGTTTGCACCGCTAGTTCCTGATTTGCTATCTGGGAAATAATTACAGTGCACAGTAATCACATTGCCATCCTCATTTTTATCACAGCCTATACATTCAACGACATAGCCATAGCGTAGGCGTACCTTATTATTATAGAATAGGCGGAAATAACCATTTGGTGGATTTTCTGAGAAATCTTCTCGTTCGATCCAAAGTTCCCTAGAGAATGTAAGCGTGCGCATACCACGATCTGGATGATGTGGATGTACAGGTGCCATACATACCTCTTCCAGATCTATAGGATAGTTATCTATCACAAGTTTTAGTGGGTTGAGAACCGCGATTGCTCTGGCAACTTTATTCTCAAGGTCATCACGCAAAGCACCTTCAAATATACTCATGTCAATCCATGAGTTAATTTTTGTAACGCTGATCCGGCTGCAGAACAGCTGGATGCTCTCCGGTGTGAAACCACGCCGACGAATACCTGCAATTGTTGGCATTCTTGGATCATCCCACCCGTTAACGTAACGTCCAGTAACAAGCTGGATCAGCTTACGCTTGCTTGTAATAGTATAAGTTAGATTTAACCGAGAAAATTCTATCTGTCTCGGGAGCGGGTGAGTGAATATGCCAATGTGAGCTAGTTCGTTGAGAACCCAGTCATACAGAGGTCCATGATCCTCAAATTCAAGTGTACATAACGAATGTGTAATGTTTTCAATTGCATCCGAGATAGAATGTGCATAGTCATACATTGGATATATGCACCAAGTATTACCTGTCCGGTAGTGATCTACAAAACGAATTCGATAAATAATTGGGTCACGCATATTAATATTAGGTGACGCCATATCAATCTTCGCTCGTAGAACATGCTCTCCTTCATTGAACTCACCAGCCTTCATTCGTTTGAATAAGTCGAGATTGTCTTCAGGTGTACGTTCTCTAAACGGTGATGGTATACCAGGATCTATCAGGCTACCTCTATTTTCTCGTATATCATCTAAACTCTGACTATCAACATAAGCACGGCCTCTCCTAATAAGTAATTTCGCATATTTATATAACCGGTCGTAATAATCGCTAGCGAAATATTGATGATCTATCGCATTCTTATTCCAGTTGAAGCCAAGCCAACGCACTGCATCAATAATCGAATTGACATACTCGATACTTTCTTTTTCTGGATTAGTGTCATCGATACGAAGATGACAAACACCACCATAATCGCGTGCGATACCGAAATTTATACAGATACTTTTGGCGTGACCAATATGTAAATAGCCGTTTGGCTCTGGTGAAAATCTTGTTTCGACACGTCCACCCCATTTCCCAGATCGATTGTCTTCATCAATAATATTGTAGATGAAGTTAGATGTCTTACAGGTTTCCTTGTGTTTAGTAATCATGTAGGATAAATTGGTTTATAATTTAAATCGCTTTGAGCTAGTAGTTTAAAGACTTTTACAAAAATATTATTTCCACTATTTTCTTAGAAAATAGTGGAAATAATATAAGCATCATCTTTTATATATCTCAGGCTTAAAATTTTATCAATCGCACTTTCACCGATTGTCAAATCTATTTTGACTAAATAGATTAAATATAGTGAAAATTATGATATAAATCATTAAATTTTAATCTAAATTAAGCCGTGAAAGCTGACGAAATCCGAGAAAAATTCCTCTCCTTCTTCAAGTCGAAGGGCCATACGATTATCCATTCGTCGAGTCTCATTCCAAGTAATGATCCGACTCTTATGTTTACAAATTCCGGTATGGTTCAATTCAAAGATATATTCCTTGGCTTATGCTCACCTCAATATTCTCGAGTTACTACTGCACAGCGTAGTGTTCGCACAGGCGGAAAGCATAACGACTTGGAAAAAGTAGGTTATACAGCCCGTCATCATACGTTCTTTGAGATGCTTGGAAACTTTTCATTTGGTGATTACTTTAAACGTGAAGCAATCGATTTCGCTTGGGAACTTCTAACAAAAGTTTACAGATTGCCAAAGGATAGGTTATTGGTTACTGTTTATCAAGAAGATGATGAATCACGCGAGATCTGGTCAAATAAAATTGGCATTCCATCTGAGCGGATCGTACGTATCAATGATAATAAAGGGTCACGTTATGAATCAGATAACTTCTGGACGATGGGTGAAGCTGGTCCATGCGGACCATGTACAGAAATTTTTTATGATCACGGTCCTGATGTATCTGGAGGCCCCCCAGGATCTCCAGAAGAAAATGGTGATCGCTACATCGAAATCTGGAATCTTGTCTTTATAGAATTTAACTGCGACATCTATGGTAACATGACCCGCCTTCAAAAGAAGGGTGTTGATACGGGGATGGGCCTTGAGCGTCTAACGGCAGTATTACAAGGGGTACATAGCAATTACGAAATAGATTTATTTCAAAATCTGATTAGAGCAGTAGCACGAGAAACTGGTGTTACTACTAACATTAGTAACAACTCATTAAAGGTAATTGCCGACCATATTCGCGCATGTTCATTTTTAATCGTTGATGGTGTAATTCCAAGTAATGAAGGACGAGGTTATGTTTTGCGCCGTATTATTCGTCGTGCGATTCGACATGGCTACAAGCTCGGGAATAAAGGCGCATTCCTCCATCGACTCGTCCCAGATCTTACTATAGAAATGGGAAATGCATATCCTGAATTGAATAAAGAAAAATCACGTATAATTGACATTCTTCAGTATGAGGAAGAACGTTTTCTTGAAACGATTGAGCGCGGAATGTTAATTCTAGATGACGAATTATCTAAGATTAATACTACAGTTCATAAAGTAAGCAATAAAATACTCGATAGTAAACTTGCATTTAAACTACACGATACCTACGGTTTCCCACTTGATATGACAGTTGATATATGTCGTGAGCATGATGTAACAGTTGACAAAATAGCATTTGACCATGATATGAGACGTCAGCGCGAACAGATACGTGAAGTCAATAAGTCCAAGATAATTTATAGTCTTGAAAATATTAGCGCGAAGACAGTATTTCACGGCTACAATGATATTTTTGTTGAAAATGCAAAAGTTATTGCGTTATATGTCAACGGAGTATCTGTAGATGAAGTAAAAACTATAAAAAACTCATTTATTGTTGTTCTTAACCATACTCCATTCTATGCAGAATCTGGCGGTCAGATTGGTGACCAAGGCATACTCATAAATAAGGAAACACACTTTTCAATTGAAAACACACTAAAGATAGTGCCCGATGTAATCGGACATCAAGGCTCCCTTAAAAGAGGGACTATAAAGGTTGGTGACGTGTTACGTGCAGAGATAAATGTAGAACGTCGTGTTCGTACACAGCGTAATCACTCAGCTATACACTTGATGCATAAGGCACTTCGAAATCTTCTTGGTGATCACATCTTACAAAAGGGTTCGCTCGTGGACCCAGATAGAGCACGATTCGATTTTACTCATAATAAATCATTAACAGATGAAGAAATTTATAAAGTTGAGTCGATCGTAAACGCAGAAATCCTCGCGAATGTTCCAAGTGTTGTCCGAATAATGTCGTATAAAGAAGCAGTAAAAAGTGGTGCAGTTGCTTTATTTAATGAGAAATATGGTGATGAGGTTCGTGTTCTCAATATCGGTTTCTCGAGCGAGCTATGCGGGGGTACACACGTTCAACGAACAGGTGATATTGGTTTCTTTAAAATAGTAGTTGAAAGTAATATTGCAGCTGGTATTCGACGCATTGAGGCGGTTACTGGTGATAACGCAATGTTCTACATACAAAAACTCGATGCACTTATAAAAAAATCATCTTATACACTGAAGACAAATCCAGCAGAACTTACACAAAGAATCAGCCAAATGCAGGATCATGTAAAATCACTCGAAAAAGAATTATCGACACTGAAATCAAAGTTCGTCCTGATCCAGGAAGAAGAACTGTCACGGAAATCTATAAAGGTTGGAAACATACACGTGTTAACTGCGGTTCTCGACAGTACGGACTTAAAGACACTGCGAAAAACTGTTGATAAACTAAAAGATAAGCTGAAGAAAGCAGTAATTGTTCTTGCAACAATTAAGAGCCGCAAGATTAGTATAATTGCTGGTATAACTTCGGATACGAATAAAAATGTAAAAGCAGGTGATTTGGCAAGCTTTGTTTCAGAGCAAATTGGCGGAAATGGGGGTGGTCGTCCGGATATGGCACAGGGTGGTGGTACAGCAGATATAGAAAGTTTACAATCTGCGCTTGATAGTGTAAAAAACTGGGTTGCACGTCATATCTAAATACCTTTTCCTTTATATAGACAGGAATGAGTAATTATAATCGACTGTATATTACAATTAAATATACAATTTATATTTCAATACCTAAGCTGTCTTATTTATCGATCTAAATAAAATTATCGGTTTTCTTTGTAAATAGCCCCTTCTATGTCAATCTAGTTAATTGAAGAGATAAAGCTTCTATTTAGAATAGGGTTTGTCGATTTCTAATTATAGAAGTCTAAAATTATAAAGATAATGACATACGTGTCCGCTCGATCGCATCAAGATATTCTGTTGTTACATCTCCGGTTACATACTGTCCGTCGAAGCATGAAGCCTCAAAATTCTTAATCACTGGATTGATATCTCTGATCGCGCGATGTAAATCAGCAACATCCTGATAGATCAGCTGATCAGCGCCGATAATCTTAGTAATCTCAGTTTCAGATCTTCCATGTGCTATAAGTTCACTTCGTGTTGGCATATCAATTCCATAAACATTAGGATATTTAACCGGAGGGGCAGCCGATGCAAAAATTACTGATTTTGCACCTGCGTAGCGAGCCATCTGTACAATTTCCTGAGAGGTTGTGCCACGTACAATTGAGTCGTCGACAATTAGTATATTCTTATTCTTGAACTCTATACTCATTGCGTTAAGTTTCTGACGTACAGATTTCTTTCGTATGGCCTGACCAGGCATGATGAACGTTCGACCAATATATCGGTTTTTAAAAAACCCTTCTCTATACTCAATGCCAAGCCTCGAGGCAACCTGCATTGCGGCTGGCCTAGATGAATCTGGAATAGGCATTACGACATCAATTTGAATATTCGGTAATTCACGTAGAATTTTTTCTGCGAGATAATCACCCATTCGTAGACGGACGTTGTAAACTAATACACCGTCAAGACATGAATCCGGTCGTGCAAAATATACGTATTCAAACATACATGGGTTAAGGCTTGGCATATCTGCACACTGTCGGCTATAAAATTTTCCATCTAGATCAATAAATATAGCTTCACCAGGTTGCACGTCACGGAAGAATTCAAATCCAACTCCTTCTATAGCAACTGATTCAGATGCCACCATCCATTCAGTACCGCGTTTAGTCTCGAGCTTTCCAATACATAATGGACGAATACCAAATCGATCTCGGAACGCGATAAGAGCACAACCAGCAATCAGCGATACTATAGAATATGATCCCTGAACACGGCGATGTACACCACATACTGCGTTAAAGACTGCATCTGGATCGAGTTCTAAACAAGTTGTTGTACGTTGTAGTTCATTGGCAAATACATTAAGTAGTACTTCGCTGTCTGAATTAGTATTGATATGTCGTCGGTCAACACGGAACATCTCTTCCCTTAGTTGACCTGAATTTATTATATTGCCATTATGTGCAAAAATGATTCCGAATGGTGCATTCACATAGAATGGTTGGGCCTCTTCCCTATTTGAGGCAGATCCAGATGTTGGATAACGGACGTGACCAATCCCAGCAGTACCAGAAAGGCTTCGCATGTTTCGCGTACGAAATATATCTCGTACCATACCATTCGCCTTATGTATATGGAAATTGTTTCCTTCTGTAGTTGCGATTCCTGCTCCGTCTTGACCGCGATGCTGTAAAAGTAGCAAACTATCGTAAACTAACTGGTTAACTGGATGTTTAGAGACTATACCTACGATACCGCACATGTCACGCCCTTTTATGACGAAAACTGTTCAGTTATAATTAGATAATTAAGTATGTATATATTGAACAATATCATCAGGTAGAAAATTTTTTAATACATTCACACCTCGATCTACATACGGAAGTAACAACGCATTATGCCAGAAACTTTGCCTTGGAAGTTCAGTAAATCCTGCAGCAATAACTAGTATTATAACTAATAATACGCCGCGTATCATCCCAAATATCATCCCAAGGCAGCGGTCAATACCGACAAATCCAGTTATTTGAACGATCTGATATAGCATCGCGCTAGAAACTCTAATGATAAATAGAACACCAATTACAATTAAGAAAAAAGATATACCCCATTGAGTTAATATACCACCTGGCCAGTCGGCTGGAATATATGGCATAAGAATTAACGAATACCGATTCGCGACTATGAATCCAATAATCCAGCCAATAAGATAAAAAACTTCGGATGTGAACCCGAGCCAGGCGCCACGTAATGACGATAGTGCTATTACTACCAACACAGTGTAATCAAAAATAGTTAACATTGTTTTCTACTGAGAAAGTCCAGCTGCGTGTACTTTCGATATCGCTTCAGATACAGCATCGAGATTAGCGAAAGGACCAGCGCGTAATAGTACGATTGTATGACCGTCAATCTGCTTGCTATGCTCAAGATATGTTTTTATCCCAAGATCTTTTAGTTTCTTCATCCAAAAACTAGTATCTTCATCTTTCTTAAATGTACCGAGCTGGAGTACAAAGCGATCTCTTATAATTGGCGAAATTATTTTATGAGTTGACGTCGAATCGGTTTTCCGAACGGTATTTGAAACTGTAGAAGCTAAAGTCGTACTTATATTATTTTTTAATGTACTATCCTGATGCATAGACTGATTGAGAATATTTACTGTAATACCATTAGGCATTGGATTCGGATTCTGATCGAGCACTACTGAAATCATGATGATCGCAATCATTATAAGCACAATCGATCCAACGAGACGCCGCCTTCCCTGCCGTTTTTTATAGATTATTGGATCCATGAAGAATGTACTATCCCCTTTTTAGTAAAAACATTCTGAAACTTATGGATATGAGAACGAATCTTAGTTGACTGACCTCTACGTTTTTTCTGAATGAGAAAATTCCTATGAATACAAATACCGTTTCCTTTTAATTTTTTCTAAATTTACTTAGATAACTCATCACGCTAGATACAGTATAAAAACTACCTATAACTATAATTCTGTCATTATTAGATGCGTTTTTTATTGCAGATTGAAACGCCTCTGCTCCCGATGCAAACTGAGTAACTCTTTTATCTTGTCTATTCTCAAGTCCAATTTGTCGTAGTATTGTTTCGAGCTGTTCTGCTGTCGCTGCACGAGTTGATGGAAGATTAGTTACGTACCAATAATCGACTTCACCCTTCAGCAGCTGCATCATACCTAAGATATCCTTATCGCGCATCGCGCCGAACACTGCATGTGTATATTGGAAATAACCTATATTCACAAGATTATGTATGAGTGCAGCGACTGCATGCGGATTATGAGCAACATCAAGTATAACAGTTGGCTTACCAGATAGAACCTGGAAGCGACCAGGTAGTTTTACATTAGTAATTCCAAGATTAATATCTTGTACAGATATCGGTAGACAATCATATAGAGCCTCAAGTGCAGCTAGCGCAACTGATGCATTAATTATCTGATTTAAGCCAAAAAGTGCTGGATATGTAAGATTAGGATAGCGTATGTCACGTCCTATATAAGTCCACTTCTCACACCTATCTAATTTCATTTCACTATGGAAATCTCGCTTAATGAGCCATAGATCAGCGCCGAGACCTTCTGCATGTTCAATTAGCTTATGTGGGATAGAAAGATCACCACAAATAGCTGGTTTTCCAGCTCTGAAAATTCCAGCTTTCTCAAATGCAATTTCATCTCGTGTATTACCAAGATAGTTAGTATGATCGATATCGATACTCGTAATAATTGCACAATCAGTATCAATTATATTGATCGCATCAAATCGACCACCAAGGCCAACTTCAAGAATCACAACCTCAAGTTGATGAGATGCGAACAGATTTAATATTGCGAGTGTAGTGAATTCGAAATACGTTAGTGATATTGGGGATAAAAAGGACAGACGTGCTGACTCGACTATTTCGAAATGTTGAAGTAATTCATCATCTGTGACATTCTCGCCATTTAGGCGAGCACGCTCGTTAAATTTAAGTAAGTGAGGAGAAGTATAGCAGCCAACGCTATAGCCACTATATATAGAAATTGTCTCGAGAAATGCACAGGTCGAACTCTTTCCATTTGTTCCGCCAACTGTGAATACAGGACATAAAAATTTTATGTTTAACGCACTCTTTACTATGCTAACTCTTTTTAGTCCCATATCGATACTAATCGGGTGAGCACTTTCAAGATGTGAAAGCCATGCGTCGAGCGTAGAGAAGGTATTCAAACTTAGATTAGAACAGTTGGCGAACACTCTTTCTGAAGAAAAATAAAAAGTTTCATTATTTTATCATATAGCTTCCGACGATCAACTACTATATTAATTGTATCAGTCTTCAATAGAAGACTTAGAACGATGGAAATAATTCGGAAATTTTTATATACAGTTTGCTCGATTAAATTTTGACCAGAAAACTAATTAACGATTTTACTCGGAAATCACGATGTAACCAAGAAACGAAAAGCTCTCTGATACAATGCTCATCGTTGTACTTATCAATATAGAAAATATACAGAAGCCTTGTTTCAGAAATCCTTGTTAAGGATGAAATGGTTTTTGCCATATACATCATTGGAAATAGATTTCTCTTACATTCGGACACTACCAATATAGTAAAACAGATAAACGGTACTTCTTATTTATTGTTCTGTATAAGCTTTTAACGAAATTTTATGACTCTGTTAGCTTATACGAAAATATGGTCTACTATATATATTGATGTTTGTAGTATTTTAAAATATCTTTTCTAAGATCTACGTGTCGAATTCTACACGTAGACTGGAGATAAACGCCACAAGCTCAGTAATTTCATCCTCCTGTTCTAAATTTTCTAGTATCTGTATGATCCCGACTTCTAATGATAATAGCGTTCTGATAAGTTATCTTAAATACGTACTGTTTATAGATCCTATATACTTAAATCCGATACATAATGGAACCTGCATACGGGATTTAATTAATTTGATTTTATACGTAATATTCTCAATGTCTATAATTTGAGATCCTATTACTCCTTTAGTACATAATATATGTAACCCACTCGCAATTTTTCTGACTTTATTAATCCTTTCATTAGTCGATGTCGGAGCTAAAAAAAATATTTGATCAATCTCTTTAGCACGCATCAATGCGAAGCACACCATCGACGCCTGATATCCTTGCATTGGCCGAAAATAAATTTATCCCTATTCCTTCTATTGGATTCGTATAGCTCATTAGTATTAATAGAGTTATCTGATTATGTTTGCGGAATCGCTTCACGTCTTCTGGCACACTTTTTAAAGTTACTCCTTTTGCGAACGCAAACTCCAAAGAATTCTGGATAATTGGACCGTCAGCCATTAGATCTGAAAATAGAATGCCAAGTTCAATTACGTCCGCGACGCTTTTAGCCATTACGTACATTATATCAACTATCTTCACTAGATCTGGATAAAAAACCTGCAAGTAATGAATATGATCAGTCCCCTACGACCCTGCTCGGCTAATATGGAAAAGGTTTTCTGAGTATGAGAAAATAATTATTTTCCTGACTGAACCTTAGAGAAATGTTTCTGCCTTCTAAAAGGTTTTTAGATCATCGATTTTTAAATTTATACCAGTGTCTATAATAATTCGCTTTAAAGATTAATTTTATTATTTCGTTCACTAATCTTATAACTTGAATCATATAAACAATAGCAGTAAAAGGAAACAATTAATATCTGTAAAAGCTATAGAATTTGATTCATCATCCCTGACTTTAGGTAAATCAGCAAGTAATTTTTAATCGCTCAGCGACTATACGAATATCTTTGTCAACGCGACCTGATAGATTTACGAGTAAGATCGTATTATTAGGTAATGTTGATGCGATCTATTTGGCATAAGCGATAGCATGCTTGATTCAAGTGCTAGGATAATCCCTTCTATATGTCAGCAGTCGTGAAATGCAGTCAATTCTTGTTTATCTATGACACTTACGTACTTGAGTCTTTCAGCCAAGAATGCCCTGCTGGACTGACGCCTGGACAGTCAAGGCCTGCAGATATCGAATGTGTTTCCATGATCTGACCACTTAAGTCTAAAGTAGATGTGTACCCGGTTGCCATGGTAGCACAACCAGGTGTGCCAGTATTTAAGTATGCTGCATGACGACCAGTTTCAATTATATTATCTGCCGGCTCAACACCGATTAATTTTACTAAGACTTCATCTATATATAGATAGAAAGAGTCCCATCGGATTAGATCCGCCGCTACAACACACATGCTATCGCTACATTTAGCTGCCTACCGCTAATCTCTAGCATTTGTAACCTGAATTCGTCGTGATTATACGCTGGAAGTTACGTACTATCATAGGATATAGATGCAGAATAGCAACTGTGCCAATAATATAAAATGTATTTTCTGCATTCGTCACTCAATCTCGAATTGCTTAGTTTAACGCATTCTTTATCGTATATGATCTAGACTTGACAGGTATAACTGACGCACCAAGTAATTTCATATAATATAAATTCTCAGTCTGACGGCGTATATATTCTGCACCCATATAGATATACATTCCATAAAAAACGTGCGCAAATCGTTGCAGTAGCGACGCCATGTTGACCTGCACCAGTTTTAGCAATTACACGGCTTCTTATTCATCTGCTTTGCCAGTATTGCTTAGTCAATAGTATTATTTATGCTATACGCACCGTTATGATTTAAATCTTTACGCCCCACAAATAAATTTTGGCTCTACCGAGCGTATCGCCCCAGCGTTGTACATGATAGATTGGAGTTAGACGACTAACGAAATGTTTTAGTTCATTATGATATCCCAAATGAAATTGAAATTATTTGTGCATTCATTATATGTATCTTTTAGTTCGTCAAGCGCATGAATTAATGTCTCTGAAAAAATATACCGCCATATGGCTCGAAATGTCCAAGATTGTCTAGAAGATTGTACATATATTGATGGTTAGTATTTTCTAAAATCTGATACGAAACAAACTATGCGCCTATATTTAGATTAACAAGCATCTGCTTATTCGCACTTTCCTGAACGAACGCCTCGATCCTGCTGTGATCCTTATAGCCCTCTTTACATTTGGAATTTCTACACCACTAGAAATATCGACAGCAAATGAATATAATTTTTGAATCGTATCCACAACGTTTTATTCGTTCAGACCACCACTTAAAATAGCCAGATGAGCAAGATCTTTTGGAAAAATATTTCAATCAAAAACTTTTCTACTTCCGCTGTATTCTGAGATAAAAGTATCAAATAAGAAGCCACGTGCTTGCGAGTAATGAAATTTTATCAAATTAAGCCAAACACGTTGAAGATCAAACGCGTATACACAGCCATGGCAAATTCACTGCACGTCCGAACGCTATGCACTGTTCTGAGGTTTCATTTTCATGAAATTGTAGTAACGTCAGCGGAACATCTTGTACAACTAACTTAATCTCATTGAGAGTTGCATTCACGAAAAGGCCGAAAACTTATATAAATGGCAGCACAAGCTTAACAAGCTGTATCGCATCAGTGTTCATTATTGAATGTACACTTCTTATAAAATATAAGTCCGATTGAATCAGCGCCGAGTGTAGCTATTTGCACAACCTTCTTAGGACGAGACAAACCGCAGAATTTTATTCAAGTCCGATGGATAGTAGATATTATAGAAGAGATAGTTTATCTCAATAAATAGGATATAAGTATTAAAGTTGGTTAATACCACAGCACTACACTATCAATTTTTATTTATGGAAATATTTTTTTACATCACTTTTAGATTGTACTCATTAGGGGATTAAGGATTACTTTAAGAAAAAATAATACTGAGAATACTAAAATATCTAAGATACGTGAAAATCATGATGCGCTTATTATCTTGTAGAGCTATAACGTAAAAGGAGAGAAAAATATATCTAATAATAAAATAGAAAATACTGCTACTTCCTTATTTATCAAGTAGGATACGTAGTATCCTTCGAAGCGGTTCTGCCGCACCCCACAACAACTGATCACCGACGGTAAATGCAGAAAGATACTTTCTACCCATCTCCATTTTACGCAGACGACCAACAGGCACTATTAATGTGCCACTTACATTTGCTGGGGAAAGATCATGAATAGTTTTTTCGCGCTGGTTAGGTATAATTTTTACCCAGCTGTTAGCTGATGCAATAATCTCATAGATTTCATCTAGCGGTACATCTTTCTTTAGTTTAATCGTCATAGCTTGTGAGTGACAACGCATTGTACCGATCCGAATACACAGGCCATCTATAGGAATTGAGCCTGGTGTTCCAGCAATAGGTTTGCCTAGAATTTTATTTGTTTCTGCACAGCTCTTCCACTCTTCCTTTGACATTCCGTTATAGAGATCATTATCAATCCATGGAATAAGTGAGCCAGCGAGCGGAACACCAAAATAGCTCGTCGGCATAGAGTCGCTATTCATCGCTGTTATAACACGGCGGTCTATGTCAATTATAGCCGAAGACGGATCAGTAAGTTGTGAGGCAACTGCACTATTTAGTATACCCATCTGCAAGAGTAACTCACGCATACTTTTCGCGCCTGCACCAGATGCTGCTTGATAAGTCATCATTGACATCCAATCAATAAGGTTTTCGCGAAATAACCCTCCTATCGCCATAAGCATTAGACTAACTGTACAGTTTCCGCCAACGAAATTTTTCGTTCCGCTACTGATTGCATTCTTAATTATGTCAAGGTTTACAGGATCAAGAACGATCACTGTATCAGCCTGCATCCTTAAAGAAGATGAAGAGTCAATCCAGTATCCATTCCATCCAGCTGAGCGCAGTTTTGGGAATATGTTGTTCGTATAGTCTGAGCCCTGACAGGTTATGATCATGTCACACTTACTCAATTCGCTGACATTCATCGCATCTTTCAGATAAATTTCATCTTTCGCAAACGAAGGTGCTATTCCACCAGAGTTACTAACGCTAAAAAAAATGGGCTCAATTAGTGAGAAATCACCTTCTTCATGCATTCTCTGCATCAGGACACTGCCAACCATACCACGCCAACCTACGAAACCTATACTCATAAATTCACTAATCCTTTGAGGACATAAATCTTTTACTATTTTTATACATGCAATTCTTACCACTAAGTTTTAGTACTATTAACATTAGTACTAATATTAATAGAATCGTTTATACACTAGACAATCCCACCAAAAATTTAAAAAAATTTTTTGCCCTCTAAGAAGGACTCCTCTATACCTGAGTTCAGGAAAGATAAAACATTTATTTAAAAATCAACTATTTATAGTGCTGCTATCACTGCATCACCCATACCTGCGGTTCCGACCAGCTTGCAGCCCGGTGTTACAATATCTTTAGTTCGATAGCCTTGTTCAAGTACTTTTTGTACCGCATTCTCAATTCGTTCTGCTTGTTCTACAAGATTTAGAGAGAAGCGCAACATCATTGCTGCTGAAAGAATTGTTGCAAGCGGGTTTGCAATGCCTTTACCAGAAATATTTGGCGCAGAACCATGTGAAGGTTCATATAGGCCCTTGTTATGACTATCAAGAGAAGCAGATGGAAGCATTCCTATAGAACCAATAAGAACTGACGCCTCATCCGATAAGATATCACCGAACATGTTGCTAGTTACAATCACGTCGAACTGCTTCGGTTCTTTTACGAGTTGCATTGCAGCATTATCAACGTACATGTGCAATAGCTCAACATCCGAATAATACTTTGCAACATCAATCATGATATCACGCCAGAATTTAGATGTTTCAAGAACGTTAGATTTGTCAATCGATATCAGCTTCTTTTTGCGTTTTCTTGAAATCTGAAAGGCTATATGCGCTATCCTACTTACTTCTGGTTCTGAATAGCACATCGTATCGAAACCTTCACGCATGCCAGAAAATAGACCACTCGAAGCCGTGCGCAAACCGCGCGGCTGACCAAAGTAGATATCTCCATTTAATTCACGTATGATTAAAATGTCGAGGTTTTTAACTAGTTCTGGTTTAAGAGGTGATGTATCGATTAACTGAGGATAACAAACTACTGGACGGAAGTTTGCAAACAATTCAAGATTTTTTCTCAATTGGAGAATTGATTGCTCTGGGCGCATCGCGCGTTCTAGCGTATCATACTTATAATCACCCACTGCACCAAATAAGATTGCATCCGCATCTTTTGCTAGTTTTAGGGTTGAGTTCGGAAGCGGATGTCCGCTTTCCTCATAGGCTGTACCACCAATCGAAGCCTGTTCAAACTCAAATTTCTCATCAAGTACCTTTAAAACCCTCACAGCTTCTGGGATAATTTCTAGACCGATACCGTCTCCTGGTAGCACTGCAATCTTCATGAAGAATTCCTTTATCTCTAAAAGAGAAATAACAGTTTAATTTAGTCATCTAGCTTATTATTCAGCCATGGTTGTTTTTCCAAGTACCTACCCTCAAACTTTTTAATTTTTTCCGACCAGCGTAAAGTAAGACTAATGTCATCGAAACCGTTTATCAGAGAATATTTACGGAACTCATCTATCTCGAACAGATATTCGAGACCATCTGCCATACGTATAACCTGTGCATTGAGATCAATTATTAATTGATAACCATTTAGTCTATATGTTTCGTTAAATAAATGATCGACCTTTTTCTCATTCAGCTCGATTGGCAGTAATCCGTTTTTATAGCAATTATTTAAAAAGATATCAGCAAAACTCGGCGCAATAATCGTTCGGAATCCATACTGTTGTAATGCCCAGGGTGCGTGCTCACGTGAACTACCGCAACCGAAGTTCTTTCGAGTAAGTAGAACTGTTGCATTCTGGTAACGTAACTGATTTAATACGAAATCTGGATTCAATGGACGTATTAAATTGTCCTGATCTAGCTTACCATGATCAAGATAACGCCATCCATCAAACGCATGAGGACCGAAACCAGTACGCTTAACAGTTTTTAGAAACTGTTTAGGAATAATTGCATCAGTATCTACATTCTCACGATCGAGGGGCGCCACAATTCCAATGTGGGTAGTAAACTTTTCCATTATCCATATAAAACAAATTTATATCATAAACATCTTATAGAAGTTTTCGAATATCAACAAAGTGACCTTTAATCGCCGCTGCAGCTGCCATCGCTGGGCTGACTAGATGTGTCCTCCCTCCAACACCCTGTCTACCTTCAAAATTTCGATTCGATGTCGATGCACATCGTTCACCTGGATTGAGACGGTCCGCATTCATTGCAAGACACATCGAACAGCCAGGATCACGCCATTCGAAACCTGCATCTATAAACACCTTGTCTAGCTCTTCCCGTTCGGCTTCAGCCTTCACAAGTCCAGATCCAGGAACAACAATCGCGAGTCGAACATTCTTTGCGACACGACGGCCAAGTATTTTTACTATATCTGCGGCTTCTCGAATATCTTCAATCCGCGAATTTGTGCACGAGCCAATAAAAATTTTGTCTACTCTAACAGACTCTATAGGTATATTAGGAGTAAGTTCCATGTATTCAAGGGCGCGCTCCATTGCATCTCGTTTAATTAAATTCTTCTCATATTTCGGATCCGGTATCCTTCCGTTAATTGGTATTACCATTTCTGGCGACGTACCCCACGTAACCTGCGGTACGATCTCTGAGGCATACAGCTTAACGATATGATCAAAGTGTGCGCCCTCATCGGATCTAAATGTACGCCAGTACTTAACCGCTTGATCCCATTCTGATCCGGTTGGTACGAACGGACGATTCTTAAGGTATTCAACTGTTGTATCGTCGACTGCTACCATTCCAGTACGGGCGCCTGCCTCAATTGCCATATTACACATAGTCATTCGACCTTCCATGGTCATGGTACGAATTGTCGATCCGCTAAATTCTATTGCATATCCAGTTCCACCGGAAGTTCCGATTCTGCTAATAATTGCAAGTATGATATCTTTCGCTGTACAATATTGAGGCAATGGACCATCGATATTCACAAGCATATTCTTACTCTTCTTTTGTAAGAGTGTTTGTGTAGCAAGTACGTGCTCGACTTCAGACGTACCTATACCATGCGCAAGTGCACCGAATGCACCATGTGTTGATGTATGAGAATCGCCACAGACTATTGTCATGCCAGGCAGCGTTGCTCCCTGCTCAGGTCCAATAATGTGAACAATACCTTGACGGACATCATCCATCTTGAATTGCGTTATACCATGTATATGACAGTTTATGTCAAGTGTGTCTACCTGAAGTTTCGATATTGGATCAATGATTCCTTCGCTACGATTAGTAGTTGGCACGTTGTGATCGGAAACAGCTAAGTTTGCGCTAATACGCCAAACTGGACGATTTGCAATCTTTAGTCCCTCAAATGCCTGTGGGCTTGTAACTTCATGTAGTAGATGACGGTCGATATAGAGGAGCGTCGTTCCATCTTTCTCAGTATGGATAACGTGGGTGTTCCATAATTTATCGTAGAGCGTTTGTGCCATAAACGACTTATCTCTTTTTCATTAAAATTACTTCGTTTCGAATATGCACTGATCATATTTTTAATATGTACACTTTTAGTGTAATCTTCATCAAGGTCTAGCATGCTTATAGCATACTCTATAATCTGAATATATTCTAAAGTTATGCAATATAATTAATTTTTTCGTATGTAACCAGTAAGTTTTAATGTATATAAAGAAAAGCTTAAACTCTGATAAACTCTATTAGACTTTTCATAAAAATTTAAAAATAAAATTTAGAAAATAGTTTTCATTAGCTATCTACTAAAGTTATCTTACTGTATATAAATGTACAGTTACATCGATAAACAAGCGTTGTTATAGACTTAATAACCCATTATATAAACTGTACAATTTGATTGTAATTTATTTATTCAAGTAACTTTCAGTAACTAATAGTTATTTTTATAAAAAAACATACCATTTTCAGTTATTAATAGAACCATCATATAGAAATTTTAGAGTGTAGGATTATACATTAAGGTATCGATAAAATCTTTGAACGCCTTATCACTATTAAATTGTACTGCGTTATTATAAGAGTCATATTATATCGTATTTTATACTGATAAGAACAATAGGCATCTATGCCTTTAAAAACAAAAGACATTTACTTTACTAGTCGGGTATATCAATAATATATATTTTCTTTTCAGGTAATTTGCAGATTAATTTTATTTTATCCTTACTTAGAAATAATTATAAAACTGCTCTATTCAAATCAAACACTTATTTAAAAACTCAATTTAAAAAGGAATATTTAATGAATAAACAGGATCTGATTAATGCTATCACTGATGAAACAGGAGCAAGCAAGATAAAAACTGGTGAAATGCTGAACATATTGCTTGAGGTTATTAAAAAGGCTGTCTCAAATGGTAATACAGTTCAGCTTATTGGCTTTGGTAGTTTTACTTCGAGTAATCGCGCGATACGTACAGGTCGTAATCCAAAAACTGGTGAAATCATTAAAATTCCAGCTTCAAAAAAAGTAAAATTTACGCCAGGTAAGGCGTTTAAAAATGCAATCAATAAAGAAGATTGTATTTAAAGATAAAAGATAGACTATAGTGGTATCCTTTAGTGTTTAGTGTTTTTGAAAAGGTAAATAAAATAATAAATTTTTTAAAAACTTAATATTACTTATCTATAAAAATAGCTTTATGTTAAAAGATGATCCACTTAATAAGTAACTTATATTAAATTGGTTTATATTAATAATATATTTTAATATAAAAAGATTTAAAAACTTTTCTTCGAAAATGAATAGTAAGCATAATAAATTATTAGTATTGATGGACAGTAAAATTTTATTTGTTTGGACTATTGGATCTAAACATACAGATTATATATTATAATCTCTAATCAGACTATAAAAACTAAAGTCGATAAAGAAAGATATAATCAACATGGCTGGTCACTCAAAATGGGCCAATATTAAGCATAAGAAAGCAGGAATAGACGCGAAGCGCAGTAAGGAATGGACACGCTTGATTAAGGAAATATACATTTCTATGCATCTTGGTAGTAGTGATCCTACTAAAAATCCTCGATTGCGTCTTGCTGTTGATAAGGCAGCTGATGCGAATATGCCTAAGGAAAACGTGAGACGTGTAATTAATCGCTATATCGGTAATCCAGATGATGCAAAAAATTATGAGGAAATTCGCTATGAAGGTTATGGAATAGGCGGTGTAGCAATTATGCTTGACACATTGACTAAAAATCGTACGCGCACAGTCGCAGAAGTACGCCATGCCTTCTCAAAATTTGGTGGCAATATGAGTTCTGACGGTTCTGTTGCATTTATGTTTGAACGTGTTGGTCAGTTCTTATTTGAACCTGGAATAGACGAAGATATTCTGATAGGAGCCACACTTAAGTGTGGTGCTAAAGATATCACTATAAACGATAGTGGTTTTATAGAGGTTTTATGCGATTGGAAGATATTTTCAAAAGTAAAAGATATGTTCGAAAATTCTGGTATCAGAGCTAAGTTTTCTAAAGTGACGATGATATCTAAAAATAAAATTGAACTTACCCATGATAGCGAAGCGAAAACACTAAATTTATTAGAAGAACTAGAAAATATCGACGACGTGCAGGAATTATATACGAATGTAACTATAATTGATAGTAATCAAAAATAAGTATCAGCGGACTGCATAGATACTAAAAATTTACTAGTTGCATCTCTTCTTCAATCTCCTCTTTGACTTTGAATTAGCCATCCTATCTATTTGGCTTATAGGAAATTATCAAATGAAACTACTCGTTGTTGGTTCTGGTGGACGTGAACATGCGTTCGCCTGGAAACTCGCACAGTCTCCACGTGTAAAAAAGGTATATGTTGCTCCAGGAAATGGAGGTATTGCACAAGATATTCGCTTACAAAACATCGAAATCACAGAACTTGAAAAACTTACTAATTTTGCAGAAAGTGAAGGTGTCGCGTTTACATTAGTAGGGCCGGAAGCACCCCTAGCAGAAGGAATTGTAAATATTTTTCGTGCACGTGGACTAAAGATCTTTGGTCCAACTCGCGAAGCTATGCAGCTTGAAAGCTCTAAGAGTTTTGCAAAGAAGTTTATGGAACGTCATGGAATCCCGACAGCAGAATACGAAACCTTTGTAGATGCTGAAGCTGCGCATAAATATATTAATTCAAATAGTGTTCCAATTGTTATTAAGGCTGATGGGCTTGCAAATGGGAAGGGTGTTGTCGTTGCGAAAAAGTTAGAAGAAGCACATAAAGCCGTTGATATGATGTTATATAGTGATAAGCTAGGCTCTACTGTCAGTGATCGAATTGTAGTTGAGAAGTTCCTCGATGGCGAGGAAGCAAGCTTTATCGTAATGGTTGATGGAAAAAACGTGCTTACACTTGCGTCAAGCCAAGATTATAAACGTCTTCTCGACAACGATCAGGGTCAGAATACTGGGGGAATGGGGGCATATTCACCAGCGCCTATCATAACGCCGCAGATACATGCTCGCGTAATGCGAGAAATTATCATGCCCACTATTCGTGGGATGGAAAAGGATGGAATTCGCTTCACTGGTTTTCTATACGCGGGCTTAATAATTACTAAGAATGGTTCGCTGAAAGTACTTGAATTTAACTGTCGGATGGGTGATCCAGAAACACAGTCTATTATGCCGCGCATGAAAAGCGATTTCTCTAAGATTATCGAAAATGCGATCTCTGGTACTCTTGATAGAGTTGAGATAGATTGGGATCGTCGCACTGCACTCGGTGTTGTTCTAGCTGCATATGGTTATCCAGAAGCACCAAGAAAAGGTGATCGTATTAATGGCATACAAACAGAAACCATGCAGGTAATCACGTTTCATAGTGGTACGAAATTAGATGGTGATACATTACTAACATCAGGTGGACGCGTTTTATGTGTAGTTGGCCTTGCCGATTCTATTAGTAAGGCACAGCAATATGCCTATGACACGATAAACCAGATAAATTTCGAAGGGATGCAGTATCGCAGAGATATTGGTTATCACGCACTAAACCGAAAAAACTTCCAATAGAAGAAAGCTCTGTGCATTAACATGACTAATTTTTCATACTTATTATGTAAAATCGCGCGTATTCATGCGTATCTTGAAAATCTTCATACACATATTACTAAGGAGTTATGTGCTCTTAACGAGATATTTGTTTTCAAATAACGCATGGAAATACGAGCCTGTCTGGTAAATAGATAGAGGTGGGCTGCCTTGCTACACATGTTTTTTGAAAACAGTGCGTTTTCAAACCCGGCATAGGTATTTCTAATATTACTAGCGTAGAGCTTTAACGATTTTCAAGTGTTTTACAGCTGTTTACCTGAAGATATAGCTTTACCACGGTTTGAATATTACTTGTTCTACATCTACGTAATCCGTACTGTCTAACGGTGCACATGAATATGAAATTTTTATTGTTAATAAAATATGAAAAACTCCTGTTTTCTGCTTAATAGTTAGGATGGTTTTTGATTCCAAACTGCGGCCTTGAAGAGAGGGTGCACGATACCTTTTAATGTATTTGTAAGGAAAATTGGGGGGGTGTACTCGATCCGTTTCGGTGTTAGACTATATTAGCGTCTTGAAACATAGTGTGATAAATACTTTGTTATAAAACATCAAAATGAATCCTGAGGCATAGGTAGAATTTTTTCGAAGATTATGATGGTGGTGGGTTTGACGGTATTTTTAATCTAATGAGAAGTATTGGTTGTGCTTTTCTTTCAGTTTATATACCAAGGATTATATAACTACGACGAAATATATCCTTATGTGTAGCGAACAAGAATGTTTGTTTCAAGCAAATCAACGTGGTCTTGTGCTACGTTGATTTTATTCAAGTATTGTGGGGAGGGGTATCCTATATTTTGCTTACATGACTTTGGAAGAATAGAACTAATTCTTTGCAGATATAACTAAAAAAAGAAAATAAACCTTTAAAAGTAATATTAAATGGACAATCTTCTTGTCCGATCAAATCAATCTATAATAAAACCGTTACATTGTCGATACGTTTGATCCGATTCATAATGGACATCCTGCTATCGCTCATCAGTTCTTTGAAAAACTTGATTTAACCAATCTTATTCTTCCAGCAGATAAGCTATATCAGAAACTCGATATATCTACTGTAAAACATCGGCTCGCGATGACACAAGCTGCTATCTCTTCACTGAAGATCAAGAGTATTGAGGTAATTAGTATCTCAACAGAGGAAATCGAGCGTGATGGCCCATCATATACGATCGATACCATTGAATTCTGGCGTAACTATCTTAGTCAAGATGCATCGTTATCTCTGCTAATCGGTTTTGACCAAATTTATCCTTCTCGATATATGGTGTGATTGGCGACGTATTTTTGAATTAGCACACTTATATACTATAAAGCGCAAAGGATCAGGTTTAGAAGTTGCATCGGATGACGTTGTTTAATGAAGCCAATGCTCGACAAACTATCTCTAATGTTATAAAAGAGATACCATAAGGCTATCTGATAGTTGACAAATTTTTTTGTTCAACATTTCATCGACTAATATCCGTATCCAATTTCGAAAATGTATCTTGTCATGTCGAACACAAGCATTTTATTATTGTACTAAATATGTACCACAAGCTGTTTTAACATATGTTAAACAACATCACCTCTACCAGTTATAAAATTTTATGAACATCCGTAAACTTCAGCGTGTGATCGTCAACGCCCTAGAAGATGCTAAGGGACAAGATATCAAGGTCTTCAATACTAGTCATTTAACGGAGTTGTTCGATCGCGTGATTATCGCATCTGGTACGTCGAATAGACAGACAAAAACACTCGCATCGAGTGTGCGTGATAAAGTAAAAAAAGCCGGTGGAAAGGTAATTAGTTTAGAAGGAGGTGATACTGGTCAATGGGTACTCGTGGACTGCGCCGACGTGGTTGTACATATCTTTCAACCTCTTCTGCGTCAGTATTATAATCTTGAAGAAATATGGGGTAACAAGCTGATTAGGCTTAAAGTCAGAGAGAATGATAAAAATGATATGATTAGTAAATCTGATTTAGAAAACTATTAATCTGTAATAGAATAAGTAGAGAATATACCTTAGGCTCTAACGCTTCTCTAATATTCATATATATGAATAAAAAAAATACTAAATAATTAAATATCTAGTGGATCGACATCGATGTGCCATTTCAGCATACTTTTTAATAAAATTAATTTGCTCTTCCACATCTTAAGAACGTAGTTTAGACTAGCTCTTGAATCACTTTCGATTAGCAATTGTGCACGATGTAGGTTTGCGATCTTTTCTATTCTCATCGGTACTGCATCATAGACTATCACTTGATGCCTACCTGGTAGATTAGATAGAATGACTGATGCTTGGCGTAAAAATATAAGCGCAGAGTCTAATGTTATCGCCTCTACACGAAGTAGAGCTTGATAGATAAACGGCGGTAGATTTGCTTCTCGCCGCTCATCTAGTGTCGCATTTGCGAAACCAGTGTAATCATGCCGTTTCAGAGCTAGATATAGTGCATGCTTAGGATAGCAAGTCTGGATCAGTACATCTCCAGGCAATCCAGAACGCCCAGCGCGTCCGCTAACTTGAATTAATTGCGCAAATAACCGCTCACTTGCCCGAAAGTCATGTGAAAATAGCGCTGTATCAGCGTTCAGAACGCCGACAAGCGACACCCGACGAAAATCATGTCCTTTCGATATCATCTGCGTACCAACAAGAATATCTACTTTACCTGCATGTACATTAGAAAATAGTATTTTGGCGCTTCCCTTAAGTCTCGTGTTATCTGAGTCGATTCGAAGTATTCGCGCACTTGGTATTAGCTCTTTAAGCGTTTCCTCAATGCGCTGCGTACCTTGTCCAAGTGCTGTTATGTCTATATTTCCGCATTTTGGACAGGATCGATAAATATATGTTTTTAAACCGCAATGGTGACAACGCAACGCGTGCTCCTGCTTATATAATACAACATATGCGTTACAATCTGAACATACAGCGACCCAGCCACATGAATGGCATACTAAGGCAGGAGCATAGCCGCGACGATTTAGAAATATAATGCTCTGTTCGCCGCGCATAAGCCGCGCTTTCAGCGCTATAATAAGAGGCTCAGTTAATCCATTAACTATACGTCTGTATCGATTCTCTTCTTTGAGATCGACTAGTTGTATGGTTGGCAGAACTGAATTAGTAACAACACGACGTGATAATGTAAGTAGCGAGTAATGGCCTTGCTTAGCTTTCCACCAGCTCTCGAGTGAAGGTGTTGCAGATCCGAGAATAATAGGAATACGAAGCTGCTTCGCACGCCAAACTGCGAGATCACGAGCTGAATAACGGAATCTTTCCTGCTGCTTATATCCAGATTCATGTTCTTCATCAACTATAATCAACGCTAAAAATGGTAGCGATGCAAGAACTGCAACTCGCGTGCCAAGAACAATACGTGCGCGACCAGTATGCGCGGCTAGCCAGTTATGAAAACGTACACCGTTAGTTAGACCGCTATGCAAGGTAACGACTGTATCCGCTGGGAGGATGTCAGAGAATCGTTTGCGAAATGCAGCCTCAAACTGGGGTGTCAGATTGATTTCTGGGACAAGAACAAGAACCTGTGCATCAGAGAATGCTTTTAGTCGCTCTAAAAGAGCGTGCAGATAGACCTCAGTTTTTCCACTGCTAGTTACACCATATAGTAAGAACGGTGAGAAGCCATCAGATGAAACGATCTCTGTAAGTGCCTTCACCTGCTCATCTGTTAATTGTAATTTGATAATTCTTTCAAAGAATTTTGATAGATCATCTATCGATTTAGATGGTATATGAAAAATATTTTTTGAATTTGAAAAATAATGAGAAGAGGAGGTCCAAGATACAACTTTCTTCTCTAATACCCAACCACTCGATATCCACTTATCTAATATTTTTGAAGCTTTAGGATGCTCAAGCTTTGCATCTGAAAGCGATAATAAATTCGTATTTAGCAGCGTTTTTGCAAGTCGATTAAGAGCAGTCGCATGTGCTGGTAATATATCTGGCAATGCGGTTCGGCCATCTTCAGTTAGTTTATAAAATCGTTTTGGAGCGAATAGACGCTTCCAGCACGTAGCATTGCGCAATACCCGAGGTAAAGCTTGTAATCCGACCTCACCGTGTGATCTCTGATAATAATTAGCCGAGAATGATATAAGCTCAAGCCACTTTTGTGATAGTGGCGGTAAATCTATGCAGATTGTATCGATATTACGTAGCTTACTTAACGGAATATTAGTCTTTGTAGATACACCACAGACTAGCCCGACAACATGTCGCTTCCTAAATGGAACTTGAACGAGTGTTCCAGGAAGCGGAAAGGGCTGTGTATCACAACGATAATCAAATAATTTTACAAGTGGATAATCAAGTGCAACATGTAAATAGACCGTCTTCATTACACTAACATTTACATAGTCCAATAAGATAATAAAAAAATTTAAAGTTATGTAAATAGTAAAAGTATTTCCTACTGTGAAAGGAGCACTAAATTTAGCTATTTAAAATTTTTTGATTTTTGAAAAAATGTCCTTTATTATACGTTGCCAATATAATATTAAAATATTTAGAATATAATTAAATGTTTATTGTCTAATCAAGACTTACCGCGTCAACGCCTGAACATAAAATATTAATATGATAATCGGAATACGTCAGCCATAAATCTCTCGTTTTAGAGCAGAGAAAACACAATATATATAATTTAGAGAAAATCGTAAATATATGTATAATAGCGGAGAGCATATTTCTCAAAGTGTCGAAAATCATAACTTCCCGTGTACTGACTTCAATTTGTACATTTAAATATTCAGTAACGGCTTGTTTATGAACATTAAAAATACGATGTATTAGATCTGGATCTACATACGCAATAGATTTCACGATTTAAAAATCGTTAGAACTTCCATCCTCAACCATATATCATGCAAGTGTTCACAGACTATTAGAGAATCCGGAACGATACACATTGTTTTGTATTCCCCGTGTATAAAGATGATAGCCCTTAGATACTTAAGTTATAACATATCTAACCAACCCGATAATGTATTTAAACAGTTAAACTTGAGATATCTTATTATTTGTATAGAATAAGTAAATTCTAGTTTTACTCTCATATTAAATAGAAAGTTAAGACCAAGCTTTATAGCTGTTAGGAACTATTAGAATATATATCTAAGAGAATAGAACCCATGCATCGAGCGGATAACGCGATTAATTAGTTGTAGTGCCGATCCGAATTCTTAGCGAGTTGTAAGAAACTGCACGAGAACAATACTTATTGCACACACATTGCATTTTTAAAGATAACGCCTGGCCCTTGTTACATTATATAGATTGTGGTATATGTCAGCTTGCTTAAGTAGAGTATAAGTTTCACTAAATAAAAAGCTAATTTTATTGTAGTATAGTCTTATAAATAGATTATTAAATCGGTTTGACTTATATGTTTGATTTATATATCAGTACTAATATAGTATATTCTCTATAAGAGAGAATATAGATTTATAGTCTACTTTCAAAAGAAAGAGACTTCAGCGCTTCCTGTAAAATTTTGATAAACTCTTGATTGCCTTAAGTTGTGCTATCGTAGTTGCAAGCTCAATCTGAGCTTTAGCGATATCAATATCGGACGATGCGCTCTGTAGTCTTTCTTCAGCCTGCTTCTTTGCTTCCTCAGACTTTATCGCGTCAAGATCTTTCCCGCGAATCGCAGTGTCAGCAAGAACAGTTATATTTCTAGGTTGTACCTCAAGAATTCCACCTGAGACGAATATAAATTCATTATTTCCGGATTCTGTTTCAATTCGTATTATACCAGGATAGATCCTTGTAATTAAAGGTGTGTGCAGCGGAAGAATACCAAGCTCACCAGCTTCTCCTGGTAACACAACGAATTTTGCCTGACTCGAGAAGATTTGTGCTTCTGCGCTAACTATATCTATTTTAATAGATGTCATATCGATCTCTGACTTTTATTAAATATTATTAGCCTTTTCAAAGGCTTCGTTGATCGAACCAACCATATAGAACGCCTGCTCAGGTAAATGGTCGCATTCACCGTTAATAATCATTTTAAATCCGCGTATTGTCTCCTTTAATGGTACATACTTACCAGGTGAACCAGTGAATACTTCAGCTACGCGAAATGGCTGTGATAGGAAACGCTGAATCTTTCGTGCACGATCAACTAATAGTCTGTCTTCTGGTGATAGTTCGCCCATTCCAAGAATTGCAATGATATCGCGTAGTTCTTTGTAACGTTGAAGTGTTTGCTGTACGTCACGTGTAATTGAGTAGTGCTCTTCACCAACCACGCTTGGATAAATCTGGCGCGATGTTGAATCAAGTGGATCTACAGCTGGATAAATTCCAAGCGATGCTATATCGCGAGATAGCACAACTGTTGCATCTAAGTGACCAAATGTAGTCGCAGGCGATGGATCTGTCAAATCATCAGCAGGAACATACACAGCTTGAATAGATGTAATCGAGCCTTTCTTAGTTGATGTAATCCGCTCCTGTAGCTTACCCATTTCCTCAGCTAGCGTCGGTTGATAGCCAACGGCAGACGGCATTCGTCCTAACAGAGCAGATACTTCAGCACCAGCTAGTGTAAAACGATAAATATTGTCGACAAAGAATAACACATCAAGACCTTCATCTCGGAAGTGCTCTGCTATCGTTAGACCTGTTAATGCAACTCGTAGACGATTTCCGGGTGGCTCGCTCATCTGACCGTATACGAGCGCGACCTTATCAATTACGTTCGAATCTTTCATTTCATGGTAGAAATCATTTCCTTCACGAGTACGTTCACCCACGCCTGCGAAGACAGAATAGCCACCATGCTCTTTTGAGATGTTGTTGATTAGTTCCATCATGTTTACGGTCTTACCAACGCCAGCTCCACCGAATAATCCAACCTTTCCACCCTTTGCGAATGGGCAAATTAAGTCAATAACCTTTATACCTGTCTCAAGAAGTTCTGTTGATGGTGATAGTTCATCGATCGTCGGTGCTTTCTGGTGGATAGAGCGCTTATATTTGCTGTTTATCGGACCAGCCTCATCAATTGGACGACCGAGCACATCCATAATTCTTCCAAGAGTTGGTTTTCCAACTGGGATCGATATTGGTTTACCTGTGTTCTTTACTTTTGTTCCGCGTCGAAGTCCACCGAAAGCACCAAGACAGATAGTACGTACGACACCATCTCCGATCTGCTGCTGGACTTCTAGCGTTAATTCTGAGTTATTCAGAATTAACGCATCGTAAATCTTCGGTATATTGCTACGAGGAAATTCCACGTCAATAACAGCACCGATGCATTGTACGATTGTGCCTTCAACTAAATCAGCAGTACTCATTGATTTTCCTTTAAATGCCATATTCTTGACATATGCAAAACGTAGTGATTAACGTGCTGTCTTTTCATTGCTAAATTAAACAGCAGCTGCGCCCCCAACAATTTCTGATAATTCCTTCGTGATAGTAGCCTGACGGCTTTTATTATATGAGAGTTGAAGCTCATTGATTACAGTCTTTGCATTTTCTGATGCGGCCTTCATTGCAACCATGCGTGCTGAATGTTCGGACGCCATATTCTCAACGACAGCTTGATATACAAGCGCCTCTACATAACGTATAAGTAACTCATCAATGACAATCTGCTCATTTGGTTCATAGATATAATCCCATAACATCGACGGCATTTCTTCGTCAGAGATAAATCCAGCAGCTGATAAAGGAAGTAATTGCTCAATTACCGTCTCCTGTTTCATCGTATTTATAAAGCGTGTGTAAACGATGTAAACCACAGACAGATTACCTTCTGAGTACAGATCAATTTGCGCTTTTACCGCACCAATCAGCTTCTCAAGATTCGGTGTATCATCAAGATTTGTAACCTGTGAGAGTACTTTCGCACCGAAACGTCTTAAGAAGGCAAGACCTTTTCTACCAATCGCTGTTGCTTCAACTTTTTGGCCGTTATTCCTAAGTTCTTTAAATTTTTGTAAACTTACACGTAGTACGTTTGTATTCAAACTGCCACATAGGCCTTTATTCGTTGTTACAAGGATTATGCCAGATGACTTTGCATTTTTATTTTCTACCATGAGCGGGTGATGATACTCTGGATTTGCGCAGCTCATGTGCGCTGAAATTATACGGACTTTATCTACATAAGGGCGTAGGGCACGCATACGTTCTTGAGAGCGCCTCATCTTTGATGCGGCAACCATTTCCATTGCTTTCGTGATTTTACTCGTATTTTTTATACTCTTAATCTTAAGTCTAATTTTTTTCATTTCAGCCATTTATTTACTCCTTTATTAAATCGGCCGAAACCACGCTTCTTCAACATGAAATTAGCAAATTAATAGGTGCTTGACTTCTTGAAAGATTCAATTGCCGCACGTAGCATGACTTCGTCATCGTTTGATAAATCCTTTCTTTCTTCAATACGATTAATGAGATCATTATGACTCGTTTTCAGATTTTCTCGAAGAGCTTTCTCAAAATATAGAACATCTTTAACTTCGACATCATCAAAATAACCATTATTCGCTGCGAATAGAGCCAGTGCTATTTCCCAGACTTGTAATGTCTGATATTGTGGCTGCTTCATAAGCTCCGTTACCCGAAGACCGCGCTCAAGCTGCTTACTAGTTTCTTTATCAAGATCTGATGCAAACTGCGAGAACGCAGCTAATTCTCGATACTGTGCGAGATCGGTACGAATACCACCTGATAACTTTTTGATGATTTTTGTCTGTGCCGAACCACCTACACGAGATACAGATACACCAGCATTAATTGCTGGACGAATACCTGCATTAAAGAGATCCGTTTCGAGAAAGATCTGACCGTCGGTAATCGAGATCACATTCGTTGGAACAAATGCAGTCACATCACCAGACTGCGTTTCAATGATTGGTAATGCTGTCAATGAACCGCTTTTACCCTTTATTTCGCCATTCGTAAACTTTTCAACATATTCTTCTGAGACACGAGCTGCACGCTCCAAGAGACGAGAGTGTAGATAAAATACGTCACCAGGATATGCTTCTCGACCAGGTGGACGACGCAGAAGTAAAGAAATTTGTCGGTATGCCCAGGCTTGCTTAGTTAAGTCATCATAGACAATTAGTGTATCCATGCCCCTATCTCGGAAATATTCACCCATAGTGCAACCGGAATATGGTGCTATATATTGCATTGCAGCAGAATCCGATGCAGAGGAAGATACAACAATTGTATATTCGAGTGCGCCAGTTTCTTCAAGCTTTCGTACTACATCGATAATTGATGTAGCCTTTTGTCCAATTGCAACGTAGATACAAATTAAACCTTTCCCCTTCTGGTTTATGATCGTGTCAACTGCTACAGCCGTTTTTCCGCACTGGCGATCACCTATAATTAGCTCACGTTGTCCGCGGCCAATAGGAATCATTGAGTCGATCGATTTAAGGCCAGTCTGCATTGGCTGTGAAACTGACTTACGCCATATTACGCCAGGCGCAATTTTTTCTATGACATCTGTTAACTTTGTCTTGATTTGACCTTTTCCATCAATTGGGTTACCAAGAGAATCAACTACGCGGCCGATTAGCTCTGGTCCAACAGGAACTTCAAGAATACGACCTGTTGTCTTTACAATATCACCTTCTGAGATATGCTCATATTCTCCGAGAATTACGGCACCAACTGAGTCACGTTCGAGATTTAGTGCGAGACCAAACGCGTTTCCAGGAAATTCAAGCATTTCACCCTGCATCACGTCTGATAGGCCATAGATACGTACGATACCATCAGCTACGGAAATTACAGTTCCGTGATTTCGAATATTTGTACTTATATCAAGGCCTTGGATCCGGCTCTTGATCAGATCTCTAATTTCAGAGGGATTGAGTTGCATTATTGCTCCTGGTAGTCAATTCCTTTACTTCTCGGTGATTTTTTATCTAGCTATTCAGATAGCTAATGCAGTCTGCATTGATATCAGTCGCGCACGTACCGATGAATCAAGCACTTCATTACCTACGGTAACGCATATTCCGCCGATCAATGATGAATCGACTTTAACTGTTGACCTTAGTTTACATTTGAATCTACGCTCAAGGCTAGGCAAGAGTTTCTCAAGATCAGTACTTTCCAATGGAAATGCACTAACAATCACTGCATCTGCCACGCCTTCTTTCACGTTTTTTAATGCTTTAAAGTGCACTAAAATTTCTGGAATTAGAGTAACACGATGATTTTCGATTAGAATTTGCAAAAAATTTTTTCCCTGATCACTAGTAGCTAGTGGTGACTTTACAGTAGCCAATAATAACTCAGTGATCTGATTCCGAGAAATTTTTGGATTCGATATGAAATCGAGAACATCTGAAAGACCAACAATCTGGCTCAACTCCATAATAAATTTATTCCAAGTATCAACATTACTAACCTCAGCTATGCAAAACAATGCTTCTGCATAAGGCCGGGCGATTGTTGCAAGTTCAACCATAATTAGAGCTCAGATTTCAATTGATTTAATAAGTTGTCGTTAGCTTCTTTATCGACTTCTCTCTTTAGAATCTGTTCGACTCCATTTATAACTAGAGCCGAAATTTCATTAGATAATTTTTCTCGTGCTTTTACGATCTGCTGCTCAGCATCTATCTTTGCTCTATTAATGATTAACTCAGCTTGGAATTGTGCGCTAGATTTAATTTTTTCTGCCATTACTTTCGCGTATTTCTCAGCTTCAGCTATGCGTCTTTGTCCATCACTACGGGCTTGTGTTAGTTCCTTAGAAATTTGTTTTTGTACAGTTTCTAGTTCCGCCTTGCTTTTTTCTGCAGCTATAATACCGTCAGCGATTTTTTTTGACCGTTCGTCGAGCGCGTTAATCAACGGCGGCCATACGAACTTAGTTGTAAACCATGCAAGGATCAGGAATACGATCATTTGCGCAAACAGAGTTGCGTTAAGATTCATAATATTTACTTATTTTTTTCTGAGAAAACATAGCGTATAAAAACTAGGAAACTTTTTGTTTTTCTCTTAAAGTTCTAAAAATTATAATTTTAGATAATTAATTTAATTTACCAGCTTTGATAGTAGTGGGTTGGCAAACGCAAATAACATTGCAACTCCTGCTCCTATTAAAAATGCTGCATCGATCAAACCTGCCAATAAAAACATCTTTGTTTGTAGTGGGTTAATCAATTCTGGTTGCCGTGCACAGGCTTCAATATATTTACTACCCATTATACCGATACCAATACAGGCACCCATTGCACCTAATCCAATAATGATTCCGATACCAATCGCTGTTAAACCTTGAATATTAGCAATAAAAGATTGCATGATCACTCCTTTATGAAAGACTGAGCTTAGAAATTAAAAATAAGCCTCCGTAAAACAATTCTTATTCTCTAATTAGTGAGACTCATGTGCATGACCAAGATACACAAGAGTTAGCATCATGAAGATAAATGCTTGTAGAAAAACAATTAGAATGTGGAAAATCGACCAGATACTACCAGCTACTACCTGGCCGATAAAGCCAAGCGCTGTTTCATCTATCCCAAAGTTCCATGTGCTACCTAGTAGAGCAATTAATAAAAAAAGCAATTCGCCAGCATACATGTTTCCGAACAACCTCATACCAAGTGATATAGTCTTCGCGACGTATTCTACGATGTTTAGTATAAGATTCGGAATCCATAGTAATGGATGTGATCCGAATGGTACAGATAGCAGTTCATAAATAAAACCGCTAGCGCCCTTAATTCTAAAGCTGTAATACAGCATTAGAATAAATACTCCTAGTGCTATACCCAGCGTACCATTTAAATCTGCAGTTGGGACAATACGATAGTGTTCTATTGTTTTTGATAAACCAA
Source organism: Burkholderia sp. (assembly GCA_032470235.1). Classification (GTDB taxonomy): domain Bacteria; phylum Pseudomonadota; class Gammaproteobacteria; order Burkholderiales; family Burkholderiaceae; genus Burkholderia. The sequence goes on from JAVHYW010000002.1 coordinate 75,875, forward strand.
GAAAACTGATCACACGATATGGAAGATCGACTGGAATGAAATCAAGCGAGTTCATTAGTGCTACCCAGACGAAAACAGTTAGTGCCATTGGAGCTATGAATACTCTATTGCCATGTACAATAGCTTTTGATTGATTCTCAACCATTTCTACGACCATCTCGATCAGACACTGGAAACGTCCTGGTACATTAGGCGTAGCATTACGTGCTGCAAAACGAAGGATTACGATCGTTAAAATACCGCAGATAATAGACCAGAAAAGCGTATCGATATTCCACGCATGGAGTTCAAAAATATTTGACTGGTGCGTGTTAGAAAAGTTCTGTAAGTGATGAGCAATATATTCGGATGCATCAGGAGTATGCTGCATTTACGTACTCTATATAATAATTGAAGCAACATATTTTTTAAAATAAAATTACTACCCCGTCTATTTGATAGACTAAGTTATAACATAACTATATAAGCTTATCTTTTTTTATCCATAGGCATTCATAATATATGCTATTGTTACTTCTATGAAAGCTTCATGAAGTATTGAAGTATAGTTATTATATAGATAATTTTTAGAAAATACTGTATTTAAATCTAAAATATATGCTTAATCGCAAGATATGTAGGCTAAGAAAAAAATATTTATACTTTATCTATCACAATATTATGTTTTCATCCAGCAAGAAGAGAAATACAACCAATCTTTAGATCAAGTTTTACAAAAATTTCTTAATCTGCAATTTTTATTTAAAATAACTATTATTTACCTTGATAAAATAATTGATCACTATTAAAAGTTTTTAGAAATCCCTCTAATCTAGATTATCCTTAGATTACTTAGGAAATAAAATTGCTAAATCTCTGAGTAATATTTTAAGGATATTCAAGAATTTAATACAATAAAACGATATAAAATAATTTTCTCTTAAATAAGAATATAAGAAGGAAGATTAGTTTTATATAAAAATATATAGAAAAACTTTATTATTTTTTATATATCTATTCTACTCTTCAAAAAATAGATATATCATCATGATATATCATTAATACGAATTAATTTTCTTTATCAAGGGCAATCTCAATAAGACATCGATTTGCATTAAGCATTGGAACTGTTAGATACACTATTTTCTTGACGAAACTACCTACTGGTAGGTTCAAGATTTCTTTTTCTATATTTGCTCCCTTCATCGCCCAGATTGAGCAGCCAGGCGCCATTAGATGGCGAGAAATTTTAAGTAAGCTCGAAAGATTTGTAAGTGCTCTCGAGACGATCACGCCAAATTTTTCAGGCACGTCATAGCCAGGCGTAAGTGTTTCGACACGACCAGTTACGATAGATAGATTCTTGAGATTCAATTTAGTTTTCGTATGCATTTGAAATGCAGACTTTTTATGCATGCTATCGTTCAGCGTAATTTTCCAATCTTCAAATACGATAGCGAGTACGACTCCAGGTAAACCACCTCCAGATCCGATATCAAGTATCCGTGTTGGCCCAATTTTAGATAGATATGGAACTATTGATAGCGAATCGAGAACATGATAGATCAACATTTGCTCTATGTTCTTAATAGATGTCAGATTGTAAACCGCATTCCACTTCTCGAGCAATAAAAGATAATCGAGTAACAAAGCACGCTGTGTATCTTTTAGTGAAATTCCAAGAATGCGGATACCTTTAATTAGCATTGCATCAAGCGATGCTTGATTGATTTTTCTTATCTGATTTTCAGAGCTATTACCGTAAGATAAGTTATTATCGTAAATATAACCCACGATTTCTTACTTGTTTAATTTTGAACAACGTATATTGAGATCACGGTGCTTTAAATATACAATTAATAGAGAAATTGCTGCTGGTGTGATGCCTGGAATACGTGATGCTTGACCGATCGTTTCCGGTTTATATTTGTTCAGTTTCTGGATTACTTCAAATGATAAGCCATTTACTTCACGATAATCAATACCATCTGGAAGGCGTATGTTTTCACTTAAACTGTTACGCTTAATTTCATTAGCCTGACGCTCAATATATCCCTGGTATTTAATACTAATTTCAATCTGTTCTTCGATCTGCGTAAGTAGACTACAATCATTAGCTATAAGTTCAGATAAATTGAAGCTTCTGTTATATAAATTACATAAGCACCGATAGGTGATACCAGGACGGCGCAGCAATTCAGCTAGACTATATTCGTGATCTATTGTCTTACCAAGTAAGGCGATCGCTTTTTCAGCAGGCAAAGTTTCTGGCGTCACCCACGTTGATTTTAAGCGTTCTGTTTCATGTAAAATAGCGTCACGCTTCTTGCAGAAAATATCCCAGCGCGTATCATTTACAATACCAAGCTTCCGACCAATCTCTGTTAGACGCATATCCGCATTATCTTCCCGTAAACTTATCCTATATTCAGCTCGACTAGTAAACATTCGATACGGCTCTATTACACCACGCGTGACTAAGTCATCAATCATTACACCTAAATAAGCCTGATCTCGACGTGGCGACCATGCATCCTTTCCCTGAGCATACCGTCCTGCATTAATGCCAGATACTAAGCCCTGAGCAGCCGCCTCTTCATAACCGGTAGTACCATTAATTTGACCAGCAAAGAACAGTCCATTAATTACCTTCGTTTCTAACGAAGCTTTTAGAAACCGTGGATCGAAATAGTTATATTCGATTGCATAACCTGGTCGAAGAATATGTGCCTGCTCAAGACCATGAATCGAACGTACGAAATCGAGTTGAACGTTGAGCGGAAGACTTGTCGATATTCCATTCGGATAAAACTCGTTTGTTGTCAGACCTTCTGGCTCTAAAAAAATCTGATGTGAATTCTTTAATGAGAAGCGATGGATCTTTTCTTCAATCGAAGGACAATAACGTGGTCCGACAGATTCAATTACACCGGTATACATCGGTGAATGGTCAAGATTTTCTCGAATGATATCATGCGTAAATTCGTTAGTATATGTTACCCAGCAGGACAATTGCCGTGGATGATGCTTAGCTTTACCAAGAAATGAGAAAACAGGAACCGGATCTGTATCACCAGGCTGCTCTTCGAGCTTTGAGAAATCAATAGTACGTCCATCAATGCGCGGAGGCGTACCGGTTTTTAGGCGTCTCTGAGGAATATTTAATTCTTTCAATCGAGCGGCCAGCGATATACTTGCTGAGTCCCCAGCACGACCACCAGTGTAATTCTTTAAGCCGATGTAAATTTTTCCATTAAGAAATGTACCTGTAGCTAGCACAACTGAGCGTGCTTTGAAGCGAATTCCAATACGCGTTACTACTCCAATGACGCAATCTCCATTTATGATTAGATCATCAACAGACTCTTGATACAGGAACAAATCTGGTTGATTTTCAAGACGATAACGGATCGCTGCCTTATACAGAAGACGATCAGCCTGCGCTCGTGTTGCACGAACTGCAGAACCCTTTGATGAATTTAGGATTCTGAACTGAATACCACTTTCATCTGTCGCAGTAGCCATTACACCACCTAATGCATCAATCTCCTTAACTAGATGACCCTTTCCAATCCCGCCAATCGATGGATTACAGCTCATTTGCCCGAGAGTTTCAATGTTATGTGTTAACAATAGCGTTTTAGCTCCTATTCGTGTGGATGCTAATGCAGCCTCGGTGCCGGCATGACCACCGCCAACAACTATTACATCAAATTCATCTGGATAAAGCATAATAAAATTTTTATAAAATTACAGTTTATTAAGATCTTCCGAAAAAGAAGGAGCTAAATTTTATAGGATAATTCAGCTTTACTTGTAATCTATCTAATATGTATAAAAACAAGCAGGTAACCTATATAATAGATTATATGTTTTATAGCTTCTAATAGAGAAAATAATATTGGTATGTATCTCGCCTTATTATAAGGTAGAGGATAAAATCCTACTTTCTATATATTTTAGAAAATAGTTATATATTTATGTAACTATAGACGTAATAAAGACATCACTATTTTGACTATATTCGATAAACAACGCCAGCCTTATATTGTTGGCATTGGTGGTACATCTCGAGAGATATCATCGACCGGATGTGCTCTTGAATTCGCCCTACGCGTGGCACAGATAAATGGCGCACGCTCTCATCTACTCGGTGGTGCGTTCTTACATTCACTTCCATATTATATGTCTGTTAAGAAGACATTGACTGATTCACAGTGTGAACTAATTGATAATGTTCGTCAGGCCGATGCGGTTATAATCGCAACGCCTGGCTATCACGGTGGTGTATCCGGTCTCGTAAAAAACGCTCTTGACACACTTGAAGAATTACGTAATGACGAATATCCATACCTCGATGGCCGTTCGGTTGGCTGCATTGTAACCGCATACGGCTGGCAAACAGCTGGCACTGTTCTAATGTCGCTACGCGCAATTGTACATGCACTGCGTGGTTGGCCAACACCATTCGGTGCAGCTATCGATACCCGAAAAACATGCTTTGATGATACTGGAATATGCTTAGATAAAAAAAATGCTAAACAGCTTGAAATTGTCGGAACACAGGTCTCTGAATTTGCTAAGGCATTTGCATCTTATCGCTCTATACAGCGAAAAATGTGAGTTACATATCTCTTTTATCTTTATCCCCCCCTTCTATATTTACTTCTACCTTTACAGGTATCTCAAGACTTTTATAGTAAAATAATCCTTTAACGAGAAGAATTTAATTCTCTTTTTTAATAGGCAAAAAGTTTAAAATTGTACATTTATTTTTAGAAGACGCGAGCCGGAGTCGAACCGGCCTACGCGGCTTTGCAGGCCGCTGCATAACCGCTTTGCTATCGCGCCGAAAAAGAGATTTCTTTTATTGAAATCTTAAAGAAATTCGATGTGATAGATTAGTTTTTCAATAAAATAAAAAATAGAAATATCTCTTCCCAGATGCTTGGAGCGGAAGACGAGTCTCGAACTCGCGACCTCAACCTTGGCAAGGTTGTGCTCTACCAACTGAGCTACTCCCGCACACATCCAATATCATAACAAACCGTTTCAGTATAGCATGAGCTCAACATTTTATATCAAGTGTTTTTAATCACTTTATCTGATCTTTAATCGTATCTAGATACTTCTACATTTCTTAAACTGGAACCATAAAAGTTTCATATAATATAAAATCGACAGAACTGCTAGGATAACGGAAATATAAATTAACCATCTACCATAGATACGGGTATCGATTGTTATGATGCTAAACTTTAATTGCCTATCATAGAGTAGCATAGGAATAGCAATCATCTGGAATAGAGTCTTAGATTTGCCTAGTGAATTTACTGCGATACTTTTCGATAGTCCGATCTGTGTCATCCATCCACGCATCGCCAAAATAATCATTTCTCGACAAATAAATAAAATAGCAATCGCTGCATCAAGTCTTACAAGCTGGACAAGGATAAGCAGTGTAGCGGTAACTAATAGTTTGTCCGCAACTGGATCTAGAAATGCGCCAAATAAGGACGCCTGATCCCACCTACGCGCAAAAAACCATCGAACCAATCAGTTAGTGCGGCAAGAATAAAAATAAGCGACGCTACTAGATCACGATGTGATTCTATAAGGATTTCATCCGGTATATAAAATACGCCGACGATAAGTGGGATCACTGCGATTCGTATCCATGTCAGGAAAATTGGAAAATTGAACGGCATCGTTATCTCTAAGAGTTCTTATAATTAATGGTTATACTATATGAAATTCAGCGTACTATAAAAAAGTGAGCTAATACTTTATATCGGTTAGCTATTAGAGATAGTTGCTTATAGATTTACTTGTCTATGGTGTATGAAATACTCTTCCCTAGAAACTCTTCGATATTTAATAAATCTTCTCTTTATAGTTTTATACAAAAAATTTACAAAATTTAGCATATAAATATTGTAACTTAGCGCAAGCATCTTGCTACAGATAATTTTTTTAGAAAGCCAGTATATTAAGTCTTTGATTGCATATAACAAGATCGTATTGATCCGTGTGACATTTTTAACTATCTTAACTATGATTTCGATTAGCAGAGAGACACTTTTTAAAAGGAACTTCCTCTTACTATATGATTTTTATATTAGTAATCCTTATAAAGGTACAAGAGCTCTCAACCAGATTCATAATAAAGTTATCTTATTATTATGTCAGATTTTTAGGCTTGTTTTCAGATTCTGATCTAATATAATTAGATTAAAGATGATAATCTAGAAGAATTCTTCTAGATATCTATTTATCTATTTCTGATGTTATAAACCTCCTCATACAATCATCTCGATCTCTAAAGTCTTGGCAGCATCTAAACTAGATTATGACAGGATATTACAACCGTCGACCAATCTTTTGTGACATCTTCTGTATAGTTATAGACAACTTTGGTGATATAGGTGTCTGCTTACGCATTGCACGTCAGCTCGTACGTGAATATGATTGGAAAGTCCGAATTTTTATTAATGATCTTCAGACATTTTCTCGTCTATTACCAGAAATATGTATTGATGCTAGGCTACAAATAGTAGACGGTATTGTGATCAAATACTGGGATGTTCAGATTAGTAATTCGATTGACATTGCTGATGTTGTGATCGAGGCATTTTCCTGTGAACTTCCAACTGTATATCTCGCTATGATGGCTAGACGAGCACGACAACCAGCCTGGATTAATCTTGAATATCTAAGCGCTGAGGACTGGATAATAGATTTTCATCTTTGCCAGTCTCCACATCCCTATTACCCACTTGTAAAGACGTTTTTCTTTCCTGGTCTATCTTCTGGTAGTGGAGGAGTAATAAAGGAGCGAGATCTCGACGCTCGCCGCATTGCGTTTAAAAATGATATCGATGCACAAAACATATGGTGGCGTTCATCTGTTATGAACTTGCCACCTCCCGACTCAACAATTATCAGCCTATTTATATACGAGAATCCGGCTATCAATATACTTCTTGAACAATGGCGGGACGAGTCTAAACCAATTGTCCTTCTTATTCCAGAAGGTTGTATGTCAAGTACAATTTCATGCTTTTTCGGCATCGATACGTTTGGTGCTCTATCCTATGCTAGGTCTGGGAATATAATCGCTTATGGTCTCACATTTGTTCCACAGTCTGACTATGACAAAATCTTATGGATAAGTGACTTAAATTTTGTTCGTGGAGAAGATTCTTTTGTCCGAGCGCAGTGGGCTAATTGTCCATTCGTTTGGAATATTTATCCACAAGCTTATAATACACATCTACCGAAGCTCAACGCAGCACTTACACACATTTCCTCTGGGCTTACCGATTCATCTCTCACCGCATTCAGAAATTTTTGGCACGCCTTGAATGGCTTTGGAATACCAGACTGGAAAGATTTCTGGCGGCATAGATTAGTGTTTAAGGAGAACGCTATCTTCTGGGCTAATAAGCTTGAGAAGATTGGTAATCTCACTAGAAATCTAGTGGAATATGCAAAATCTCAATTAAAATAGAAAGTGACTCAACTATAAGTTAGCGGGATATAATATAAGTTATGCTTCTAAGTCGATGAATAAATTTACTTATCATTTCTAAGAGGTTTCGTAATAAGTAGATATTCTTTTCTATATAGGAATAATTTCTTATGAAAACTGCACAACAACTTCGCGTAGGTAACGTTGTGATGATTAGAAACGATGCTTGGGTCGTTTTAAAAACTGAATATAACAAATCAGGCCGAAACACAACTGTCATTAAGATGAAGTTAAAGAGCTTACTGACTAACGCTATTCAGGAATCTGTGTATAAGGCAGAAGATAAATTTGATGTTGTCATTCTTGATAGAAAAGAAGTAACGTATTCATATTTTATAGATCCTTTATATATCTTTATAGATAAAGATTTAAATCAATTTGAAATCGAAGTAGAAATGATTGGTGATGTATTAAACTATCTAGAAAATGGAATGGCATGTGAGGTCGTTCTCTATAAAGAAAAGGCAATCTCTGTTGAGCTTCCACTTGTTTTAGTCCGCGAGATCGCATATACAGAACCGGCTGTAAGAGGTGATACATCATCAGGTAAGGTAATGAAAATCGCGAAGTTATCAACTGGTTTTGAGCTACAAGTGCCATTGTTCTGTAAAACAGGTGATAAAATCGAAATTGATACGAGGACAAACGAGTATCGTGGTCGCACATAAGCATTGAAGACAATTAAAATCCCATTTCTAATTAATTTGTAAGTGAGAAATAAATTAGAGATATCTAAAAATAGATTCAAGATTTACTTGTGATTCTAAAGACTTCTACTATTGAAAACTAAGATTAAAGGAAGAAGATCTAATCTATTTGAGTATAAATGTGCTGCTCCTTTGAGCAGCGATGCGCAGAAATCATAATCGCTTTCATAGCGTGAAACGCTTTCTCAAAACTTTATGAATAGGGCGTGAGCAACAATTGAATAGCCTATATTAAGTTCGATAACCTTATTAATCTTAGCCATTGGTCGAACATATTTTATAATATAGCCGTGTCTTGTGTTAACTTTCAGACTAATCTGAGCACCTATTTATATAACAGAAACGATACGCTCATATTCACGTTTCTGAGAAACTTCGTCGGTTGCACCAGAATATCGACCTGTATAGAGTTCGATTACTTATACATCTGCTTTCCATATGCAGAATTAATCTGCATTTCATCCGGATCTATAAACAAAGATGCACGAACACCTGAATCAGTAAGTTGCTGAAGTGATTAATAACATTAAGCCCACCCCCCTCTGTTGTCAGTTCTTCTTGTCTCTCAGGTACAAAGATAATATATCTTGCGGATTAACTTTGCATGCGATCTTGAGCATCTTAGGTGTTACTAAACATTCAAGATTCATCTGTGTCTTTAGAGGTGGACGCAATGGAATACATCTTGTTATCGATAATATGTCGACGATCCTCTCGAAGATATAGTGTAATAAAATCAGCCCCTTCATTTTCTGCATCCGCTGTCTTAATCAAATTAGGATAGTCAGCGTTACGCACATTCCATAGTATCGCAATGTGATCTATATTGACGCTAAGTTTTATAATTTCTTTGTCAACTAGTAATAAGCTCATATTACATATTGAGACTGATTTTAATCATTTAGGTGTTATATAACATATAAGTCAGATTTCCTTCTATTTTCAATATCGATCCTCTCTAGAATCGATAGTCAAATTATTTATATCCATAATCTAAGAGATTCACTTGATTTTTAGCCCATCCACTCTTCACTTTTAGAAATGTTTCAAGATAAACTGGCCCTTTGAGCAGGCGTTCTATATCTATACGCGCTTCTGTACTAATCTTTTTTATTTTCTCACCATTCTTTCCAATCACTATAGCCTTATGGTTATAGTGTTCAACGATAATCGTCGCTAAAATATAGCTTAATTTTCCTTTCTTACTAATCTTCTCAATAATCACAGTACTTGTATATGGTATTTCGTCTCCTGTCCATCGGAATATCTTTTCGCGAAGAATCTCTGAAACGAGAAAACGTGTGCTGCAATTAGTTAAATCATTTTCGCTATAGATTGGTTCACCTTTTGGTAAATAAGGTTTTACTATTCTAAGAAGATGTTCAATATCACTACGCCGCTTTGCAGATAAAGGAATAATTTCAGCAAATTTATGTAGTGTACTAATCTTCTTTATAAACGGATAAAGTGTTCTCTTATCGTTCACACAATCAAGCTTATTAGCAATTAGAAGTGTTGGTATACCAAAAGGAATCAAATCAAGTACTTGCTTATCGTCCTTCCAGAATCGAGTTGCTTCTATTACAAATAGAATCGCGTCGACGGATGTTATGGTCGACATAACTGCGCGATTCATCACACGCTTTAAGGCGGTTTTATGATAGGTTTGGAAGCCAGGTGTATCGATGAATAAAAATTGTGCATCCTTAAACGTATTAATTCCGGTAATACAGTGGCGAGTAGTCTCTGCTTTTCGTGACGTGATACTAATTTTCTGGCCAACTAGCGCATTCATTAGTGTTGACTTACCAACGTTCGGTCGACCGATGATTACTATTGTGCCACATCTGAAATTAGTATAGGCGATAACATCGTTCATATTATTAGACGAACATACATCATAGTGGTTGAAGAAAATCCTTAATTTAACCGTCTTCACCCTAGACGCTAGTCATCTTTAAGAAAATTATCTTAACTTACTTTAAAAAGTTTGTACTATTTACATAGTACATCATGATATTAAGACGAAGTGTTCGCTTTTCTGATACAGAATTCGTTTTTTAATCGATTTTCTATAATCTGTATTTTTGCCGTATATTTACCATTCAAGATTTCTGATTTCTCACCTATAGCCTCCTTGAGGGTCTTTTTTGCTGCATCTTGTTCTGCGATACGACGGCTTAAACCAATCCCTGATGTCTTAATCTGTAACTTTGGCACAGAACATTCAACCTCGAACTTCTGATTATGAGATGTCCCATGTACTGCGACTACAGTATAGATTGGTAGCGCCACCCTGTGTCTTTGTAGATATTCTTGCAGAAGTGTCTTTGGATCCTTTTCAAGTGTGTGTAGATTAATACACCATAAACGCTTGATTAGATTCTCTGCTGGTTTAAAACCACCATCTAAAAATACTGCGCCAATGATTGCCTCAAGTGCATTAGCAAGAATAGATGGCCTATCGAATCCACCACTGTGTAATTCGCCATCACCAAGACGCAAACCGCCTGAAATATTCAGAATCTTAGCAATTTTATATAATGATTGCTGTTTAACAAGATTAGATCGAACCCGTGATAAATCACCCTCTTTCAATTTACTGAAATTCTGAAATAAGAAAGCAGTAACCGCACAATTTAGAATAGAATCTCCTAGAAATTCTAGCCGTTCGTTATGTTTAGGGCTATAACTTCGATGAGTCAAAGCCTGAAGTAACAATTTAGAATTACGAAATTCGTAGTTTAACCGTCTTTCTAGTTGAGTGAAAAACATAGAAGAAATATAACAACTAAGAAGTATAAAAATTAGTTAAATGAAACCTATTCGAGTTAGATCTTTAAAATTCATCCAAATAAAGAATGCACGACCAACAATATCATTATCTGATACAAACCCCCAGTAACGACTATCTGCACTATTATCTCGGTTATCACCCATCATGAAATAGTGGTTAAGAGGTATCTTGCAGGTCATGCCTCGACTGTTATAAGTACAGTTATCGCGATATAGATAGCTGTAAGTTCCCATCATTAATGATGATACTAATGGATTCTTTAGAATTTCATTCTTTTTATTATCAAGATTTTCCTCGAATTTATTCAAATACTCCTTACTCTCATTGTCAAAATAACTAGTAAGCCATATTTCAGGCACAGGTTTCCCATTAATTCTTAGTTTTTTATCTTGATATTCTATCGTGTCCCCTGGCAGCCCGATTACACGCTTGATATAGTTAATATATTTATCCTTCGGATATCGGAATACGACAATATCACCACGTTCAAGTGCACTACCCTTCGTAATTTTTTTGTTTATAATCGGTAGTCGTAGGCCATAATTAAACTTGTTTACAAGAATAAAATCGCCAACGACTAAGGTTGGCGTCATAGAGCTAGATGGAATCTTAAACGGCTCGACAATGAATGAACGAACTAAGAACACAAGGAAGATTACTGGAAAAAAACTCGCTGTATATTCGAGCCACCACGGCCGTTGTAGTTTATAATTTCTTAGCCTCTTATGTTCCTCACTTTCCTTACTTATATTATCAATCTGACGAAGATTCTTAAAAAATATTAGTTTATCCCCAAACCATGAAATTCCTGTTACCAGGACTAAGATAAAAAGAACTATTTGAAAATTCATAAAAGAAATAGTCCTATTATTTATAATGGATGTGTGAGATCGCTAGGAACGCTTCTTGTGGAATCTCTACTAAACCTATTTTTTTCATACGCTTTTTACCTTCCTTCTGCTTTTCAAGCAGCTTTTTCTTACGTGTTATATCGCCGCCATAGCACTTCGCAAGGACGCTCTTTCGCAATGCTTTAATATTCTCTCTCGCGATGATATTAGCGCCTATTGCTGCTTGAATGGCGACATCGTACATCTGACGTGGAATTATCTCACGTATCTTAGCAGCAACTTCACGAGCACGATACTTTGACTGCGATCGGTGAATGATAATTGATAGAGCGTCAACTCTATCGCCATTAATTAATATATCAACCTTCACAACATCCGACTGACGATTTTCCTTAAATGTGTAATCCATTGATGCATAGCCATGAGATACTGACTTCAGTCGGTTAAAGAAATCAATAATAATCTCAGCCATAGGAATCTCATATGTGAGATGTACATACCATCCATGGTACTGTATATTAATTTGTGAACCGCGCTTTTGATGGCATAGTTCTATTATGGGACCGACATAGTCTTTTGGCATATATAGATTCATATCAACAACAGGCTCACGAATCTCAACGATTTTCTCAGGCTCCGGCATTTTTGCTGGATTCTCTACAAGGATAATTGATCCATCTCTCTTTATAACCTCATATACTACATTTGGCGCAGTCGCAATTAAATCCATCTTAAACTCACGTTCGAGACGTTCTTGCACAATCTCCATATGTAAGAGACCAAGGAAACCACAACGAAAACCTAGGCCGAGCGCTTGTGAAACTTCTGGTTGATATTTTAGCGATGCATCGTTTAGCTTGAGCTTCTCAAGAGATTCACGAAGCGCATTATACTGACTTGTCTTCACCGTATATAAACCAGCAAATACTTGTGGTTTCACCTCCTTGAATCCTGGTAACGCCTCAGTTGAAGGATTCATTGCACATGTGACCGTATCGCCGACTTTCGCAGAAGATAGTTCTCTAATACCAGAAATAATAAACCCGACCTGTCCAACTGATAGAGAGTCTAGATTTCGCGATCTAGGCGTAAAAACACCAAGGTTCTCTACAAAATACTGGGCGCCTGTTGTCATTAACTTAATCTTATCCTTTAGATTTAGGATGCCATTAAAGATCCGTACAAGCATAACAACGCCAATATAGTTATCAAACCATGAGTCAATAATCAATGCTTGCAATGGTGCATTCGGATCACCATTTGGTGATGGAACCTTTTCGACCACTGCTTCAAGTACATCCTCTACACCAAAACCAGTTTTCGCGCTGCACTTCGTTGCACCAAGCGCATCTATTCCAATTATTTCCTCGATCTCTTTAATTGCTTTCTCCGTGTTCGCAGTTGGAAGGTCGACCTTATTTAGAATAGGTATTACCTTGACACCTAGTTCTATAGCCGCATAGCAGTTTTCAACTGTCTGTGCCTCTACCCCTTGACTCGCATCGACGACAAGAAGCGCTCCCTCAGATACGGATAGTGAGCGACTTACTTCATATGAGAAATCTACATGACCTGGAGTATCAATCAGATTTAGGTTATAAACCTTACCGTCACGAGCTTGATATAAAAGTGATGCCGTCTGTGCCTTGATCGTGATACCACGCTCTCGTTCGAGATCCATCGAGTCTAATACCTGCTCTTCCATTTCACTGTCAGTTAGACCTCCACACATCTGGATAATTCGATCTGCAAGTGTTGATTTGCCGTGGTCGATATGTGCAATAATCGAGAAATTACGAATATGGTCCATTTGGTGTCGATTAAGGCTAAAATATACTCAACAATTCTAGTAAAAGAGAGCTCAAAAAATTTTTATATAGAACCTCTCTATTAACAGAGAAAAAATCCGATTTTTTGAGGAATAATTAGTCAGTAAAAAAAGAGTTAGAAGAATAGATAAAACTGATCTAGTGTAGATATCAGTATCAATTTTCCTTCTCTTAAAATGCATTGACTTATTTCTATCTTCTATTGCAATCGCAGCGTAATAAACTGTGTAATCTCGCCACGCCGTATAAGCAGGACTGCTGTCCTCTTCGGGTTGAGTTGTTCGGAAATTTTAGCAAGTTGTTTCGCGCTTATAATATCAATATTATCAATACGTATAATAATATCACCATTCCGTAATCCAGAACGTGCAGCAGGTCCGCCGATAACCTCATCAACTAATACGCCGTTATTTAACTTTAACGCTTTCATCTTATCTATCTTAATATCGCTAACAATCAGACCTAGAACGCTCTTCTGGAAAGATTTTAGATTCCGATCCTTATGCGCGATTATTTTTCTAACAACCTCATCTTTAGTTTCATCTATCACAACATAAAAATTATATATCTGTCTTTTGCGCCAAATCGTTAGCATTACCTTTGTACCAGGTTTTGTATTGCTAACTATACGTGGAAGTTCAGACGTCATGTTGATGGGATATCCGTTGAATTTCAATATAATGTCTCCTGGCTGAATACCAGCCTTTTCAGCTGGACTATCAGGTTCAACATTACTGACGTATATATTATGTTCTTTCGGTAGCCCAATTGAATCCGCAACTTCCTTTGTGACTTGAGTAATCATGATTCCGATTCGACCACGCCTAACTTTACCATATGACTTTAGCTGATCAGCGACGCGTATTACTTCATCGATTGGAATCGCAAATGAAATACCCATAAAACCGCCAGTGTAGCTATAGATCTGTGAATTGATTCCGATAACTTCCCCTTGCATATTAATAAGCGGCCCACCCGAATTTCCAGGATTCACTGCGACATCCGTCTGGATGAGCTGCAAATAGTCACCGGTATTTCTATTTTTAGCGCTAACGATCCCGGCAGTCACACTATTATCAAGCCCAAACGGTGAACCGATCGCGAGAACCCATTCACCAACACGAACCTTATTCGAATCTCCAATAGATATAGATTGAATATCTTTCGCCTGAATCTTTACGAGCGCAACATCCGTATAGAGGTCAACACCTATTAGCTTCGCCTTAAACTCTCGCCTATCTATTAGAGATACATAAATCGTATCAGAATCTTCAAGAACATGCGCATTTGTTAAGATATAGCCATCCGGTGATAGAATGAAGCCAGATCCGAATCCGCGACTTTCTTCTATATCAAGTGATTTTTTAAGGGATTGTATATCCTTCTGATTATTCTTTTCTTTTGGAAACGGAATAGCAAAGAAATAGCGGAAAAATTCCATTATGTCGCCATTTCTAAAATACGGTGGTGTCTGCGTACAGTATACGTTTCTAGAAGAAATATGTTCGGTAGTTCGAATATTTACAACAGCAGGGCCAACCTTTTCAGCAAGTAAAGAAAAGTCTGTTGAATTTGTCCTTTGGAAAGCGACTGCTATACTAGAAATAAGTGTCAGATAAATCGCAATTGTTATAACGGATAGATATTTATACAACGTATTTTTTGTCATGTTCTCTTATGAAAGCATTACTTGGAGAAATTACTTAGAATATTTACTTGGGAGAGGTTTTATATTCCATAGATAAATATGGAATGTTAAAACATTTCAACTAGAACTTTTATCAATATCTAGATCTAGTTGAGTTAATAATAATTCTTCTAATACTCTTTTATTTCCAATATTTTTTATTAAAATCTAATAGCTTATTCATATAAAATTTAAAGATTGTTTAAATCAATTTCTATATGACAAAATAATTTTTTATCGTATTCATGACAATCTCATAAGAAAAATACTAATTTTTTATTACTATACATGCTCGACAAAAATTTGATTAATTTCTTTTTATTCACATAAAATCAATATTTTAGGATATCAAAGCTACATACCGAATTAATTTATAATTTTTTTATCATTATCCTCTTAATAGATAATCCTAATACTTTAACTCATAACGCAAGATATATCGCCTGTATAGAAAAATCTTAGAGCTTATATAACTAACTAGAACAAAACAGTAAAATAAAATATTCCAATGCCAAGATATAAAAAACTGGCACTATTAGTAATAGTTCGTTATTACAAAACTATTTAAATTCGGTTAAAAATTAATGTACCATTTGTTCCGCCGAACCCGAAGTTGTTCTTCAGGGCTATATCGATCTTCATATCACGTGCTGTCTTAGTGCAGAAGTCAAGACCACTACATTCTGGATCTTGGTTAAAGATATTAATTGTTGGCGGAGATACTTGATGATGCAATGCTAATACTGTGAATACAGATTCTAAACCGCCGGCGCCGCCGAGTAGATGACCAGTCATTGACTTAGTCGAGTTTACGACAACCTTTTTCGAATGATCGCCGAGTACTGCCTTAATTGCTTCCGTCTCATTTTTATCACCAAGTAGGGTCGATGTACCATGTGCGTTCAAGTAATCTATTTGATCTGGGTTCAATCTAGCATCGCGTAATGCATTGATCATACAGCGATATGGACCATCCATGTTCGGCGAGGTTGTATGATATGCATCGCTGCTCATTCCAAAGCCAGATACCTCTGCATAGACTCTTGCACCTCGAACTCTTGCCGATTCATACTCTTCAAGTATCAACACACCTGAACCTTCTCCAAGTACAAAGCCATCTCGGTCCTTGTCCCACGGACGGGAGGCAGTTACTGGATCATCGTTGCGCATTGATAGTGCTCGGGCAGCTGCGAAACCACCAATTCCAAGTGGTGAGATTGTTGATTCTGCTCCTCCAGCAATCATAGCATCTGCATCGCCGGCCTGAATTAGTCGGGTAGCAAGACCGATACTATGAAGACCAGTAGTACATGCAGTTACGACAGCAAGGTTTGGGCCTTTCAGACCAAGAATGATACTCAAATATCCAGAAACCATGTTTATAATTGAGCCTGGAACGAAGAATGGTGAAATCCTACGCGCACCTCGCTTACTATATGTCTCATGCGTATTCTCAATCATTCTTAAACCTCCAATTCCAGAACCAACTAGTACACCAATGCGATCAGCATTTACTTCATTTACTTCAAGTGCACTATCCCTCAAAGCCTGTATACCAGCGGCAATACCATAATGTATGAAGGTATCCATCTGGCTCGCATCTTTTTGTGAAAGATAATCTTCAAC
Organism: Burkholderia sp.; assembly: GCA_032470235.1. Taxonomy (GTDB): domain Bacteria; phylum Pseudomonadota; class Gammaproteobacteria; order Burkholderiales; family Burkholderiaceae; genus Burkholderia. The sequence goes on from JAVHYW010000002.1 coordinate 92,882, forward strand.
ATTAAAATCCTTTACTTCACCAGCGAAATGAACAGGAAGATTGGTGTGATCAAACTTAGTTAAAGTGGCAATCCCAGAATGACCAGATACGAGACTAGACCACGCATCGGCAATTTGATTGCCAATTGGTGAAATTAATCCCAATCCAGTAACGACAACACGACGGCGGCTCACAGTTATCCTCTTGCCGAAATTGTATGATTGCTAAATTTAGTGTTTAGTCTTTCCCATTAAACCTCATTAAACTGTCGAAGTAATCGACCCTAACTTAAATATTTTGTGTCAATATTTTCTCTACTTAGAAAGTAGCTTGGACCTCATACTTAGATGAACATAATCTATAGCCTGCTGAACAGTTGTGATCTTTTCTGCCTCTTCATCTGGGATTTCCATATCGAACTCATCTTCGAGTAACATTACTAACTCGACAGTATCAAGAGAGTCAGCACCAAGATCATTTAAAAGTGAAGATTCAGTCTTAATTTCTTCTTGAGCAACGCCTAATTGTTCGGCGATAATTTTCTTGACGCGTTGTTCGATATTCTCCATTGTCCCTCCAATAGAAATTTCAGATTTATAGGTTCGAGTATGTATACTTTTATCAGGGTTTCCAATTACTTAGTTGTATCCTTTTATAGCTCCTTACGATTTATCAAGTAATAAACACCCATATATAAAGAATGTTATGCAATATAAATAAAAAAATGATTTTATTCTAATTACACCATGTACATACCTCCGTTCACGTGTAGAGTCGTACCTGTAATATAGTTAGCCTGCGGTGATGAGAGAAAAGTAACTGCATGTGCAATATCTTTCGGACAACCAAAACGGCCCAGCGGAATCTTTCCCTTAAGTGCAATCTTTTGCTCATCTGATAACAGATTCGTCATATCTGAATCAATAAAACCCGGTGCGATGCAGTTTATAGTGACCCCGCGATTACCGATTTCCTGTACTAGAACACGAGTCATCGCAACGACACCAGCTTTTGATGCTGCGTAGTTCGCCTGACCAGGATTTCCTACCGAGGCAACTATAGATGTAATATTAATGATTCGCCCATCTCGTGCCTTTATCATCGGACGTAATGCTGCACGAGATAGGCGAAAAACAGAGCGAAGGTTTGTATCGATCACTTCATCCCAGTCTTCATTTCTCATTCTCATAACAAGTTTGTCACGTGTGATACCGGCATTGTTCACAAGAATATTTAGACGGCCGAATTCCTTCACAATTGAACTGATAAATATCTCTATAGACTGTGCGTCGTTGACGTTCAGCAGCATCCCGCGACCATTTATACAGATTTTTTCGAAAACTGCTCTAATTTCTAGAACACCAGCTTGGCTTGTCGCTGTGCCAATCACTGTTGCACCTAATCGCATAAGCTCGAGCATAATCGCTTGTCCGATTCCACGTGATGCTCCTGTTACAATAGCTACCTGCTTATCGAGAGTCATTTCTATAGATAGAATATCCATTCATTCACATGCATTCATATACATGTGAACAGTATCAATAAAATTTCAGTATAAAATGAGCCTCAGCGCTTTATCAATTGACTCTGGACTAAATACTGATATGCTTGTTAGATTAACATCTATGCTTTTTATTAATCTTGTGAGGACCTTTCCTGGTCCACATTCTATCACGTGCGTAACACCTGTATTAGCAATATACCTAACACAATCCATCCAGTGTACAGGACCAGCAGCCTGGCGAACAAGTGCATCTTTAATCTCAATTGGATCGATTGGTGACGCAACATCAATATTATTGACGACTGGGATCCTAGGTTCTTTCATATCAACATTTACGAAATAATCACGTAGCTTATCTAACATTGGATTCATCAATGAAGAGTGAAATGGTGCTGATACTGATAGCATTACTGTATACTTCGCGCCCTTTTCCTTAGCGATTTTGCACGCACTTTCGACAGCCGGATTATGTCCTGAGATTACGATCTGCTTAGGTGCGTTGAAATTTACAGCCTCAACAACACCTGATTTAGAGGCTTCCTCGCATACTATAGATACAGTCTTATCGTCAAGACCAAGAATAGCAGCCATACTACCTTTTCCAAAAGGCACCGCTAGTTGCATCGCCTGGGCACGGAAACGTACAAGTCGAAGCGCATCACAAAATTTGATCGCATCAGCTACAACGAGCGCTGTATATTCTCCAAGACTGTGTCCTGCAATTATCGAAGGCATAGTACCGCCGGCATGTAGCCATACACGCTGGCATACGATCGAGGTCATCAACATTACTGGCTGTGTGTTCGTTGACATGCTTAATTCATCAATCGGACCTTCGGCAACTAGTTTTCCAAGATCTAAATTCAGTGTATCGGATGCCTCTTGTATTGTATCGCGTACGATAGCCAGTTTGCGGAACATGTTTAGCATTCCGACAGAATGGGAACCTTGTCCTGGAAAAACAAAGGAAAACTTCATACAGCCTCTAATTAAATTTTTTATAGGTGGGATACCATAATTTTCTTTTTAGTATCGGAAGACAGATGCTCCCCAGGTAAAGCCTCCACCAACGCTTTCAATTAAAACATATTGGCCACGATGGACACAGCCGTTCCGAACCACAATATCGAGTGCGAGAGGAATCGATGCAGACGATGTATTTCCATGTTCGTTGACAGTCACAACCATACGATCCGCTGGTAGGCCAAGTTTTTTGCACGCACTTTTCATGATCCGAAGATTTGCCTGATGTGGAATAAGCCAATCGACTTGATAAGCTGATAGATTGGCTTTTTCAAGCGCCTCGATAGCTACCATTTCGAATATATTAATGGCTAACTTAGAAACGGTCTGACCATCCATATATAGGAACACATTACCGTCGATTACACCATTATTAACATTACCAGGAGTGCATAAAATAGAGGAATAGCTACCATCAGCGTGTAACGTACTACTAAGTATACCAGCCTCTTCTGAAGCGGATAATATAATTGCTCCTGCACCGTCTCCGAACAGCACGCAAGTTTTTCGATCCTTAAAATTAAGTAGCTTAGAAAATGTTTCCGCACCGACTACTAGCGCATTGCAATGTTGACCACATCGAATAAGGCTATCAGCGATAGACATCGCATACGAGAATCCGGAACATACAGCCTGCACGTCGAACGCAGCACAACCATTTCGAATTCCAAGTTTATTCTGTAGTAAGCATGCAGTACTTGGAAATATGAAATCTGGAGTCGATGTTGCGACAATAATTAGATTGATTGACTGTGGATCGATATCTGCTGAGATAATTGCGCGTTTCGATGCTTCTAATGCGAGATCACTAGTCTTGATATCTGGTGAAACAAAATGACGTGCCTGAATACCGGTACGGGAAACAATCCATTCATCACTTGTCTCAATTCCATCCTGCGCGAGACGTTCGGCGAGTTGTTGATTCGTTACACGGTCTGGTGGCAAATAACTGCCAGTACCAACTATGCGAGAATAGAGAGTAAACTGAGACATTAGTCATTAGGAATGATAATATTATAGCCGATAAAGATAATCCTCCTCCTTAATAAAAATCTTAAAGTGAGGAAGATCTAGAAAAATCGTTGAAAACTTATTTTGTTAATTTTTGGGAAAAATTATATTTTTCCTATATTCTCATACAAGAAAGAAAATAGACTCCATAATCTTATTATGACGAGTATAATACTGGAGTCTAAGCGCAACTTAACTCTTAAGTCCAAGTAGAATCTACACTATAATATTTGACGATGGTAAATGTCGTCAATTTTTTATCTCCTAAGAAATAGGAGAGAAATAAAGTAAAAAATCTTTTTCTCTTCTCTATAAGAGAACGACTAAATTAGTAGAGAATTAATATCAAAAAGTATCTTTATGAATCTGTATGTTCTTTCTATTCAAAACATTTTTTATGAAAATGTAATCCTCAAAAATCTCCTTCAAACTACAGAAAATTCTGAGGCTTAAAATTTATCCTAGAACTAACGTTCGACGTACCCCACCTAATAATGGAATTAAATATCAATTTATTAGTGAACTAATTAAAAGTTAGATAGATAAAAAATAACTTCTGTACACTGAAGATGCGATAATCCACAGTCTAATTCTTAGCCCAATTAGAAAAAGTATAGATTCCAATGAATATTGGATATATATCGGGTTATGAGGAACGATAAACTTATCTATATAAGTGGTACAGTTAAAAATGGACAACATCGTCCTCGCTGTATGCAGATTTTTTAATTTTAAATTAAATAACTGTATAGAAAGAGATTTTGTATAATTATCTATATAATCTATTTTATGGGATATGGCTATCGTTTTTTTATTTTCATAACCTTCTTACCCCGATAGAGACCGTTCGGACTAATATGGTGACGTAGATGCACTTCGCCAGTATCTGGATTGAAATCTAATGCCGCATTGTTAATCAAAAAATCATGAGAACGATGCATGCCGCGTTTAGACGGCGACTTCTTATTTTGCTGAACCGCCATGAATTACTCCTAAATAACTTTTAAAACTAAATATAACCCGAATACTATATTTCTTTCTAATTTATATTTAACTTGACTTCTTCTCTATACCTCAAATATTAGACGTTGAGTTTTTAACTACAATTATTATCATTTTATTCTTTATTCTCTATAAATTTTACTGTTTAGTAAAAAAATATAGAAGGAAGAAACTATTCCGGAAAATTATGTATTAAAACAGAGGTTTTTTCCTTGAGAAAAATCTAGACTAGGGGAGGTGTTTATAGCACTCAATTCCTTAAGGAAATTTTTACACTCTATCGGTAATGGAGAGTTAATTTCCAGTGATTTTCCAGTAATCGGATGAAAAAACCTTATATAGTAAGCATGCAGAAACATTCGATTTAGAGATGGCTTCGCGTTAGTACGTTTTAGAGTTTTGTTCAGAGAGAAATCGCCATATTTTTGGTCACCAACGATTGGTAGTCCGAGATAAGTAAGGTGTGCACGTATTTGGTGTGTCCGACCAGTCTTTAACTCTACCTCTATGAACGAGTAACCTGATGAAGAATATTCGCTAGTACCTTTCTTACCTATTTCTTCTTCCTGAATAACTCCCTGTCCCTTCTTAACATCTGGCCAATACTTAATAAGATTAAACACCGTATATGATGCTAGCCCATTATGTTGTACACGTACACGTCGCTCACCATCCACTGTTGTATACTTAAAGAGTGGCACATTCACAGCGTGACGGTTTCCCCAATTATTAGACCATTTTCCATATGCACAAGTGAGATAGCGTTTTTCTAGCTTGTTATCTCTAATTTGCTTATGCAAAGCAACAAGCGCTGCACGTTTCTTCGCGAGCATCAGTATGCCAGATGTATCACGGTCAAGTCGATGAACAAGTTCTATAAACTTTAGATGTGAATATAACTGCCGCATCTGCTCGATTACACCTAATCTGATTCCGCTACCACCATGTACTGCGAAGCCTTTCGGCTTATCGATAACAAGCAATACATCGTCTTCATATAAAATACTGAAATTGGAAAGTGGTATGAACGATGTATCAGAACGAATTAAATCGACGACCTTATGCCAAACAGGTGGTTTTCGTACGATATCACCATGCATAAGACGATAATTTGCACTGACCCGTCCCTTATTTACTCGGACTTCACCACTACGTAAAATTCGATAAATATGATCTTTCGGTATACCTTTGCAAATACACAGAAGGAAGTTATCAATTCGCTGTCCTGCAGCCCTATCATCGATTTCAATCATAGATGCCTGCCCTCTCACAGCTGTTTTCTTTGAAATTTTCCCTAACTTATTCATATTAAATATATAATTTATGTACTATAGCTTTAGTATTTACCCTAATAAGCTTAGATTTTATTTGGAGTCTACTAGAAAATAAAAGAACGTGGTTATTTTAACTTTCTTATGTTTTATATTTATGGCCAAGAGTTAAAAAGAAGCGAATTATATGCACAATGTTAAAAGTCAGAAGGGATAGACAACTTAATGAGATTAAGTTCAGATTAAGGTGTGCCGCGTAGTTAACTGAAGTTTTATATATTATAGTTTGAAAGAGACTTACTGATTCAGTGCCAGATTAGCTTTGTAAAACGTGTGAAGCGACAATATTGGCAAAGGATGATCTTATCTAAGATAAGATTGATTCTTCTCTCTTCGACCTAGCTAGAGATAGTCTATATTTATAGACTAGAGAGTAGGATAACAAATCTATGTAACGACTTAGTGGTATTTATAATCAGAACAAAGTCTATTTAATTTATAGAGAACTCTGATTTTGATATAAGTTTCTAATATTCCCTCTATAGTTACTATTATCTGTCATTTTAGCTAAAAAGTTCCTATTCAATCTATCTTGCGCTATCGATTCTCGATCAAGCACATACTTATTGAAATATAACAAATGCGTGGGTAATTTCCTATTTCTCTCGATTTACAATTTCGGGACGTATAGATTAAGCACCCGCTTGGAGTCTTGTTTATGAAACGTATGCTTTTCAACGCTACACAGCAGGAAGAACTGCGCGTCGCTATTGTCGATGGGCAGAAACTTATCGATATTGACATAGAAACTGCCGGACGAGAACAGCGAAAAGGAAACATCTATAATGGCGTGATCACGCGCATTGAGCCTTCACTCGAAGCATGTTTCGTCAACTATGGCGAAGACCGTCATGGGTTTCTTCCATTTAAAGAAGTTTCCAGACAATATTTTATAGAAGGTATCGACGCACGCTCAGCGCGTATCCAGGATGTACTTCGTGAAGGACAGGAGTTGATCATCCAAGTAGAAAAGGAAGAACGATTTAATAAAGGCGCAGCATTAACAACATTTATTTCACTAGCTGGTCGCTATTTAGTTTTGATGCCGAACAATCCGCGCGGTGGTGGTGTTTCCAGACGTGTTGAAGGTGAGGAGCGTCAGGAACTTCGTGAAACGATGGCGCAGCTACATATCCCAGATGGGATGAATATAATCGCTCGTACTGCAGGAATAGGTCGTAGTGTAGAAGAATTACAATGGGACTTGACCTACCTACTACAACTATGGCGCGCGATTAAGGTAGCCTCTAAAAGTGGTAATTCCTGTGAGCCGATGCTAATTTATTTAGAATCGAATCTTGTAATTCGTGCGATACGTGATTATTTTCAGCCAGATATTGCTGAAATTTTGATAGATACGAATGAGATATATAGTCAGGCGCGTGCATTTATGGAAATTGTTATGCCAGATAAAGTTGCGAAGGTAAAACGTTACCAAGACGATGTACCACTATTTTCACGTTTTCAAATTGAACAACAAATTGAAACAGCATACTCAGGGACTGTCCCTCTATTATCAGGCGGAGCGATTGCAGTTGACCACACTGAAGCGCTTGTAGCAATTGATGTAAATTCAGCACGAGCAACAAAGGGTGCAGACATTGAAGAAACAGCTACCCGAACTAATCTTGAAGCGGCAGAAGAAGTTGCACGTCAGTTACGTCTACGCGATCTTGGTGGACTGATCGTAATCGACTTTATCGATATGGAGTCTTCAAAGAGTCAGCGCGAAGTTGAGCAGTGTCTAAAGGATGCATTAAAGTATGACCGTGCACGTGTACAAATGGGTAAGATTTCTCGGTTTGGTCTAATGGAGCTATCTCGTCAACGACTTCGGCCAGCATTGTCAGAAGGCAGCCATATAACCTGTCCACGTTGCAGCGGTAAAGGACATATTCGGGATACTGAATCTTCTGCTTTGCAGGTTTTACGAATAATTCAGGAAGAAGCGATTAAGGAAAAAACTGCAGCGATCCATTGCCAGGTGCCGGTTGAAGTAGCTACTTTTCTTCTGAACGAAAAACGTCAAGAAATCAATAAAATTGAATCGAGTTTCAAGGTCTGCATTATGCTGATTCCAAATAGGAGTCTGGAAACACCGCATTATAAACTCGAACGACTACGTCAAGACGATGTACGCCTTGATGATCCATGTGCGTCATGGAAAATAATTAAGGAAGCTACTCACGAAATAGATCCTGAAACCCGATATAGTAAACGTACTATTGATGTAAAGAGAAAACAAGAAGCAGTAATTAGGGGGATCACTCCTGAACGTCCGGCTCCGAGTAAGGCACTAAAAGAAACAGTAGAAACAGTCGGTATATTAGCACCTACAGCATTAACAGAAAGTCCTGAATCGATCGGAAAACTAATTAGTTGGATTAAGAGCATATTTGGTATGAAACCTGTTTTACAGGAGTCATTAAAACTGGGTCAAGAACCCAAGGAACAAGCAAACATAGATTCAACGCGAGAACAAACTAAGAATACCGAACATCGTATCGATCGCAATCGCAATAAAAATCGCCGTGGTATACAGCAACGAGTTATTCGTGAATATCATGCATCAACGGAAAATGGGCGACAACAGACAAAACTTCAGGAACGTAGTAGAAATAATGATCTATTTGAACGCTTCGAGCATCATCAGGATATTAATGTTACTAGTTTAGGCGAACAAGAAAAGAATCATAAGAAAAGAAAATTACTTAATCAAGAATCAATACGAGAATGTATAGATCGTTCAAAATTACATTTTAAAGAAATAGAAAAAAATAATACTGATACTCACAAGTCAAGCTCTATTTCTGGAGCTGCCGTTTATGGAGAGGAGGAACGTCGCCGTCGTCGAATACGACGTGGAATCAGCAATCGCGATGAAGAAAAAAATAGGAATTCTATAACGAAAAAGTTAGCAGAAGTATCAGTTTCGCCGATTAAAAAAACTAGTATATCTGGAACAAAAAAATCTGATTCTCATACAGAGTTGACCTACATTAATTCAAAAAATATTGAGATGGTAGATAAAAACATATATACGAAAGCAGTATGTAAAGAAAATAGTCGTATTTTAGTCTCAGATATAGAAGCTAGTATATCAGGCGATAATAAGAAGAATTCTATTCATATTAAACAAAATAAAACATTAGAGACTACTGAAAAATTGCAAATATCGAAGACGGTACTTTCTCCTGTTATGACTGATACTTCTAGGCCATCATCCGATATAGAAACTGTTTCCAAAGCTAATTCGTTTTCTATATCTAAGAAGACTTCAGTTGGATATCTTTCTTCTAGTAATCTAACTTCATCATCAACTTCGATCCCTATATCGGTAATTCTGGAGCAGGCTGGGCTCATTTTAGCTAATACAGATCCTGATAAGCTTCGCTCTGCTCAAGATTCTGAAGAGAATCTGCGAAAGCCGGTACGTGTGCGAAGAGAACGAAAGAAGATAGTGCTGCAGCAGGAAATCGATGAAACAAAAATGCAGCAAGTCGAAACAATTTATCGTTGATATTAATTATCTTTAATAAACCGAAATATAATGAAAGGATATTATTAATATAGGTGTTAGGAGTTTTTTGCATTTCAACGGACCCCCTCACCCCAGAATGGAGAGCAGTATAACTCTTATAAGATTTTTTTAAATATTCGGTTTATTGCGCCTACTTCATATATATCTAGAATTTTTTCTTATCGATCTAAATTATTTTTCCGCTTCATCAGCTTCTTCTATCTCACAATTTTTAAGCAGGCTAATTGCTGCGTCACCTGGAAGCTCTTCAACCTGCTTAAGTTTTCGATTCATAACACGTGTGCGTTGTTCAGCAGATTCAATTGAACGTGTAACTGTTTCAAGTTGAGATTTTGTACGCGCTAGCACGTCGCTAAACTTGCTGAATTCAGTCTTCACTGCACTAAGAACTTGCCATACTTCACTCGAACGTTTCTCAATTGCAAGTGTGCGAAAACCCATCTGTAAGCTGTTTAATAAAGCAGTCAATGTCGTTGGGCCAGCGATCGTCACGCGATAATCCCGTTGTAGAACATCAGTTAATCCAGGACGACATAAAATTTCTGCATAAAGCCCTTCTGTTGGGAGAAAGAGCAGAGCGAAATCTGTAGTATATGGTGGCGAAATATACTTTTCAGAGATTGTTTTTGCCTCAAACTTCACCCTCGTCTCAAGTGCACGCATGGCATCCTCGACTGCAGTTGTATCTGCTCGCTCCTGAGCGTCTATAAGACGTTCATAGTCTTCTCGAGGAAATTTCGCATCAATTGGCAACCAGACGGGCTTCATATCAACACCGTCATGATGTCCAGGTAGACAGATTGCAAATTCAACTCGTTCATTGCTCTTTGGAACGGTTACTACGTTCTTTGCATACTGGTCTTTTGTTAGAATCTGTTCAAGCAGTGTTTCAAGCTGAACCTCTCCCCACGTGCCTCGTGTTTTTACATTTGTTAATATCTTTTTTAAGTCGCCAACACCGGCCGCGAGCGTCTGCATCTCGCCAAGACCACGATGTACCTGCTCTAATCTTTCAGACACTAATTTAAACGACTCACCAAGCCTATATTCGAGGGTTAAATGTAACTTCTCATCAACCGTTCGTCGCATTTCCTCGAGCTTTGTTGCATTGTTCGTCTCGATCTCTTTAAGTCGATGTTCAAGTGTTTCTCTAACTTCAAAAATTTGCTCATTATTTGATTTAATCAACTGTCCTAGTTGCTCATTCAGTGTAGCTCCAAAGCGTACAAGCAAAGAACCCTGCTCCTCACGTGCATACTGAGCATGACGTTGTGCATTCTCACGCATTTCATCGAACTGCTGAGTATTATTATCGATGAGTTTTTTAAGGTGTTGACCAAACCCAGTAATCTGGTTGTTCTGTATATTTGCAACACCTGATAGCTGTGCCGAAAGTGCCTGTTGCAATTGCAAAAAATTACCAGACAACTCGGTACGTGAACTACGAGAGTTATCAAGGATCTCACTACGTAGTGTACGCTCAAGCCACTTTACTGCATTCACATGTGATTGCGTAGTTTCTTCAAACTGACCTACTATATGATTTTGTATGAGTAGAAAATCATCCCGCCGACGCACGCTATACACGATGATTAGCATCATGACGATTAAAGCGATAGCCATCACGATAATAACGACAATCAGGCTAATAATAGTCATTATGCTGTTCCTTTCTACACCTTCAGGTTAAAAAACAGCCCCCCCATTCTTATACATCTAATCTTACTTAATAAAGACAGATTTTAGATTTACTATACTTTTAATGTCCGTTAAAAATTAAGAACATATTAAAGTTACGCACGTACTAAAACTATGATTTCTTAATTTCTCTCTCCTCTATAGCTCTTCTCTCTAGATTAGAAAACTTAATTTAATTTATATTATCTAACGCTATAGTGTATATATTACTTCTTCTATTTTTATAGGAATAAGTTAGAATGTTAAAAATATAGTCAAACTACTAAAAAATTTATAGAAGTTATTGATATTACTACTATCTATCGGAATAGACTCGTACAGTACTCTAGTATATATGTAATCTTTATTTGTAATAGCTTTTAAAGAAACCCTAGTAGCATTACTTTATAGAAATTTTTAGTGCGTATATTTTCTACTTATTTACACTAAATATAAGCTATAGAATCTAAAATTCTGCTATATCTGATCCTTAGAATAAGACAAAATGAAATAAGGAAAAGTATGACTTATGTAGTTTTAAACTACAGAGTTTTTATTAAGCAATGGAATTAATAAACTAGAGGTAGAATTTTCCTCGCAAACTTAATTCTTATATTCTTTTCCCTTGGGAATTTATTACCTAAATTTAAACGGCAATAATCTTCTATAGGTTATTTATTTAAGAAAATATATATATAAATTATAGGATTAGATTAGCGATACAAATTATAGAATTCTAACTTCAGTTATAATCTTTCATTAGATTTAATCTATAGGGATCATTTTGATGACACATATTGTCACTGAGGGCTGCATCAAGTGCAAATATACAGACTGTGTTGACGTTTGCCCAGTTGACTGCTTCCGTGAAGGACCAAATTTTCTTGTAATTGATCCAGATGAGTGTATTGACTGCGCCGTATGCGTTTCTGAATGTCCAACTAATGCGATTTATGCGGAAGAAGATGTTCCGACAAAACAGTTTGGATTTATTAAGCTGAATGCAGAGCTCGCAAAAAAATGGCCTTCTATTACAAAGACAAAGTCAGCGCCGCTCGATGCGGATGAATGGAAAGATGTGCATGATAAACTTTATTACCTTGAGCGCTAATTAGCAATTTGTCTTGTATCTATAATTCTCGTATATCGTTCTAATTTTTTAGAATTCTTAGCCTTTAGAATTCTTAAAAATTATTCATAAAAGTTATTAATAAAGATTAATTAGAACTGTTGACAGAATTATATGTACTTTATAAAATTTCATTCGCAGTTCTTATTCCTCGATAGCTCAGTTGGTAGAGCGTCGGACTGTTAATCCGTAGGTCCCTGGTTCGAGCCCAGGTCGGGGAGCCAATTATTAGATTACTCCTAGATTTTTCTAGGTTATATGTAATCTTTATTTATCGATTTTTTTAAAAGATTTAGGATAAACTCGTACGAGGGAAATTCTAGGTCCTTTCATCTTTTTTATAACAATATTAAAACGCTCGAATTCAATTTGCTGTCCTTCTAATGGAAGATCACCAAGGGCATGAATTACAAGTCCGCCAACTGATTCTGCACGACCTTCATCGATATCGATTCCTAGAGCCTGCTCGAGTGATACAACAGGTAGACTACCTTTTCCAATTAGTGTGCTATCATCGAGTCGAGTCCAGTCTGCTCCGCCTTGGAGAAACTCATCGTGGATCTGTCCAACAAGTGCAGCAAGCAAATTGTCAAGCGTTAGGAAACCAATTGGTTTTGAGCCTTTTTGACCGACAAGTGCGAAATGCGGTGCGCCATTTCTGAAACGCCTAAATAGTTCGAGTGCTGGTGTATCAGGCTGTACTGTTTGTACCGGTCGAATGTAATTCGATAGATCTTCGAGAATAATACCGGTCTGACTCGAGAGTAGAAGATCCTTTAAATGAAGGACCCCAGAAATCTGTTCTCGTGATTCGTCTTTAAAAAGAGGATAACGACTAAAACGATGCCGGAAGATAACCCTCATATTATCATGCAATGGCATATCTCTGCATAAACCGATCATTTCATGTGTTGGCTTCATTAAATCAGAGACTGTCATAGATGAAAAATCGAGCGAATGTGCAAGCATATTCCATTCGTCATTGCTGTAAGAAGTTGACGGCGATGGTGAAGATGAAACATTCTCAAGATTATGATGACTACGTAAAATTAACTTAAGTTCATCAGTCGAATAGTGTGCATCTATATTATGCTCTGTTGACAGCCTAAAGGCTTGCAAAATCGTGTTCGCACTTATGTTTAGCATCCAGATCACTGGGTACATTATCAAGTAGAATACATATAGTGGTAGAGCAACCCACAAGCTGACCTTCTCTGTCTGACGAATCGCTATTGATTTTGGAACAAGTTCACCAACTACGATATGCAGGAATGAGATTACTGAAAATACAAATATAAATGATACGATATTAGAAATATCGTCTGGTACAATTCTTATAATATTAAGAATCGGATGTAAAAATTGAGAGAAAGCCGGTTCACTAACCCAGCCAAGCGCAAGCGATGAAAGCGTGATACCAAGCTGACATGCAGATAAATATGCATCGAGATTTTCATAAACTATCCCGAGAATATGTCCTCGTATTCCATGCTTGTGCCCAAGTGTTTTCACGCGAGTCACACGTAGCTTAACGAGACTAAATTCAGCTGCGACAAAAAAACCGTTTAACATTACAAGAAGCAATGCACTGGGCAGCGCGATGAACTGAATCAAGAAAGGAACTCCAGAAATCATTGTTCCATCAGTTGATGGATAGAGAATATAGTATGGGCATAGAGATAAGAACAGATATGGGATATTTTCTATTATCGATTAATAAACTCGTTATAATCTATCTTCATACTAATATATATCTCGAATATTATCTTCATTACTACAATTTTAAAAAAGCTATATTAAAAAATAAATTATATTAAGACATATGTTTGCGCTTTATCGAGAAAAGCTAATAATTATGTATTATTATCAGACATTCTTTCTATTTCTTCTTGACGAAAACAGCCTTGATAAGTTACATAGAAAGAACAGTGTAGCATAGCGCTGATAACGATTATAAATAGCATTGTCATTACTGAAATCATATTAATGCTAGCTCTAATCATATGTAACATGAGCAATAGACTAATAAATAAGAAGATTATAGTGCCTAACCATAAAAGTCCGTAAACAAGAAACGCAAAGATATTACGCCAGAAACTTATAATACTGAAAAATAGTGCCTTCACAGGATGAAGGTTATGCCATGCAGTGAGAATTGGCGAAAACCAGAACATCATCGAAGTCGGAATGCAGAGTAACGTCATAATTAACAAACTTTGTTTATTTATAGCATCGTATATTTCCCCTTCGACCATTCCATACGGCAAAACTTCAACCCTTATCATGCTATTACTTATTATATTAGATAAGGTTAGATTGAGCTCCATTACTGCAGTATAAATCACGCTGAGAATAAATAGATGTCGTGTAAAGATACGGCTATAAGATCGAAAACTATCGAATAGGATTTTCCAAATTAGTGGTTTATCAGAAATAACGCTACGACATACACTCATGAAATGAACCCTAATTCCTGGGATAAGGAATAAAGACAGCGCCCCACCAATTACCGGAACTATGGACACGATCATCATCGAATATAAATATATTAGAATCAGCGTGATAAATATAAGAGAATTCTGAAAAAAAAATAAAATTCCTTGCCAGAACCAAATATATCCTGATTTTGCGGAGACTTCAGTTAATTTCATTATGATTCATGATAAGTTCTAGATTTTAAAGAAGCATAACCGGATTTTTGATATGTTCACGAAGTATACGCTCGAAATGACTTGGGTCATGCGGCTTCAGCATTTCCGATGGACGGGGTAGGTAAAAGTCGTATAGCCTTGACACCCAGAAGCGGTAGGCTCCAGCGCGCAGCATATTGTTCCACTGCAATCGTTCTTCGACTGTGAATGGTCGAATCTTTTTATATGCATATAATAGAGCTTTGGAAAGTATATGGTTGAGTTTACCAGTCGTTAGATTGACACACCAGTCATTAACAGTTACAGCAACGTCGAATAAAAATTTATCGTAGCCAGCAAAATAGAAATCGAGGAAGCCACGAAGTTGTAATAGGTGATTAGAATTAGATGATACTTTCTCGAAAAGTACGTTATCTCGAAACAAATCGCAGTGGCATGCACCACTAGGTAATACTGCGTAGTAATCAGATTTGAAGAATCTTATCTGGTGGGCAAGTTCATTTTTAAGAAGCTCGCGTTTTTCTTCGCATACGAATGGCAGTATTTCTGGAACATTCTGATTCCACCATGACAAACTTCGTAGGTTAGGCTGATTCCCTGAATAACCTTGGACAGATAAGTGCATTTGAGCTAGCATTTGCCCAACTTTAGCGCAATGGATTGTCTCAGGTTCTAGAACTACCTCACCAAAGAGTTTTGTGAAAACTGCTGCTGGTTTTCTATGAAATTCGCCAAATAGCGCACCGTCGTCTCGCTGAATTGGATTTGGAACAGGTATACCTCGCGCTGCGAGATAGCGCATTAAGTTTAAATAGAATGGTAATTGTTTGGCAACTAGATTTTCGAAGATCGTAAGAATATATTCACCACATGTCGTCGTTAAAAAAAAATTACTGTTCTCTGTTCCAGATGGAACACCGCGAAATTCAACAACTTCGCCAAGCATATAGCTACGCATCCATTTTAGGAGATCAGAGTTTGAGATATCTGTGAAAACGGCCATGCGCGAAACATCTAATCCAATTGACAGGCTACGACACATCGATAAGCGCCAAAAAGCAATAATAGTTTATTTTACTAATAAATTTTGTTTTATCATAATATAGTTATCAGAAAATTTCTAATAGAGAACAGAGGATGAAGTTTAGAAACTATATAGTACTAACTAATGAATTAGTTTAATTAAATAACGAGTTTTCGAGGTCCGATTTCATTTTCTTTTAATAGAAAATATTAGAATGCGATTAATTGATCTGATCAAAGATCAAGATTACTTTATTCGAAGAAACAGTAATAAACAATTTTTAAAATATGTATCCATAAAATGGTCAAAGATTATTTATCTTACCCCCTGTTCATTCTATCTGAGGATGATTTACTAAATCTCTAATAGAGTACAATATAGATGTTAAAGATAACTTAGTTTTATAGATATTTAATTAAAAATTAAAACGCTTTAAAATTTAAATTTTGAAAAAAATACTCCTATAAATACTAGGATTGTTTTTTATTTAGAATGACTGAAGAACAAGATATAAAAAGAAAGACCCTATTGTTAGTTGATGGGTCAAGTTATCTATATCGGGCTTATTATGCGATGCCTGATCTGCGTAGTCCTATCGGGGAGCCAACTGGTGCGCTATGTGGAATCATTAAGATGATGCGTCGAATCCGAAAAAAAGTTCTCGCAGAGTATAGTGCGTGTGTTTTTGATGCAAAAGGTAAGACATTTCGTAATGATCTATATCCTAAGTATAAGGAACAGCGTCAATCAATGCCATCCGATCTTGTGTTACAAATCGAGCCGATTCATACAGCTATTCATGCCCTTGGATGGCCATTGCTTATAGTTAAAGGTATTGAAGCTGACGACGTAATCGGCACATTATCGCGATCTGCAGAGCGAAGCGGGATGAGTGTGGTTATATCTACTGGAGATAAGGATTTGGCGCAGCTTGTTACTAGTAAAGTAACATTAATTAATACAATGACTAACGAGACGTTTGACCGAGATGCTGTAATTTCAAAATTTGGCGTGCCACCTGAACGGATTGTCGACTATCTTACACTGATTGGTGATACGGTAGATAATATACCTGGAGTCAGAAAATGTGGAAAAAAAATAGCTATTAAATGGCTATCAAAGTTTGGGGATCTCGATGGCGTTATTGCTCATGTAACTGATATTAAAGGTGTAGTTGGCGATAATCTTCGTCAAATAGTCAATTTTCTTCCACTTGCTCGTAAGCTCAATATGATAGAAACAGAATGTGATCTTACACAACATATCGAGTCAATCGAAGTATCGCTTTTGACTGGCACTGAATCATTCAATAATCTCCAAGAAATATTCGAACGCTATGGCCTAAAAAGTTGGTTTTGAGAAATTGATAGTAAATTTATTATTTTGTAATTATAGTCTAAACATTACGAAATATTTATCACTAGATTTTAATGCGATTAAGAAATTATTATTTGAATTAGAAGAATAAAAAAGTTATTCAGAATAGGAAGTATGATGAAGTATGGAATAGAGCTAAATAGGATAGAGGATCACATACTTTTTAAAGTTTATATACTTGAATTTCATAGGGAGAAAAGTATAGATAATTTCGTGTTTTGCTCTCTAGACGAGAAGCTAATAAAGCATAGGGAGGATTATGGGAGATAAAGTTTTGAAATATTCTAGCTTCAACGAAGTCCTTACAAGACATATGTAATATACAGACGAATACAAAGATATAACACTACAATTTCATCACGTAATCTATCTATAAATCGGATACAAGTTAGAACTCAATCAATATATATCTTAATATTAATCTTCCAATTTCCAATATTAATTATATTACGAAAAATAGTATACAGGCGTGCTTATCATTGAACTGGAAGAGTCGGTTTATAATTTTTTTGATAGCTAAACTTAATCTTAATTAGAAAAAGAGGATTGCAAATATTCTCTTTAAGAAATTTAAAATTTAAATATAGAAGAAAAAATCGAAGATTCGCTCTCAACTAATGAGAGGGTATTAAAAAATTTATGAAAGATTATCCACTTCCTAAGTTAATTCTGAAATATTGTAATCTTTTAAAATTGAAACCGACATATACGGACAAATTATCAGGTCTACCAAATATAGAAATTATTCGTTTCTATACAAGCTATGTATAGATCGCAGAGGTCTATCATAAGAACTTATATTAAACGATACGGATCTATAATAAAATATTACAATATGTACTATTATAAATAGTTGAGGAATTTGTAAATCTTTTTCTACTCGGAAAGTAATTATATTACGGCTGAAAATTATTCTTAGATTCTATCAATTTTTTCTGATTTATAGAGTAAACATATTTAAATCTTTACTTAAATCTTAGAATAGCGTTTAGATATTTCAAAGGGTTGTATTGATTATTACTTCATACTTAATATTCGCAGTACCGATTGTCACTGAAGTTGTAATCTGCTGAATTAGTTTTACGTAGCGATTAATGTTTTTACTACATTAAAGTATTTTACTATTAAAAACTTTCTCATAGTTGAGGTGCAAGTGCACGACGCGCATTACTTATTGAAAGTGATGCGCGTCGTGCGTAGTCTTCTAGCTGGTCCTGACCTATTTTCCCAACAGAAAAATATGTACTACTAGGATGTGAAAAATAAAAACCAGATACGCTCGCTGCTGGTAACATTGCAAGTGTTTCTGTGAGATTTATTCCAATTTCATCAGCACGTAACATCGCAAATAGATCGCGTTTCACTAGATGATCTGGACAAGCTGGATAGCCTGGCGCCGGACGGATACCTATATATTTTTCAGAGATTAGCGATTCATTGTCGAGCATTTCATTAATCTCGTATCCCCAAATCTCTCGGCGTACGCGCGCGTGCAACGCTTCTGAAAATGCCTCTGCTAAACGGTCAGCAAGTGCCTTTAACATGATTATATTGTAGTCGTCATGCTTAGCTTCGAATAATTTTTCTTGTGCTTCAATACCTATTCCCGACGTCACTGCGAACATTCCGATGTAATCGAGAACACCAGAATCTCTCGGTGCAATAAAATCTGCAAGCGATCTATTTGGACGCATTATTCCATTGAATACAGGACGAATGCTCTGCTGTCTTAGATTATGCCATGTGAGAAGTATATCCCTGCGTGCTTCATCGCTATAGATTTCAATGTCGTCATAATTAACTGTATTCGCATGCATCAGTGCAATCACTCCGTTCGCAGTCAGCCAACGACCGTGTATTAGTTTCTTAAGCATTGCCTGCGCATCGTCAAATACACGACTCGCTTCATCTCCGATTACGTCATCTATAAGTATACTTGGATACGATCCAGCGAGATCCCAGGTTTGAAAGAATGGTCCCCAATCGATAAAGTTCGATAGCTCATTTAGATCATAGTTCATAAATACACGCCGGCCAATAAACCTTGGTTTCTTCGGAATATAGCGAGTCCAGTTAGTTTTCATTCGATTCGCTCGCGCTTCATTAAGTGTGACAAGCGCTATCTCTTTACGGTTTATATATTGGTTTCTGATACGATCATATTGGCTCTTTAACTCATTCAAGTATTTTTTTGAACCAGTATCTGATAGTAAGCTTGATACAACATATACTGAGCGCGAAGCATCCGGTACATAGACTACAGGTCCATCATAGTATGGGGCTATCTTTACCACAGTATGTACACGTGATGTTGTTGCGCCGCCAATCAACAAAGGAATCTGTTTTTCACGGAAATAGTTATCTCGCTGCATTTCAGATGCTACATATGACATTTCTTCTAAACTTGGTGTGATAAGACCAGAAAGACCAATAATATCTGCACACTCTTCCTTAGCCTTCTGGAGAATATCCTTGCATTGGACCATCACACCCATATTGATAACCTCAAAGTTATTACACTGGAGAACGACCGTAACGATATTCTTTCCGATATCATGTACATCACCCTTCACAGTTGCGATTACAATCTTTCCCTTCGCGCGTATGCATGTACCAAATATTGCAAGTTTTCTTTTCTCTTCCTCGATGAATGGAATTAGATGTGCTACTGCCTGCTTCATTACACGTGCTGATTTTACAACCTGTGGAAGGAACATCTTTCCTTCTCCAAATAGGTCGCCGACAACGTTCATTCCATGCATTAATGGACCCTCAATCACATTAATCGGTCGACCGCCAGAATCAACGATTTTTTTCCTCGCCTCCTCAGCATCATCAACAATGAAGGCTGTGATTCCATGGACAAGTGCGTGTGAAAGACGTTGCTCAACTGGCTGATTTCGCCATTCGATATTTTCTTCTTTCTTAGAAATTCCAGCTCTGAACTTATCAGCAATTTCTAATAATCGGTCAGTTGCATCCGGTTTTCGATTCAGAATTACGTCTTCAACGCGTTCGCGTAGCACAGGATCTAGGTCAGCATAGACACCAAGCTGTCCTGCATTCACGATCCCCATATTCATACCAGCCTTGATTGCGTGGTATAGAAATACAGTATGTATTGCCTCGCGGACTGATTCATTGCCACGGAACGAGAACGACACGTTTGAGACGCCACCACTAATCTTCGCATGCAGCAGATTCTGTTTGATCCATCGCGTCGCTTCGATAAAATCAACAGCATAGTTGTTATGTTCATCTATTCCAGTCGCAACTGCAAAGATGTTTGGATCAAATATGATGTCCTCTGGCGGGAATCTACATTCATTAACGAGAATACGGTATGATCGTGCGCAGATTTCCTTTTTTCGTGTAAGTGTATCAGCCTGGCCATGTTCATCGAATGCCATTACAACAGCTGCCGCGCCATATCGGTGGATCAAAGTCGCATGGCGGCGAAAAATAATCTCACCTTCTTTTAGAGAGATCGAATTAACAATTCCCTTTCCCTGTAAGCATTTTAATCCTGATTCAATCACACTCCACTTCGAGGAGTCGATCATAATTGGTACACGTGCAATATCTGGCTCTGACGAGATTAAATTTAAAAAACGTACCATTGCAGCTTGCGAGTCAAGCATCGCTTCATCCATATTTATATCAATAATCTGCGCACCATTTTCTACCTGTTGACGTGCAACTGTGATCGCATCCTCGAATTGATCGTTAATAATCATTCTAGCGAACGCCTTTGAACCAGTTACGTTTGTTCTTTCTCCAATATTAATGAAAAGCGTATCTTGCGTAACGTTGAATGCCTCAAGACCAGAAAGGCGCATAGTATGATGGGCTGTCATATAAGCAAGGTGGGAAAAAGCGTTGAAATTTACATAAGAAAAATTATGGAATCCCTTAATGCTTTCAGCTTAAATATAAGCATTCTAAATATTTTTTATTCGAAACTTCGAAATTCTTTTAGATTCTAACAGTAACATCGTTTATTAGAAGTTATACAAATCTAGAGAAGATCTATATATCTCTAGTTAAGATATGTATCTTAACTACATCCTTTTTTTAATTGATCACTTCTTTTAATTTATACATGTCCTAGGTTTTAGACCAGAAAGCTTCTTAGCAATCTTATCGATATGCTCCGGTGTTGTACCACAACAGCCACCTGCTACATTTATAAGACCGGACTCTGCGAATTCACTTAGAAGGCTGGATGTAACATCTGGCGTCTCATCGAATCCAGTGTCGCTCATCGGATTTGGAAGGCCAGCGTTTGGATAGCATGATATATAAGTATCGCAAATCTTCGAAAGTTCAACGATATATGGACGCATGAGTGCGGCTCCAAGAGCACAGTTCAATCCGAAAGTTATGGGCTTCGCATGACGCAGAGAGTTCCAGAATGCCTCGACAGTCTGACCAGATAAAATACGTCCTGATGCATCCGTGACAGTTCCAGAAATCATAATTGGTAGATATTCTTTTGTGTCCTCGAAAAGCATTTCGAGTGCGAATAGAGCAGCTTTTGCATTTAATGTATCGAATATTGTTTCAATAAGAAACAAATCAACTCCGCCGTCGAGTAACGCCTTCGCTTGCGTATAGTAAGCGTCGCGCAATTCATCGAACGAGATATTTCGTGCACCAGGATTATTTACATCTGGAGAAATACTCGCTGTTTTTGGCGTCGGCCCGATTGCACCGGCTACGAAACGTGGTTTATCTAGAGTTGTATATTTTGCAGCTGATGCGCATGCTAATTTTGCTGATTTGATATTCATATCAACTACAAAATGCTCCATCCCGTAATCTGATTGTGCGATTGATGTTGCCCCAAATGTATTAGTCTCAATAATATCCGAGCCTGCCTCTAAATATTGATCGTGAATCTCGCTGACGACGCGAGGTTGAGTGAGAGATAGAAGTTCATTATTTCCCTTTACATCATATGGTAAATCGTGAAACAGCGTTCCACGATAAGCATCTTCATCGAAATTAAGGCGCTGGATCATTGTACCCATGGCCCCATCGAGAATTATGATACGTTTTTTTAGTAAAAAAGGAAGCTGTTCGCTTCTTGTATATAGTTCAGCGAACATATTAAATATATTAACTATCTAATGAATTTTTAAATAACCACATAATATCTAAATATTTATCATTTACTTATTTTCCATAAAAGTATGAGGTCAGTTCAGATCAGTGTAATACAACAGGATTTGTCATCAGGCAGTCGAATTGCCTTAAAAATTCATCGACTTCATCAAGAGAAGGGCAAACCTCAATTACCTTCCTCACATACTGGCGAAAACGTGCAGCTAGTTCGCCATCGATAAAAATCTCGCGCTGTGTATTCTTGTCTACTATTTCATAACCTCCAGAATTCATTGCATAGTGGCCGCTTTGCGGCGCGAATTCAAGAACGCAATAATTTTCGCTGTTATAAATCATTTGCATGCGAACTCCTTCTGATCAGTAATCGAGATTGTCATTGAAGGGTTATGAGGGAGCACCGTACTTATATAAAACAACCTAAATTTAATAGAATCTCTTATCTCGAATCGGGTTATGTTACAGCTAAAAAATACATACATTACTAAAAAGTACCTTGTATTGTCCGATTATTATCCATTTGGATGATACACGGGAAAAATTATTATAGTATTTATCTATATCTAATACATATCCTAACACTATCTTGGTACTGAAATCTCGCTATATAAAAGAAAATAACTTTGATTTTTCAATCTGAATTGAACTCATGATGGTTGTACAATGTATCCATAATTTAATAAAAAATACTTTGTATTCAAAATATGTATAAGAACTGACTATATTTTCTTATTTTTTATATCAGACTTTTGAGTTATATCGTACTTTTAAGTTATTTATATATTTGTATAATTAATAATTTTTAGTGATTGAATAGATTACCGGTAATCTATAATTAAAAAATTCCTGTTTGTTTTTTACAATTTATTTAGTATGTCTAGGCATAGATAATATGAAATATCTACTGTACTAAATATTAGTAATAATAACACTTGTTAAAATTTCGTATGCAAATGAATATAATAAGTTTATACGAAAATACGATGTTATCTTTTAACACACTGATATCGAATTTTTTCGAATAGTATGCTACCCGTACATAAACAGATCCTTGAAAATCTTATTATTAAGATCGTGAGGCGTATCTATTACCGAATAAAGGGCGATGACGCGTCGTTTATCCCATTAACAATTAAGCTAGAGCACCCAAAAGTTGCTGCTCATGGTGATATTTCATGTAACATCGCAATGCAACTTTCGAAGATCCTCAACATTGGTTCACGTGAACTTGCTGAGAATATCATCGAGTCGCTAATTAAGGAACAAGAAACTAAGGATCTCATATCAACAGCTGAAATTGCCGGTGTAGGATTCATAAATATATACTTATCTAATCTCGCGAAACAATCTGTGATCAGATTAGTACTCGAACAAGGCTTCGAATTTGGTCTATCAAAATACAAGCACAGTAGACGTATATTACTTGAATTTGTTTCTGCAAATCCAACTGGTCCATTGCATGTAGGTCATGCTCGCCAAGCAGCGCTTGGTGACGTACTCGCAAATGTTCTTACAAGTCAGGGCTACTATGTACATCGAGAATTCTACTACAATGATGCAGGTACACAGATTAGAAATCTAGCGCTCTCAGCGCAGGCGCGTGCACGTGGTCTTAAGCCAGAAGATACAGATTGGCCAGAAAGCGCATATAAAGGTGAATACATATCTGATATCGCCAATGACTATATGAATAGCAAAACGATTACGATGAGTAACGGTATGGTGTTTAAAGGTATAGGCGATATCGAAAATCTTGACGCGATCCGTACGTTCGCAGTTGCATATCTTCGCCGAGAACAGGATATTGACTTGCAAGCTATCGGTGTAAAATTTGATCAGTATTACCTTGAATCTTCATTATATATAGAGGGTCGAGTAGAAAAGACTGTCAATGCGCTAATTGCATCAGGTATGACTTATGAGCAGGACGGTGCGCTGTGGTTGCGCACAACTAACGAAGGTGATGATAAAGATCGCGTGATACGTAAATCAGATGGCTCATATACATACTTCATACCGGACATTGCGTACCACATGACAAAATGGGAGCGAAATTTTACAAAAGCCATTAATATCCAAGGCTCAGACCACCACGGTACAATCTCTCGTGTTCGTGCAGGCCTTCAGTTTCTGAATATTGGGATTCCAAAAGGTTATCCAGACTATATTCTGCATAAGATGGTTACCGTGATATGCAATGGTCAGGAAATAAAAATCTCGAAGCGCGCAGGAAATTACGTGAGTGTACGTGACCTAATCGAATGGTCTAGCGGAACAATTCCTAACTCAAAGGGATCATCTTCGGAGAAGATAGAAAAAAAAAGTATTATACGTGGACGCGATGCAGTCCGTTTTTTTCTAATATCACGCAAGGCTGATACTGAATTTGTATTTAATATCAATCTTGCACTAAAACAGAGCGATGAAAATCCAGTCTATTACGTACAATATGCCTACGCGAGAATTACTTCAATTCTGAACGAATGGAAATCACACTATATTGGTGATATAGCACAGTTACAGAGCGCCGATTTGTCTCCGCTTACTAGCAGAAATGCTTGTATATTAATGCAAAAGATTTCTGAATACCCTGAGGTTCTGGAACATGCAGCAAATGAGCTTTCACCACATATAATTGTATTCTATCTACGAAGTTTAGCTAGCCAATTCCACTCATTCTACAATTCAGAGCGCGTATTAGTTGATGATAATCTACAGCGTACCTGTCGTGTTGCACTTCTCGCCGCTACAAGGCAGGTACTCGAAAATTCTCTAGAAATACTTGGTGTTTCTGCTCCAGAAAAGATGTAAGCGTTTTTACTATCCTGAGCTAAGTAGATTACGTTTTACACAGGTAATTTAAGAAATTATGCAGCTATTTTATAAAAAATCAAAGTTTTCAAAAAAATCAAAAGGAATACTTATTGGAATTACAATTGGACTTATTATCGGATTTTCTATTGCAATAGTTATCGAGTTTTATTTCAGATACTCACCGTCACCTTTCTTAGAAAGAAGACTTCCAGAGTTGTCATCTATTAAAAAAAACGAGAAACAGGAAAAAAAATTCGATCCAAACAGTATGTTACAAGGTAAAATTGTTGATAGAATAATTACTCTAGATGAAATTCCTGAATTAAAAAAAGATGACATACAAGGAAAGTCGGAGTTACTTCCTCCACCTAAGATCATTGAGATGATATCACCATCTTTAGACACCACTGAAAAAGGTATTTTCACTGAAAAAGGTATTATACCAATTCAACAAAATCAACAAAAAAAGCTTCCTATAATAGAAAAGAAGGATGATAAGATCATATCATCACATCCATCAAAATCAGAATTTAAAACACTATTTACTTCAGATAACAAAATTTCAATGAAACAAAGTAACTCTGATGTTAGCTATATTTTACAAGTCGGAGCATATAAGACAGAAGCCGACGCTGAGCAGCAGAGAGTGTGTTTAGGTTTCCAGGGATTTGAATCAAAACTATCAAAGTTAGATATTAGCGGCATAATCTACTATCGTGTTCATATTGGCCCGTTTTTAAAGCTTGACGAGATGAACTCTATACGTAATAAGTTATTGAAACTTGGATTTGATGCAACAATTCTTAGAATTTCAGATAAATGAGCTTACTTAAAACTAAGTTCATTTCTATTAAAAACAAAATCTTTTTGAAATGGAGTTCATTTAACATGAAAAAATCTATTAATGTACTACTACTATCTCTATATCTAGCAGTTTCTGGTTTTGCTCATGCCACCACTACCTCTTCATCTCTTCCTACTAACATACCGATAGCAGGAAAAGACTACATAGTAATAAAAAATACACGTCCGACATATTTGCCGACTGGTAATTTTAAAGTAATAGAGTTCTTTTGGTATGGATGTCCATACTGTAATAAATTTGAACCAATATTAAAAACTTGGGTAAAGGATCAAGGTAATAAAATTGACTTTAAGAGAATTCCTGTCGTGTTCGGTAAAAAATTTATCCCTCATGCACGACTATTTTATACATTGGAAGCCCTTGGTATTTCTGAGAACCTCTCATCAGTGATCTTTAATGAAATTCATAATAAAAAGAATTTTCTATTAAAACAGCAGGACCAAGCTGACTTTTTAGCAAAGCAAGGCATAGATAAGAAGAAATTTTTAGATATAGCAAACTCACTTATAATAGAGAATAAGATTAAGAAATCTATAGAAACACTAAAAGAATACGAAATTAGTACAGTACCAACTGTAATCATTGCGGAAAAGTATAAGACTAGCCCGTCATATACTAAAAGTATGATAAAAATGGTACCAGTTCTCAACTACCTCGTAAAACAAGTGGAAAACGAAAAAAATAAAAGTTCTAATATCAGATAAATTTTACCTATCTTTCCCAAAGAGGCTAATTTCTAAAATTAGAGTAACAGTGTATTCTGAATTGTTTGTAAACAAAGTGTAAGCAATGGACTCGGAAATAATCCGAGTCCAAGAACTGCAATACTATTTAGTAAGAGAATTATACGATTTGATGTATATCCGGCAAGTGGTGTCATATCTTGAGGCGCATCAAAATAAATTAGCTTAATTATACGTAGATAAAAGAACGCGCCGAACAGTGATGTAATCACGGCAAGTAAGGCAAGCCACGTGAGGCCTGCGTTTACTGTAGCCTCTAGAACTGCTAGTTTTGCATAGAATCCTACTGTAGGTGGAATACCAGCTAGTGAAAACATCATTACCATCATCGCGAAAGCGAACATTGGATTACGCTTATTTAGTCCTTTGAAGTCATTAATCAATTCAGCTTCAAAGTCTCGACGTGAGATTAACATTATGATGCCAAACGTACCGAGTATCGTTATGAAGTAAGTAATTATATAGAATACCGATGAACTATACGCACTAGCGGCCGATGATATATCTCCTTTTATAACACCAGAAATTAGACCAAGTAATATCATCCCCATATTCGAGATTGATGAATAGGCAAGCATCCTTTTTATATTATTTTGAACGATACCTGTTAGATTACCGAGAAGTAAAGATAGTCCTATTAATACTATAAACATGTTTTGCCAATTATCAGCAAGCGGTAATAAACCAATAGTAAGGAAACGTAGCCCCCATGTAAATGCTGCGACCTTCGGACCACCACTAATGAGTAGTGTAATCGCGGTAGGCGCACCCTGATATACATCAGGTACCCACATATGAAATGGTACAACACCAAGCTTAAAAGCAATGCCAGATACTATGAAAATTACTCCGAATAATACTGCCATGTTATTAACATGATCAGACTTGAGCACGCTCAGAACATCGATAAGATCGAGAGAAGCAGTCGCTGCGTATAGCATTGAAATCCCATATAGAATAAAACCTGATGCGAGCGCACCAAGAATGTAGTATTTTATTGCTGATTCGCTTGATTGAATAGTTTCACGAGATAGACCGATTAATGCATATAGCGATATCGACATAAGCTCGAGACCTAAATATAGCGTTAGGAAATTATTACCAGATACCATAATCAACTGGCCGAGCAAGGATAATATTCCAAGAAGAAACACATCGCTTCTAAAGAGATCTCGATCCTCTAGATATTTTCTCGAGTAGATGAGCGATATGGTGAAACCAAATGAGATAACTGATTTCATTACGTTCGACAATGAATCGATAACAATCATTCGAGAAAAGAAGTAGTACTTGTGAGGATCAAGCATTAATATAATGAACCACACACCGGAAATTATCGACGATATAATCGCAGTTAGATATGTAATAACTTGACGGCTATCTGATTTATAAAATGTATCGATTAAGATCATAAAAACGATAGTGATCATTATCAGCGCATCAGGCAATAGTATATTTATAGGATCGTTCATAAATAAGTCTGAGTGTAATCGTTCTTTTACTCGTATGCTTTCTACAGAAACTACATCTTTGACCGATAAATGCAGGATATAAGATTCTTGACAGAAACGTGCATCATATTAGTAAATGGCTTTGGATATAGACCAATCAAAATTGTAAACGTAGCGAGAATCGAAAGCATTAGAAATTCTCTATAATTAATGTCATTAAGTTTTGCAACGTAATCATTTATAACAGCACCAAAATACACACGCTTGTACATCCACAATGTATATGCGGCGCCTAGTATTAGGGTGAGCGCTGCGATAAACCCAATCCAAAAGTTATACTGGATAGCCGATAAAATCACCATAAATTCACCTACGAAACCAGATGTTCCGGGTAAACCGCAATTTGCCATTGAAAATAGCATTACAAACGCTGAAAAATTTGGCATTACATTAACAACACCGCTATAATCTGCGATCTTTCTCGAGTGCATACGCTCGTAGAGTATGCCAATTGATAGAAACATTGCACTAGACACAAAACTGTGTGAGATCATTTGAATAATTGCACCTTCAATTCCAAGCTGACTAAAAATAAAGAAACCAAGAATAACGAAGCCCATGTGCGCAATCGATGAATATGCAACGAGCTTCTTCATATCATCTTGTACCATTGCTATGAGTCCCATATAGATTACTGCGACTAGAGATAGTGTAATCATGAAAGGTGCAAAATATTTGCTTGCATCAGGTGTAATTGGCAGAGAAAAACGCAGAAAGCCATAGGCTCCAAGTTTTAACATAATTGCAGCTAGAACGATCGAGCCTCCTGTAGGTGCTTCAACATGAGCATCCGGCAGCCATGTGTGTAACGGCCACATTGGTACTTTTACTGCGAAAGCGATAAAAAAAGCGATGAATAGCAATAACTGCGGCATCATTGAGATCTTCGCGTTATGCCATACCGAAAAGTCGAAAGAATTAGTTTTTATATACAGATATAACAATGCTACCAACATTAGTAGCGAGCCAGTAAGTGTATATAGAAAGAGCTTAAATGCCGCATATACCCGGTTTGGGCCACCCCACATACCTATAATTATATATATTGGAATTAGCGTTGCCTCAAAGAATACATAGAATAGCAATC
This sequence comes from Burkholderia sp., assembly GCA_032470235.1. Lineage (GTDB taxonomy): Bacteria > Pseudomonadota > Gammaproteobacteria > Burkholderiales > Burkholderiaceae > Burkholderia. The sequence goes on from JAVHYW010000002.1 coordinate 122,276, forward strand.
CATTAGCTGAAGAAAATACGCCGACCATAATCCCAGAAAGAATAAGGAATGCAGAAAGATACTGTGTGATATTTTCAGTAATCATTTCCCATGCTGCGATTATAACTATTACGGTAACTAGTGCGGTCAAGATGACAAACCACATTGAAATACCATCGATACCAAGATAATACGAAATATTAAATCGTTTAATCCATGTTATCCGTTCAATGAATTGAAGTGATGTTGTTTCTGAATCAAAGTCTATAATTAGTGGGATTGTTATTGCGAAGCTGAGGATCGAGCCAATGAGTGCGATCCAACGCGATATATCTGGATTTTTATCGGAACCGAAGGCAAGTAAGAAAGATCCAAAGATTATCGGTAACCAAATCGCAACACTAAGAATCAGATAAGAATGCATTAGTCATCCACATCTTATTTATAACTGAACATTATAAATAAATTTAAAAGTCCAAGCATGCCAATGATCATTGCGAATGCATAGTGATAAATATAGCCAGATTGTAGGAATCTAATCTGGCTGGCAATCCAGACAGTAAATCGAGCGATTCCATTTATGACGCCATCAATCATTACAATATCGCCTTTTTTCCAAAGAATATGACCGATTATGAGAGAGCCTTTAGAAAATACTATTTCGTTAATCTTGTCAATATAGTATTTATTGCTAAGTATATTATAGATCAAGTTAAACCTATAACGGATTAACTTTGGAAATTCTGGGAATTTCAAATATAAGAACCAAGCTACAATCACACCAGCAATCGTAAGATATACTGGCAAACTAGATAGAGAATGTAAACTCATTAATGCCCACCCATTAAACTCTTCTTTCATTATCTTAAGAGCCTGATGATTTTGTCCAATGAAGATAGCCTTATCAAAAGCGACACCGTGCTCAAATAGACTGCCATATATAATTGGACAGATTGATATCGCACCAATTATTAACGATGGAATAGAAAGAAGAACAAGTGGTACCCACATCATCCACACTGTTTCATGTGGCTCATATGTGTGATTATATGCAGAATCGATATATACGTTAGGATCTTGTTTCTGACCATCCTTATTCGTTATCGTTAAACCTTGATTCTTTATATAACGGAAACGTTCATTTCCATGGAATATAAGAAAATACATACGAAATGAGTATAAAGCTGTTACAAACACACTCATGACAAGAGAGAAATATGCAAAATTAGATCCTGGCAGATTTGAAAGTTTTACCGCATCAATAATAGATTCCTTTGAATAAAAGCCAGAAAAGAATGGCATGCCAACTAGTGAAAGTGTTCCTATTAGAAACGTGCTCCACGTGATCGGCATATATTTACGTAGACCGCCCATATTACGCATATCCTGATTATGACCTATTCCAATAATAATAGAGCCTGCACAGAGAAACAAAAGAGCCTTAAAGAATGCGTGTGTTATCAGATGGAATATAGCGATCGGATACGCAGATACACCAAGTGCGACTGTCATATATCCGAGTTGTGATAAGGTTGAATAGGCAATTACGCGCTTGATATCACTCTGAACAATCCCAAGAAAGCCCATAAACAATGCACTGATCGAACCGATTACAGTGATAAATGATAAAGCTGTATCTGATAGCTCAAATAACGGTGACATGCGTGTAACCATAAAAATACCAGCAGTCACCATCGTCGCTGCATGAATTAATGCAGAGATTGGTGTTGGACCTTCCATCGAGTCTGGTAACCATATGTGTAGCGGGAACTGAGCAGATTTGCTCATAGCGCCGATAAATAAGAAAATACATACGACTGTTACTAGGCTCCAATCTGTACCAGGAAAATGTAAGGCCGCAAACTCTTCACGCTTCGAGAATACTTCACTATAGCTCATTGATCCCATTAGTTTAAAAACGAGCGCGATTCCAATTAGGAATCCGAAATCACCGATTCTGTTGACAAGAAATGCTTTCATACTAGCAAGGATTGCGCTTTCACTACTAAAGTAGAAGCCAATTAATAAGTATGATACTAGGCCAACTGCTTCCCATCCGAAGAATAGTTGTAGAAAATTATTGCTCATCACAAGCATCAGCATTGAGAAGGTAAATAGCGAGATATACGATAAAAAGCGCTTATAACCATCTTCTTCAGACATATATCCTATCGTATAGATATGAACCATAAGTGATACGAAGGTTACAAGTATCATCATCATTGCTGTCAGAGAATCAATAAGGAATCCAACTTCAAACTTAAAAGAACTAATTCGCATCCATTCATATATAGGAGCGTTAAAGCTCGCACCGCTAATAACATCGATAAAGACTTTTATAGAAGATAATAATGAGATAAATACGCCAAATATTGTCACTCTATGTGAGCCTTTTCTGCTGATTACGTTCGTAAACAGTCCTGTTATTAATGAGCCGACTAGAGGAGCGAGTGGAATTATAAGTAATAGATTTTCGTTAAGAGTCTTTGACATAACAGCCTTGCCTTAAATTAGCCTTTAAGCTTACTAAGATCCTTAATATTAATTGAGTCGAGCTTATGGAATAAATTTACTAAAATTGCAAGGCCAATAGCTGCTTCCGCAGCTGCGACTGCTAGCACAAAAAACACGAAGATCTGTCCATTTATATCACCAAGATAATGTGAGAGCGCGATAAAGTTCGTATTTACTGAAAGAAAAATTAGTTCGATTGCCATTAGGATGATAATCATGTTATGACGATTCAGGAAAATCCCGACGATACCTATCGCGAATATAATTGCACCAAGTATAAGGTAATGAGCAAGTGTCAACATATTCTTCTCCTCTCCAAGTTATTGGAATCTCTCTCAGTTGTATTAATCTTTATAGACTTTTATTTTTTTCATATTTTACGATGCGGATACGGTCTTGTGCACGTATTCCTATCTGCTCTGATACACATTGGCGCTTGCTATCCTTACTCTGATTCGGCAAAATCAATGCACTTGCTGCAACAATAGCAGTAAGTAATATGAAGCCTACAATCTCGAATCCAAAGATATAGTCGGTGTAAATCACTTTACCGATCAGACGCGTATTTGATATACCAGCTATCATATTTGATGAGATATTGCGAACTGGCGATTTAATCATTCCATAGCTATGCCATAAAACTAATCCACTCTCAACAGCAATAATTGCACCAATAAAAGTTGCCATTGGCAAAAACCTTTTGAAATCGTGCTGCATAAATACGGTCTTCTCTATATCAATCATCATTACAACGAATAGAAAGAGCACCATCACAGCGCCCACGTAAACTAATACTAATATAATCGAGAGAAACTCTGCTTCAAGAAGCATCCAGATCATAGCAGCATTAAAAAATGCGAGCACAAGAAAGAGTGTAGCCACTACTGGATTGCTTGAACCAATTACCCTTAGTCCTGATATAATTAGGATAGAAGCTAATATATAGAATAGTATTGTCGTGAACCCCATATCAACAATATGGCCCGTCGGCCATCTTCATCGCATTAATATCTTTCTCATATCTGTCTCCGATTGAGAGTAACATTTCCTTAGTAAAATAGAGATCGCTACGTTTCTCACCATGATATTCTAAAATTTGCGTCTCTACGATCGAATCAACTGGACAACTCTCCTCACAGAAACCGCAAAAAATACACTTTGTTAAATCGATATCGTATCGTGTCGTTCGGCGTGTGTTATCAGCGCGTGCCTCCGATTCGATTGTGATAGCCATCGCTGGACAAACGGCTTCACATAACTTACACGCAATGCATCGCTCTTCACCATTTTCATAGCGTCGTAATGCATGTAATCCACGAAAACGTGGTGAGATTGGTGTTTTTTCTTCAGGAAACTGGACAGTAAATTTGCGCTTGAACGTGTAGCGACCAGTCAGAGCTAAGCTTTTCAAAAGTTCAACTAGGAAAAACGTCTTAAAGAAATGCTGAATTGCTGTAATAAATTTATTCATCATTATTTCCAGATATTAAGTGGAGACATGATCCAGAGCCCGATAACAATCACACAAGAAACACTAATTGGAAGAAAAACTTTCCAGCCGAGGCGCATTATCTGATCATAGCGATAGCGCGGAAAAGTAGCTCGGATCCAAATAAATAACGACAATACTAAAAAAACTTTTAACGCTAGCCAGAAGATGCCAGGAATAAATGATAGAAATTTGAATGGAGCATCCCAGCCACCAAGGAACAGTATTGATGCGAGCGTAGAAATTACAATCATATTAATGTATTCTGCTAAGAAGAATAGAGCGAACGCCATACCTGAGTAATCAACCATATGGCCTGCAACTATTTCGGATTCTCCTTCTGCTACATCAAATGGATGTCGATTAGTTTCTGCAATTCCTGAGATAAAATAGATGATGAAACCTGGGAATAGAGGTAGCCAGTTCCATGATAAGAAGTTTATGCCATAGTTCGTGAAAAATCCTTTTTGTTGGGAGTAGACTATATCTGATAGGTTAAGACTATTAGCTGTCATCAATACAAGCATGATGGAAAAACCCATCGAGATTTCATATGACACCATTTGTGCAGCTGCGCGCATTGCGCCAAGAAATGCGTACTTCGAATTCGAAGCCCAACCGCCAAGAATAACCGCATATACACTAATCGATGAGATCGCAATTGCATAAAGTAGACCTGCATTCACATTTGCAAACACTACCTCCTCTTGAAAAGGAATTACTGCCCAGATAGAAAATGCTGGAATGACAGCTATAACAGGAGCAATTATGTATAACCAATAGTTTGCTTCGGTAGGCTGAATTACCTCCTTCATTAATAGCTTTAGTAAGTCGGCTATTGGCTGTAGTAAGCCAGCTGGACCTACACGATTTGGACCATGTCGCATATGCATCCAACCAATCAATTTTCTTTCCCAAAGAATAAGGTATGCAACACATAGCTGTATTATAACTAACACGATAAGGATACGCGCAACAGTACTTATTGTTATCCATATGACATTAAGAAATTCAGTATCATTGAATTCAATCCTATGGAGAAAATTCATTTTTAGAACTCTCTACTAACAGTTAGTTCACCAGAAAAACTACCACTAAGCAGTGTGCTGATATGTGTCGCTGCTGACAGGCGAATGACTGTTTCTGCAAGATTCTCTTCATGGATAGCCGGCAACTTTACCATTCGATCACCCTGGTACACGCATACTAAATCTCCATCATTTAACCCAAGTTGCTCGAACAATACAGTTGGTAGTCCTACTGTGTTTGCTTTCTTTGCAACATTAGTGAGATGTAAAGATACAGCTCGACGTACAAGTGAATCCGAGTGATAAATTGGAACATTACTTAATCGCTCAAAACCGATTTTTATTGGTTTTTTCAAAAAAATATTTCCTAGTGTACCCGATATACTATTTGATAGACGTGATATAAGGCTATCTCTGCCGAGCGCAGCTAGACGAACTTTTTCCACACTTTCATATGAGAGATTCTTTAGGCCGAGTTTGCTGCCAAGTGTACAGATCACCTTCCATCCTGGACGTGTTTCGCAAAGTGGACGAACAGCATTTTTAAAGCTCTGAGCAATACCTTCCGCGTTCACGAATGTCCCAGAAGTTTCAGTAAACGGCGAAATTGGTAAGAGTACGTTTGCGTAATCTAATCCATACCTGAACGGTGTCATAACGATGACCATATCCGCCTGACTCAGTGCAGATAAAGCTTGTGGTGGATCAGAAGTGTCAAATTCAGGTTCGATGTTCATTAGCATATAAGCCCTTTTAGGCTGTGCAAATATTTCTCTAGCATTTAGTCCATTTTCCCCAGGAAGCGCCTTGACAGCATGTGCTCCAACCGTATTTGCGGCTTCTGTCAGGAAGCCAAGAGTCGAGTTAGTATGATGCGCAATCCATTGCGCAATCAGATGAATACTAGAAAATTCTGGATGTTGAACTACCTCGTTACCGAGAAAAATTGTACTATTTTTACTATTTATTAGTGATTGTGCTACCTGTTTATGTACAGGTGATGCTATTACACTAAAAATTTCTAGAGGTCGGCTAATTTTTAAAATATACGCTATACTAGCTGCAATACTAGCTAGCTCGTTAGTCCAATTTGACGGCGCAGCTACGATACATTTTGCCCCTGGAATTAGTGAATTATCGCGGATTGCATTTAGGAAATATAGTTCCGCACCATTTTTCTCTGCCTGGCGAAGTCGTACTGCAAAAAGTGGATGGTCGTAACGTAGTAATGAACCAATTACAAATGCAGCGCTTACATTTGATAAACCTGAGATAGGCATCCCAAGCCATGGGATACCTGATATAGAACGGGAAAAATCTATTTGGCGCAGACGGAAGTCTATATTAGGTGTTTTTAATTCATTAGCGAACTGCTTTATAAGGAATAATTCTTCAATAGTGCTGTTCGGGCTCGCGAGTATCGCAAGCGCATTAGCAGTATGATCAATGACCATACGATTTAATCCTGTCGTAACATATTCAAGAGCGTTCTTCCAGTTTGTTTCAAACCATAATTTACCTTGCTTGATCATAGGATTCTTCAAACGCTCTTCGCTATTTAGTGCTTCATATGAAAAACGATCCTTATCTGAAATCCAGCATTCGTTAACCGATTCGTTCTCAAAAGGTAGGACGCGCATTATACGGTTATTCTTAACTTGCATAACAAGGTTCGATCCGATAGAATCGTGAGGGCTTACTGATTTATGATGAGACATCTCCCACGCTCTCGCTGTATAACGAAATGGCTTACTAGTTAGTGCACCAACTGGACACAGGTCAATCATATTGCCCGATAGCTCAGAGTTAATTGTCTTGCCGACGAACGCTGTTATCTCAGAATGTTCTCCTCGACCTAATATACCAAGTTCCATCGCTCCTGCAATCTCCTGACCAAAACGAACACATCGTGTACAGTGAATGCATCGTGACATCTCTTCCATTGATATTAGTGGTCCAACGTTTTTACGAAATACTACACGCTTTTCTTCCTGATAGCGCGATGACGATTTACCGTATCCAACTGCAAGGTCTTGCAACTGACATTCACCGCCTTGATCGCAGATTGGGCAGTCTAGCGGGTGATTGATAAGAAGGAATTCCATCACAGATTGTTGTGCTTTTATTGCTCTTTCAGAATGGGTATGTACGATCATACCCGACGACACTTGTGTCGCACAGGCAGGTACAACCTTTGGCATTTTCTCGATTTCAACGAGACACATCCTACAATTAGCTGCTATAGATAGTTTTTTGTGATAGCAGAAGTGAGGTATATACGTATCTACTTTACGCGCAGCCTGGATCACTAGACTACCTTGTGGTACTTCGACTTTCTTTCCGTTTACTTCAAGTTCAATCATGATAGTGAAGGGCTATTAACCTAATTTCGTATGAATACCTATAAGTTCAATTTTCATAAATCAAGAGTAAATTGTAGCGTTAATCTAATAACTTATGCTCGTGCCTATCAACTAGGCAGTGCTTGTGCTCAACGTGATACGTGAATTCATCCCAAAAATGCTTTAACATTCCAAGAACAGGTAACGCAGCTGCATCACCAAGAGCACAGATTGTATGTCCTATAATATTCTCACCTATTGATTTCAGAAGATCTAGATCTTTTTGAGAGCCATTACTGTATTCAATACGCTTGAGAACACGATATAACCAACCTGTTCCTTCTCTGCACGGTGTACACTGGCCACATGACTCTTCGTAATAGAAATACGATAGACGCAATAATGAACGCACCATACAGCGTGTATCATTCATAACAATTATCGCTCCTGAGCCTAACATCGAACCGGCCTTCGAAATTGAATCGTAGTCTAAATCTATCTGCATCATTAAATTTCCAGGGATAACCGGTGAGGATGAGCCACCTGGAATCACTGCTTTAATCTTGCTTCCATTGCGCATTCCGCCAGCTAATTCCATTAATATCGCAAAAGGTGTGCCGAGAGGGACTTCATAGTTACCTGGATACTCGATATCTCCTGAAATCGAAAATATTTTTGTTCCACCGCTATTTGGTTTTCCTATTTCTAGATAATTCCGTGGACCAATTTCGAGTAGAAATGGTATAGAAGCAAATGTTTCTGTATTATTAATCATCGTTGGCTTACCGTACATACCAAAGCTTGCAGGAAATGGTGGTTTAAAGCGCGGTTGTCCTTTCTTTCCTTCGAGTGACTCAAGTAGTGCAGTTTCCTCTCCACAGATATATGCACCATAGCCATGGTGTGCGTATAGCTCGAATGAAAAATCCAAACCCATTATCCGATGACCAAGAAATCCTGCCCGGCGTACTTCATCTAAAGCTACTTCAAAGCGCTGATATACTTCGAATATCTCACCATGAATATAGTTGTAGCCAACTGTAGCTCCCATAGCATAGGCACCAATTATTATTCCTTCGATCAGTGCATGGGGGTTATAGCGTAATATATCTCGATCTTTAAACGTACCTGGTTCACCTTCATCTGAATTGCAGATAATGTACTTTTGTCCTGGAAACTGGCGTGGCATGAAGCTCCATTTCAATCCAGTTGGGAATCCAGCACCGCCTCGACCTCGCAAACCTGATGTCTTTACATCGGTAATTATCTTTTCAGGAGAAATATTTTCCATAAGAATTCGTCGAAGCTGTGTATATCCACCACGAGAAATATAGTCTTCGAGATGCCAGTTGTTACCATTAAGACCAGCTAGGATTAGCGGTTTAATATGACGATTATGAAGGGATGTCATTTTGAGAGCTCCTTAAGTAACTGATCAATTTTTTCGCAGCTCATTAAACCTAACATTCTATGGTTATTCACTAGAAGAACGGGCGCATCACCGCACGCACCGAAACACTGGCCTTCCTTTAGTGAAAACTTTCCATCTATCGTCGTTTCCCCAAAACTGATACCGAGACTCCGTTTAAGATAGTCTTCGACTACTACTGAACCACCTTTCGGACCAAGCTGACATGGTAAATTTGTGCAGAGCGTGATTTTATTCTTTCCAACTGGTGAGTGATCATACATTGTGTAGAATGTTGCGACTTCCTGTACAGCGATCACTGATATAGCGAAATAGTCTGCGACAAACTGAATTAATTCCGGAGATAACCATCCATGTTCTTCTTGCGCTATAGTCAATGCTGCCATTAGAGCAGACTGTTTCTTGTTAGCTGGATACTTCATCAGCGCGCGATCAATTTCCTTTAAGCCTTTAGCTGAGATCATTTTTTAGACGTGACTCTCTAATTTCTTCTAAAAATCCCGAACGTATAGCTTGGATGACTCAGAATCTGGTACTTAAAATAAGTATAAGTTTTCCGTATTTCTTACCAAGATTCTTCTGCAGCAGCACTGCTAATTCTATAGAATTCACCCTTTAGCCGACCGGGGGCGGAAATATTATCAGCGATCGATCTCGCCAAATACGATATCTTGTGTACCGATAATAGTAACAGCATCAGAAATCATATGTCCTCGGGCCATTTCATCAAGCGCTGCAAGATGCGCATAACCTGGCGCACGGATCTTTAGACGATATGGCTTATTTGCGCCGTCAGATATTAAATAAATACCAAACTCACCTTTAGGATGCTCAACTGAGGCATACGCCTCGCCTTCCGGTACGTGAAATCCTTCACTGAAGAGCTTAAAATGATGAATTAGATCTTCCATATTTGTCTTCATACCAATATTCGATGGCGGTGCTACCTTATGATTTGACGTAATAACCGGACCCGGATTATTTCGTAGCCATTTGGTACATTGCTTAGCAATTCTAATAGATTGTCGCATTTCCTCGATACGAACTAGATAACGATCGTAGCAATCACCACTTAGACCAATAGGAATATCAAAGTCAAGATTGTTATATACTTCGTACGGTTGTTTTTTCCGTAAATCCCATGCAATACCGGATCCGCGGATCATCGGCCCAGTAAATCCTAGTTGCAGTGCACGTTCCGGACTTACAACTCCGATTCCGACGAGACGTTGCTTCCATATCCGATTATCTGTAAGTAGTGTTTCATATTCGTCTACACACTTTGGGAAACGCATAAAGAAATCATCAATAAAGTCAATTAGTGATCCCGAGCGCGCTTCATTCATCTTTGATAGTGTTTTTTTATTACGGATTTTCGATGTTTTATATTTTGGCATTGCATCTGGAAGGTCGCGATAGACACCGCCTGGGCGATAGTACGATGCGTGCATTCGAGCTCCGGACACCGCTTCGTACATATCCATTAAATCTTCTCGTTCTCGGAACGCATATAAGAAAACTGCCATCGCACCGATATCGAGTGCGTGAGCACCGATCCACATCAAGTGATTTAGTATGCGCGTAATTTCATCAAATAATACGCGGATATATTGTGCGCGCTTAGGAACATCAATACCAAGTAGGCGTTCGATAGCAAGCACGTAGCCGTGCTCGTTCACCATCATTGATACATAGTCAAGACGGTCCATATATGGAACTGATTGAATAAATATTTTATTTTCGGCCAACTTTTCGGTAGCGCGATGTAGTAGACCGATATGCGGATCAGCTTTCTGGATAACTTCACCATTGAGCTCAAGTACAAGACGCAGCACACCATGTGCAGCTGGATGCTGTGGACCAAAGTTAAGTGTATAATTCTTAATTTCTGCCATGATTATGGCGCTCTTTAAATTTGTATAAACGAAAACTATAAACGACCATAGTTATCCTCACGAATTATACGAGGTGTAATCTCACGGGGTTCAATCGTTACAGGTTGATATATGACACGCTTCTTTTCATGATCATAGCGCATTTCTACATATCCGGATATTGGAAAATCCTTACGAAACGGATGTCCGATAAAACCATAATCAGTTAGAATACGACGTAAATCTGGATGATCATCGAATACAATACCATATAAATCGAATGCCTCACGTTCGTACCAGCTTACTGAATTCCATATATAGAAGAGTGATGGAACAATTGGAAGATCATCATCTGGAGCAAATACACGAAGACGAAGACGCCAGTTATTTTTCACAGATAGAAGATGTGCTACGACTGAAAAACGTAGACCATTGTATTGTCCATTTCTATATGTCTGATAATCAACTCCACACAGGTCAATTAATTGTTCGAATTGGAGTTTAGGATCATCACGGAGAATTTTCGCAACTTTAATATAATCATTCACCTTTACAACTAGCGTTAACTCACCGAGAGATTCTGTCAAACTCATAATTAACATATTGAGCGCGACTTTCAAAGTCTTTTTCAGAGTCTCAATTTTTATTTCCATATTTTATCCAAGCTTTATTAGCTAACGATCAATAGTATTAGTCTGACGGATCTTCGCCTGAAGTTGAATTATGCCGTATATCAACGCTTCGGCTGTCGGTGGACAGCCTGGCACATAGATATCAACTGGAACGATTCTATCGCAGCCTCGAACTACAGAATATGAGTAATGATAGTAGCCACCGCCATTCGCACACGAACCCATCGAGATTACCCAGCGTGGCTCAGCCATTTGATCATAAACGCGTCGCAAAGCTGGAGCCATCTTGTTACACAGTGTTCCAGCAACAATCATTACGTCAGACTGACGTGGGCTTGGACGAAATACGACGCCAAATCGATCAAGATCGTAACGAGCGGCGCCAGCATGCATCATCTCTATTGCACAACAAGCAAGACCAAATGTCATTGGCCATAGTGAACCACTATGTGCCCAGTTGATGAGTTTTTCGGTTGTAGTAGTAAAAAACCCTTCTTTTAGAATTCCTTCAATATTCATTTTTCATTTAGTTTTTACTTAAAATAGATAATGTATATGCCAGATAGAGTGCTTATAAGTTTATTTAAGGTTATTTACTCCCAATCAAGACCTCCCTTCTTCCAAACATAGGCAAAGCCAATAAGAAATTCAAGTAGAAAAATTATCATCGAGATAAATCCTGGCCAGCCGATATCACGTAGGGAAACGCCCCATGGAAATAGAAATGCAGTCTCAAGATCAAAGATAATAAATAAAATTGCTACGAAGTAATATCGTACATCGAATTTCATACGAGCGTTCTCAAAAACATCAAAGCCGCACTCATATGGAGAATTCTTTCTAGAATCTGGGCGATTAGGACCAAGGAATTTTCCAATGGCAATTAGCATTACACCTAAACCAGTTCCTACAAGAAAAAATAATAGGACAGAATAATATGCTGTAAGATTCAAGACTTATCCTTTAAAATAAAAATGCCAAGCAGGGCTTTTCCCATGCCTGGCATTCAGTATTGGTGCCGACGGCGAGACTCGAACTCGCATAGCTTTCGCTACTACCCCCTCAAGATAGCGTGTCTACCAAATTTCACCACGTCGGCACTTCTGCAATCTGGGAACTTATTGCTCATGCAATAAATCTTTTTTACACTTAGAATGTTATCTATTTTTTAGGACTGTGCAACGCTTTCGATATGGATTTTTAATTTTTTATTTATATACCTATTTTATTTAGGTACATTTTGTCCTTCAGTTTCAGGTGTAGAAGAAGATTTAGTGGTTGTATGTGTGGTAATATTTTTCTGGGTACTAAGTGTACTAGAATTAGAGAATGACTGTGATTTATACGAACTGAGATATGTTAGTTCAAGTGTCGATATGAAAAATAGGATTGCAAATACTGCTGTCATCCTTGACAGGAAGTTAGCTGATCCGGTTGCACTAAATAGACTGCCAAAAGAACTACTGCTAAATGTAGCGCCCATATCCGCACCCTTTCCATGCTGAAGCAGAATAAGTCCAATTAAGATAAAAGATGAAAATATCTGTATTACAACAATGGAAGTCTTCAGAAACACTTTTATACTCACTCAGTTAAATCCGATAATCGCTTTTCATTGTTATCAGGGTTACTCTCAATAATTTATGCTTGTCTTATACTCAAAGATGCAGCTTGACAGATCATAAGAAAATCTTCTGCTCTCAATGCAGCGCTACCTATAAGACAACCATCAATATCAGGTTGCGCAAATAATTCGACCGCGTTATTCGGATTTATACTACCACCATACAATAATGATATACACTCCGCTCCTTTCTTCATAAGATTGCTTCGCAAAAATAAAAGTACTTTCTGTACTTGTGTAGCTGTCATGCTCTTTCCTGTACCTATTGCCCATACTGGCTCATAAGCAACGACAATACGTGTAGCTTGCTCCTTAGTTAGAATATCAAGCACTGCATTGATCTGCCTTTCAATAATCCGTTCTGCATCACCAACTTCTCTCTGCTCCAGCGTTTCACCGATACAAATAATTGGCGTTATACCAGCAGAGAGTGCTCTCACAGTCTTTTGAGCAATCGTGCTATCATACTCACTATGGTATGTACGACGCTCCGAATGACCAACTATCGTATAGTGTGCACCAAACTCAGCAACCATCTTTGCAGAAACTTCGCCAGTAAACGGTCCATTTTCCTGAGATGATATATCCTGTGATCCCCATTTAACAGGTCCTCCACTAAGACGTACTTTCATCTGTGAAAGATATGGGAATGGTACACATACACACATTTCGACTTTATCCTTCACATGTCCTATCTTATTTAGGATCGCATCTAAAAGTGCATCGTTATCAGAAAGACATCCATTCATTTTCCAGTTAGCTATTACTTGCATTACTCTTTTTTTTAACATCTCTTTTTCTTAAACGATATATCTTAAAATAGATCATTTAATTTTATCTAGACGAACTATATAGAATATATATTCTACTGTGAAGGTTTATTCCAGTTAAGTATTATTTTACCGACATGTTCGCTACTTTCCATTAATATATGTGCATCGGCAGCATATTCAGCTGGAAAAACACGATAGATTACAGGTTTTACACGGCCATCAGCGAACATTGGCCAAATATTCATATAAAGTTTCGAAGCAATCTTTGCTTTAAATTTAGTTGATTGAGAGCGCAGTGTTGAACCTCTTATCGTAAGTCTACGGAATAATATCTCATTCAGGTTAACCTCAGACTTTGTACCTCCAAGCATCGAAATTATTATAAGCCTACCATCATCTGCGAGTATGGATAGCTCCCGTGGAACGTACGATCCAGCTACTATATCGAGAATTACATCGACTCCTTTATTATACGTTATTGATTTAATAATTTCGACAAAGTTTTCAATCTGATAGTTAATCGCACGCTCTGCACCGAGCTTCTCACATGCTCGACATTTATAATCGCTACCTGCTGTCGTAAAAACTCTGAAACCTAGTGCGTGTGCTATCTGAATTGCAGTTACACCAATCCCACTTGATCCGCCTTGAACAAGCAGTATTTCCTTATTACCTTTCCAACCCGATCCGAGCTGTGCGATATCGAACAGATTATTCCAGACTGTAAAAAACGTCTCTGGTAAGGAGGCTGCTTCGATGTCGTTCAATCCAAGAGGTACTGGTAAACATTGAGATAGTGGTGCAACTGCATATTCTGCATAGCCACCGCCAGAGAGTAATGCACATACACGATCTTTAAGTTTTAGCCCAAATGGATTCAGCATTATATCAAGCGGCAAATTACCATCGACGATCTCTCCAGCAACCTCAAGTCCTGGAAGATCTGAAGCATCGGTAGGTGGCATATACATACCCCTACGCTGAAGTACATCAGATCGATTAATTCCAGATGCTCCAACTCGTATTAGGACATCACCATATCTTGGCTTTGGATATGGACGATCAGCTAACTTCAAAACATCTGGAGCACCGAATTTCGTAATTTCGATTACTTTCATTAATATCGTTTCTAAATTTAGAAATGATTAAATAAACTATATACAGAATCGTAAAAAAATTCTAGTCTAGTAATTACTATTACTATTGAGGTAACGTAACATCTGATTGTACTGTTCCGTTAGCTAACGCTTTAGCTGATAGTCTTATACGACCTTTTTCATCTGCCTGTATTACCTTGACCTTTATCTTCTGACCTTCCTTTAGATAATCGTTGATATCCTTTACATGCTCATTAGCGATTTCTGAGATGTGAAGCAATCCGTCTCTACCACGTATCAGACTTACGATCGCCCCAAAGTCAAGCAGTTTTAATACTGTGCCTTCATACACTTGACCGACTTCTATTTCAGCTATAATATTCTCGATACGCTTCTTTGCTTCCTCCATACCTTCAATACTCGTACTCGATATAGTTACTATACCGTCATCAGAGATGTCAATCGTTGTTCCAGTCTCATCAGTTAAGTTACGGATTACTGATCCACCTTTCCCAATTACATCACGAATTTTTTCTTGGCTAATCTTAACTGTGATCATACGGGGCGCAAATTCAGATAGTTGTTTATTCGATTCAGATAGTGCGGATTCCATTTTACCAAGGATATGCATCCTGCCTTCTTTTGCTTGTTCTAGCGCGACCTGTATAATTTCTTTTGTAATTCCCTGGTTCTTAATATCCATTTGTAAGGCAGTCACGCCATTTACTGTTCCAGCAACCTTAAAGTCCATATCACCGAAATGATCTTCGTCACCAAGGATATCGGTTAGTACCGCAAATTTATTACCTTCTATAATCAAGCCCATCGCAATACCAGCGACGTGACCTTTCATCGGTACGCCTGCATCCATCAGTGCAAGACAACCACCGCACGTTGACGCCATAGACGATGAACCATTTGATTCCGTTATTTCAGATACAACACGGATTGAATAGCCAAATTCTTCTGGGCTTGGAAGGCATGGTGAAAGAGCTCGCTTTGCAAGATGTCCATGGCCAATTTCACGACGCTTTGGTAAGCCAACACGACCAGTTTCACCTGTTGCAAAGGGTAACATATTATAATGAAGCATAAAGCGGTCACGATACTCACCTTCAAGCGCATCAATAATTTGCTCATCGCCTTTCATACCAAGTGTTGCTACAACTAGCGCCTGGGTTTCTCCTCGTGTAAATAATGCAGAACCGTGCGCTCTTGGCAGTAATCCTGTACGAATTTCTATTGGACGAACGGTTCTTGTA
This sequence comes from Burkholderia sp., assembly GCA_032470235.1. GTDB lineage: Bacteria > Pseudomonadota > Gammaproteobacteria > Burkholderiales > Burkholderiaceae > Burkholderia. The sequence goes on from JAVHYW010000002.1 coordinate 138,319, forward strand.
TCTCGACCATCAATTCGAGGCTCACCATTTAAGATCTTTGATCGGACAATTTTCGCTTCAAGATTAAATATAGTATTGTTAACTATCTTCTCATTAGAAATAAGCTCCAGGTTTGTCTCCGACTCTTTTGAGATCTTTTCTCTTACAATTTCATAGATTTCGTTAATTTTTATCGAGCGCAACTTCTTCTCTCGGATTTGGTATGCAGCACTAATATCATCTTGCGCGAGTTCATTTATGCGAAGGATCAGCATTTCGTTCTTATCATCTTGCTTCCAATTCCATTCAGGATTTCCTCCATCGCATATGAATCCATGAATCGCATCGATCGCTGTCTGCATCTGCTCGTGGCCGAATATGATAGCACCGAGCACTATATCCTCAGATAATTGATTTGCTTCTGCCTCTACCATTACTACTGCCCGTTCTGTTCCAGCAACAATGAGTTCAAGCTGCGATAATTTTATTTGCTCACGAGTTGGATTTAGCACATATTTATTATTTACATATCCGACACGCGAAGCGCCGATAGGACCACTAAATGGTAGGCCAGATATTCCTAGAGCAGCAGATGCACTAATTAGAGCAGGAATATCAGCAGGGATATCCGGATTGATAGATAGAACGTGTATTAGGATCTGAACTTCATTATAAAAACCTTCTGGGAAGAGTGGGCGAAGCGGGCGGTCTATTAAGCGCGACATTATTGTTTCTTGCTCTGATGAACGACCTTCTCGGCGGAAGAAGCTTCCCGGTATCTTGCCAACTGAATATGTTTTTTCTAGATAATTAACAGTCAGTGGAAAGAAGTCTTGTTCAAACTTTGCTGACTCCGAGGCAGTGACAGTTGTGAGTATAACCGTATCTTCAATATCGATAAGTACTGCCCCGCTCGCTTGACGAGCAATCTCTCCAGTTTCAAGACGAACTTTATGTTGGCCTAACTGGAATTCCTTCACGACCTTATTAAACATAGACTGTTTACTCCTATTGATTTCGTTCATTGATTTTCCACACCGATTTAATAATGTGGGATCATCCTGGTCGAATCCGTCTGGAAAGGTCGTTTTAGTCATTCAAAGCGTAAATGTTCTAAGAAAACGCTTTACTTAAAATGATATAAGACCCTAGATTTGGATATGTATATATAGGATCTACTAACCCATATACCTTAAAAAGCAAGATGCCTGCATCAGCACAAACTGATACAGGCATCTTATACGAGTAAGGTTGATTTTAAATCTTATTTACGAAGACCAAGTTTCTCAATTAAAGTGCGGTACCGTATGGTATCTTTTTTTTTCAAAAAATCAAGTAATCTTCGACGACGACTTACCATTCTGAGCAAACCACGTCGGCTATGGTGATCTTTTGTATATATCCTAAAGTGATTAGTTAATTCAGTGATGCGCATAGTTAATAGCGCGACTTGAACTTCTGGAGAGCCTGTATCACCAGTTCTATAAGAAAACTGAGAAACGATTTCTGACTTCTTTATATCAGCAACCGACATGAATAAGAATTCCTTTCTTCTTACTAAAGAAGTTAATACGAAAGAATATTGATATTATAACTTATAAAAATAATATTTAATATATTATTATAATTAAACCAATTTAAATCAAACTGTTCTATTATCTTTTAATTTCGATCAACGTATTTATTTTCAATATAATAGAATTAATGATTGACGTATTTTACACTATTTCAGTGAAATTAACTATTCTGTTAACTCAAAAATTAATAACCTATTCAAATAAGATTTGTAATAATAAATTCTTTTATATACGCTGTGGATTCAGTTTATCCTTAGAGTGAAGTTTATTCAGTGCAGAAATATAGGCCTTTGCTGATGCTGTAACGATATCAGGGTCAGTACCAACACCATTCACGATTCGACCACTCTTAGATAGACGAATTGTTACTTCTCCTTGGGCTTGTGTACCAGTTGTAATAGCATTTACTGAATATAATATCAGTTCTGAATTACTAGTAATCTTGCTTTCGATAGCATTTAGCGTTGCATCTACTGGTCCATTTCCATTAGCTTCACCAGTTAGTTCGTTGTCATTTACGGAAAATATGACCTTTGCATGTGGTTGCTTACCAGTTTCAGAACGTTGCGCGAGTGATACGAACTTATAATGCTCATATTCGTGTAGGAATGTAGATTCCACTGAAACAATTGAGATGATGTCTTCGTCAAAAATATCTGTCTTACGATCCGCAAGATCTTTAAAGACAGCGAATGCGGTATTGAATTCTGCTTCGTTATCAAGCGTAATACCAAGTTCTTGTAAGCGATTCTTAAATGCACTTCGTCCAGATAGCTTACCAAGTATAATTTTGCTTGCATTCCAACCAACTTCCTCTGCATGCATGATTTCGTAAGTATCTCGCGCCTTTAAAATACCGTCCTGGTGGATGCCAGAAGTATGAGAAAACGCATTAGCACCCACTACTGCCTTGTTCGGCTGCACAACGAATCCAGTCAATTGTGATACGAGTTTCGAAGTTGGAACAATCTGCTTCGTATCGAGATTAGTTTCAAGGCAGAAGTAGTCTTTGCGAATATTTACAGCCATTACTATTTCTTCAAGCGATGCATTTCCAGCCCGCTCACCAAGCCCATTAATTGTACACTCAACTTGTCGAGCACCGCCAATCTTTACACCAGCAAGAGAATTTGCAACTGCCATTCCTAGATCGTTATGACAATGTACTGAGAAAATTGCTTTATCCGAGTTTGGAATACGTTCTCTCAGCGTCTTCACAAGATTTCCATACAGCTCAGGCACACCGTATCCAACTGTATCTGCGATATTAATAGTTGTTGCGCCTTCGGTAATAACTGCCTCAAGAACACGACATAAAAAATCTATATTCGAACGGCTACTATCTTCTGGAGAAAACTCGATATTGTCAGTAAATTTTCGTGCGAAACGCACTGCTAACTTAGCTTGTTCGAAAACATGATCCTGTGTCATTCGTAGTTTTTTCTCAATATGTAGCGGCGATGTTGCAATGAATATATGTATTCTAAAGCTATTAGCAGGCTTCAGCGCGTCGGCTGCACGTTGGATGTCCTTATTGTTTGCACGAGCGAGTGAGCATACAGTACTATCCTTAATAAGCGACGCTATCGTGTGAATCGCGTCGAAGTCACCATTTGAGCTCGCCGCGAAACCTGCCTCGATTACGTCAACCTTCATACGCTCGAGTTGATTTGCAATGCAGATTTTCTCTTCCTTTTTCATCGATGCGCCAGGTGACTGCTCGCCATCACGTAATGTTGTATCGAAAATAATTAGCTTGTCTAACATATAAGGGATTAGGAATTTTCTATACGTAGAAAAATACAAAACAAGATAAAGTTCGTATAAAAGTAATAAACAAGGGTAATAAACAAGGGAATAGAATAAACAGAATAAGAAGCTAATCCAAATGATTCTAGTTCATAAATCTTTTACTACTAGACTAGGAAAGAAGGTATAGAACTATACTGTTTTAATCCGTTAAAAAAAATTTTTACAGATTTAGAGAGCCCTTAATAAGCTACCCCTCCACTTCTAGTTAGCAAGAAAATCTTCTATAACGAAGAATATACTTCAATATAAACATACATTGATTGGAATGAATACTATACATCTTTGATTCTAGTAATATCTATGTGACAACTTATCGTTGTTATACTTAGTTCTTTGTCCTATCTACAAGTTTTTTTTCTGTGATCCATGGCATCATAGCCCGTAGTTTTTCACCAACTATCTCGATCTGATGATTAGCATCAAAACGTCGATGTGCTTGGAGAGTTGGTGAACCAGCTTTATTTTCGAGGATAAAACTCTTTGCGTATTCACCGTTCTTAATATTAGATAAGCACCGCTTCATCGCCTTCTTTGTTTCTTCATTGATAATACGCGGTCCAGTCAAGTACTCACCATACTCTGCGTTATTAGAAATTGAATAGTTCATATTAGAAATTCCACCTTCGTAGATTAGATCAACGATCAGCTTTAATTCGTGTAAGCACTCAAAGTATGCCATTTCTGGTGCATAACCTGCTTCTACAAGTGTTTCAAAACCAGATTTAATCAATTCAACAGCGCCGCCGCAAAGCACAGCTTGCTCTCCAAACAGATCTGTTTCCGTTTCTTCGCGAAAGCTTGTCTCTATGATTCCTGCGCGACCACCGCCGTTCGCAGCTGCATACGATATGGCGATGTCGCGCGCTATACCTGACTTGTTTTGCGAAACAGCAATTAGATGAGGTACACCTCCACCTTGGATATATGTGCTACGTACTGTATGTCCAGGTGCTTTCGGTGCAATCATAATAACATCAAGGTCTGATCGTGGAACAACTTGACTGTAATGCACATTGAAACCGTGCGCAAACGCAAGCGCTGCACCATGCTTAATATTTATATGTACCTCTGTCGCATATACTTGTCCAATATGTTCATCTGGTAGTAGCAACATAACAACGTCTGCGCTCTTAACTGCTTCCACAACCTCCTTTACCAGAAGACCAGCGCTCTCCGCCTTAATCCATGATGGACTACCATTACGCAAGGCGACATTCACGTCTACTCCACTATCCTTAAGGTTTAACGCATGTGCGTGACCTTGTGATCCGTAACCGATAATTGTTACTTGTCTATTCTTTATTATGGAGAGGGACGCATCCTTGTCATAGAAGATGTTCATAGATGGGAAAGTTCCTTTGTTAATTAAAGTATTAAAAGAGATGACTGCTGACACTGTATAGCGTGATTTTTCAATCATACCTTAAAGATTCGCTCACCCCGTCCTATTCCAGAAATTCCTGTACGCACAGTTTCAAGAATAATGTTAGTATTTAGTCCCTTAATGAAAGCATCAAGCTTATTGCTTACTCCTGTTAATTCAATTGTGTAGGTCTTTTCAGTTACGTCAATGATACGGCCGCGAAAAATATCTGACATCCGCTTTACTTCCTCTCTTTCTCTACCTACTGCACGTATCTTTATAAGCATTAGTTCCCGCTCAATATGCGAACCATCCGTCAAATTTATAACTTTTACTACTTCAATTAAACGATTCAGATGCTTTGTAATCTGCTCGATCATGTCATCTGAAGCATTAGAAACAATAGTTAAGCGCGATAGTGATAGATCATTAGTTGGTGCTACTGTCAAAGTTTCAATATTGTAGCCACGTGCTGAAAACAGACCGACTACTCGTGATAGCGCGCCAGGTTCGTTTTCTAGTAGAACAAAAATACTATGCTTCATGCTTATTACCTAGGTAACCTATACAAGAAATAATTAGAGAATATTTCTAATAGCTTTGTATTACAGATCTTCTGAATCGAGCAACATCTCAGTTATACCTTTACCTGCCTGAACCATAGGAAATACATTCTCTGTTTGATCAGTCTGAAAATCAAGAAATACTGTTCTATTTTTCAGGTGAAGAGCTTCCTTTAATGCAGGTTCTACATCTTTTTTCTTCTCAACCCGTCTCCCGATATGACCATACGCTTCGGCAAGCTTTACAAAATTCGGCAATGCTTCCATGTACGAATGAGAGTAGCGTTTACTATATTCAATCTGCTGCCATTGGCGAACCATACCAAGACAGCGGTTGTTTAGTAAGATAATTTTTATAGGCGTTTCATATTGTAAACAGGTTGATAATTCCTGAACGCACATCTGTATCGAGCCTTCACCTGTAATACAGATAACATCATCATTAGGATGTGCAATCTTAACACCTATCCCAGCTGGTAATCCAAATCCCATTGTACCGAGACCTCCAGAGTTTATCCAGCGGCGAGGTTCATTAAATCGATAAAATTGTGCGGCCCACATTTGATGTTGACCAACATCGGAGCAGACGAACGCATTACCCTCTGTTAGTTCCCAGAGCTTCTCAATTACATACTGCGGCTTGATAATATCACTTGTACAGCTATACTGTAGACAGTTTTTTGAGCGCCAGCTTTTTATTTTATTCCACCATTTTTCGAGTTCATCTATATCTGGACCCTGATCAGCTATCTTCAATTGTTCAATCATTTCCCTTAATACTTCTTTTACATCACCAACAATAGGAATATCAACCTTTACTCGCTTACTGATTGATGATGGATCAATATCGATATGAATGATCTCGCGAGGATGTGATGCAAAGTGTACAGGATCACCGATTACGCGATCATCAAAACGAGCACCTATCGCGATTAGTACGTCACAGTGCTGCATTGCCATGTTTGCCTCATACGTACCATGCATTCCTAGCATTCCAAGGAATTTTTTATCTGATGCACGGTAGCCACCGAGACCCATCAGTGTATTCGTAACTGGATAACCTAGTAGGTCAACAAAATGGTTTAGTTCTCGTGATGCATTACCAAGAATAATACCACCGCCGGTATAAACATATGGTCGCTTCGCTGAAAGCAGCATCGAAACCGCCTTTCTAATCTGACCGAAATGTCCCTTAATTACAGGATTATATGAACGTATCGAGACATTTATAGCCTGCTCATACACACAAGGTGTTTTAGATATATCCTTAGGAATGTCGATAAGAACAGGTCCGGGACGACCAGTTCTTGATATGTAGAACGCCTTTTTAACAATAGACACAAGATCTTCTACATTCTTTACAAGAAAGCTGTGCTTCAGACATGGGCGTGTTATACCGACAGTGTCACACTCTTGGAAAGCATCTTGGCCAATTGCTGCAGTTGAAACTTGTCCACTGATTACGATCAATGGGATTGAATCCATGTAAGCTGTCGCGATACCTGTAACTGCGTTAGTTACACCAGGACCGGATGTTACGAGACATACACCAACATTACCAGTCGAACGTGAATATGCATCTGCAGCGTGTACAGCAGCTTGTTCGTGACGAACAAGTATATGCTGAATCTTATCCTGTTTATAAAGCTCATCATAAATATAGAGAACTGAACCTCCAGGATAACCCCAAATGAACTTAACGTTTTCTTCGACTAGTGCTTTCATCAGTACAGTTCCACCAATCGAATATCTATCTGTAGAGACACAGGGCTCTTCCGTAGAAAATTCTGCTCTAAGCATATTTTATCTTCGACCTCCCAAATTTTATAAAAATTGATTGGGTGTTTTCTACCTAGCTTGTAACTCGGCTTCAAACGATATATATGTTTTTGGAAGAAGAGTAAGTTTAGATTACCTTTTTACTTAAGGGCGACAATCATTACATTACTGATCTAATTTTAGTATATATGAGATATCCTGTATATATGTTGAATATCTATTCAAGAAACCTAGACCAATATGTATTCTAATACACAGTATTATATTATGCTCACTTGAGCTCGAATTGTATTTCTAGTAGCCTTAATATAAGAAGATAGAAATTTCGATTTTAATGTTTATATTTACGGAAGTGCCTCAATATATAGCCCAAAATTAGGACAAACACTGCACCAATAGCGCTCGCAGTGTAATAAATTACTGACTGTGTTTCAAGAATTGACAAGAGATTAGCAACTGGATCCCTGACTATTAATCCACCTCCGATCCATCCAATAAGACCCGCTCCAAAAAAGACAATATTTGGAAATATATCAAATAATTTCAGCATAAACATGCTACCCCCGATGATAAAAGGGATACTAACAACGAGACCAAAAGCTATGAGTTTGATCCGGTAATATAGCTCAGCCTGTTCTGCTATACCAGCAATTGCGATCACGTTGTCAAAACTCATAATTGCATCTGCAACAATGATCGTCTTTACTGCTGACCATAATTCTTTATATGGTTTATTACTAATTTTTTTTGTACGTTTAAATGGTACTATCAGCTTAATACCAATTAATAGTAATAATATGCCGCCAAAAAATTTTAATAATGGTATATCGAGCAATGTAATAGCGAACGTAATCAGTATAATACGCATAAAAACTGCACCAGCCGCACCAAATATCATGCCATACAGTCGCTGTTTACTTGGTAGATTGCGACATGTAAGAGAAATCAAAATTGCATTGTCACCACCAAGAACAATATCAACCATGATAATCTGAAATATTGCGCTCCAGTGGAATAAAGTTGATGAATCTAGCATGAATAAAAAGAAAAATAATTTTGCCTATTAATTGGGAAACTAGATAAAAAAACAGTACAAACCTAGTAAAAATCTTATAAAATAGATTTAAGTAGATGTCCTATTTCTGACGGGTTTCTTGTGACTGTAATTCCACATGCCTCCATGATTTCTAGTTTTGCTTCAGCAGTATCCGCGCCCTCAGAGATCAGTGCGCCAGCATGCCCCATGCGCTTGCCTAAAGGTGCAGTCACACCTGCAATAAAACCGACAACTGGCTTTTTCATATTATCCTTAATCCACTGCGCGGCGTTCGCTTCATCTGGACCACCAATTTCGCCGATCATAACTACTGCTTCTGTATCCGAATCATTATTGAACATCTTTATTACATCAATATGTTTTAAACCGTTAATTGGATCTCCCCCAATACCAACAGCCGAAGACTGACCAAGTCCTAGTTCTGTCAGTTGTGCAACAGCTTCATAGGTTAGTGTTCCAGAACGTGATACAACGCCAATATGGCCCCTACGGTGGATGTGGCCTGGCATAATACCAATCTTTAGTTCATCTGGTGTAATTACACCAGGGCAATTTGGACCGAGTAGAAGTGTTTTTCTTCCTTCTCGACGCATATTATCCCTCAACTTAATCATGTCGTGAACCGGAATACCTTCTGTAATACAGATCGTAAGATCGAGACTAGCCTCGACAGCTTCTGAGATTGCTGCTGCTGCAGACGATGGTGGTACATAAATGACTGATACAGTTGCACCTGTTTTTTCCTTCGCTTCATTCACGCTAGCGAAGACCGGAATTCCTTCAAAGTTCTCACCAGCTTTTTTCGGGTTCACGCCTGCGACGAAAGCCTCGCGTCCATTTGCATATTTACGGCAGAAATGTGTATGAAACTGTCCAGTCTTACCGGTTATGCCCTGCGTTATGACCTTTGTATTCTTGTTAATCAGAATAGACATATGATTAATTATTACCCTCTTTTAATAGATGTCATCTTATGAGCGATACCTTAACCCCATCTGTAATATGTTTCGACCTTGGAGACAATTTCTTATACATATTTTTTATTTGCTCTCGGCCGCTTCGATGACCTTTTTCGCTGCTTCTTCCATGCTGTTTGCTGAGATTATTGGTAGGCCGGATTCCATCAGAATTCTCTTACCAAGGTCCTCATTTGTGCCTTTCATACGTACGACGAGAGGAATACTTAAATTGACAGCCCTCGAACCAGAAATCACTCCTTCCGCAATTAAATCGCAATGCATAATGCCGCCGAAGATATTTATAAGGATTGCTTTTATATCCTTTTTATTAAGCATAAGCTTAAACGCTTCTGTGACTTTATCAATCGTAGCCCCTCCTCCAACGTCTAGAAAATTTGCTGGCTTGCCACCAAATAATTTAATTGTGTCCATTGTTGCCATTGCAAGACCAGCTCCATTTACCAGACAGCCGATATTGCCATCAAGCGAAATATATGCAAGGCCAAATTTTGATGCTTCTATTTCGTCTGGATCTTCTTCATCTAGATCACAGTATGCTATAATTTCTGGATGACGAAATAATGCGTTTGAATCGAAGTCAAATTTCGCATCTAGTGCAATTATTTTACTATCTCCAGTTAAGACAAGTGGGTTGATTTCGGCGAGTAATGCATCAGTTTCTAAAAATAATTTATACAAACCTTTCAGGATTTTACGTACTTGTAAAATTGAAGTATCTGGTACGCAGATTTTCTTTGCTAAATCATCAGCTTCCTTGTCCTGTAATCCATTTGATGGCTTGACTTTTACCTTATAGATCGCTTTAGGCTTTTTCGAGGCAACTTCTTCTATATTTATTCCTCCTTCGCTTGACGCCATTACAGCGATCTGCTGCGATATACGATCAATTACGATACCAACATAGAATTCCTTCCTAATTTCTGTTCCTTCCTCGATTAACAGGCGATTAACCTTTTGGCCTTCTATTGAAGTTTGGTGAGTAATAAGTTGCATGCCAAGCATCTGATTTGCATATTCTTGAACCTGATTGATCGACTTAGCAATCCTTACACCTCCACCCTTTCCTCGACCACCTGCGTGAATCTGTGCCTTCACAGCCCAAAAGGGACCACCAAGTTCTTCGGCAATCCTAAGAGCTTCATCCACTGAGAATGCTGGCTTACCACGGGGAACCGCTATGCCGAATTTCCTAAGGATTTCCTTCCCTTGATATTCGTGAATCTTCATGCGTTATTCCTTCATTAAATTGCTTCTTAGTTATTTTTTCGTTATGTAATTCCGTTTTCGTTGATTAATATATGATATATAAACCACTCATTCTTCTATTTAAAATAGAGGAATATAAAAAACTAATTAGCTTATAATAAGGCTGAAAGAAGATAGTTTTTTAACCGGTTTTTATGCTTATAACGAAACAATATCAGTTTATATTCATTCGGAGAAATAGGGATAAATATGAGCAGAATAACGCGAGAGAATCTCGAAGAGTAGTATGGAATCGTATTTTAATCCTAATTCTCTGAATTACTATTCAATTAAAGAGATATATCTCGATTATCTTCAGGTATTTAGTTTAATTTATTTCTTGATATTTTATCGATACTACTAAAATCATCGAGGTACTTCATGTAAGATCTTAGAAATCTCAAGACTTATTTTATGAGAAAAATATGTTTTCGTTCTAGAAATAGCTCTTGCTTCTAATTTTTAATAGAAGACTATAATCATAACTTAGTGATCTAGTATATAAACTTGCATAATAACTTACCATCGGTAATGTAGATAGCTTAGCTGTATAGTCATTAATAGAATTTATCAAAAATTCTCCTCTTAGTGATCTTTATTTTAACTTTTTTGAAATAGCTGTAATACCAAGTGACTCACGAATATGATTCTCAATTTCAAGTGCCATTTTTATATTCTCACGTAAGAATTCTCGTGCGTTATCTTTCCCTTGACCAATTTTTTCACCCTTATAGCTATACCATGCACCTGCTTTATCAATTATCTTCGTTTGCACACCAAGATCGATAATTTCACCCTGACGGGAAATTCCCTTGCCATATAAAATATCAAAGATTGCTTCTCGAAATGGTGGGGACACCTTATTTTTTACAACTTTGACGCGAGTTTCGTTACCAATTACTTCTTCGTTCCTCTTGATCGAGCCAATTCTTCGAATATCGAGTCGTACTGATGAGTAAAATTTTAGTGCATTACCGCCGGTCGTTGTTTCTGGACTACCAAACATCACACCAATTTTCATTCTGATCTGGTTAATAAAAATAACAAGACAGTTCGTACGTTTTATCTTGCCTGTTAGCTTACGTAATGCCTGAGACATCAGCCTAGCCTGCATACCTGGTAATGAATCACCCATCTCTCCTTCGATTTCAGCCTTTGGTACTAGTGCAGCGACTGAGTCGATTACGATCATATCGATTGAACCTGATTGAACAAGCGTATCAACTATTTCGAGTGCTTGCTCACCAGTATCGGGCTGAGAGATCAGCAATTCCGATATGTTTACACCTAACTTCAAGGCATATCGAACGTCAAGCGCATGTTCTGCGTCGATGAACGCGGCCGTTCCATTGATCTTATGTATTTCAGAAACGACTTGTAACGCTAAAGTCGTTTTACCTGAAGATTCCGGTCCATAAATTTCTACTACCCTACCGCGAGGCAAACCACCAACACCGAGAGCTATGTCGAGACCAAGTGAACCAGTAGATACTACTTCAATGCCATTAATCGCTTCGCCATCACCAAGACGCATAATTGAACCTTTACCAAACTGTTTTTCAATCTGTGCAAGAACAATAGCCAATCCTATACTTCTTTCAGAAGTTAATCCGGTACCTTTTTTATTATCTTCCATAAGTCGTCCTTTGCTATGATAAACAATATCTAATACGAGCCTGTCGCATTCGATATTGCCAGATACTGCACAGCGAATTTAGAAAAATAGATAAAATCGTATCCTAAGAAAGCTAGCGATGTGAGCTTTTATATGAGCACAATCTGTTTTAAGAGGATAGTGTCAAAGTATCGTAAGCAAGTCTGGGATCATTCCTCTATTTTTTAAGCGCTATCTAGAATCTATAGAAAGCAGAGTAGCAGACTATGAATAAGTACCCCAACTAAACCAAGCAATTACCCTCTTACACACTTAGGATACTAGACTGATTAGTCTAAGCTTCTTATTTATTTCTTATCTTCCAGAAGATTTTCAGAAATCTTGTATAAATCTGGTATATAAGGGATTGTCTTATAACTTTTAAATGCTATATTTTCCGAAATTTATCGGAATAGAATAGACAGTTTACAAATTAGTTTAATCTTTCACGTCTTATATTAGTAGGAGTTTTTGAACACTAAACTCAGTAACAAAAATTTTGTTGTACATCCTAAATTATTAGATTTTCTAGAAATTTGAATTAACTTCTGAAAATAGTAACTTCATACTATTCGTTCTGCTTATTTTTGAAGATTTATAGGAAAGTTAATTTAAGTTATTATAGAAGGCTATTAAACTAGGTCTAGTGGAGGATTTTTATATAAGTTCTAATTTCTTGATCTTTACAAATTCAATACACTCAGCAACCATACTAGTTCTTATTAAGCATTGTTCTTTCTAGAAAAGAATATTCCATATAAAACAGCAAGGACCTAATAGGAAATAATAACGGATAAGTAATCATGATTACTTATACTTTAGATTATAATATCCATATATTCTAACCTAATTCTTTTAATTCGTTATCATCACTTGACACAGTATCATCTATTTTTGTCGAAGTAAGCTTCCGTTCTAAATCTACTACACGTTTTTCTAATTGTTCGAGATGTGTACGGGTTCGATTGAGAACTTGAGATTGGGTCTGAAACTCTTCATAAGTAACAAGATCAAGTTTTGAGAGACCCTGTACTAATAGAGCCTTTACATTGCGCTCGACTTCCATATTAGGCAAATTTTTTAGTAAATCGCTAATACGAGATTGTAGGTCGCTAAAAAGTTCGCTAGGATATTTCATCGTATTTCTTCCATTTTTATATAAAGTGTATAAATTTACCTTTTTTAACATTTCTCCATATCTAAGATATAGAATCCGAAAAACACATTCAATAATTCATGTTCTAGAATACTGTTTATATCTTATATTTAATATATAAAGGCTTAAAGGCAATATAATTGTAAACACTCTAATTCTTAGAATTAGAAATATTATTTAAAAATTTTTCAAGGAAATTTCATTGTCTATATCAGCATCGGTTGAAATTATTAATATTTTATGAGCGTATCATAAATCATAATAAAACTATGATTACGATACTGTGCAATTTCCTAAAAAACCAAACTTTAATTTTATATATTGATATAAGGATAAATAGCGTAACAAGGTTTATCGCTACTTAACTTTAAGTTAGACTGCTTCTCTGAGCTCTACCTTTTATAAAAAAGAAATCTACTACTTCTGCAATTTCGCTTAATTTTTACAAGTTGTTTCTATAGCCTCAATTTTTTCAAATTTATTCAGTGTTTTACAACTTTATAAGCGTATAGAACTATCCTTTAAATAAAAGTTTACTTAAAAAGTTCCCTATCGTTTTTTAAAAAAGCACTATAATTTCTTTTTTACTATTTTAATTAAGTAATCGTTATGCACTTAAAATTTCTAATAATAACAAAGTTGATATTAAAGAATTCTCATGAATATTCTTTTTATTACTGACTCTCTAAGTAGTTTTAAAATTGAAAAGGACACGACCTATGCGATCATGGCTGAATCTGAGCGTCGTGGCCACGTGATCTATGTGTGTGAGCCACAGTCGCTTGCATGGACCGGCCTGACAGTTGAGGCTGATGTATTTCAAGTAACGCTTATTGGTGATTTAGAAGATCCATATCGTGTACTATGGTACAAGCCAAATAAAACTATTATTCGCTCTCTCACATCGTTTGATGCTGTACTAATGCGTAAGAATCCACCCTTCGATATAGAGTACGTGACATCGACATGGCTTCTCGAGCTAGCAGAACGCTCTGGAGCACGTATTTTTAATAAACCGAAATCGATTCGAGATCATTCAGAAAAACTTGCTATTGCTGAATTCCCACAGTTTATTACACCAACACTCGTAACGAGAGATCCAGCCCGTCTTCGTAAGTTTCAATCGGAACATGGTGATATTATTTTTAAACCACTAGACGGGATGGGTGGAATTGGTGTGTTCCGCGTAAAGAAAGATGGGATGAATCTCGGTTCGATAATCGAGATTCTAAGCCAAAATGGACTACGCTCCATCATGGCACAGAAGTATATCCCAGATATCGAGCATGGAGATAAAAGAATTTTGTTGATCGGTACCAAAATAGTTCCATATTCACTCGTACGTATTCCACAGGGCAATGAAGTGCGTGGTAATCTTGCGTCTGGTGGACTCGGTATTGCGCGTCCTCTAACTAAACGCGATCGTGAGATTGCTGATACAATTGCACCGATACTTGATGCTTGCGGGTTTCTACTTATTGGGTTAGATGTGATCGGTGAGTGGCTAACTGAAATAAATGTTACAAGTCCGACATGTTTCTCCGAGATTACAGCACAGACTGGCTTCAACGTCGCAGGGATGTTCCTCGATGAATTGGAGCGAAAGTCAGCGTAATGAATTCGATAATAATGGTTATTCAGTTAGAAGTTGTAGTAGCACTAGTCTTATTCTTAGTCGAATAAAATTTTAATTTAAAAAATATCAATACAGTTTTACAAATATTCTTGTTTTATAAGCTTTATTGTTATCTATTATAATCTGCAGAGAATCAAGAATCATAAGATGGCTTTCAAGTTTTACCGATTTTACAAACCACACACAACCCTTCTACAGACTGTATTGTACCTATGATTCCGGACTGTCAGAGAAAATACGCGGCTGCACATGTGACTTCATTAAATAACTTATCTTCCTGAAACATAAATATTCTGATCTGTCAGTAGAATCAAAGCGCAGCACCTACTAGATACGAGTGGTACTCGCGATGGTCATGCACGATTTATTTCGTGGAGTGTCACGAGATTATCAGAGAAATCAAGAGCAAAGTTTTCAGTACCTACATTCCTTTTATCATCAATATATTAAACAACTGTATGAACAATTAAATCAGTATTGAATCGCTCAAGAGTGATACGAGTTGACTTATCCTTAGGATATCCAATTGATTTTATAGTATGAGATCTGCCTCTATATTGCTGACGAGCCAATCCTATCTCTATGCCAATGACAATTCACATATGCATTGAGAAAACGTTGGTGTATATTTATTCAAATTTCCTCAATAAGGATATGACGTAAATAGCGAAGAATCTGGTTGTCATGCATAGAATATAGAGAAATAAAATTTTATAACAGACACTGTCTGTAATTATATTTCAGCGAAGCATATATTTTGATTTCTGAACAGATTTTCCTTGAAACTTATTAAGTGCCTGCTGCATCATAAAATCGTCTTTGCTTCCAAATTCTACAAACCTACGTTCGCGCTTCTGTTTAAGAAGCTTTATATTATTCTGTTTTTTAAGAAAAAACAAACGATCTAGTTGATGCTGCTCATACCTATCAAGTTCATTTTTTTCATTCAGATTCTGCGTATTCTCTAGGTGATTAATGTAATCTATTTCTCGCATGACGAGCACATCATCCGGATCACCATCTCTATATTGATCAACTAAGATGTTTGGAATAATTCCTTTATTTTGAATTGAACGACCATTTGGTGTGTAATAGTATGCTGTTGTTAGACGCAGAGCAGTTTCGTCTGTTATCTGTTGAACAGTTTGTACTGAACCCTTGCCAAAAGTTGTTTTGCCCATAATAATTGCTCGCTTCGAATCTTGAAGTGCGCCAGATACTATTTCAGATGCAGATGCCGAATATGCGTTTGTTAATACAATCATCGGTATCTTCTTAAAAACTTCTGGTAATTTCTTGAGAGGATCGCTTTTAAAATTTGGTAGGCAGTAATCATCAAATGTATCGCGATATACCCGATTAAAATCGGAAATTTTGCCTTTCGTCGATACAATGACTGAATTTAGAGGAAGAAACACGCTAGCAACGCCTACTGCACTTTTCAGTAGACCGCCACTGTTGTCTCGAAGATCAAGAATTAGTCCCTTCAGGTTAGGCTGATATCGATCAATATCCTGAAGCTGATCTACAAGATCTGCTATTGTTTTCTCTTGGAAGCTTATAATACGGATATACGCGTAGCCAGGCTTGAGTAATTTCATTTTTACGCTTTTAATTTTGATAATTGCCCGCGTAACAGTTACATGAAACATGCGATCTTTATTTTTTCGGTAGATTGTCAGTGTTACTTTAGTACCGGGCTCACCACGCATCTGCTTAATTAAATTGTTAAGAGTTATTCCAAATACTGGTTTGTTATTGATCCTAATAATTAGGTCACCAGGACGAATTCCAGCACGGAATGCTGGAGCATCATCAATCTGTGAAATTATTTTTAATAAGCCAGATTCCTGAGCGACTTCAATTCCAATGCCTGCGAAGTGCCCAGTCATTTCCTTCTCTAATTCGTTATAATCAGTTTTAGAAAGGAATTCTGAATGTGGATCAAGACTAGCTACCATACCTTTTATCGCTGAATTTATAAGCTTCTTATCATCAACTTTCCCAACATATTCGTACTTAATCCAGCTGAATACTTCATTAAGTAGACGTAATTGATCAAATGGGAGTATAGAAATAGTATTTTGTATAGCTGATGTTGAACTCTGCAGAGTTGCTAATACACCAGCAACTAAGCCAATAATAATTAGGTTAATATTTTTTAGGTTAATTCGCATTAAAATTTTTGTACTTCGAAAATACAATATAATTTATAAATTTAAATGCTATTCAAATTATAGAAAAAATTTTATGTTCTTTGTCTATCTATAAGATAGAGTTACAAAAATCATAATTTGAACAACTCTCTTTCCACAAATCCTTAATTTTTATCCTATATTTATCTTGATCTTTTCTATATCACTGAGATAATAATTTTTAATTGGCTTCAATTTTTCATCGAGCTCATACACGAGCGGCATAGCGTTAGGAATATTCAAAGCTATTATAGCAGTATCTGAAACATCATCTAAGTGTTTAATCAGGGCACGAATAGAATTTCCATGTGCAACGATTAATACACGCTTATTATCCTTGATTGCACTTGTGATTGATTTATTCCAAAGTGGCAATGTTCGTGCAACTGTGTCTTTTAAACACTCGGTTAGCGGCAACTGATTGTATGGTATCTTTTCGTATCGTGAATCACTATATAGAAAGTGAGCCTCATCTGCTTTAAGCGCTGGCGGCTTCGTATTATAACTTCGTCGCCAAGCTATTACCTGTTCGTTTCCGAATTTCTTAGCTGTTTCAGTTTTATTCAGACCAGAAAGTGCACCGTAGTGACGCTCATTTAGCCTCCAAGAATGGATAACTGGAAGATACATAAGATCCATTTTATCCTGTACAATCCATAGTGTTCTGATCGCTCGTTTAAGAACAGATGTATAAGCAATATCAAATGTATAGCCAGATTTTTTTAAGAGTTCTCCGGCCTGTTTAGCTTCATTAGCACCTTGACCTGTTAGGTCGACATCGATCCATCCGGTAAATCGGTTTTCTTTATTCCACGTTGATTGACCATGTCGCATGAATACAATTTTATACATATTAAACTCGCGATTAGCTTTTTTCTAATTAAAAAAGTTGCAAGAAAGAAGAGTAAAATAATTTATTTACATAGAACAATCTTTAATAAAGAAAGATTTTCCTTTCTAAATTTCAAATTTTATCATGAAATTTTTTATGGATTATAAGAACCTAGCCTTGCTAGTGATTATGATCGTATCTGGTAGCTTACTTGCAGTAAGACAACTAACTCTATATAGACGAAGTCGTAACACCTTATCTTCCATAGAAGCAACGCAATTAATCAACTGCAGAAATGCGGTTATAATTGACGTTCGATCGCTTGCTGATTTTGAGATTGGTCATCTACCATTCTCAAAACAAATTAATATAAGTGAGATCCGTGAGAAAATTACACAAATCGTAAAGAATAAAGGTGCATCAGTATTGATAGTTTGTCAGAATGGAAAGCAGTCTCAAAAAGTGGCGCATATAGCCACTGAGGCAGGCTATACAGAGGTCTACGTATTAGACGGTGGCATCGTTTCATGGCAACAATCTGGAATGCCGATTATCAGAAAAAAGCTATAAGTTAAGAAAAATTAATCTGTATAGAAATAAGGTAGATAAAACATATTTACTATGTATGGATATCTATGTTAAAAAACCTTAGTAGTCTATAAGACTATTAGGAAGAAGATAGATAGCTTATGATACCTCTACAAGAATACTTCTTTCGGAAAGAAAAGCATCTATAATATCTTGATAATGGAATGATATATAATATCTTCTTATATAAGGAACTATATTATAGCTTAAGTTAAGCTACCGTGCTAGAGAGGACTATCACGTTATTAAACCTTTATGAGCTAACATGTGTAGCATAGAAAATAAGCCGATTTTTAGTATTGAACGTATCTATCTTAAAGATATGTCGCTTGAGCACCCTAATTCGCTGCCGATTCGTCTTGAGCAAAATATGCTATCGGCTGAAGTCGAATTTTACGTAAATGCCGAGAAAATCTCAGAGAGTATCTATGAAGTCATAATTTCATGTACTTTAGCTGTGAAGACAAAGAATAAGATTGTATTCCTTATCGAAGCGAAACAGGCTGGAATTTTCAAAGTTAATTACATTTCTAATGATCACCTTGATTCGATCGTTTGCGTTATGTTTCCAAAAATAATATTTCCATATCTTCGTTCGAATATTGCCGATGCAATAACACGTGCTGATCTTCCACCGATCCACCTCGCTGAGATTAATTTCCAGGCGCTCTATGAGGAGCACCTGGCGAATATGAAACAAGTAAAAGTAGATTCTAAAACCAAAAAAGAAGAGCAATGAGTTGATTCGTATATATTAAGCAATATTTTAGGTATAAAGATTATTATTATTTCCAGCACCGGCTTTTGCGGGGGGTATTACACTCACTGAATATTTCTCTCTACATTGGTCATGGACACATTGCTATAGTCATCTCTGATATAAAGAATTATATCAGAGATGACTAAGCGGTACGAAAATCAACACTATGTTAAAGATATAATATTACCTCCTATACTAACAGTATAAAATAAATCTTATCGTACCGGTTTTCGATCTGCGAATGCTATATATCCGAGATACTTTCCGGCATGGGCTAACATTCCAGAAAACATCATTTGGATACGTAAGAGCTTTGAGGCTGATACACAACTTTCTTAAAAATCATATGGTTACAGAGGAAACTATCTGCGAAGCAGAAAGTGTGTATTATCCGGATCCAATTTCGTATCTGAAGTTACTTAGAAATTGCCAATTAAGCTCGTAATTATAAGTACACCTCCTGGCATTTACCAACAGCTTATAATCAACGCGCTTCATCATGGAATAATGCGCGGTGGATCTATACTCTAGTACTATGTCATTAGTGTTGAAATATGCGGTGCATTAAAGAACGTTCTTGTAATCGCAATTAGTATTTCTGATTATCTCAACCTTGGAATAAGTTATTACTGGGTGCGGGTTCAAAGAAATTTTTAGAAATGTTCAGGCCCAGGAGTCATTGTGGCCATCCTTAAAGCTTTTACTTGCTTTAATGCGCTTTAGAGAAGCTTACTTTAATTCGGATAAGCAATATTTCATGAAACAGAACAGTTGGACTCTAATTACTTGAAAGTAGAGTGCTTCTATTCTACTCTAGAAACCTCGGTCACGCTGCTGAAGGCGTAGGTTATACGAAGACATCTTATAATGGAATATGCTGGATGAATCGACATGCCGATTATTGATATGAGCTGCGATGTGCTACGGTATTACATCAAGCGATGCGCTCTATAGTCTTTTTTACAGCGATGTATAATCCAATCAGAGATTGATCTATAACTATTTTTTATTCTTACTATTATATTCTAAGTAGATAATATGTCTACAGTTCCTATATTTTCTTCTAAAAAAACTTATAACCTTCGATGCTTACAGCGGATATTTGATCGTCGCGCTGCTGGATTTGATGCAGTTACATTTCTGCTGCGAGAAATTTCGAATCGTATGAATAAACGTTTCGATTATATTAAGGTAAACCCTTCAAGGGTACTTGATTCTGGCTGTGGAACAGGAGATGATCTTCGAAACCTAAATTTCCGATTTCCGGATGCTAGAGCATTTGGTATTGATCTATCTGGTGCGATGCTTGCGCGCTCAGGATATAATGAGGTTATTCAAGCTGATTTTTCTTTACTGCCATTCGCATCCTCTACATTCGATTTAATTTGGTCAAATCTTGCTTTACACTGGCATGCTCATCCAAATACGGTATTTCAAGAATGGAGGCGCGTACTCCGCGTGAGTGGATTACTGATGTTTAGCACGCTTGGTCCTAATACGATTTGTGAACTACGCAATTCCTGCTTTGAGGCTGATGAAGCAATTGGTATTATGCGATCTACAACACGTGTAATCGACTTCATAGATATGCATAATCTTGGAGACATGCTACTCAATAGCGGTTTCGACATTCCGGTTATGGACAAGGAGCTACTAACCGTGATATATACATCACCAAATTTACTGATCGATGACGTGAAGCGATGGGGCGCATATCCATTCTATCGGGAATCGCCGTTGAGAACAACTCGATTTTTCAAATCAGCACTTGAAACAGCGCTTAATGCGCGAAGACGTCCTGATGGGAAGATCCCGCTGACATTTGAGATAATTTATGGACACGGATGGAAAGCGCTCTCTCACTCGATAAATGAAGAGAATAAAATTATTCAGATTAAAGATATCGACAAAGTTAGTCAAAGCTCAGGTAATATTTCGTCTAGTTTATATGAGTAAATTAGAATAATCCTGAAAATTAGTAAATAATATTATTAAATGAATAAGTAGATAGAAAGAAACTTACAGGGTTACCCTTAGATAGGGGGCTATTTATAATTTGAGGAATTCTCACGACGTATCTTCCAAAGAAAATAGAGTTCCCTAGAACTAGTATTTTTCTAAGAGCCATATCTCTAATAAAGTTTAAATAGAAGCTTTATAAAGAAGCTTCATAAATAAAGTAAAGAGGATGAAAATAATAAAACAATCTCTGCTAGGATTACTAGCAATTTCTAAGGTTCAGAATAAGAGAACCGTTGATAAAATTAAAATACAATTATGCTCGTAATAAAGCTTATCGATAAGCTTACTGATCTCCATATAATAACTCTACTTCTATGCACTATAATCTTCGTTAGTGCATTCATTATGATATTTTATTCGCTCTTTGAGCACCGTAAATCTAAAGTTGAAGGAGCTTCTAATTTTCATAAGAGCATAGTTACTGAAATCATATGGACGATCTTACCATTTATTATCGTTGTACTTATGGCGCTGCCAGCAACAAAGTCTGTTCTTGGTCTATCCTTGCAGTGAGGATAAAGAAGATAAAAAAATTGAATCTGATGATTAAGATTATTAGTTAGTAGTAGAAAACGTATACGCTATTCTTATAGAACTATAGAGTTAAGATATTAACCATTAGTATTAATTAGTTCTAATAATGACAAGGGATTCAGGTTTTTATAAATATAAATAGCAGTTTTTCTTTTTTTAATTCACTTATTACAATTAGGTTATTTCTGATTAGTTATTCTCATTTTTATATCATTTTAGATCCTGGTAAATTTAGAGAATTTATTTTTCATCGATTTATTCGAAAAGTTTACTTTATTAATTTTCTCATCTATATCAGTCTCATTCATATATATAATTGTTCTATATTTTCTTAAGATCTATTATTAAAATCATCTATAAAAAATTTTTTAAATTCTTTTTTATATACACTTTATAAAATATTCAGATCATTAGAGACTGATATGAAGACATAAGGTTTCATGAATGGCAATCTTTCTCAATCCTTATTGTAAGCATCTTTCACAATACCTTACGCTAACGAAGCCGAGAGTCACTCAGCTTGTTGTATTCTGTTCAGTGATCGGAATGTTTCTCGCGACTCCACAAGGAGAAGTGCAGTGGAAAGTACTTATTGGCGGTACTATAGGTATCTGGATGCTAGCAGGAGCTGCCTTTGCTATTAACTGTATGATTGAGCAGAAGGTGGATGCACTGATGCAACGTACTGAATCACGTCCATCCGCTCGTGGTGAGATCAAACCAGAGAAAGTCCTTGCACTTTCTACCGCGATCGGAACCATAGGTGCATGTGTACTGTACACGTTTACGAACCCTCTGACGATGTGGCTGACTATTGCAACCTTCATCGGCTACGCAGTGATCTATACTATGTTTTTAAAATCTGCAACACCTCAGAATATCGTGATCGGTGGAATATCAGGCGCTATGCCACCTGCGATCGGTTGGGCTGCTGCTACAGGAGATGTGACCAGCGATGCTTGGATTCTTGTACTAATTATATTTATCTGGACGCCACCACATTTCTGGTTACTTGCCCTATATCGCTATAAAGATTACGAGAATTCAGGTTTGCCGATGTTACCAGTCACACATGGCAAGCAATATACGCGACTACATATCCTACTTTATTCGATTGTACTGTTCGCGGTTTCACTGATGCCATTCGTATCAAATATGAGCGGTATTATCTATTTTTTAAGTGCGATTGTACTCAGTACAATATTCATTTCTTATACATGGAAGATTTATCATAACTACTCTGATAAGTTAGCGCGCCGAGCATTTCGTTTTTCAATCGCTTATTTATCACTTTTGTTCTTTATGATGTTAGTAGATCACTACACCCGCTCTAGATTCTAGATATAGAATAGAAATATTAAAAGCATAAATATACTTTTGATCTCTACGAATATCAATATTCTTAATCTTATTGGAATCTTTATTAGAAAGAAAATTTATCTGAAGGTAAAGTTTACTTTCTATCTTTTTCAAAGATAGGCATAATTATGCTATATGCTAGTCTGGAGATTTTTATCACATTGTGGAGTTTAAAAATTGGTATTAAGCAATGACTTCCTTCATCCGCTTGGCTTCAAGACGCTAACTGGTAATATTGGCATAAAAGGAACATCGGATGATTTTGCATGTGTTTTTTCAACCGTACCATGCATAGTATCTGGAATGTTTAGCCAGAATCGGTTTATAGGTCCAAGTATAAAAATTAGCCAACAAAACCTCTCTAACGGAAAGCCACGCTCGATTTTTATTATATCAAAAAATGCAAATGTAGCAACAGGAAAAGAAGGTATTGCAAATGCAATTGAATTAGTAAAGCGAATGGCGGAAAAGCTAAAAATTAGAAAACAAGATATTCTTATTGCATCGACAGGTATTATTGGTCATCAATATCCAATGAGTAAGATTCGTACATTCATCGATCATCTTGAGCCAGAGTCTGCTAAATCTAATCTAGTTAGTGTTGCAGCTGCAATAATGACAACTGATACAGTTCTTAAATACGTTTGTGCACGTGTCAATAAAGCAACGATTGTTGGTGTAGCAAAGGGTGTTGGAATGATTGAGCCTAATATGGCAACGATGCTTGCTTTTTTCTTTACCGATGCAGATTTACCAAAAGTGCCACTTGATCGTATTTTTCGCAAGGTTGTCAATAGAACATTCAACTGCCTAAGTATTGATACAGATACGTCAACTAGTGACACAGCTGTCATTTTTTCGAATGGATTAGCAGGCAATGTAGTAGAAACTGAATTCGAGGCAACATTGTATGAATTATCGATCGCACTTGTAAAAAAAATAGTTCGAGACGGCGAGGGTGCAACGAAAATGCTAGAAGTCTCAGTTATTGGAGCACGTGATGATAAACAAGCAAAACGCGTAGGTAAGTCTATCATTAATTCGCCGCTCGTTAAGACTGCGGTTCATGGCGCTGATCCAAACTGGGGACGAGTT
Source organism: Burkholderia sp. (assembly GCA_032470235.1). Taxonomy (GTDB): domain Bacteria; phylum Pseudomonadota; class Gammaproteobacteria; order Burkholderiales; family Burkholderiaceae; genus Burkholderia. The sequence goes on from JAVHYW010000002.1 coordinate 162,505, forward strand.
GTTATGGCGATTGGTAAATGCGAGAAGGATACAGATATTGTTTTAGATAACCTCAATATCTCCTTTGGAGATATTGAGGTTTATCCGAAGGCCTTATCAGGATTGGACATTGAGAGATTATCCAAACTGATGAGTGGTGAGCATATAAACATCACGGTTAATCTTGGTTGTGGTCATGGAAGTATGACTGTATGGGGCTGCGATCTATCATCTAAATACATTCAGATTAATTCAGATTATTCGACATAAAATATTAAAATAAAAAGGATATAAAAGACTATCTATATAGAATAAACTTCTAGTAATTAAGTTGCGCTTTCACTTGTTTCTATTCAAAATTTGTACGAGCTTTTCTCGATCAAGCTCTTTTTCCCAAGCGGAAACGACAACCGTTGCGACACCATTACCAATGATATTTGTTAGCGCACGACACTCGCTCATAAAACGATCTATACCAAGGATTAGAACCATACCAGTCAGCGGGATGTCTGGAACAATTGCGAGCGTCGCTGTGAGCGTAACGAAACCTGAACCCGTCACGCCACTCGCACCCTTTGACGTTAATATTGCAACAGAAAGCAGAGTTAACTGCTGCATCCATGTTAGCTCAATGTTAAGAGCCTGCGCAATAAACAATACAGCCATCGTCATATAGATATTTGTACCATCAAGGTTAAACGAATATCCTGTTGGTATTACGAGGGCAACAACAGAACGCGAACAGCCTATATTTTCAAGCTTCTCCATTAGTTTTGGTATGGCAACTTCAGATGAGCTTGTGCCGAGCACGATAAGTATTTCTTCCTTTATATACGATATGAAACGGATAATTGAAAAACCAATAATCTGTGCAACTGAACCTAGGATAATAAGTACAAATAGGATTGATGTTAGATAGAATGTACCGATTAGCTTCATTAGTGGAACTAATGAAGCTATGCCATATTTTCCAACTGTGAATGTTATCGAACCGAATGCACCGATTGGTGCAAGTTTTGTAATAATATGGACTATACCGAACAACACATGCGATAGACTGTCTATTAAATCAGTAATAATACGACCACGCTCGCCAAGGTGCGCAAGTACAGCACCAAAAAGTAATGCGATCAGCAGAATTTGTAAAATCTCGTCCTGTGCAAACGCATTTACTATCGTATTTGGAATAATGTTCATTAAAAATCCAACTACAGACTGACTATGTGCCTTCTTTGTATAGGATGCAATATCTTCAGCGTTCTGACTTAGTGTAGCTAGATCGGCATTGAAGCCGATGCCAGGATGCAGAATATTCCCAGCTGCGAGGCCTATTAGAAGAGCAAACGTAGATATGACTTCAAAATAGAGTAAAGCCTTACCACCAACTCGACCAACTTTTTTCATGTCCTCCATACCAGCTATACCGGTTACAATAGTACAAAAAATAATCGGACCGATTACCATTTTGATTAGTTTAATAAAACCATCACCAAATGGTTTCATTGCTATTGAGAATTTCGGATAACAATAACCTAAGATTATTCCGACTATAATTGCGAAGATTACTTGAACATAGAGTATTTTATAGAAAGATATTTTCTTCACAACAATGATATGTCTCGTGTTATCGGATAGTCCAGCCATAGAGCTATATATAGCTTTCAATATAGTTTATATTGGAGATATCTTTCATCTTAAAGAAATTATGTAAACTACTGTTTAAAACTTAAATATAAAATCCCGAATATGCTAAATAAGTAATAATCTTTTTTTCATTCTACAATTTCCTCCATATTACAAAGTATGTAAAGACTAATTTATATGTTTTGTACATATGACTTCTCTTTATTAATAGAGAAGAATATACCTAATTTGAACTTTATTTAGATACTGCCAATATAAAGACTAGGAGTACGTAAATTGTTCTACTGTCTGTAAATATAAAAATAAAAAGGTAAATAACCTCGTCAAGACTTATATCTTATTACTATTATTTTTGTATTCTATGACTCTTTTGAAAAATTTTTCACAAGCGTTGCCGAGAATCTTCATTCTTGCTACGGGCGGTACGATTTCCGGTGTTTCACACAATTCCACGGATACTACTAACTATCGTGCTGGCATGCTTAATATCGATGATTTACTCGCCACAGTTCCTTCTCTAAAGTTTATCGCTCGCATAGAAGCAGAACAGATTGCAAATATTGATAGTAAGGACTTTACTTTTTCATTATGGCAGATGCTTATCTCACGTATCCAAGCGCTATGTATGGATGATACTATAGATGGGATCGTTATTACGCACGGTACTGATACACTTGAGGAAACAGCATACGCCCTGCATTTAACACTACACGAGGATAAGCCAATCATTCTAACAGCTGCAATGCGCCCAGCAACTTCAATATCGCCAGACGGTCCGATGAACTTGCTCAATGCGGTAATAGTTGCGGCAAATCCAGAAACACGTGGACAAGGTGTGCTTGTATTATTCAATAATCGTATTCATAGTGCACGTGATGTAAGAAAGGTAAGCACATATGCTATTGATGCATTCGAATCATCGGAATTCGGTGCGCTAGGTTATGTACAAGGCGGACGTGTTGAATTTGTACGTAGTATGACGCGTGGTCGCCCTACTAAGAACAGCAAACCTCTTATTGTAACTAATATATGGCCGGTTGTTGATATTGTAACGAGTTATGTAGGTGTATCGAGAATCGCTGTCGACGCGCTTATTAGAGCAGGAGCATCCGGCGTTGTAGTTGCTGGAACAGGTAACGGCTCAATTCATATAACATTACAACATGCGCTTTCAGATGCAGCGAAGCAGGGCATTGCTGTCGTAAGAACATCACGTACTGGTTCTGGGCATGTAATGCGTAATGGCGCTGTTAACGATAACGCATTACACTTTATTAGTGCAGGCTCACTAAGCCCGTATAAAGCGCGCGTGCTCCTGATTCTTGCGCTTGTAAACGGTATAACTGAACCCATAGCCCTACAAAAACTATTTGATAAGTACTGAACGGGATATCTATAAGCATTACGCGTTGATTTATAAATCCTATTTAAAGTATATTTTTCTTTAAAAATCTAAATTTATTTATTTAAATATCTCTAATATATAATCGAAAAGATCATTAATAATGATAAGTTACTCTATATATTTGAATAATCTTATTTCTATAGATGATACTGCTCAAGTAGCATATAATCTTTAGTTGCTCACTTTCTACACTGGCCATGATAATCGGGTAGATTTAATTCCACAAGGGGTATATATGCGTCATTATGAAATTGTATTTATCGTACACCCAGATCAAAGTCAGCAGATTTCAGCAATGATTGAGCGTTATAAGAATACAATTACTTCTCATGGTGGCCGAATTCATCGTATCGAAGACTGGGGTCGTCGCCAGATGGCATATATGATTGAGAAACTGGTAAAAGCTCACTATATTTGCATGAATATAGAATGCTGCCAGAAAACACTTGAAGAACTTGAACAGGCGTTCAAATTTAACGATGCTGTTTTACGTCATCTTATAGTTAAAATGAAGAAGGCTGAAACTTGTCCTTCAGTTATGATAGAGGAAAATAAACGTGAGGAAACAAAGCATATGGCTTCAGCTCATCAATCTGATGTATAAAAACTAAAATTATAAAGGAGAAATAGAGCACGTGAATAAGCTTCAGTTGACCGCAAGCATTGTTGAGCGTTCGCTGGTACGATATACCCCAGCTGGCATTCCTCTTATAAGTGCTACGCTACATCATTGTAAGAAAGTTATTGAAGCATCTATTTCACGTCAGGTTGATATGATGATCGATGCTATCGCAGTAGGTGAAACAAGTGGAAAACTAGAAAGTTGTAAAATAGGCACCGATACCTTGTTTACAGGATTTCTTGCGAAAAAGAGTCGTAACACGCGAGCCTTAGTATTTCACATCACAGCATTGCATAAAATTGGAGAATTTTGAACATGGCTCGTTTAGCTACTAAGAAATTCGAGAAGCGTCGCCAGCAGCAAAACCCGCTCTTTAAGCGAAAGAAATTCTGTCGTTTCACAGCAACTGGTGTCGAACAGATCGATTATAAAGATATAGATACACTAAAGAATTTTATTGGCGAAAATGGTAAAATTACGCCAGCTCGCCTTACTGGTACAAAAGCGCACTATCAGCGTCAATTGGATACAGCAATCAAACGCGCGCGCTTTCTTGGACTGCTTCCATATACTGATCAGCATAAGATATAATTAAGTGAGGTAAGAAGGAGAAATCGAATGCAAGTTATTCTTCTAGAGAAAGTCGCTAATCTTGGTAATTTTAGCGATATAGTTAAAGTTAAAGATGGTTATGCTCGCAACTTCTTAATTCCGAACCGTAAAGCACGCCGAGCGACTAAACAAGCTATCTCTGAATTCCAGGCTCGCCGTATTGAATTTGAAAAGATAGCTTCTGAAAAACTAGCTGCATTGCAGGAAATATCTGAGAAACTAAATCATCAGTCGTTTGAAATAAAACAGAAATCTGGTGTGGATGGTCGTCTATTTGGTTCAGTTACTAATTCAGATATAGCAGAAGTCTTAAAAAAGGCAGGATACGATATCGAGAAGATGCAAGTTCGGCTATCTAAAGGTCCAATAAAAATGATCGGTGATCATAAAATTCAGATCGTACTCCACACGGATATTATTGTTGACCTCATAATCAGTGTTGTTAGTGAAAACACATAAATTGTCTTTTAGTAAGGCACTCTACTAGAGTATTTTATTAGACTTCTATATTTTTAGTTAAAATAAGAAAGAATAAGAAATTTAAGTAACTGACTTTTGCCTCTTTTATTTTTCATCGAAAGATCTTTCAGCGATAATCTAAATTTATGGGCACGCAGCAAGATCCTCAAATTGAATTGCTGAAAGTCCCGCCACACTCGCTTGAAGCTGAGCAATCAGTGCTCGGTGGTTTATTGCTTGACAATAGTGCTTGGGATAGGATTGCTGATTTTTTATCAAAAAGTCATTTCTATCGCTATGATCACAGACTTATCTATGAGTACATTGGACATCTTATCGCTTCAATGCGACCAGCAGATGTCATAACAGTATATGAGATTCTGACAACATCTGGTAAGGCTGATGAGATCGGTGGACTCGCTTATCTAAATATTCTCGCGCAGAATACACCAAGTGCTGCGAACATCCGCCGATATGCGGAAATAGTTAGAGATCGCGCAGTTCTACGTCGGCTTGTGTCAGTAGCGGATGAAATTTCCTCTAATGCTTTTAATCCACAGGGTAGAGAAGTTCGCCAATTGCTTGATGAGGCAGAAGCAAAGGTACTCTCGATCGCTGAGGATAGCATTCGTGGTAGTCAAGGTTTTCTTGATGTTGGACAACTACTAACGAAAGTCATAAAGCGTATTGACAAGCTGTACCATGCAGCTAATCCAAATGATATTACCGGTACTCCAACTGGATTTATTGATCTTGATAAAATGACATCAGGAATGCATGGAGGCGAACTTATCATCGTCGCCGGACGACCATCAATGGGGAAAACAGCCCTATCAATGAATATTGGCGAATACGTTGCAATCGAGCATGGATTACCAGTTGCGGTATTCTCAATGGAAATGCCTGGAACACAGCTTGTAATGCGTATGCTTGGCTCAGTTGGTCGCCTTGATCAGCATCGGATACGAACTGGTCGATTGACTGATGAAGACTGGTCAAAGCTTACAGAAGCTATCAAAAAAATGAGCGAAGCCCAGATATTTATAGATGAAACAGGTTCTCTAAATCCGATAGAGCTTCGTTCTAGGGCAAGACGACTAGCACGACAGTGTGATAAGCTTGGTCTTATAATTGTCGATTATCTGCAACTGATGATAGGCTCGTCACATGGCGAAAATCGCGCAACAGAAATCTCAGAAATTTCTCGATCACTGAAAAGCCTTGCAAAAGAGCTAGATGTTCCTATAATTGCTCTTTCGCAATTGAATCGTGCTCTTGAACAAAGGCCAAACAAACGACCGTTGATGTCAGACCTTCGTGAGTCTGGAGCTATCGAACAAGACGCAGATCTAATTTTGTTTATTTATCGAGACGAAGTATACAATCCGGATAGTTTAAATAAAGGTACAGCAGAGATTATCATCGGTAAGCAACGTAATGGTCCTATCGGACCTGTGAGATTAACGTTTCTTGGACAATATACGAAATTTGAAAATTTCTGTAATACACAGAACTTTTACAGCGAATAAGAGAAGACTAATCTTATAATATAAGAACTTTTATAATCACCGTATGTATCACTGTTTAATGGATTAAATACTCTATGTTTAATCGCTTTATGCCTAACGAAGGAAAATTTTTCGAGATTTTTAATACTCATGTAAAATACGTTATTGATGCCAGTCATGAACTTGAATTAATGATGGGTGATCTAGAAAACGCTGAGATGTATAAGCAGAGGGTTCAAAATTCCGAGAAATCAGCTGATCGTATTGCACATGATGCGATCAACCTCTTGCACAAGACATTCGTAACACCAATCGACCGTGATGAGATTCACAGACTCATCGCAACGATGGACGATATCCTTGATCTTATGGAGGATACAGCAACAGCTTTATCTCTGTATGATGTGCGTTCAGTTACATCTGAGGCGAGTCAACTCGCACATATTGTTACGCAGGCAGTACAACAGGTACAAAAAGCTGTATTTATGCTTGCTAATATGAAGTATGCAAATCAGATTTTCGAAATATGTAAGGAGATAGACCGATATGAATCTGATGCAGACCGCGTGCTAAGTATTGCCATGTCGAAACTATTCCGAGAAGAAGATGACGTGAAAACTCTAATTAAGCTAAAAGCAATCTATGAGTTATTAGAGGATATTACCGACAAGTGCGAAGATGTCGCTAATATTATTGAAGGTATTGTAATGGAAAATGCTTAAGGTAAAAAATGCAATCGATACAACTCTGCTTATGGACTGTTATAGCACTAGTACTCGCTGCACTAATATTCGACTTTATGAACGGCTTTCATGATGCAACGAACTCAATCGCTACTGTTATTTCAACAGGAGTGCTAAAACCACAGCAGGCAGTTGCGTTTGCATCGATACTCAATGTAATTGCATATTTTATTTTTCATCTAAGAGTTGCTCGGACTATAGGAAGTGGGACAATCAATCCATCGATTGTAGATCAATATATTTTGTTCGGTGCCCTTATTGGTGCAATCTGTTGGAATATAATTACTTGGCGTTATGGGATTCCATCAAGCTCATCTCATGCCCTAGTTGGTGGTCTAGTCGGACCAGCTATTGCAAAAGCAGGGTGGAGCTCTCTGAACATAAATAGTTTGCTAAAGACGATAGGGTTTATCTTTATTTCTCCACTTCTTGGTTTTGTTTTATCTTCGCTATGTATGCTTAGTGTGTCATGGTTTTATTTTCGTACAGCTCCAAATAAGGTAAATTTACGCTTTAGAAGACTGCAACTCTTATCTGCTGGTTTTTATAGTCTTGGTCATGGCGGAAATGATGCACAGAAGACAATCGGCATCATCTGGATGATACTTGTAGCAACTGGTTATGCATCTTCTGGTTTAAATACGCCACCAGCATGGGTTATTCCAACATGTTACGCAGCGATGGGACTCGGTACGCTATCTGGAGGTTGGCGTATTGTTCGTACAATGGGAAATAAGCTTACAAAGCTGAGACCAGTCGGTGGATTCTGTGCTGAAATGGGTGGAGCTGTAACTCTATTTATTGCATCGTTTCTTGGAATTCCGGTATCGACAACTCATACAATCACAGGTGGAATTATTGGTGTTGGTGCAACACAGAAACTTTCCGCAGTACGCTGGAGCGTTGTTAGGAAAATTCTGTGGGCATGGGTTCTAACAATTCCAGCATCGGCGCTAATTGCAATTTCTTGGTGGTGGATTGCTAAGAAAATTTTATAATTCAGTTATTTTACAAAAAAGACAGAGTAGATTTTAATCTTATAAATTAAGAGTAGATGGCTTAATTTTTTTATTAAAATTTATAGTTTATATGGCGAAGAACATTTTATTTAAGTCATAAGCGAAATAAGTTAGCAGCATTTATAATTTATATTATTTTTTTTTAAAATCCTCATAGTTATCTACCGATCCAGGTTTTATGGAGTCAGAAAATATTTTCTTTTTGAGAGACTTATTATCAGTTTGCACTTTCAATTCTAACCTATAGTTATTTTTTGGCAAAAAGCTTCCAAGCCTACTTGGTGGAATAGGTAAAGGCATAATTTTCCTCGAAAAGATATAGTAGATTTAAATACGATAAAAAATATATTAAAACGTCGAATACTAGTTCAAACTATATTATACAGCTCATATCTCAGATTTAATAAAAAGATGTATGGAGAGTAAATATCTAATTTCAAGGATTAATTCTGATCAATTTTACTTGATAAGTATCTATGTTGTGCGCTTTAAACCTATTAACGGCAAGTAGTTCATCATTGAGTTTCTCTAATTAATGAGTGCGAATATGCTCTTGGAGCATATGTCAATTTTCATTGACAAAGTTATGAGCTATAAATCTTTATAAAAAAGTGGGGGAGAAAAAGGACAACTCTGAACTTTAAAAAATTCACTATCTTCGAATGTAATGCATTTCTAGGCGGTATTTCTGAGCAAGTATCATCCCCACACACCTCCAGTTATTTATTTTTTAGAACAAGAGAACCGCATTTGATCGTCGTAATATTTTTTTATTTTTTTTAAAACTGAATGATATGAAATCATTTGATTGAAAATACAGAGATATAGAGGACAGGGAGAATTACCTTCTTATTCTATAGGAATATACATTTGATGAAATTAAGATCAATATTACGTATAACAAGATTAAACTATTATAACTATAATATCTCAGTGTGATCTAAGTTATTAGTCAACAGTTATATTTTATACCATAATAAAAGCAGATCAGGGAGAGGATTGTAAGTATAATAATAAGGAAGTTCCCTACAACAACACATAAGCTCTAGTTTTTAAGACGCGTATCTGTTCATAAATAGATCGCACTTCCTATTCTTTAAATTAATCGAGCCGTCCTATTTTTAGGATAATGTATCGAGTAAATAAAAAAATATATATAGGTTAAGATAAGAATCTCGCGTTATTACTTATTGCTCAATTAAGAGTGACGCAACGACATTCCGTCCTTCATGCATAAGAATATTATACGTACGACATGCAGCCTGAAAGTCCATCGTCTCAACGCCAATCTGACGCATGCTGAGATTTAAGATCAAATTCGGATTAGGAAACCGAAGCTTCATACCACTTCCAAAGATGACAACTTCTGGCATTCTTTCAATCAATAAATCAAAATCCTTAACCATTAAAGAGTCAAAGGAAGATACCTTCCATTCGAAGATTTGTCCTTCTGTTGGAACTACGATACTCCACTTATATCGAGTGAAATTAATATCGACATAATCACTACCATAACCAGTAATAGTATTAAGCGCTGTGTTTGTATTTTGATGTAGTTTCAATTTAGATAAAAAATCTTTAAATTATAAAAGCCTGATCTATATAGCCTTCAATAGGCTGTAATTATAGGCTCGAAGAGAAATTATTGTTGATTTTACTCTTGAAGAGATTATTAAAAATAATTAGAAATTATTAAACTACTTGTATGTGAAAAAATTTGTTCTAGTTCTAGAATATATAAAAGAAAATATATCGAAGACTAGTAGAAAATATTATAAATAATCTCTCATAGCTTGACTTTATCTAGCTAGAAATTTTTTATTGTATATGTAACACATGGAATATGTATATATTAGTTAACTTCAAATCTATGAAATATAAAGCACTATTTTAAAACCCTTATTACTAAATCTCTTATAAAAAGCCTATCCATTCTTTTTACATAGCTATAGTTAGCGCCAAAAAAACGTAGCTAAACTAAACAAACAACATACATTAAGTAGAAGGCTACATATAGATGAAACTAGTTAAAGTTGGCATGTTAGGTTTTGGTACTGTAGGCGGTGGTACCTTTACTGTACTTCGGCGTAATCAGGAAGAAATTGAGAAACGTTCCGGTCTCAGTATACAAGTAGTAAAGATAGCAGTACGTAATCCAAAAAAAGCTATAGCTTCTCTTGGTAAAGTATTAAATAGTGTTGAGATTACTAATGATTTTTACTCAGTTATTGACGATCCGTTGATATCAATAATCGCTGAGATGATCGGAGGTACAAATCTCGCTCGAGATCTTGTTCTACGTGCGATCGAAAATAATAAACATATTGTGACTGCAAATAAAGCTCTGCTTGCAGTTCATGGTACAGAAATATTTAATGCTGCACATAAAAAGGGTGTAATGGTTGCATTCGAAGCAGCAGTTGCTGGCGGAATTCCTATTATTAAAGCATTGCGCGAAGGGTTGACCGCAAACCGAATTCAGTACATTGCTGGAATTATCAACGGTACGACAAATTATATTCTGTCTGAGATGCGCGAGCGTAATCTCGATTTTGAAACTGCGCTTGCATCTGCAAAGAAACTTGGCTACGCTGAAGCTGATCCAGCATTTGATATTGAGGGTATTGATTCTGCACATAAGATAACGATTATGAGCGCGATCGCATTCGGCATACCAGTACAGTTTAATTGCGTGTACATCGAAGGAATTAATAAGCTTGATAAAACAGATATTCGCTATGCAGAAGAACTAGGTTATCGAATAAAGCTGCTCGGTATCACACGTCGATCCAAGAATGGAATCGAACTACGTGTACATCCAACTTTAATCCCAGAAAAACGCTTACTCGCGATGGTTGGTGGCGCAATGAACGCACTTGTTGTACACGCTGATGTTGTTGGAACAACTCTGTATTATGGAAAAGGCGCTGGTGCTGAGGCAACAGCATCGGCGGTTATAGCAGATCTCATCGACATCGCCCGGCTTCATACTGCTGATCCAGATCACCGTGTACCATATCTCGCATTCCAGCTAAATAATCTATCAGACACTCCGATTCTTTCAATAGATGAAGTGATGAGCGCTTATTATCTACGTCTTCTTGTTTCTGATGAGACAGGTGTACTTGCAGATATCACAAGGATTCTCGCAGACTCTTCCATTTCGATTTATACACTTCTACAAAAAAAGTTAGAGAAAATCGAGAATATAAATAATGAAACTGATGTAATAATCGTCACTCATCTCACATTAGAGAAACATTTAAATACAGCAATTATACGGATAGAGAGCCTTCAGACTGTTACATCGACAGTTACAAAGATACGGATAGAAGCACTAGATTAATCTTACAATAACGACGATTTTCTATTTTTGTGGCAGTTTACCCACCCCCATTACCACATTAACAGATGGAAATATATAAACGATGACAAAATTAAACTATATTTCTACACGCGGCGGTAGTCCTGGTGAGAAATATACATTTTCTGACATCTTACTTAGTGGTCTTGCAAAGGACGGCGGACTATACCTTCCAAATAAATATCCTAAAATATCTAAGGAAGAACTTGCAGAGTGGCGCATTCTTTCGTATGCAGAGCTTACCTTAAAAATTTTAGAGAAGTTTTGTATTGATATTCCAAAAGACGATCTACGTAGTATCGTATACCGAACGTATAAGGCTAGTGTGTATTGTAATGCCCGTCACGGTGAGAATACGACTGATATCACGCCGCTAAAGATACTAGGCGAAGAGGGTGGTACGAAGGTATCGCTTCTCGAATTATCGAATGGCCCAACACTTGCATTCAAGGATATAGCTATGCAGTTGCTAGGCAATCTGTTTGAGTATACTCTCACAAAGCGAGGTGATACATTAAATATTCTTGGCGCGACATCTGGAGACACTGGAAGTGCAGCCGAATATGCTATACGTGGCAAGACAAATATGCGTGTCTTTATGTTATCACCTTATAAAAAGGTAAGCACATTCCAAGCTGCGCAGATGTACAGCTTAGAAGATTCAAACATTTTTAACCTTGCGATAGAAGGTGTATTCGATGACTGCCAGGATATTGTGAAGATAGTATCGAATGACCATATCTTCAAAAGTATACAGAAGATTGGTATGGTAAATTCAATAAATTGGGCGCGGATTGTTGCGCAAATCGTATATTACTTTAAAGGCTATTTTAAAGCGACAAAAAACAATAGTGATTATGTATCATTCGCTGTGCCATCTGGTAATTTCGGTAATGTATATGCAGGCCATATCGCACGAATGATGGGGCTTCCAATCTCGAAGCTCATTGTTGCAACAAACGAAAACAACGTACTCGACGAGTTCTTTCGCACAGGAATTTACCGGGTACGTAGTGCTGAAAACATATATCATACAAGTAGTCCAAGCATGGATATTTCGAAAGCATCGAACTTCGAAAGATTTATATTTGATCTAGTCGATAGCGATGCAAAACGTGTGACACAAATGTTCCATGATGTCGATAAGAAGAATGGATTCAATCTTTCAACTAGCAGTGACTTTATACGTGTTAAGGAGTTCGGCTTTTTTTCTGGACATAGTAGTCATCATGACCGCATTGCGACGATCAGAGATGTGTATATACGCTATAAGACTATGATCGATACACATACTGCAGATGGACTAAAGGTTGCACGTGAATATCTAGAAAAAGGTATTCCAATGATAGTTCTTGAAACAGCACAGCCAATAAAATTTAGCGAAACAATACGCGAGGCAATAGGTAAAGAACCCGATTGTCCAAAAGAGTTTTGCGGAATCGAGAATCGACCACAGCGTTTTAGCCTTGTAAAGGCTAATGTACAAGCAGTAAAAGATTTTATCATTTTACATACTGGACTTTAATTTAATATTTAAAATATTTCTCTCTAGATTATTTTTTCCACAAAACTATCATAATAATTTTATATAAAATATTAAATTTTTATGAAAAATAAAATTGAAGTAAATAAAGTAAACTTTTTAGCCGAGCTTAATTAGCAGGATGAATACTTTTTAAAAAAGCGAAAGAATATAAGAAAGTATCTGCTACATAGCGCAAGATTGGAGATTTAAAAAATGAGGCTTGATAAGCTTACAACAAAATTTCAGGAAGCACTTTCTGATGCACAAAGCCTTGCTGTAAGACACGACAATCAGTATATTGAACCTGTTCATGTACTTACTGCGCTAATTTTACAGAAGGATGGATCGTCTCTCTCTCTCCTATCTCAGGCTGGTGCTAACATTCAAGAATTGCAGATCTCGTTAAATAAGGCGATTAGTAGCTTACCTCAGGTTACTGAAATAGATGGTGATATCCAAATCAGTCGCGAGCTTGTCCGTTTACTAAACAAAGCGGATCGAGAGGCACAGAAGTTGAACGATATATTTATTTCCAGTGAAATGTTCCTGCTTGCGATTTCAGATGACAAGACTGAAGCTGGAAGAATTGCTCGCCAGAATGGGCTCGAGCGTAAATCTCTGGAATCTGCGATCGCCACTATACGTGGAGGCGATTGCGTAAATAATCAGGAAGCTGAAAGTCAGCGAGAATCTCTGAAGAAATATACAATAGATCTAACTGAGAAAGCTCGAACAGGTAAACTTGATCCAGTGGTCGGCCGTGATGACGAAATTCGACGCTCTATACAGATTCTGCAACGCCGTACAAAGAATAATCCGGTACTAATTGGTGAACCAGGAGTTGGCAAGACTGCGATCGTTGAGGGCTTAGCGCAACGTATTATTAATGGAGAGGTTCCAGAAACGCTAAAGGATAAACGCGTGCTGTCTCTTGATATAGCTTCATTGCTAGCCGGCTCTAAATATCGCGGTGAATTCGAGGAGCGCCTAAAGTCGGTTCTTAAAGACATATCAAAGGATGAGGGACGAACAATCGTATTTATCGACGAGATTCACACGATGGTTGGTGCAGGTAGATCTGAAGGTGCGATGGATGCTGGAAACATGCTGAAGCCTGCACTCTCGAGAGGAGAATTGCATTGTATCGGTGCAACGACACTCGATGAATACCGAAAGTATATTGAGAAGGATGCTGCCTTAGAGCGTAGATTTCAGAAAGTATTAGTTGACGAGCCAAGCGTTGAGGCAACGATCGCGATATTACGAGGATTACAGGAAAAGTATGAATTACATCACCGTGTCGATATTATAGATCCAGCGATCGTTGCTGCTGCTGAACTATCGAATCGCTATATCACTGATCGTTTTCTACCAGATAAAGCGATCGATCTTATCGATGAGGCTGCAGCTCGAATAAAGATGGAAATCGATTCGAAGCCAGAAGAAATGGATAAATTAGATCGCCGGCTAATTCAGTTAAAAATTGAACGCGAAGCAGTAAAAAAAGAGCAGGATGATGTGTCGCGCCGTCGCTTATCTCTCATTGAGGAGGAAATAAAGCAGCTTAATCGAAAATACGGTGATCTCGAAGAGATTTGGAAGGCTGAGAAAGCGGCCGTGCAGGGTAGTGCTTCGCTGAAGGAAGAGATTGAGAAAGTACGATCTGATATAGTTAGATATCAGCGAGAAGGAAATCTCGAAAAGGTTGCGGAACTACAATATGGTAAGCTACCGCATCTAGATGAAGAGCTTAAACAGGTTACACAGGCCGAAGAAGTAAGTCAGCGCAGTCCAAAAAGACCACGTCTACTGAGAACGCAGGTCGGAGCAGAAGAGATTGCTGAAGTTGTATCGCGTACAACTGGTATTCCAGTGTCAAGTATGATGCAAAGCGAACGCGAAAAACTGTTACATATTGAAGAAAAACTACATGAGCGCGTGATTGGGCAAGACGAAGCTATTGAAGCAATCGCTGACTCAATCCGTCGTTCTCGTTCTGGGCTTTCTGATCCGAGCAGACCATACGGCTCATTTTTATTTCTCGGACCAACTGGTGTTGGAAAGACAGAACTATGCAAGGCGCTTGCCGGTTTTCTATTTGATTCAGAAGAACATCTAATACGTATCGATATGAGCGAATTTATGGAGAAGCATAGCGTTTCTCGGCTAATAGGAGCTCCTCCTGGTTACATAGGCTATGAGGAAGGAGGATATATGACCGAGGCTGTTCGGCGTAAGCCGTATAGTGTCATTCTGCTTGATGAAATAGAAAAAGCACATACTGACGTGTTTAACCTACTTTTGCAGGTACTAGATGATGGTAGAATGACTGATTCGCATGGCCGAACTGTCAATTTTAAAAACACAGTGATTGTAATGACGTCGAATCTAGGCTCACAGATAATTCAGAAAATGTCTGGTTCGCCGCAGCATAAGATCTATGATACTGTGTGGACAGAGGTGAAATTACATTTCCGTCCAGAATTCCTAAATCGGATCGATGATGTTATTGTATTTCATGCTCTAGATCGTAATAACATTCAATCAATTGCGAAAATTCAGCTCACACGACTACATAACCGACTTTCAAAGCTTGATATGACACTAAACATAGCAGATGCAGCGCTCAAACAGATTGCACAAGTTGGATACGATCCTATATTTGGTGCAAGGCCGTTGAAGCGCACAATCCAGCAGAGAATTGAGAATCCAATTGCAAAGCTTATTCTATCGGGGCAGTTTAGACCCAACAGCGTAATTGAAGTTAATGTGCGTGATAATCAGTTTATATTTGAAAATATCGCGCATTGAGTGTAGGTGGAATTTTATTTAATTAGATAAAAAAGAAGAAAAAGAAATTATTTTTAGAATTTCCACCAGGATCTTTTTATTATCGGACGTTTATAATTTTCTATTATGTAATGACTTTTCGGAAATGTAGTGATAAGAATATGTTTTGCGTTTTTAGAAAGATCAGGTTTATTGATCTTATCGTAAGATAAGATCATGATATCTAATGCATCTTCGATTGCCTCTGGGACGTCTTTATATTCTTTAATAACAGTCTGTGCGCGATTAATCGAAGCTATATAAGCGCCAAGTCTATAGTAATAATCTGCTATATGTATTTCATGTAGCGATAGGATTTTTCTAATATATCGCATCTTAGTAGCTGCGTCGAGCGCGTATCTGCTCTTCGGGAATCGATCGATAATGACCTTAAATGCATTGTATGATTCTTGCAGTGTTTGTGGATCTTGCTCACTCATATCCTGGGAGAAAAGTCGATTTAATAGCGAAGATTCATGACTAAAGTGGATCATTCCTTTGAGATAGTATGCATATGAGACGCTCGGATGATCTGGATTCAATTTAATAAAACGATTTACCGACTGTTCTGCAGAAGTTAATTCATTACCTTTCCATTCGCAATACGCAATATTAATCTGTGCCTGTCGCATAAAACTGCCAAGCGTATATCTACCTTGTAGTATTTCGAAAAATTTTGCGCACTTATCCCAATTTTCATTAGATAGTGCGTCCTGAGCCTCTAAATATAAATTGTCCTTTGACCATGATTTAATCGCTTCATTTTTATTTTTCGGTAAGCTTTGGAAGCCTTCGATAAATGCTGAAAATACAATTATCAAAACAAATTTAGTAATGCTACGTTTCATAAGTAGTCCATAAGCTTAAAATTTTAACAATCTAGTTAACCTAAATAATCATCTTGAACAGCCTAATGAATAGATTAAGTTCGATAAGTGCTAGATTGAATAATCTAAAACATGACTATTATAGTCAAATCAATTCGTGTAGCGAAGAAATTTTGAGCGATTTACTCGATAATGATTCCTATACCACTAATAATTCCCTAACGAGAACTGTCTACATGCCTATCTCTTTAGTTGGCGAGCGGTTAGATAAGGCACTCGCGCAACTATTTCCAGAATTCTCTCGTAGCAGACTACAAAGCTGGATTAAGATGAAACGTGTTCTTGTTGATGGTTTACCAGTGAAAGTTTGTAAGCGTGTTCTTCTTGGTGAAAAAATAAAATTAGTTCCAGGCTTGCTTCCAGAACAGCTTGCGTTCATACCAGAACCGATTCCACTTAACGTTGTCTACGAAGATGATGCAATTATTGTAATTAATAAACCAGTAGGTCTTGTCATGCATCCGGCTGCAGGTAACTGGAGTAAAACAATCTTAAATGGGCTATTGTATCGATATGGCGATAAGACAACTAAACTGTACCGAGCAGGTATCGTACATAGGCTCGATAAGGAAACATCAGGATTAGTAGTCGTTGCACGTAAATCTATTGTTCAGAACGAACTTATTCGTCAATTACAGACACGCACTATGAAGCGCTCCTATTTTGCGCTAGTTTTTGGAACGATACCAGAGTACGGAACAATCGATGCACCAATCGGGAGAGATCCACGGGAACGTACGCGAATGGCAGTTGTGAGTAGTCACTATAGTAAGCCTGCGCGCACACATTTCCGTAGGGTCGCTACGTGTCTATGGAACAGTTGTTCTATATCAGCAATTCAGTGTGATCTTGAAACAGGTCGAACACATCAGATACGCGTACATTGTGCATCGGTCGGACATCCTCTACTCGGTGATAAAACTTATGGACACGCATGCGATAGACATTTAATAAGACCTCTTCCTGGTGGTTTCTCTCGCCAGGCACTACACGCATGGCGACTCGGATTTATACATCCAACAATGAGAGAACCAGTGCAATGGCAGTGTTCATTTCCAGAAGATATGACTACTCTGATTAAGGAGCTTGGTTTATGGCGAGAAAACATTATTAATTTAGATAATCGATCTTAAATATTGAATTTATCTTAATAAAAATCTTTAATTTATTAAAAACAAACTTTTCTAAGTTAACATTGCAAGATTTTTGCTGTCTGACTAGTTAGTTTCGCCGTCCGTGCACGCACTAATAACTACAAGAAATGTTCGAGTTAGCAAGGGTATCTACGGAAGTAGATCTAGTATCGAAAAATATATTATACGATTTTTTAGATCTGGCAATGGACTCATTTGTATTCTACGTCAGCTCGGATGTATATGAAAATTTCTCGTATAGATCTTCATAGCTTGCACAGATTGATCTATTACAACCGTAGGCGTAATATGCGTAAGCGGTGGTTACCCGTACCCATATGTACTGTGTAACTAAACAGATTCGTTTTTATTCGAATCAGCGTGACGGTGTAACCCGTCGAATGACTGCATTCATCTAACTTATTAAATAAAATTTTATATAGAGAAGATTTTAATCTTCTTCTAATAGAAGAATACTATTGTTATAGTTATATTATTTTTCGCGTAATATAGATGTGATATCTATGATAAGTTTTACTGCTGTAACAATTCTTATACACTTTATTAGCTATATTTTATGACCTAATAAGCTAAATGCCTATCATATAAAGAGAATAGAATAAACTATTTCTCTGGGATATAAAATGATAGACAACCTGGATCGCACTGATCTACTGATTAACCTACTAAGGTATGTTTCTCGATCGTTTTATCTAACGTTGCGTATACTTCCAAATAGGATTCGTGAACCAATTAGTATTGCGTATCTCCTCGCACGCGCAGCAGATACAGTGGCTGATACTCTTGACCTTTCTATTAATTATCGTATCAAGTTTCTAGATACGCTAACTAAGAGTCTTAAGCAGATTAATGAGCAAGATTATCCATCTTACGAGTTTGATAATATCCCTCGAGTGCAGAGTAATTCGTACGAGTATCATCTCCTTCTTAGTTCAATGAATCCAATATTCATACTACTGCGTGCACAGACATTTCAGGATCGCGTAGCAATACAAAAAGTTCTTACCACCTTGATATCAGGAATAGAGTTCGATATAAAAACTTTTCCAAATATATATTCATCAGGCATTACGTCAATTAGGACAAGCGAAGAGCTTGATAAATATATATACCTAGTCGCAGGCTGTGTGGGTGAATTCTGGACAGAAATGGTCGCTACTCACACGCGAGCTGCGAGGTACTGGCATTTTAGAGACATGCAAGAAAAAGGTATCCGATTTGGAAAGGCGTTACAGATGACAAATATTTTGCGTGACTGCGCAAAGGACCTACATATCGGACGTTGCTATTTACCGAAAAATATACTTGATGCTTATGGATTGAGCATCGATATGCTTTTAACTAAAGATGCGTCAAAGCTTGCCCGTCCAGTTTTATATCATCTTCTTTCTGCTACACTCAAACAATATCGCGACGCCTGTGAATACATACTTGCGATCCCGAGACGTTTTATACGACTACGTCTTGCGTGTTTATTTCCTATCCTAATTGGTATTGAAACATTAGAATTATTAGCTCGAAACTCAGACTGGCTTGATTCAGAACGTTCATCAAAGGTATCGAGATTTAGAATTTATAGAATATTAATTAACTCTTTTAAAATTGTTAGTTCGAATTTTGCAATTCGCTCGTGCATTTCAGAATCAAGAGTTTCAATAATGAAAGAATGTTATAAGCGATTGTAATTAATAACAACATATATTAAATTTTAGTTTATTTTAATAAACTACATAAAAGTACAAGATATAGAAAAACTAGATACGTATAATGGATTGACACTATAAATTAGCTCTTGGAATAAATAGAAATTTTATGATGTGCCGGGAACCGGACTCGAACCGGCAAGCCTATACGGCGACGGATTTTAAGTCCGCTATGTTTACCAATTTCATCACCCCGGCTAAGAAAGAAAAATTTTAAGATTTGTTTATAATATATTTATATCTAGATTAGATCTAAGAATTTATTTTAGTTTCAATAGTGTTTATATAATTTAAGTCTAGAATATTTAAAGAGCAGCATAGTAATTAAAATAATAAGAAATTATTTTAAAGGATATCTTGGATGTTTTCTCCATAAACAACAGCTTCCATAAAACATCTTTTCAATTATATCTAGACTAGCATTATGTTCTTCTAGTTCTTTCCCAGTTGCATAAAGTACTTGTAAATCAAGAGATTCTAGCGATAAACTTTGCTTTCTATTTTTTCCACTATCATCTCGATTAGAATCGAGGACATCGATAGAAAGATCATCCTGTCCACGCGTCATCGCAATATAAACCCCAGCAAGCAATTCAGAGTCAAGCAGTGCACTATGCAGTGTCCTATGCGATCTTTTTATTTCAAAACGATCACACAGAGCATCAAGAGAATTCCGTTTTCCTGGGAACATTTTTTTTGCCTGTACAAGTGTATCAATAACTCCAGAACATATTTCAGAAACGGATGATAATTTAAGCCTCTTGAATTCTGCGTCAAGAAACCTGATATCAAACAGTGCATTATGTATGATTAGTTCTGCGCCATTCAAGAAATTGCGGAGTTGGCTAGCAATCTCAGAAAACTTTGGCTTATTGCTAAGGAATTTTGTCGTGAGTCCGTGAACTGCAAATGCAGCCGGATCACTATCACGCTCTGGATTTATATATAAATGTAGGTTATTGCTAGTGATCTGCCGATTAAGAAGTTCTATACAACCAATTTCAATTATTCTGTCTCCAGTTCTGACATTTAAACCAGTAGTTTCTGTATCAAGGATAATCTGGCGCATGATAAAAAAGAACAAACTATAAAATAAAACTGATCAGATAATTTTTAGTGATTCAAGGCCATAATTGGCGAGCCAGTCTGCTCGCTCATTACCTGGATTGCTATCATGTCCCTTGATCCAGCGCCATTCAATATCACGTTGTGCAACTAGTTTATCTAGTTTTTGCCATAGACGGGCATTCTTTACTGGTGTTTTTGATGTAGTAATCCAATCTTTTTTCTTCCAGAAATAAATCCATTCTGTAATTCCTTTTTGCATATACTGAGAATCAGTATATATGATAATTGTAGGGCATCGATTCTTTATCGAATTAAGTGCTGAGATAGCAGCTAGAAGCTCCATTCTATTATTAGTTGTATTAAGCTCGCCACCGAATATTTCCTTTTCTCCACATCCGTAAAGGAGAAGTGCACCCCAACCTCCTGGTCCTGGATTACCTCTACAGGCACCGTCAGTATAGATATTAATAAGGTTAGATTTTTTTGTCATAAAAATTTTAGAGTGTAATTTATAGGTATAGAAGTAACAACATTTAAGCTTAAATTTAAAGATTTAGTTCTTCAGATTTACGATCTGAGAGAATGAATAGTTGATTTTATCACTTGATAGAGCGATTGCCACATTAGCTCATAAACTATTGCCGTATTACGTCACAAACTTATTGAATTAAAGCTAGTGATCAACGATCCTCCTATCTTGTATCAGAGTAGTTGTCCTCTGAGGACAATGGAACAGCGCACTTTCGTAGCCTATTAAATCAAGAATGAGTATTATGTTGTGTGATACTCTATTTGTAGCTTATTCGATTACATCGAAGTGGATACTACTGTTCCTAGTAGAGAGTTTATTTATAAAGTCTAATATTATTTAATAGATAGATTATAGATATAACGTTTTACTATAAAAAATGAATAATCTTGAATATATATCAATACCAGCGTTGGAGGACAATTATATTTGGCTTATCTCAAACGGTCGAGATGCAGTTGTTGTTGATCCAGGCGATGCGGCACCGGTTATTCGGGTGCTTTTCAAACGAAATTTGAGATTAACGGCTATTTTACTTACACATCATCATATTGACCATATCGGTGGTGTTATAGAATTAATTAATAATCAAATAGATGATAAACCAATAATTGTTTATGGGCCGGAGGTAGAGAAAATCAGTATCGTTACACATCCACTTATAGGTGGAGAACGCCTGACGATTTCGATACTTCCTGTTACATTCGATGTACTTAAAGTACCTGGACACACACGCGGTCATTTAGCATATTTTCAGGCTGTTCCAGATGCCAACTCAGATGGAATATCTTTAACTACTTCGAGTAGTTCTATAGTCCCACGTGTATTTTGCGGTGATACACTATTTTCGTGTGGATGTGGTCGTTTATTTGAAGGTACACCTGTACAAATGCTCACGTCACTCGACGTGCTTGCAGAACTGCCTAGCAATACTCATATACACTGTGCACATGAATATACGCTATCAAATATATGCTTTGCGCTTTTATGTGAGCCAAAAAATACGAAGCTTATGTCATGGTACAACGAAGCATATGAACGTCGTAGACTTGGAAAGTCAACATTACCAACGACAATTGAACATGAACTTGCTGTAAATCCGTTTTTACGAGTGAGTAGACTAGAGATCCGTGAAACTCTCGAGAGGTCACTTCGCAAAACAGTTTCGGATCGGATAACTGCTTTTACAATGATGCGTGATTGGAAAGATAAATTTTCTTGAGTGTAAAAGAATATTACAGAGACTTACTATTATATTTTAATAATCTTTTTGAAAGAAGGTTTGTTTTTCTTTTCTCTGTTTTATTAGCAATAATTACATATTTCTTAAAATATTTTTATAAATTTTAGATGCTTTAAATAAATACTAAACTCAGGGCTTTCATATGCGATTACTAATAGGTATCTTATTTATCCAAATACTCACTGCATGTGCGAGTCAGAGACAATTTAATGGTATATATGAAAATAGCTCACAGAAAGTTGAATCTAATTTCCTTACTGAATCTTCCTATATAAATGAAAATGAAATAGTCGACGCTGATAAGAAATTTACCGATAGTCTATGGTCACGTATCCGACAAGGTTTTCAGATTCCTGATCTACACAATAATATAGTCGATGTCCAGGTCTTATGGTATATCAATCGACCAAATTATATAAAGAGAATGATTGATAGGTCGAAAAAATATATATACCACATTGTCGATGGGCTAGAGGCACGTCATATGCCTTCTGAACTTGCGCTTCTTCCTTTCATCGAGTCTGCTTATGATCCTCAAGCGCTTTCAGTCGCAAAGGCTGCTGGAATATGGCAGTTTGTCCCGGAAACAGGCCGAATATATAACCTACGGCAGAATATGTGGCAGGATGATCGCAGAGATATTCTCGCCTCAACGAACGCCGCTCTCGACTATTTATCGCGTTTGCATAACATATTTGGTGACTGGTATCTTGCACTTGCAGCGTATAACTGGGGTGAGGGTAACGTACGACGAGCGATCGCTCAGAATCAAGCTTCTGGTTTACCAGCTTGCTATAAGTATCTTCGGATGCCAAACGAAACAAAAAATTACATCCCAAAACTTCAGGCAGTAAAAAATCTGATTACCAATCCGAAGAAGTATAAAATTGTACTTCCAGATATTCCAAATCATCCATATTTCTCGAAAGTTTCTACTTTCCGAGACATTGATATGTCAATTGTTGCAAAACTTGCAAATCTACCGATAGACGAACTTAGATTGCTAAATCCGTCATTTAAGACACCAGTAATTCTTCATGCGGCTAAGCCTAAGATTCTACTACCTTTTGATAGGGTTGCTGTGTTCATAAAGAACATCAAGGGATATAAAGGTAGATTATCGCTCTGGACAACATATACGGTTAAAAGACGTGCTCGTCCACGCGAACTCGCGCATAATTTAGGTATCGATGTTAATACGCTTATAAGCGTAAATAGGATTCCAGTCGGTATGCGATTAAAGCCTGGATCTACACTAATCGTACCGCGAAAAAAAGATGATTCTGATATCAGCATGACTATTGCTGAAAGCGGGCGTCTTAAAATTGAACCGGACGTATCACGCGTATATAAGACGCATATGCGTAATATACTAAGGACGCGTACACTAAGGACGCGTACGCGTAAAATATTAATTCGAATACATTCGAAGCAGACGATAAAAGCGATTGCGAACAAATATAGCGTATCAGAAAAGAAATTACGGATATGGAACCATATCCGCCATAAAATTTTGATGCCTGGTCAAATGATAGCGCTATATATACCTGCCAGGCAGTCAGTAATTATCAATCATCAAATTGCGAATAAAAAACTGTTGCTACACCGTTCTAGTAAGCTGGTATACCACAGTCGCAAAGTAGTACACGCAAATGTTAAGAAAAATATTAAGTTAATAGCTAACAATAAAAAGACGAGTAAAAAATTTATAACCCCAAGAATTAAGGCTAAGTCTATTAAGGTAGCAAAGAATAGCAAAAAGAAATAGTTGTAAGATTAACAAAGTATAAAAATGAGTCAAACCAAACGAGAATAATTTTTTTACTACTATTTCTGCTTACTTATAAAGTATGGTAGGTAATACTACCTTAGTGTTATAATATACTGATTATATTTTAAGTCGAATATATATTACTAAGCTAATATCTTAGCATATAGTCTCTAATCCTACACGAGAATCAGAGGCTATCTCCTCTATACTTCCGTATAAGTAAAGGATAACAATCTGCTGTGATTAATAGGTTGGGCGACCTTGTATAGATAAAGAGGAGAGTAGGAAGCAGACTATTTTAAAGGAGTTTAACGCGTGTTGCCATCTTTTCCTTCAGCAGTACTTGCGCTTGCCGACGGTACGTTTTTTCAAGGTTATTCTATTGGAGCTAAAGGACAAACGATCGGCGAAGTTGTCTTCAACACGTCAATAACAGGTTATCAGGAAATTCTAACGGATCCGAGCTATGCACGACAAATCGTCATGTTTACATATCCTCATATAGGAAATGTTGGTGTGAACGCTGAAGATGTTGAGTCAAAGAGAGTTCACGTAGCTGGTCTAATTATCCGTGATTTACCAAAAATCGCATCAAACTTTCGTATGGAACGTTTACTTAGTGAGTATTTGCTCGAAGAAAATATCGTCGCAATTTCTGGTATCGATACTCGAAAACTAGTACGTATACAGCGTGATAAAGGTGTACAGAATGGTGCTATTATTGCCGGATCAGAGGACATAAAAAAAGCAGTCAAACTCGCTTGCTCATTTCAAGGACTTTCTGGTATAGATCTAGCAAAGTCTGTGTCAACGGACAAGCAGTTTGAATGGACACAGTCCGAATGGCATCTTAATAATGACTACGATATAAAAGTAACATCAAATTACCACATTGTTGCATTTGATTTTGGAATAAAGTATAACATTCTTCGGATGTTTACTAAGCGCAGATGCTACGTAACAGTATTACCTGCACAAGCTAGCTTCCAAGAAGCACTCTCTCTGAATCCAGATGGTATTTTCCTATCAAATGGTCCTGGCGATCCAGAGCCTTGCGATTATGCTATCTCAGTTACAAAAAAGTTTCTTGAAAGAGGTATTCCGATATTCGGAATATGTTTTGGACATCAAATAATGGGGCTCGCGGTCGGGGCTAAAATTATAAAGATGAAAATAGGTCATCATGGTACAAATCATCCGGTTAAGGATTTGATTGATGGTCGGGTTATAATTACGTCTCAAAACCATGGTTTTGTAGTTGATGCTGATTCTCTTCCAAAGAACGTACGAGTAACACACATATCGTTATTCGATGGTACGCTCCAGGGATTTGAGTTAACTGATAGTCCAGCGTTCTGTTTTCAGGGCCACCCAGAAGCATCGCCCGGTCCGCATGACATTGGATATCTTTTTGATCGTTTCACTGCGATGATAGATGGTATGAGAATTCGAAATAAATAAAATTAAATGTTATTTATCTTATAAAAAGAAGCCTTTATACTTGTTAATAAAGTTAGGATTATATATCTCTTAACTTGCATATTTTATATGCATATTAAATTTATCAAAATTAATAGGATTAAATTTAGTCTTTTTTATAGGTACATTTTATCTATTCTTCAACAAAACAGTCTAAGATACAGAGCGAAAAACGAGTAAACAACTAGATTGTTTAAGAAATAGTCTAAAGATTTTAGAGTGACTTTCTTAGTAAGAGATTCTTATTTATCTGCTTAATAAACCAGAGCCGGAGTTCTAATTCTAAGAATGGTAATTATTTTTTGATATTTATAACTATATTTTTAAATTTTAAATTTTATGTCTTTTTTATGCGTTCCTATATTAATAGGTAAGCACTTACCAGAGTATTTTTCTACTACTCTATCTATAGATACTAATTTTTATTGGTAAAGTCAGCTCATAGCGACGATTTCTTCTTCATGCTTTTCAGTTAAGAGTTGTATTCAGCAGCTATCGATAAATATAAAAATTGTACTCTACGTATTATTACTTATCGAATATAAAGCAATGCCAAAACGCACAGATATTAGCAGTATTCTTATTATTGGTGCTGGACCAATCATTATTGGTCAGGCATGTGAGTTCGACTATTCAGGAACACAGGCATGTAAGGCTCTTCGTGAGGAAGGTTACAAAGTAATTCTTGTGAACAGTAACCCAGCAACAATCATGACGGACCCAAACATAGCTAATGTTACCTACATCGAACCGATCACGTGGAAAATTATTGCTCATATTATTGAGAAGGAACGTCCGGATGCTATCTTGCCAACTATGGGTGGACAAACTGCATTAAATTGCGCACTTGATTTACACAACAATGGTGTTCTCGAAAAATTCTCTGTTGAATTAATCGGTGCGTCACCTAAAGCAATTGATAAAGCAGAAGACCGCCTTAAATTTAAGGATGCGATGACGAAGATTGGTCTTTGCTCCGCAAAATCTGCAATTGTACACTCTATTGAAGAGGCAAAGAAAGTACATAGGGATATTATAGAATCGACTGGTGGAAGTGAATTTCCTATAGTAATCCGGCCATCATTTACTCTAGGAGGATCAGGAAGCGGAATCGCTTATAATCTTGAGGAATTCAAAGAAATCTGTAAGCGCGGACTTGACTTATCACCAATTCGCGAGCTGTTAATCGAGGAATCTCTTCTCGGTTGGAAAGAGTATGAAATGGAGGTAATACGTGACAACGCAGATAATTGTATTATTGTCTGTTCAATTGAGAACTTAGACCCAATGGGTGTACACACTGGTGATTCTATCACAGTTGCACCAGCACAGACATTAAGTGATAAGGAATATCAGATTCTTCGAAACGCATCTCTCAAGGTGCTTCGAGAAATCGGCGTAGATACAGGTGGGTCGAATGTGCAATTCTCAATTAATCCACGAGACGGCCGGATGATTGTAATTGAAATGAATCCGCGTGTATCACGCTCATCGGCTCTTGCATCTAAAGCAACAGGTTTTCCAATTGCAAAAGTTGCTGCTAAGCTTGCTATAGGATATACACTCGATGAATTAAAGAACGATATTACTAGCGGAAGAACACCAGCATCGTTTGAGCCAACAATAGACTACGTAGTTACAAAAATTCCTCGCTTTGCCTTTGAGAAATTTCGTGAAGCCGATTCGCGTCTAACTACACAAATGAAGTCTGTAGGTGGAGTGATGGCAATCGGTCGTACATTCCAGGAATCTTTTCAAAAAGCATTACGTGGCCTTGAGGTTGGTGTAGATGGGCTCGACGAAAAGTCAACGAATCGAGAGAAGATTGAGATCGAGATCCGCGAGCCAGGTCCAGACCGGATTTGGTACGTTGGCGATGCTTTTAGGATCGGCATGACTGCAAAAGAAATTTTTTCTGAAACATCAATTGATCCATGGTTTCTCGGACAAATAGAGCAGATCATTCTGAAAGAAAAGTTGCTCTTGACTCGAACGAATACATCATTAACTTACAATGAGTTACGATATCTAAAACAGAGCGGATTCTCAGATCGTCGTCTCGCGAAGCTTCTTAGAGTAACACCAGAAGATGTTCGTAAACGTCGTCACGAACTGAACGTGCGACCAGTTTATAAGCGAATTGATACATGTGCTTCTGAGTTCGAGACGAAAACCGCTTATATGTATTCAACATATGAAGAAGAATGTGAAGCTCAACCAACAGCAAAAAAAAAGATTATGGTACTTGGAAGCGGACCGAACAGGATTGGTCAGGGTATAGAATTTGATTACTGTTGTGTGCATGCAGCTCTCGCAATGCGAGAGGACGGTTATGAAACGATCATTGTTAACTGTAATCCAGAAACTGTATCAACTGATTATGATGTATCAGATCGACTATATTTCGAGCCTTTGACACTCGAAGATGTTCTTGAAATCGTTGATAAGGAAAATCCTTTTGGCGTAATTGTACAATATGGTGGTCAGACAGCGCTTAAACTTGCACTTGATCTCGAGATGCACGGCGTACCGATTATTGGTACGTCACCAGATATGATCGATGCAGCAGAAGATCGTGAGCGCTTTAAGAAGTTACTACAGGATCTTGATCTACGCCAACCACCAAACCGTATAGCGCGTTCAGAAAACGAAGTATTGAAGCTAGCTGGAGAAGTCGGTTATCCTCTTGTTGTTCGTCCATCATATGTGCTTGGTGGTCGAGCGATGAAAATCGTCAATAATCCGCTCGACCTTAAACGTTACATGCATGAAACTATGATAGTGGAAAATGATTTCCCGATATTGCTTGATCGATTCTTGAAAAATGCAATCGAGTGCGATGTTGACTGTATTTGCGATGGTATAACCGTATTCATTGCTGGTGTAATGGAGCATATTGAGCAGGCTGGTATTCATTCTGGTGATTCAGCATGCTCAATACCTTCATACTCACTATCAGCTGGGACAATCGATGAAATGAAGCGTCAGACAGCCGCGATGGCAAAGGCTTTAAACGTTATTGGTTTAATGAACGTGCAGTTTGCGATCCAAAAAATTCCAATTGATATGAACAACGTAAATGGCGAAAAAAAAGATATAATTTTTATACTCGAAGTAAATCCACGTGCATCACGTACAGTACCGTATGTTTCGAAGGCAACAAGCCTACCAATCGCAAAAATAGGTGCGCGCACGATGGTCGGTAAGACACTAAAACAACAACATGTAACAAAGGAAATTAATCCGCCATATTTCAGTGTAAAGGAAGCAGTATTTCCTTTTCTAAAGTTCCCAACAGTCGATCCGATGCTCGGACCAGAAATGCGCTCAACAGGTGAAGTAATGGGTATTGGAAAAACATTTGGCGAAGCTCTACTAAAGTCACAGATTTCTGCTGGTTTACAGCTCCCTGAATCTGGAACAGTATTTTTAACAGTGATGGATGAAGATAAATTGAAGGCTGTCGAAGTTGCGAGGATATTACATAAACTTTTCTATACAATTGCTGCAACTAAGGGTACAGCCGCAGCGATTAAAGCGGCTGGTATACCGGTAAAGCTTGTTAACAAAGTAAAGGACGGTCATCCGCATATCGTTGACATGATAAATAATGGTGAAATTATATTTGTTTGTACAACGGTTGACGAAAATCCCCAGGCAATAGCTGATTCGCGTTCTATTAGAATAAGTGCTCAGGAAAATAAGATTACATACTATACAACGATGTCTGGTGCGCGTGCAGCCGTGGAAGGTTTAAGTTATTTAAAAAATCTAGAAATATATGATTTACAGAGTCTTCACGCTCGCCTAAAATAGAAGCTATCATTACTAAATCTAAATATTTCTCGATCGAGTAAGCAATAATAAAGATTAAAAAATTTTCTTGATCTTGGTTATTTTTAAATAGTTTTTACGATTGAATTTTTATGAATACTATTCCGCTGACGAAGCGCGGTGCAGCCAAGCTTTGTAAAGAACTTCAACGCTTGAAGTCAATTGATCGACCAACCGTGATTAATGCAATCGCAGAAGCACGGGCACAAGGTGATCTATCGGAAAACGCTGAATATGACGCAGCTAAGGAAAGGCAGGGATTTATTGAAAGCCGAATTATAGAGCTTGAATCTAAGTTATCCACTGCACAGATTATTGATCCATTCGAGGTTGAGCAAGATGGTCGTGTTGTATTCACAACGACTGTCGAGCTGGAAGATCTTGAGTCTGGAGATATAATAAGATATCAGATTGTTGGCGATGAAGAAGCAGATATCGATAATGGGCTAATCTCTATTAGTTCACCGATCTCGCGTGCTTTAATTGGCAAGTCTGAAGGTGATATAGCTACTGTTCATGCACCAAAAGGTGTTCGTAAGTATGCGATTATCTCAGTTAACTATATATAAATCTATCCGCTAATTAATAATAGTTATTATAGTTTTTCTACTAATGTAGGTCAAAGTTTGTTATACAAGTTTCTAATAGCTAAAAGCTTTTTAGCGTATCCGTTTTTAGAGTCAATATGCGTAAATAGATGAACAAAGATTTACTAAGATTAGAGATATCTCTAGATAAAAGTCTATGACTTCGATGTCAATTCGATGTAGCTCTCCTTGTTTATTTAGAATAAATAATTTATTGAGTTAAAGTTTAAAAATAAAAAGGATATTCGATATATATTTTTGTCTGTTAAAACCACACGATGAAGACAGTATGAATATTTTTTTGCTAAAGTACAGAAGAATAAGTGAACTATTAATAATCTAATTATGAATGACTAAAAACCGCTTTAATCAAAATTGGCTGCACAACCATATTAAAGATCCATATGTTAGAATGGCAAAATTGGAAGGCTATCGTGCACGCTCAGCGTATAAGTTGAAGGAAATTGATGAGCAGGACAAATTAATCTATCACGGTCAGATAATTATTGATCTTGGTTCATCACCTGGAAGTTGGAGCCAGTATATGAGAAATAAGCTTACTCAGAGAGGGGATTACGATCTAGTACACAATAGTACTATCAACGGGATGATTTTTGCTATTGATATTCTACCAATGGAACCGATTTCTAACGTTCATTTTATCCAAGGTGATTTACGAGAAGAAGCGATACTACATAAGCTTAAATCTATCCTTAAAGGTCAATATATTGACCTTGTTACTTCGGACATAGCTCCTAATCTATCAGGTATATCTATTACAGATTCTACGAAAATTGAATATGTATGTGATCTCGTGCTCGAATTCTCAAAAAATCATTTGAAAGAAACTGGAACTTTACTTGCTAAGTGTTTTCATGGAAGCAGTTATAGACAGATCGTTGAGAAATTCAAGAATCAGTTTAAAACTGTCTGGAGACGTAAGCCGAAAGCATCACTCGACAATTCAGCCGAAATCTTTATTTTAGGACGCCATCTAAAATATCGTTAATAATTAATATTATTCGAAGATAAAAGAAATGTATAAACAGGTCTTTCTAAGTAAAGTTTTACTATTAATACAGCGGTAGCAAATGTTATAAGTCTAAGAAATATACCGACTAGATTTAAAATACATAAGGATAGTCGCAAGTTAGAAAATGTGTGGCCTATCAAGAATGAAGGAGTTTTTCTTTGAACAATAATATGTTTTCTAAGGCTTCAGTGTGGTTAGTAATTGCACTAGTGCTATTTACAGTGTTCAAGCAGTTTGATAAACCGAATGCTCTAGAAAGCGAATCCTATTCTCAATTTATGAATGATGCGAAGAATGGAAAGGTTAAGAGTGTTGTTATTCAAGGGAATAACTTAAAAATTACTCAAGATGACGGGAAGAAGTATAAAATCGTAGCACCTAGTGATATCTGGATGGTTAGCGACCTCATGAAATATGGGGTTCATGTTGTTGGCAAGGCTAATGATGAGCCAAGTATACTGATTTCTATACTCTATTATCTTGGACCAACGATTCTAATCATTGGTTTCTGGTTTCATATGATGCGACAGATGCAGGGAGGGGGCAGTAGAGGTGGTGTATTTTCATTTGGTAAATCGCGTGCACGGCTGATAGATGAAAATAACAACGCAGTAAACTTCTGCGACGTTGCAGGCTGTGATGAGGCAAAAGAAGAAGTATATGAACTAGTTGACTTCCTACGTGATCCACAGAAATTCGAAAAACTTGGTGGGAGAATTCCAAAAGGCGTATTACTAGTTGGCCCACCTGGTACTGGAAAGACGTTATTAGCGCGCGCGATTGCTGGTGAAGCAAAGGTACCATTTTTTAGTATTTCAGGTTCAGATTTTGTAGAAATGTTTGTTGGAGTCGGTGCAGCTCGTGTACGTGATATGTTTGAACAGGCGAAGAAACATGCCCCATGCATCGTTTTTATTGATGAAATAGACGCAGTCGGTCGTCATCGTGGTGCTGGAATGGGTGGCGGTAATGATGAGCGTGAACAAACTCTTAACCAGATGCTTGTTGAAATGGATGGATTCGAAGTAAATTCTGGTGTAATTGTTATTGCAGCGACGAACCGTCCGGATGTGCTCGATAAGGCGTTGCTTCGTCCAGGTCGATTCGATCGCCAAGTCTTTGTAAATCTTCCTGACATCCGAGGTCGAGAACAGATCATGCATGTCCATCTACGCAAGATACCAATCTCAAGTGATGTTGACTCGATGGTAATTGCATGTAGCACACCTGGATTTTCTGGTGCTGATCTCGCAAATCTAGTGAACGAGGCTGCTTTATTTGCTGCTAGACGGAACAAGCGAATCGTTGAAATGCAAGATTTTGAAGATGCGAAGGACAAGATTTTTATGGGACCAGAGCGTAAGTCAGCAGTGATCCGAGAAGAAGCGAAACGTGCAACTGCATATCATGAGTCTGGACATGCTGTTGTTGCAAAGTTACTTCCAAAAGCAGATCCAGTACATAAAGTTACTATTATTCCGCGTGGTCGGGCGCTTGGTATTACATGGCAGTTGCCAGAGCATGATAATGAGACATATTCTAAGGAATATCTTCTTGAGCGTCTTGCTATCCTTTTTGGTGGCCGTGCAGCTGAAGAGCTGTTCATGGGTCTGATTAGTACTGGTGCATCTGATGACTTTAATAAAGCTACGCAAACCGCACGAGCGATGGTTACGCGCTTTGGTATGACAGATGCACTTGGTATGATGGTATACGTAGAAGATGAAAACGATGCTAGTAGTAGTCCTTTTGGTCGCGGGTTTACTCGGATAATTTCTGAAGCGACACAGCAAAAGGTTGACGCTGAAATCCGTCATGTACTCGATGAACAATATAGATTAGCGCGTCGCTTACTTGAAGAACACCGTGATAAGGTTGAAGCTATGACGTCAGCTCTTATAGAGTGGGAGACAATAGACTCTGATCAAATTAATGACATTATGGAAGGACTTCCTCCACGTTTTCCTAAAAATATGAAAAAAACTGATGTTTCATCAGAAACGAAATTGGTTTCGATGTCAAGCTGCTTAGTACGACTATAGCAATCTAATTATTTTTATATTCTGTGTGCAATGTGGTATTTTCTTCTTTTCATTTAACAGAAGGTCGTATCGCACCTCTATATTGTGGCCGTTTCAAACTAACGTTTGAACGTCCGCTTGTAATGGGCATTTTGAATGTAACACCAGATTCGTTTTCAGATGGCGGATGTTTTCTTGCACATGACGACGCTCTTCAAAAAGCAGAAAAAATGATCGCTGAAGGAGCTGATCTACTCGATATCGGTGGCGAATCAACTCGTCCGGGTTCGATACCTATTCAGATAGATGTTGAGCTTAATCGAGTTATTCCATTACTTGACGATCTGAAGAGATTTAATATTCCTCTATCAATAGATACATACAAACCAGAAATAATGAGCGCGGCTATTGATTCTGGTTGCGATATGATAAACGATATATGGAGTTTCAGAAAGCCAGGTGCAATCGATGCAGTTCGTGACAAAAATGTTGGACTTTGTGTAATGCATATGCTCGGTGATCCTAGGACGATGCAAATCAGCTTACCCGTGTATCGCGATATCATTTCTAACGTACGAAATTTTCTCTCAGAGCGCATAGATTTCTTACGCTCCGAGGGAATCAAATTAGAACGGATTTGTGTAGATCCAGGTTTCGGTTTTGGTAAGACTACTATTAAAGACAACTATGAGCTACTCGCTGCGCTTCAAAAGGTCGCTCCATCTCGACCTGATAATCTATCGTATCCAGTGCTTGTAGGAATATCTAGAAAAGCTATGCTTGGAGCAGTAATCAGTGATAAACCTCCAGAGAAACGTATTGCTGCAAGCGTCTCCGCTGCTCTTTGCGCTATTGAGCGTGGTGCAGCAATTGTGCGTGTACATGATGTTGGTGCTACAGTCGATGCATTAAATATTTGGCTTGAAGTACATAATATGATGCGGCAAAGAAATATTTAACTCGATTAATTGAGGAAGTATTGTTATGAATTGCTGCTATTTTGGAACGGATGGCATTCGTGGTAAGGTCGGCAATATTCCAATCACAACTGATTTTATGCTTCAGCTTGGTTATGCATCGGGCAAAATACTTACTAATAGTCATATAAAAACGACTAATACTCGTCCAACAGTATTGATTGGAAAAGACACGCGCATATCTGGATATATGCTTGAAGCTGCACTCGAAGCTGGATTATTATCAGCTGGCGTCGATGTAATTTTAGCTGGATCGGTACCGACGCCAGGCGTTGCCTATCTAACACGTGCTCTACACCTATCTGCTGGTATTGTAATTAGCGCATCGCATAATCCTTATTATGATAATGGAGTTAAATTTTTTTCCGCGGATGGAAAAAAGTTGCCAAAAGATACTGAGATCGAAATTGAAGCATGGCTTGAAAAACCGGTAGCTTATATTCTTCCAGATAGCCTTGGTAAGGTAAAACGTCTTGATGACGCTGCATTGCGATATATTGAATTTTGCAAAAATATGTTTTCATCTACATTAGATCTACGTGGTATAAAACTTGTAGTCGATTGTGCAAACGGTGCTGCCTATAATATCGCACCCCATATATTTCATGATCTAGGGGCAGAAGTTATATCAATCGGTGTTATGCCAAATGGATTTAATATAAACGATAAGGTCGGTACGAACGAGCCAGATGCTTTAGTTTGTTCTGTTCAAAATAATAATGCAGATCTTGGTATTGCGCTTGATGGGGATGCCGATCGACTGAAGATAGCAGATGCAACTGGTCGGCTATATAATGGAGACGAATTGCTATATGTTCTTGTAAAAGATCGTATTGCAACTAACGGTAAAGTAGATGGAGCCGTTGGTACAGTGATGACAAATCTCGCAATCGAAATTGCATTAAAGCGTGATGGTGTTCAGTTCGTTCGTACATCTGTAGGTGACCGTTATGTACTTGAACAATTATATGAGCGAGGCTGGGAACTCGGTGCAGAAGCTTCAGGGCATATCTTATCCTTAGATCGTCATTCGACCGGAGACGGGATAATATCTGCTCTTCTGGTACTAGCCGCGCTAAGACGAAACGGTTGTACACTCGCGAAAATTCTTGATGGTATATCATTACTTCCACAAAAGCTTATTAATATCCAGATAAATCCAGAATCAAATTGGCAGGATGCTAAATTGATTAGAAGGGCTATTGATAAGGCAGAGCGAGCTTTGGATGGAAGCGGTCGCATACTGATTCGTGCGTCAGGTACTGAGCCTGTACTTCGTATAATGGTTGAAGCTGAGCATACGTCAGATGCAAATAAATACGCTAAGGAGATAGCCTCGGCAATCTCCTTAGAGATGGGTATAGGGAAGGGGAAGTAATAAAGAAATAATTTCTATTATATTAATTTAAACTTTCTAAATATCGCCGTGCGTCAATAGCAGCCATACAGCCTGTACTAGCACTCGTAATTGCTTGACGGTACATATTATCCTGTACATCCCCAGCTGCGAACACACCTGGAATGCTCGTCTCGGTTGTACTGCCATACAAACTTCTGTTCGTAAGAATATATCCATTATTCATTTTAAGTTGACCCTGAAAGATATCGGTGTTTGGCTTATGCCCGATCGCAATAAACAGTCCCTGAATCTGAATATCCTCAGTCTCACCAGTTTTTATATTTTTAATTTTCGCTCCGGAAACACCAGAATTGTCTCCAATTACTTCATCAAGTTCATAATTTAATCTGAACTCGACGATACCTATCTTTTCCTTATTAAGCAATCGATCAACAAGTATCGATTCAGCACGGAATCTATCACGTCTATGAATAACAATAACCCTTTTTGCGATTCCGCTCAGATATATTGCTTCTTCAATTGCAGTGTTACCTCCACCGATTACTGCAACGTTCTGGTTGCGGTAAAAAAAACCATCGCACGTCGCACAAGCTGATACTCCTTTACCTATAAATATTTCCTCGGATGGTAGACCGAGATACCGCGCGGATGCTCCAGTTGAGATGATAAGTGCATTACACGTATATTCTCCAGTATCGCCAATTAAATAAATTGGCTTTTCATTTAGCTTTGCCGTATGAATATGATCAAATACTATCTCTGTATTAAAGCGCTTCGCATGTTCAAGAAAACGATTCATTAGTTCTGGGCCCTGAACACCATTTTGATCCGCCGGCCAATTTTCAACATCTTTCGTTGTCATTAACTGGCCGCCTAAAGTTATACCAGTAATTAGGACTGGAGATAAGTTCGCGCGTGCTGCATAGATAGCAGCAGTATAACCTGCAGGTCCAGAACCAAGAATCAAAACTTTTGCGTGTTTAGGCGTAAACATGATCATAGAATCTATAATAAAGGAGGCTTACATTAGCTAGAATAGCATTTTATAAATAATGAGAATTATTTCAAAATTCTATTGTATAAAGGATAATTTTTTTTATGTTAACTAACAAATTTTCTACACCTTACTCACAATATAAGATCATTTATAACTTAATAGTGTGCTATACACGCGCTTACAATACCATTATATATTTATGGTACAAGCTATTTGTTTAGCCTATTAAAACATAATCGATCTTTCTTAAGATAGATCTTTTTCATGGTAAAAGTTTCTTATTCAGATCACAAAAAGACTGTACCGTACTGGAAGTCAAAACTCCTCATAGAGATCTACTGTATTCTTCAGGTTGCCTTCTGTATGTTTCTAGCTGCGTCACTATTTAGCTATAGCCGTCTCGATCCGGCCTGGACTCATACAGTATATATTAATCATATCGAAAACTGGGCTGGTCGCAGCGGTGCGTGGACGGCTGACATTATATTGATGCTTTTCGGTTTGTCAGCATATTGGCTGTTCCTTCCTCTTTGCCATTTTATCGTCATAAATTACCATCGTATTACCTCTTATAATTTAACTCCAAGTCATAAAGAGCAAAAAGATAAGAAAAAAATAGACTTGTTTTCTAAGTGGTTTCCATTTTTGCTTATATTATTTTCTAGCGATGGTATAGAGGCGCTACGAATATGGTCTCTAAATGTAGAATTACCACTTATACCTGGTGGAATTATTGGTAATATAATTTCTAATTTTATCTTGCATCTACTTGGATTTTCAAGTGGAACAGTCGCCCTCCTAATTGTATTTTTAATTGGTCTTTCGCTCTATTTCCACTTCTCATGGCTATGGATTGCTGATTGTACAGGTAGCGCTGTTTTATTTACGATCAATTTTATTAAGCAATATATCAAAGATAAAATTAAGGATCGAGAACAGACCAAGATCTTGAAACCGATCGTTATGCAAGAAGCAGAATCTAATTCTGATGATAAGGAACGAGTTACGACGCTAGTTAATCTTCCAGATTATTATTCAGTGTTTCTAAAAATATCTTTATTAGATCGAGCACCAGAACAACAGGAGTCTATTTCAACTAGTACGCTTGAATTTACATCTCGGCTAATAGAAAAAAAACTAAACGATTTTGGAGTCGATGTTAACGTTGT
Source organism: Burkholderia sp. (assembly GCA_032470235.1). GTDB lineage: Bacteria > Pseudomonadota > Gammaproteobacteria > Burkholderiales > Burkholderiaceae > Burkholderia. The sequence continues at coordinate 200,026 of JAVHYW010000002.1, forward strand.
TGCTGCATATCCTGGTCCAGTTATCACGAGTTTCGAAATCGATCCAGCAATAGGTATTAAGGGAAGTCAGATAACGGGTCTTTCGAAAGATCTCGCGCGTTCACTATCACGTGTATCAATTCGGGTGGTCGAGACTATTCCTGGTAAAAACTATATGGCAATAGAACTACCTAACCAGACCAGACAGCCTGTAAGGATATCCGAGATCATTAGCTCAGAAGTTTATCAAAATTCATTGTCATCTCTGACACTGAGTCTCGGGAAGGACATTAGCGGATGTCCTGTTGTTACAGACCTTGCAAAAGCTCCACATATGCTGATCGCAGGTACAACTGGTTCTGGTAAATCAGTTGGAATCAATGCAATGATTCTATCACTTCTCTATAAATCGAGCCCTGAGCAGATTCGATTAATTCTAATCGATCCAAAGATGCTAGAACTATCCATCTATGAAGGAATTCCCCATCTTCTTACACCGGTTATAACAAATATGAAGCTTGCTGCGAATGCACTTAATTGGTGTATTGCAGAGATAGAAAAACGTTACAAGCTGATGTCAGCTGTCGGTGTACGTAACCTTGTAAGCTTTAACAAAAAGATTAACGATATAAAAGTAGAGGGAAAGAAAATTAACAGCCAATTCTTATTAATACCAGAAACATCAGAATCACTAGCCCCACAACCATTTATCGTCGTTATAATCGATGAGCTCGCTGATTTAATGATGGTTGTTGGTAAGAAAATTGAGGAGAAGATAACAAGGATTGCGCAAAAGGCGCGTGCAGCTGGTATTCATCTTATCCTTGCAACGCAGCGTCCATCGGTCGATGTTATTACAGGACTCATCAAAGCAAACATACCAACACGCATCGCATTCCAAGTGTCATCAAAGATTGATTCACGGACAATTCTTGACCAAATTGGCGCGGAGTGTCTACTTGGGATGGGTGATATGTTATTTCTACCACCGGGAACTAGTTATCCACAGCGCTTGCACGGCGCATTTGTTGGAGATGAGGAAGTACATCGCGTGGTTGAAAAATTAAAAAAGTACGGTGAACCAAAATATGTTCAAGGATTGATAGAGTATGGTGATCTTAATTGAGAAAAAGTATAAGAAATTTAGAAGTTTTTATATTATTTGATAATAACATGAAAAGAAGTAGTGAAATTTACGTGCTAGCGCATGCAATGCAAATTGAGTCTACGTTAACTTAATCTAGAGGAAAAATATTTTTATGCGGCAATTTTATCTGTTTAAATGCTCTATTAACCTGTCGTATAGATTATTAAGATCAGCACTCATCGTATCAATAATGTTTTTTATATCTCCAGCGTTTTCTAACGGAATAGAGCAGCTGAAGGCATTCGTATTGCAGGTTCATGCTGCGAAAGGGAACTTTATACAACAGATCGTTAAATATTCTTCTAGCGATAAGAGCGATAAACAAGCTATATCGAATACTGAGATATCGAGTGGTATTTTCATATTTTCTCGTCCTACTAAATTTATTTGGGAATATCAGAAACCATATAATGAAGTACTACAATCAGACGGTAATACACTCTATATTTACGACTACGATTTAAATCAGGTATCTGAGTATAAGCTCTCTTCAGAAATAGGTGCGAGCCCAGCGGCGATACTGTTTAGTAATAGTAATCTTCTAGAGAAAAACTATATATTACACAATGCTGGGAAAAAAGATGGAATTGACTGGCTTAATATGTCACCAAAAACGAAGAAAAACATCCAATTTAAAAGGATATCAATCGGGTTTCAGAGAAACATGTTCAAGATAATGAGGCTATATGATCTATTTGGAAATCTAACATTGCTAACGTTTTCGAATATTCAAATCAATCCAATACTAAATAATTATCAGTTCAAGTTTACCGCCCCAAAAGGGGCCGATATGATCAAGAATTGATTTATGTTCTAATTTTCTTATTTTTTCGTTATAGCAATTAGAAGTTAAATACACTCAATAAAAGTAACTAATTAGAACAAAATTAGATGAATTCTTCTTATGTAAACTATATTTATCTTTATAAGATCGATAAAATAGTGAGCAAGAAGGCTAAAAATAGAATAGTGAAAATTTCTTATACGCTAAACTTTTCAAGTTTAAAAAACTTGTACTCTCATGCTTGATATCAAATTGCTACGAAAAGATATTAATGGTGTTGCAAAACAACTTGCTAATCGAGGTTATACGCTAGATTCTGCTATGTTTTCCGTTCTTGAGTCCGAACGTCAGGCGATCCAAATCTATATAGAAGAACTGCAAGCTCGCCGTAAAAGCTTATCGAAGCAAATAGGTATCATAAAAATGATAAGCGAAGAAAATATATCAACTATGATGACGGAGGTTTGTAAGATTAGTAATGATATAAAGACATCAACTATACAATTTAATAATGTTCAAAAGCGTCTGACAGATTGGATGCTTGAAATGCCAAACATCGCCCACAGCACTGTACCAGTAGGGGATGACAAAAGTAAAAATGTTGAGATACGCCGTTGGACTGCTCCAATACAGAATAAATTTAATTTTTTTATAAAAGATCACGTCGATATTGGTATACCGCTTGGGCTTGATTTCGAGACAGGTGCAAAGCTATCTGGAACACGCTTTACAATGCTTCGAGGCCCAATTGCACGTCTTCACCGTGCTCTTGCACAATTTATGCTTGACGTACATACACAGCAGCATGGTTACAGCGAAATATATACACCCTATATTGTAAACTCGGATATTCTATATGGCTCTGGACAGTTACCAAAGTTCAAAGATGATATGTTTCGGGTTGAAAAAGGTGGTGGAGAAAATACTATCACTCAATATCTTATTTCAACCTCAGAGATTCCATTGACAAATACAGTACGTAATTCAATTGTTGACGTTTCAGAATTGCCGATAAAGATGACTGCGCATTCACCGTGCTTTCGTTCGGAAGCCGGTTCTTATGGACACGAATCTCGTGGGATTATCCGCCAGCATCAGTTTGATAAGATTGAAATTGTACAGATTACTACACCAGAGTCATCGTATACGGCACTTAACGAGATGGTTAATCATGCAGAAACTATTTTGCAGAAACTTGGCCTGTCATATCGTGTAATCACGTTATGCACACAGGAAATAGGATTTTCTTCTGCAAAAACTTTTGATCTTGAGGTATGGTTTCCTTCGAAAAATATATATCGTGAAATTTCAAGTTGCTCAAATACAGAAGGATTCCAGGCACGTCGGATGCAAGCTCGTTTCCGTAATACACATGGCAAGCTTGGTTTCGTTCATATGCTTAATGCATCAGGATTAGCAGTTGGGCGTACACTCGCTGCAGTGCTTGAGAATTATCAAAATATAGATGGCTCTGTTACAATTCCTGAGGCGCTTCTCTCGTATATGGGAGGGATAGAAAAAATTAATCCTAGATAAATATAGTTTTTCAGTTTTACATATTGATTAATTAGTGCTTCGATTATTGTCTTTCTTTCTATTTTTCTATTTATTTAAAAACTTCTTAGTTTAATAGAAGATACTCTTTAAAAATTCTAAATAACTATTCAGAAACTTGGAGAGGTGGCAGAGCGGCTAAATGTACCTGACTCGAAATCAGACGTACGGAATTTTCTCCGTACCGTGGGTTCGAATCCCACCCTCTCCGCCATAGTTCTAAATTCTAAATTATATAGAGAATAATATATGGTATGAAAAATGAGAAATAATAGGGTGATAAAAGAACAACCAATCCGCCTCTTAAAAAGAGTGTTAGATTGGTTGAAAAAACTAAGGGATATTTATGAGTTAGAAATGTTAGATATCAGACAGAATATCTTCTTCCTATATTTCTCGAACTTCCGCTACGCCGACTTCTATGAAAGCCCTCTCGATTGCTTAACGGTTTGTGATTTAAACTTTCATTGCTGCTACGACTACTAAACGGCTTACTCCAGAAGCGTCGTTGGCTGTCAATATTACTTCGAGAGAGTGTTCTTTGAGGCTCTAGTCCCTCAATCACATTGACAAGAATTTGCGCTCGAACGAAGCGCTCGATCCGTTTTAATGTACCCTGTTCAGTATGATAAACAAGACTCACCGCGGTTCCAGAACGGCCTGCTCGGCCTGTACGGCCGATCCGATGTACATAGTCTTCTGCGAATTTCGGAAGATCATAGTTAAATACGTGTGTTATTCCAGGAATATCAATACCTCGTGCGGCTACATCGGTTGCAACTAGTACACGAACGCGTCGCTCACGCAGAGCACGTATCGTGCGGTTGCGTGCACCCTGTGGAAGATCACCATGTAGAGCAGCCGATTCGAAGCCTGAATCTGCAAGACGACCGGCAAGCTGATCTGCATCAAGTTTTGTTGCAGTAAAGATAACTGCTTGGTCTAGTGCAGTATCGCGCAGAAGATGATCAATTAGACGATCTTTATGATTTCGATCATCTACGTAATGAATACTTTGAGTGATATTTACGCGAGATTCATATTTCTGCGTGATCTCAATGCGTTCAAGATCCTTAAGTAAGCGGCTAGTTAATGAGTTTATCTTACTATCAAGAGTCGCTGAAAATAGCATTGTCTGACGTGATTTAGGTGTAGCAGAGACAATTGTTTCAATATCATTGATAAAACCCATATCAAGCATCCGATCGGCTTCATCTAGTACGAGAATTTTCAGCTCAGAGAGATCAATGCGACCATGTTCAAGATGATCAAGAAGACGTCCTGGCGTAGCTACTAAAATTTCAGGATTTTTTGCAAGCAGTATAATTTGTTGGCCATATGGAACACCACCTAAGATGCTAACCGTACGCAGACGGTGGAGGTGCTTACCGTATGCCGATGCAGCCATTGTAACTTGCATAGCAAGTTCACGAGTTGGTGTTAAAACAAGAAGACCAGGTTTTGCAACTGCCTGAAAACGACGACAATGGCTGTTATTAGAAGCGGAAAAATTACCTTTTATAAAAGGTTTCTTCACTTGATCTCTATAGAATTGTGCGAACCTCTCAATCGCAGGTAACATAAACGCAGCCGTCTTTCCAGAGCCGGTTGGACTAGAAACAAGCAGATCACGGCCAGCGATGCCAGCCGGAATAGCACGCTGTTGTACAGGTGTTGGCTTCGTATATCCTGCAGCTTCAAGAGCAGAAACAATTTCTTGTGAAAGCCCGAGGGATGCGAAAGTTAATATACTATTATTAGATGTAATTTTAGTAGAAGTATTGTGTTTTGGAGTGCCGAGACTTGCTTTATGATCGGCAATATTTTTAATAGAATAGCTTGTTGAATGGCTCGAAGTCATAAAAAAATCCTTGAAACAGTGTAGCTCAAAATGTCAGAGCCAATTGAACATACCCAAGTCCGTCGTATTTAGGATTCATTAAGGAAATCGATAAGGACAACCATCCATCTATTAGACGGGGCGGATAGCAGTGGCATAGAAAATATTTCTTGTCACAGATATGAATCCTAGTCTAGCAATAGATTAGGCTATTGATGGATCTAACAGTAAAGAAAATTAAGGATAGAAATCCAAAAACTAAAATTGCTGTGACAGCGTACATGATCTCATACTAGAGCTGTATTGACTAGTATACTGAGAAAAGAAATAATATAGAATATTATATAGATAATATATTGATTTCGCTAGTTTTAATTTTATTTAAATTACTAATTTATAATACTAATCTAGTAATAGTAAAGTTCTCTAAGGTTATCATCAAAGCTTTTGTTATTTTAAATGATTTAATAAACCTCTACCTTGTAGAGGTAGGTAAACACCTATTTTATACAGTCAATGATACTGGTTCCAACATCATTTCAATGAATGATGAAAAATTCATTCTATATGTGTATCTATCTAAATTGAGACCAAATGAATCATATACACTATAAAGTAAATTATAATGAGAACATTACTTCTCGCTGTTGATACATCAACAAAATATTGTTCAGTTGCACTACTGCATTCGTCTAATTTCAGAGAAATAGATGATATTAATAGATGTGTTTATCCCATAAAAGTCTCAGATTCTGAATATTGGATTCGACATGAATTAACAGGTGCTATGTCGAGTACTCGTATTCTACCGGCGATCTGTGAACTTTTTAAAGAATCTGGATTTACTCTCACTGATTGTGATGTTATTGCATTTGGTTCTGGACCAGGGTCATTTACTGGATTACGCACTGCAACAGGCATTGTACAAGGACTTGCTTTCGGATTAGGAAAACCAGTTGTTCCGGTTAGTACACTGCTTGCTTGTGCGGAAGATGCACGCCGCCGCACGCCTGGTATATCTCGTGTCCTTACAGTACTTGATGCTCGAATGAATGAGGTTTACTGGGCTGATTATGTCTGGGATTGCACAGTAGAAAATTGGTATGCTATACATCCAGCAACCTTGAGTGTACCAGAAAGCTTGCAAGCACCAGATGTACCATTTATATTGGCAGGCAATGCTGCTGCTATATTTAGCAACACACTACCTATTGTCTCACGAGCAACATCTATTGATACTAAAGCTCTACCACATGTATTGCCAATTGCATACCTTGCACTGCGTTCTTATCTTTCCGGATATATGCTTTCAGCAGATCAAGCAGTCCCTGACTATGTTCGGAATAATATCGTATAAACGACGACTAATCAACTTAATTTAAAGCTAATAACTAATATGAATCTCGATGAGATTTCCACTATTAACCTAAGCTTTCTAATTTATAAAAAGTATAAAAAACTACTAATATATCCTTATTATAGGTAATGTAGATCAGAAGCTGAGATAGCTATACGTTTTTCTCAATAGAAGGCATGTATGGAATTAATTGACATTATATTTGAAGAGATAGGACTTATTCATCTATGGGTGCGACGAAGAGCACACTTCAATACTTACTCTAGTTCTTCAAGCATTGAAACTTCTTCAATAAAAGTATCTCTTAAATCTGCTGAGCTAATTTCTAAAAAAGTATTTAAAAAAAATAATATTTCTAAACTTGACACATCACTATTATGTGCTGATAGTTCTGAGACAGCAGTTTATAAACTTGATTGGGATATTTTGAAATCACGTGTAGTCGATTGTATGCGCTGTCATCTTTGTAAAAGACGGACGAACACGGTGTTCGGTATAGGAAATAAGAAAGCTGACTGGATGTTAATTGGGGAAGCGCCTGGTGAAAGTGAGGATTTGCAAGGTGAGCCATTCGTTGGCCGGTCTGGTAAGTTACTCGACAACATGCTGCAATCTCTTTCTCTGAAACGAAGCGAGAATGTGTATATTACAAATGTTATCAAGTGTCGTCCGCCAAAAAATCGTAATCCGGAGCCAAACGAAGTAGCCAGTTGTATGCCATATCTTCGACAGCAAATCGTTCTTGTAAAGCCAAAACTCATTGTTGCGTTGGGCCGTTTTGCTGGACAAACACTATTGCATAGCACATTAAGCATTGCATCGATGCGTGGCCGAGTATACGAATATGATGGCATACCAGTTGTTGTTACATATCATCCTGCGTATCTACTACGTAGCCCATTTGAAAAATCAAAGGCATGGATAGATTTTTGTCTGGCGCGCGATATTTTTTTTGGTAAAAGTCGTCATAATAGAGAGATAAGATCTATCTAATTAAAATAGACTTCTTTTTTTAAAAAAATAAAATTTTTATAAAATCTCTTATTCATCACAAAGATAGTTCTATTATCTGTGTCACCATCATAACCATAGCTAATATTTATTAAGTTACTTTTTATAATCGCATTTTTTAGATAAACCTTTGCTATTTATACTACGTTTTTGAGATTTTGATAATTGGGTAATAGCACTTCAATCGGAGAAGATAGCGTCTATCTCTGTTCCGTAAATCCCCACCCCCGCGCATTAAATTGAATACGTGATCCATTGGGCCCGTTTAATATTAATAAGTTAGTCTGGACTCGTTTGAGAATTGTGTAGAAGCCCCTCTCCCTCCTCTTTATTACTCTACCTGGCCCCCCACAAAAAAGTGTGTACTAGAAGCATAGCCTTGTCGAACAATATTATCCTATGTTATTAGGATTGTATCGTTAAGTAGTTCCTCAGTTTCTTGAAGATTCGGAATGATTATACCTGCAAGTGACAGTAATTCATCATATAACAATATTAATATCGTCTGAATCGAGTACTACGTAATTACTTCTTTGAGAACATTATTGTATCAAGGGCTGCTTCAGGAACGTGTATGATGTTCACATCACATGTATTCTAAGCAGTTAAGGAAGTAATAACGCGCTATATGCGCCGAGTACGGAGAATGTTTAGACCTTTCTAAATTCCAGCTCTACCACTCAAATCTGAACCGGATATTGTTAATGTATTAGTGATAGAAAGTAGAACATTAAAATTGTTCGCAGATATATCGCGAAACAAATAGAAAAAATCGAAAAAATAGGCTATAAATGTAGCCCTGTGGAGTAGGTAAAAAAGAAACAGACTCAATCTTATTTATCTTATTAATTAGTATTGCTCCATATTAATTTTGATTATCATGAATAATAAATAAATATTTAACTTATCGCATAATGTAGTAGATATAATATTATGAGCGTCGATAGATTTTTGTTAAAGTTCTTACGCTTCGATAATTTGCAATAAAAAAGAAAAAAGAGTTTATTTATCTTCTAATAAAGAGAAAATTTCTAGATTATGATCGTCTAAGCCTTTTCTCATCTATGATGTGTGTATCTCACAATATAAGCCTTCTCGTAAAGAATTAAAATATTAATGGATGAATAAATAGTACTTTTATATTAAAAATAAATTTTGCAGCATAAGTCTTATAATATAAAAAATATAGTGGTCTAAGTGATTAGTAAGATTCCTTAATTTCTTATAAATTCCAGTCTGAGCTGTTTCTCTATAGAAGAAAAGTGCCTTATGGCTTCACAAGCATCTAACATTAGCATCTAACATTAGATGTTACCGTCATGCCCCGTCCGATTCATGCCACTATTCATTCTAGTGCCCTAAGTAACAATCTTTCTATTGTCCGTCAATATGCATCTCATTCCAAAGTGTTATCTATTGTCAAGGCGAATGCTTACGGTCACGGCATTGCCAGAGTATTTCCAAGTCTGTGTACAACTGATGGCTTTGGTTTACTAGATCTCGATGAAGCAGTGAAGATTCGTGAGCTCGGTTGGGCTGGACCAATACTATTACTCGAGGGTTTTTTTAATTTAAGCGATCTTAAAATAATTGATCACTATGCTTTGACAACTATAGTGCACTGCGAAGAGCAGATTCGGATGATTGAAATAGCGAAGCTGAAAAAACCGATTAATATTCAGCTGAAAATGAATAGTGGGATGAATAGGCTTGGTTTCACACCAAATAATTTTTATAGAGTATGGGAGCGTATTCGAATATGTCCAGCAGTCGATGAGATTGGGCTAATTACTCACTTTTCAGATGCAGATCGCGTGTGTGGTACTTCTAGACAAATGGAAGAGTTTGAACGCGGTGCAGAACATATTACCGGCACGAGAAGTCTTGCTAATTCAGCCTCTATACTCTGGCATCCAGAAACACATTTTGATTGGGTACGACCTGGGATTATACTTTATGGTGGATCGCCGTCTGGCTTATTCTCTGATATAGAAAGATATGGTTTAAAGCCCGCGATGACATTGGCATCAGAATTAATTGCAGTGCAGACCATTAAACAGGGCCAAACCGTTGGCTATGGATCAATATTTTTAGCACGCGATGTGATGCGGATCGGCGTTGTTGCATGCGGCTATGCAGACGGCTATCCACGTGTTGCACCAGAAGGAACACCAGTTATGGTTAACGGTATTCGCACGCGAGTTATTGGTCGTGTGTCAATGGATATGCTTACAGTAGAACTAACCTCGTGTCCTATAGCGAGTGTCGGTTCTCGAGTTGAGTTATGGGGAAATATGCTATCGATTGATGAAGTCGCTCGCTATTGTGGGACTACTGGCTACGAGTTAATGTGTGCTTTATCTGCGCGTGTACCAGTCTATCTGGAATAAAATTAGAAATAATATTAAAGAATAAAAGAAGTAAACTTTGAGTAGCGGTCCTGTAGAGTTTTGGTAAGTCAACGGTTACTTATTATAATCTCTAGCAGGCATCTCTAGCGAGTGGCGTAGGTTTTCTATATCAAGTAGAGAAGAATCTGTACCACTCAGATTATATTTTTTCTATCACAACATAAAATAGATCGTGCCAAGCTAGTGTATACCTGTCTCACATGAGAAGAGTACGAGGCTGATACTCATCGAGATTCAAATACTTATTATAATCTAGAGTATCGAATCCCAATTGATTTGTTATCGGTCTTGATTATAATTAACTTGCGATGCAGCTCGCTGCACTCCGATAATAAAAAATTTTCGTAATTTGGCTATATAGAAATTATGATAGATAGAATCTTAATATTTAACCCAGATCATTCTATTTATTAAGTGAATAAGTTACGACGTAATCTTTTAAGTCTTCTCTAAAAGATGGCTTATTTCATAAGCTTTATATCGTTATCTTACTAGATAAACTTTGATTTAAAACTTTATATTGAATTAGAATTCGAATTCTTAAATATTCTCCTACTTCAGTATTTCTCTGATAGTTCTAGTAGAACTGACGCGTACATTAAAGTCGGCAATCATATTAGATTGAGAGCACCGAAGTACTGCTCTACACTCTCACACTCGTTACCAATTTCGGTGATTATAACATCATCATTTTTAGCTAACAACAACGCGCATTTCTGATAATCTGGCGGAGAGGATAATGTCACACCCTATCTTATACTATCTGCAATAGGCTATCTCTGGGCTCGTAGCAATATTCTGAAGATAGCGTAGTAATCAAAAAGTAGCTTTTACATACGGGGAGGTGGATTAGCTAAGATTATAGCTTAGGGCTTATTGAACTCAGTTAAGTACGACATAGAAAGTGGTGCATATAAATCCACCTCTATAGAGAATTACACGATCTTCAAGTCCGAAGTTATAAACATTAATCCGTGCAACTTCAAGTTCTTGATCTGAAAGGTTAACCGCGTCAACTTTCGAAGTTGGAAAAACATGTTCTGCAAAAATATCAAGTAACCTGAACCGGTATATAAATATAATTCGAGTATAGAGCTAATCTGCTTGGAGTTTAGTACTTAAGGCTATTGACTTACCTTCAATAAGAAGTTCTCTAATAAACGAACAGCATATGATAATACGATTATTATCTACATAAAAGCTATAGCCGTACATATAGGCTTCACGAGTTTATATATACTGCTAATATCTCCTATTAATCGTAGACAAGCACTGTATCAATTGTAAGTTTTGCTTTCGAGAAGCGTTTTACTACGTAACCGAGCAGGTTGCGAACAGCTATGAAGAATATAGTTATTATCTAAGTGTGAGATCTTCTTCACACGATTAGTTGTTCGAGAACACTTTGATAAATATTCTTTAACTGATCAATAAATCGTATATCAATATGTTCGTCGATCTTATGAATACTACCATTAGGCGGACCGAATTCTATTACTTGCGGACAAATCTGTGTAATGAAACGGCCATCTGATGTTCCGCCGTTTGTTGAGAGCTTTGTCGTGAGCCCTGTTTCTTTTCGAATCGCATCTTCAAGAGCATTAGATAGCTCACCTCGTGGTGTTAAAAAAGGCATACCATTAATAAGCCACTTTAGCCTGTAGTAAAGCTGATGTCGATCAAGTATATCATGTACTCGCCTACGCAATCCTTCTATTGTACTTTCAGTTGAAAATCGGAAATTGAATAATAGTTCGACATAGCTAGGAATCATATTTGTCACGCCATTACCTGCGTGTAGGTTTGACGCCTGCCATGTAGTCTCCTGGAAATATTCGTTTCCTTTATCCCATTTTTCAGTAGCTAGTTCATTGAGAGCTGGTGCAAGCAAGTGTATCGGATTCTTTGCGAGATATGGATATGCAATATGACCTTGTACGCCTTGCACAATTAGTTTTCCAGAAATTGATCCACGTCGTCCATTTTTTATGACGTCTCCGAGATTAGTAATTGATGTAGGCTCTCCAATGATACAGTAATCCAGTCGCTCGCGGCGTTTTTTTAGCGTATTAACGATCTTTAGTGTTCCATTAGTAGCTAAACCTTCTTCATCGCTTGTGATTAAGAAGGCAATTGAACCACGATGATGCTGATATTCATTTATAAATTCTTCAGTTGCAACAACAAAAGCTGCAAGCGATGTTTTCATGTCAGCTGCACCACGGCCATATAGCTTTCCATTTCGTTGTGTTGGAAGGAACGGCGGTGATGTCCATTGTTCAACTGGACCAGTTGGTACAACATCGGTGTGTCCAGCAAAGGCGAGGAGTTTTCCTTCCAGACCATTAGTTCCACGCTTAACAGCCCATAAATTTGTCACATCTTTTGATATAATTGTCTCACACTCGAAGTTGAGCGCAGCTAGGCGCTCTGCAATAATCTTCTGGCAATTCTGATCATTTGGTGTTAAAGATCGCTGTGTAATTAGCTGTTCAGTAAGAGCTAGAGTTTCGGACATGGTCTCTTATTACAGAGGTAAACAAGAATAAGTAGTAAAAACTAAATTTTGCCAATTAGTGTAATAACTTCTATATAAGAGTATTTGAATACTCCAATAAATCTTGGATAAACTTCTATTCTTAGAGAATATCAAACAGTATAAATTATACTTATCTTCTATATTTTTCTATAGTTCGTTGTACTCTAAATTAGTATTGAGTATGTATTAGTTTTCACGAAGCAATTCGTTTATATTGACCTTTGATCGAGTTTTCGCATCAACTTTCTTTACAATTACTGCGCAGTATAGGCTATGAGATCCATCTTTTGATGGTAGGTTTCCAGAGACAACAACAGAGCCTTCTGGGATACGTCCGTAGCTGATATTTCCAGTTTCACGATTATAGATTTTCGTGCTCTTACCTAGATATACACCCATTGAAATCACAGAATTTTCCTCAACGATTATGCCCTCAACGATTTCCGAACGTGCACCGATGAAACAGTTATCTTCGATGATGACTGGGTTAGACTGTATCGGTTCGAGAACACCACCAATGCCTACACCACCTGATAAGTGTGTGTTCTTGCCGATCTGCGCACACGAGCCAACAGTAGCCCATGTATCGACCATCGTACCTTCATCAATATATGCACCGATGTTCGTATATGATGGCATCAGTACGACGTTCTTTGCGATAAATGATCCGCGTCGTGCAATCGCTGGAGGCACAACTCTGAAGCCACCTAACAAGAAATCATCAGCTGTATAGTTCACAAATTTAGATGGCACTTTATCGTAGAATTTCGAGTAGCCACCAGCAGACATCAGCAAATTATCATCAAGTCGGAAAGATAATAATACAGCTTTCTTCAGCCACTGATGTACGAACCAGTGCCCATTAATTTTCTCAGCTACACGCAGTTTTCCTCGGTCGAGCTGTGAGATTATGTTAGCGACCGCCTCTCGAATATTAATTGGCGCAACTTTCGATGATAATTCTGTGCGGCTTTCCCAAGCAGCATCAATAGTCTTTTTAAGTTGTTTCAACATATACCTTCCATAGAATGGAGATCGAGTATTTGGTTAATTACCATTATCTTGAGTTATCCAGAGAGTTCACGACAGAAATCAACAATCCGATTCGCGCCTTCTATACATTCAGTATCTTGAGCAACGAGCGCAATTCTAATGAAATCCTGGCCAGGATTCACGTTGTGTTTTTCACGAGCGAGATACGAACCAGGCAGAACAATTACATTGTATCCAGAGAATAAACGAATAGCAAACTCAGTATCTGTGAGGCCTGTACATGCTATATTAACCCATAGATAGAATCCAGCATCTGGCCATTTCACGTCAACTGCGTTAGTCAATATCGGTATAACTGCACTGAATTTTTTTACATATAGGGAGCGATTATTTCGCACGTGTATCTCATCATTCCAAGCAGCAATACTAGCAATTTGCCAGACTGATGATAGCGCTGTACCAGCGTACGTACGGTATAGAAGAAATTTATTTAGAAGTGCTGCATCACCAGCGACAAAACCAGAGCGCATGCCTGGAGCGTTAGATCGTTTTGATAGACTTGATAGCATTATAAGCCGCTCAAAATTTCGGTCAAGACGATGTGCGGCTTCGAGGCTTCCGAGCGGTGGATGAGCTTCGTCAAAATAAATCTCTGAATAGCACTCATCAGAGGCGATCACGAAATCGTATTGATCAGATAGAGAAAATAATTTTTTCCAGTCTTCAAGAGTTAGAACTGATCCAGTCGGGTTACCAGGTGAGCATACATATAATAGTTGTGTACGCGCCCATATATCTTCAGGAACATTTTCATAGTTACATGCGTAATTACGTTCTGGATAGCTATCTAAAAAATATGTTTCAGCTCCAGCTAGCAGAGCTGCACCTTCATAAATTTGATAGAATGGGTTCGGACAGAGTACAATCGGATTTTTTTCTTTTTCCAGACATTTCGTGTTGATCACAGTCTGTGCAAGCGAGAATAGTGCTTCACGTGAACCAGATACAGGAAGTATATGGATAGTAGGATCTATGTTCGACAGTCCATAGCGACGCTCAAGCCAATGAGCAATAGATTCACATAGTATGTCAATTCCGGAAGTCGATGGATATGTAGATAGTCTCTCAAGAGCTTCAACTACTGCGTTTCTGATTATTAAAGGAGTCATGTGCTTCGGTTCTCCGATACCAAAGCTAATCTGATAAAAATCTGGAGATGGTGTAATATCCTTGAACAAGACACGAAGCTTTTCAAAAGGATAGGGCTGAAGAAGTTGAAGTCGAGGATTCACCGCTTGAAAGTAACCGAAGAGCAAAGTTTGATAAAAAAGAAATAGCAAACAAATGGCACAGAATCACAAGTCTATTTAGTATATTACGCTTTAAAGGAAATCTCTACTGAAAAAAGATTATAGTTTCTTTCCGTATTCAGACTATCTAAAATTTAGTAGGTGAATTTTCATTTTTTGAATATGGTACCACTCATATAAGGTCTTTTTCAGAAATTAAAATTTATAGTGGACTTTCCATAAAGTAGCACTCTTTATAAGAGTAGAAAAACGCTGATCTATATGGATCATATGAACTAATAAAGTTATGCAACTTATAGCTTAAAAAACCTTATATAACAAGTTTCTTTACAGACTATAAAATATATTCTCAAATATTAAAAAATTAAAGCTAGATAAGCTAAATCTGATGTGATAAGTGGTTATTAAGACCTCGGGTAGACTCGTAACATTTTTTGATAGAGAATGAATATGGATAAGTTAACTCTTGGTTTAATTATCTCTGGATCTGTTATTATCTGTAGTGTTATATATTCGAAATATATGGTACAGAGGAAAGATTCGATGCATAACATTATCTCAAGAATCGAATAAAAAATCTAAAATATAAGATCGATAATTCAGGAATATGATGAAAACCTCTATCCTCATTAAAATAGATTTTAGTTCTAGTTCGGATGCCTCTTTTATTTAAAAAATAGATATAAACATATGTAAAGAAATCGTCTATATACAGGAGCCTCATTGATATAGAAATTTATCTCATGGAGATGAGGATCGAATATAATAGAATTCTTCTTCCGGTTTATTTTTTTTGTTATCTTACAAAAATAACTATTTTATTAAAATCTGCATACTGAAGTATTCAGATATGAGATAATTTAGATATTTAATCATTTCTATAAAAACTTACTGTTAGTTAGTATGTACTATCAGTCATATGAACCTCCAAATGAGATTCTAAGACGGAAAAGAGCTTCGTATCTGCGCGATGTTATTCATCGAGCAAACTATGAATATTACGTGCTCGACTCGCCTGATCTTCCTGATTCAGAATACGACTGTTTGCTCGAAGAGCTAAAAAAACTCGAAGTTGCATATCCTGAACTAGTAACATTAGATTCACCTACTCAGCGTATCGGTGGTACAGTTGCTGAGGGTTTTTCTCCTATTGTTCATGATGTACCAATGTTGTCTATAAAAAATGGTTTTGAAGAAAAGGATATTTTTGCGTTTAACAGGCGTATAGTTGATAAACTTAACAAGTGTGTCACACAAGAAGGTGTTGTGCCTGTTGAATATGCATGTGAGCTGAAATTCGACGGTCTTGCTATTTCCCTACGTTATGAACGTGGTATATTGGTACAAGCATCAACGCGTGGTGACGGCACGACTGGTGAGAATGTAACTGCGAATGTTAGAACAATCCATTCGATTCCCTTGCAGCTAAAGGGAGACAATTTACCAGACTTGCTTGATGTTCGCGGCGAGGTACTGATGTTCAAGCGAGATTTCGTTAAACTTAATGAACATCAGATCTCTAAAGGACAGCGTGTATTTTCTAACCCTCGGAACGCTGCCGCTGGTAGTTTACGACAACTCGATTCGAAGATTACCGCACAGCGTTTACTCTCGTTCTTCGCTTATGATATCGGTATGCTTAAAGGTGCACCGATTCCAGATACGCACAGTGAGCTTCTTGATTGGTATGATAAGCTTGGATTACCTGTAAATTGCGAGCGACTCATTGTTTATGGTGTAGATGGATTATTTAGTTTTTTTTATAGAATTGTTAATTTGCGAAAGTCTCTACCATACGAGATCGATGGTGTCGTATATAAGGTAAACCGGCGCAATGAACAAGAAAAACTTGGTTTTTTATCGCGTGCGCCTAGTTTTATGCTTGCACATAAATTTCCTGCGCAAGAAGTACTAACAACTCTTATCGAGATTGATATAAAGGTTGGCCGAACTGGTGCAATTACGCCGGTTGCCCGTCTATCACCAGTCCTTATTGGAGGCTCAATGGTTATGAGCGCAACGCTACATAACGAAAATGAAATTCTACGAAAGGATATCCGAATCGGTGATACTGTAATCGTACGGCGAGCAGGAGATGTAATTCCAGAGGTGGTCTGCCGTGTTGAAACAGCTAATATATCTAGATTAGCGTTAGCTCAGAAACCTTCTAATATTGCTCGATCTAAACGCCACCTTCAATGTAAGCGATTAAGAAAAAAGCGGAAACAACCTATTTTTCACTATCTTTCGGCTAAAAATCCTAGCGAATTAAATATACGTGGATATAAATCAAAATTAGTGCATCGGAGAAAACCACTAACATTACGGGCTGGCTCTCATATACCACATCTAAGAAAGCGTGAAATAGAGGCATTGCGCGGACCGAGGTTTAAACCATTAAAGCGCTGTCCAGTATGTAATTCACGGATCTCACGTTTTGCAAATGAAGGAATAGCATATTGTACTGGTGGACTATTTTGTTCTGCGCAGAGAAAACAGGCACTATGGCATTTTGCTCAGCGTCGTGCACTTGATATTAATGGCCTCGGTGAGAAAGTTATCAGTAAGCTTGTTGATCGTGATCTTGTACGAACACCTGACGACCTATTCAATATTAGCTTTGAGAAACTCATGACACTTGATCGTTTTGGGAAGAAACTAGCGAACAACCTTCTTAATTCTCTTGAAAAATCGAAGAAGACGACGCTTGAACGCTTTATTTATGCATTGGGAATTCGTTACGTTGGCGAGTCAACTGCAAAACATCTTGTAAAGCATTTTGGATCTCTGGATCTGATTATGAGTGCATCGGCTAATGAGCTACTTAAAGTAAATGATATCGGGCCGATCGTCGCTCAATCAATTCAGGATTTCTTTATGGAAGAACATAATCATGAAATGATTGAGAAATTACGCTCTATAGGAAAGGTAACTTGGCTAGAAAATAAACCTATACTGCCTGTAAGTTATATATAAGATAATAAAATATTTGAGTGAAAATGAAATAAAGGCTTGTTTACTTTTGATCAAAGAGGTTAATCAAATAATTTATGAAAAATATTTATGAATAATCTAAAAGATTATTTAAAGATCGGTCGTAGAGGCGAGCCGGCAGACAAAGTTAGAACATTATAGCCGCTCTCGGTAACGAGAACCGTGTGTTCCCACTGTGCTGACAAGCTGCAGTCACGAGTTTTTACGGTCCATTGATCTGGCATCACTAGGATATTTCGTTTTCCAGCGTTAATCATCGGTTCAATTGTAAAAATCATGCCGGTCTGCAGTTTAACACCAGTTTTCGGTTGTCCATAATGGACAACCTGTGGTTCTTCATGAAACATAGTTCCGATCCCATGCCCGCAGTATTCGCGAACAACACTGTAGCCCTGCATTTCTGCGTACCTCTGAATCGAGTAGCCGATATCTCCAAGATGTGCACCAGGTTTAACTTGTTCTATTCCGAGCCACATGCATTCATATGTAGTCTGTACAAGGTGTCTTGATAAGACAGACCCTTCACCAATAATAAACATACGACTCGTATCGCCAAAATAGCCATTTTTTATTATAGTAACATCAATATTAACTAAGTCACCGTCCTTAAGCGTATTATTATCCGGAATACCGTGGCAAATCACATCGTTTATAGACGTACAGATTGCTTTAGGATAAGGCGGATAGCCTGGTGGTTGATAGTTTAGAGGAGCAGGTATTGTACCTTGTACGGTCGTCATATATTTGTGACAAAGACGATCAAGTTCTCCTGTTGTAATTCCAGCGATGACAAACGGTGTAATATAGTCAAGTACTTCACTCGCGAGGCGGCAGGCTATTCGCATTTTCTCTATATCATTTTTGTTTTTAATCGTAATAGCCATCTTCATGAAGATTCAAAAAAAGGGAAAGAGATATATTTATATTTATAGAATTATTTCATTACTCACTAATCTAGTTTAGATATGGGTAAGTAATATCTTATCATTTATCTAACACAAAAATTTTAGGGCTTCCAGTGGAATGGCTGTATCTCTTAGTAATCAGATTAAATATTAATCAAGCCTTTCTTCTAATAGAAGAGTACTGTCCGACTTGAAGAAAGACAATTAGGCATGTTACAGTCATTAGGATAAATCTAATTAAAAAAATATGCTAAGAGTCTATGGAATTTTTAGATTAATAAATCTAATTTGATATTGATATAGATAAGATACTTGTAATACGGAGCACAAAAAATATATTCAGCGTGAATTATAAATTGAAAGAGGTCACATCTAGAGAGTGTTCTAGGCTATGAAAGGGTATTCTAGGCTTCGTAAAACTTTTGAGCTCATTAAAAAAATAAGACGACCGGGAAATTCGGCTCGTCAGAGGATTTATCGATCATGGTATTAGAGGTGATATCATGTTCGATCTAAGATCGTAAACCCTCGTGGAGAAAAATTAACATGGTAGTCACGATACGCCAGATGCTAGAAGCCGGTGTTCATTTCGGTCACCAGACACGCTTCTGGAATCCTAAGATGGCGCCATTTATTTTCGGTTGCCGAAATAAGATTCATATCATTAATCTTGAGAAAACTTTGCCGATGTTTGCAGATGCACAGAAATATGCGCGTCAGCACGCCGCTAATCGCGGAACTATCCTGTTTGTTTGTACAAAGCGCCAATCTCGAGAGATGATTGCTCAGGAAGCGCAGCGTGCAGGTATGCCGTTTGTGAGCGCGCGCTGGCTTGGTGGAATGATAACAAACTTTAAGACACTAAAAATATCGATCAAACGATTAAAAGATATGGAAATAGCCGTCGAGTCAGGTGAGCTTGAAAGGATGAGCAAGAAAGAAGCATTGCTTTTTGAGCGTAAAATTGTAAAGTTACAGAGGTCAATTGGCGGTGTAAAAAACATGGTTGATATTCCAGATGCGCTTTTTATTGTTGATGTTGGCTATCATAAGATAGCACTTACTGAAGCTAATAAACTGGGTGTGCCAGTTATTGCTGTAGTTGATACGAATCACTCACCTGAAATGGTTAATTACGTAATTCCAGGTAATGACGATTCGAGTAGGGCAGTTGCATTGTATGCAAAAGGTATAGCTGATGCGATACTCGAAGGCCGTGCAAATACAATTAGTGAAATGATTCAAGAAGTTAAGGTTTTTGACAAAAATAAAGTCGAGAAAAATATATAATAAATACGTATATTTCTTTCACATGGAGGCGGATAGCATAGCGTATGAATATAGAAAAAATCTAAATATTATATATACTTTTCTAGTTTCATTTACATAATCATAATTGATTCTTGATTCTCTTCTATCCTATCCGAATAGCAGGCATTTTTACTAAATACTGATGTAAGGAGCGAATAATGGTAAGAATTTCTGCAAAAATAGTAGCAGAACTGCGTGCAAAAACTGATGCACCGATTATGCAGTGTAAAAAGGCATTAATTCAGGCTAATGGTGATATGGATAAGGCGAAGGAATTACTCTATGTAAGTCTTGGAAATAGGGCTATTAATACATCATCTCGCGTTACAGGAGAAGGACTTATAGCATCATTCATCGGAAGAAATATAGGAACTACAAGGTCTATAGGTTCACTTGTCGAATTGAACTGTGAAACTGACTTCGTTGCGAAGAATGATAGTTTCATAACATTCTCAAAAACTATTGCTGAGCTTATTTCAACTAAGAATCCTAATGATGTTTCTGCATTATCTATGCTGTCGATTAACGATAAGACTATCGATGAAGTACGTCTTATTATGTCAGGAAAGATCGGTGAAAACATCTTAATACGTCGTTTTGTCCGATTAGAAACTGAGAATAAGCTAGTTACATATCTGCATGGCAACCGTATAGGTGTAATTGTCGAGTATAAAGGTGGGGATGATCAGGTCGGTAAGGATATAGCGATGCATATCGCTGCGATGAAACCGGTTTTTTTATCACCGAATGATGTACCAACTGAGCTAATCCAGAAGGAGCGCCTATTCGCCGAACAGAAAGCAGCTAAATCTAGAAAATCGCCTGAGATTAGTAAAATGATGATTAACGGTAGTATACAGAAGTATATAAAAGAAATATCGTTGCTAACTCAGACATTTATAAAGAACGACAAGCAGACGATCGAGCAAATGCTAAAGGCTACGAACACGACAGTTTATCGGTTTGTTATGTTTGTTGTTGGTGAAGAGATTGAGAAACGTTATGAAGATTCCTCTGATGAAGTAGCTGGAAAAATTTGTGCAGTAAAATAGTAGCAATAAGCAGTTAGAGACATTCGAAGTTAGGATAAGTTCACAGTTTCCCAGTCCTTAAAGAGAAGTATTTGAACGAATTCTATTTCGTATATATAGCTCCCTCTCTACATCTTATGATCGCTTACTTCCATTATCCTTTCCTTACCTCTCCCTTCCTCTAGTTATCCTCTCCCCCAAAGGAAGCTCATTTAATGTCCGACTACAAGCGCATCCTTCTCAAACTCTCTGGTGAGGCATTAATGGGCAATGATAACTTTGGCATCAATCGTGCTATGATTGAGAGGATTGTATCCGACATCGCGGAAGTTGTATGCATCGGTATACAGTTCGCGGTCGTGATAGGCGGTGGTAATATTTTCCGTGGAGTTGTCGGAGGAGCTGCAGGGATGGACCGAGCAACAGCCGATTATATGGGGATGCTAGCGACGATGATGAATGCTCTAGCTCTACAGGATGCGATGCGTCAATCGGGAATAGAAGCACGCGTACAGTCCGCACTAAGAATGGATCAAGTAGTCGAACCTTACATTCGTCTAAGAGCTATCCGTCAGCTTGAAGAGGGACGCGTTCTTATTTTTGCTGCAGGTACTGGCAATCCATTCTTCACGACTGATACAGCTGCAGCGCTACGTGGCTCAGAAATTGGCGCGGAAGTCGTGCTAAAGGCAACAAAAGTAAATGGGGTATACTCGTCTGATCCAGAAAAGGATCCGACAGCAAAGCGTTATACAAAGATTAGTTTTGATGAGGTAATTAGACAAAATTTACAGGTGATGGATGCGACAGCATTTGCGCTTTGTCGAGATCAAAAGCTACCTATTCGTGTGTTCTCAATCAATAAACCGGGGTCGTTAAAGCGCATTGTACATGGTGAAGAGGAAGGGACGCTTATCCACGTATAGATCCTCTATAAAATCTCTAATGAAGGTGATAAAGTTGGACGCAACTCTAATTCCAGATAACCTTTTGATTACTTCAAATTGTGCTAATTATAACTGATACAGCCTATCTATATATAGGAGGTTAAAAAGTTCGGAGATTAAAATGAGCATCGCTGAAATAAAGAAGAACGTAGAGCAGAATATGCAACAATCAATCAAAGCGCTTAAAAATGATCTAGCAAAAATCCGTACTGGGCGTGCACATATTGGTCTACTAGATTATGTACAAATAGATTATTTAGGCTCTATGGTACCAATTTCAAAGGTCGCAAACTTGATCTTAGTTGATATACATACAATCGGCGTGCAGCTTTGGGAAAAAAATATAGTTTCGAAAGTTGAAAAAGCAATCCGAGAGGCCGATCTTGGTCTAAATCCAAGTACTTGTGGTGATCTAATTCGTGTTCCAATGCCGGCGCTTACCGAAGAACGACGTCGTGAGATAGCAAAGATTGTAAAATGTGAAGGTGAGGCAGCAAAAGTTACAATCCGTAATCTTCGACGTGACGCAAATGAATCATTAAAGAAACTTATAAGAAATAAGGAAGTCTCTAAAGATGATGAGCGGCGTGCAAGTAACGATATACAAAAGTTGACGGATAAATTCGTTACCGAAATAGATAAACTCGTACAATTAAAGGAATTAGAGATTATGACAATCTAATATAGTGATATATTTTCATTTTATGCACTAATCTGATCGGCAATCATGACCTATAGTAGTTCTACTGTTTGTGTGCCTAACTTGGCTTTAGTGCCACGTCACATTGCTATCATTATGGATGGAAATGGTCGATGGGCAGCTGATCGCCAGCTGCTTCGTACAGCTGGGCATACGCGAGGGGTTGATGCAGTGGAAGAAACAATAGAGGGCTGTGCACGGGCTGGCGTAGAATATCTAACACTATTTGCGTTTAGTTCTGAAAATTGGCGCCGACCTAAAGATGAGATATTATTCTTAATACACCTGTTTGTTTCAATGCTTGAGCACGAAGTCAGTAAACTTCATGAAAATGGTATTCGACTTCGTGTGGTAGGGGATCTTAGCCGATTTGAGTCAAAGATCCAGTCACTAATCCAACACGCGGAAGCGAAAACTGCTTATAATACACGTCTTACTCTTACAATAGCTGCGAACTACGGTGGACGCTGGGATATACTTCAGGCAACAAAAAAACTTGTTGCACAGTCCGTAAGAGAAGGTCGCGAAGTCTCTGTTACTGAAGAAACATTCGCATTGAATCTTGCGATGGCGTATGCACCAGAACCAGATCTATTTATTAGAACTGGCGGTGAGAAACGTATTAGCAATTTTCTGCTGTGGCAGTTTGCGTATACTGAATTTTATTTCACGCCGATTTACTGGCCAGATTTCCGGAGCGATGCACTTTCTAACGCGTTAGAATCGTTTACCAGCCGTGAGAGGCGTTTTGGTCGAACGAGCTCACAGCTTTGAATTTTCTAAGCTTTAAAGCCTAATCATAGGATACCATATTTTATGCTTAAGACTCGTGTAATCACGGCACTTGTTTTACTCTCTGTCCTTCTTCCGATAATATTATTTGGGCCATTTTCGGTATTTAATGCGCTAATCACTCTAGTAGTTATATTTTCAACGTTTGAATGGGTGCGACTCCTAGGTTTTAGAAACCTAATAGGTTCTATCATGTATACGGTCATAGTAGTAATTATACTTAATTTAACTATGCGACTTGGTATTGAATCTAATACATCGCATCCTCTTTTTGTGGCGGCTGGTATATTCTGGATGGTAATTAGTCCGTTAGCTCTTTGGTATAGGCCCGCACTCACTCGTTGCGCTTGGAGACTGTTTCTACTTGCAGCTGGGGCTATACTATTAATAGCATTTTGGCATGCTATCGTTATAGCTCGATTATTTGGCAGCAAATTTATATTGTCACTATTGTTAGTTGTTTGGATAGTCGACATCAGCGCCTATTTCTTCGGAAAATTTTTTGGAAAACATAAGCTTTTACTATCAATCAGTCCAGGAAAGACATTGGAAGGCGCTATTGGTAGTTTTATTGCTGTAACAATATTCTCAGGTGCTGCAATGACTACACATCTTTTTGAGCCGAATTTATTTTCGGTTCTTGTCTCACGTTATCAGATTTTAGGTGCATGGGTAGCTTTAATGTTACTCACAACATTTAGTATCGTCGGTGATTTATTCGAGTCAATGTTAAAGCGACAGGTAGGCTTTAAAGATTCAAGCGGAATACTTCCTGGACATGGTGGCATACTTGATCGTATTGATAGCCTGCTTCCTGTTCTACCGCTAGTCATGCTCCTTTTATAAGTTATAAATAAAACTTAATAAATATTATGCAGAAACGCCTAACATTACTAGGTTCGACAGGCTCGATCGGAGTTAGTACACTCGATGTAGTTTCTCGGCATCCTGAACGTTTCTTAGTTTATGCACTAACTGCACATAGAAATGTTGATAAACTTGTTAAACAGTGTATACGCTTTAATCCAGAGGTTTCAGTAGTTTGTGATGCGCAAACAGCAGCAAAACTTGAAGAAAACTTACGCATAGCTGGGTGCGTAACACAGGTAGCATATGGACCCCAGGCACTCGTTGATGTTTCAGAAAGCCAGAATTGCGATATAGTTGTCGCTGCGATCGTCGGTGCAGCAGGCCTTATTCCAACTTTAGCAGCTGCACGTGCGGGCAAGAAAATTCTACTTGCGAATAAGGAGTCTCTTGTAATGTGTGGTTCCATTTTTATGGATACAGTACGCAAGAATGGCGCGATTCTTCTACCAGTCGATAGTGAACATAACGCAGTTTTTCAATGTATACCGCGTGAGGTTAGCGAATACAATGGAATTTCGAAAATTACACTAACTGGATCTGGTGGACCTTTCCGTACGCGCCAGATATCAACGCTTGGTAGCGTAACCCCGGATGATGCTTGTCGTCATCCGAACTGGGTGATGGGCCGAAAGATTTCTATTGATTCTGCAACGATGATGAATAAAGGCCTCGAAATAATCGAGGCGCACTGGATTTTTGGACTACCAGTAAACCAGATTGGCGTACTAATTCATCCTCAGAGTATAGTACATTCTCTCGTTTCTTATAAAGATGGCTCAGTTCTAGCGCAACTTGGAAATCCAGATATGCGCACGCCAATCGCACATGCTCTAGCGTTTCCGGAGCGTGTTGACTCAGGTGTCCGGCCGCTTGTTCTTTCTGAAATCGCTAAGCTTTCGTTTGAAGAGCCGGACTATACGCGCTTCCCTTGTCTTGTTCTTGCACTCAACGCAATTACTTCTGGCGGGATTGCGAGCACTGTATTGAATGCAACGAATGAAATCGCAGTCCAAGCATTTCTCGATCGACGTATTACGTTTACTGCAATTGCTGAAACTGTTGACGCGGTGCTTAGTACCGTACAAAATCGCGTTCCAAGCGGTCTAGATGATGTGCTTGAAGCAGATTCTAGGGCTCGTCATCTCGCTTCTGAATGGATCGCGAAACACCTATGATTAGTGTACAACCTTTGTTATAGATGATAATCATCTGTTACACTTATATAAATTATATAAGGAGAATTCTTCTAAAGAAAAGTAAGTCAGGCTCTCTCAGATAAGGAAGAACTAGCTAGAAAAGCAGAATTTAAATAGCTCTGCTTCAAATTCTTCAGAGAAGAACGTTATTTAGATAAAATTTCCGATATAGATATTAAATCCTATTAAATATCAGAGATAGTATTTTGTTCAAACACTTTCTAATTCTAATTATTAAGCTAACTGTAGCAGCAGTGCTCGCAATATATGAACTTCAGGCTAATGCAGTAGAGTCATTTATCGTTCAAAATATCAGAATAAATGGTTTGAAGAATATTGAACCTAGTTCAATATATTCATATTTAACTATTAAACAAGGCGATATATATAATGACGATAAGGCATCTGAAGCGATTCATGCATTATACAAGACCGGTTTTTTCAAAAATATCCAAATTTTTACGCAGGGTAATGACGTAATCGTGCAGGTTAAGGAGCGCTGCATAATAGCAGCTATCGAATTAGCAGGTATAAAAGAACTTGATAACAATAGTTTAACGAGTATATTACATACGATTGGAATCAAAGTAGGTCGTTATTATGACAAAGAACTTTTTTATAAAGCTAAGCAAGAAATAAAACTAAAATATCTTTCTTTGGGCTTCTATGGAACTGAAGTTGAAGCAATTATCACACCGATCGATACAGACCGTGTACATGTTCTATTTTCTATAGTTGAAGGTCCAAGAGCTAAAATATGCCAGATAAATTTTATTGGTAATAAGAAATTCAGTACTAAAATATTAGCTAAAGAAATGCAGCTATCTACGTTAAATTTATTCTCGTGGTATACAAAAGATAATATCTATATAAAAGAAAAGTTAATTAGAGATCTTGAAAAAATACGTTCTTACTACCTAAATCGGGGTTATCTAGAATTTAATATCAAGTCAACGAGAGTATCTATTTCGAATGATAAGAAGGATGTATTCTTAACAATCACCTTACATGAAGGTAAACCTTATACTATATCAAATATCAAACTTAATGGTAATCTTTTAAATCATGATAAAGAGCTACAGAAGCTTGTAAAAATTAAAGCTAAAGATTGTTTCTCGGCAGAAAAGCTACAGCAGACAGAAAAGCTGATTAGTGATAAACTCAGTCAATACGGCTATGCGCTAGTAACGATTAAAGCACAACCAGAAATCGATCAGGAAAATCATGAAGTCTCGTTAACACTCATCGTTGATCCTGGATATAGAATGTATGTGCGACGTGTGAACATCATCGGTAATAAAAATACACGGGACGAAGTCATCCGACGAGAGGTTCATCAGCTTGAAGGTTCTTGGTTTAATTCGAAAAGTATCGAATTATCCAATAACCGCCTAAATCGTCTTGGATATTTTACGAAAGTCGAAATATCAACAACACCAGTCAAAGGTATTAAGGATCAGGTTGATGTAAATATAACAGTTAATGAAAAAAATACTGGTGCAATTACATTTGGGGCTGGTTTTTCGAAAACTGATAAAATATCATTATCTGCTAACTTATCTCACGATAACATATTTGGCTCTGGTATAGGCTTATTATCAAGTATAAATACTGCAAAAAAAAATCGTACGTTAACAATTACGCAGATTGATCCATATTTTACAATGGAGGGAATAAATAGGGTTACTGATATCTATTATCGAAAATACAGGATTCCATCTTTTTATTCATCTAACGATGCTAACTCAAATTTTGAAATTATCAATATAGGTGGTAAGGTAAAATTTGGTATTCCATTCTCAGAAGATGATATCTTTTATCTCAGTGCAGGGATTGAGCAGAACCGTATAGATACAGATAGCATAATACCAGATGTGTATAAGATATACATAAATAACTCAGGTCGTGTATCAACTATAATGCCTCTAACGATAGAATGGTTAAGAGATAGTCGAGACAGCAATATACTTCCGAGTAAGGGTTATTTTATACAGGCGAGTGCTGAATACAGCATACCGATATATAAACTATTGTCGTACTATAAATTTGACATGAGAGCTAGATACTACCATACATTACCGAATGATTTTATTCTTTCCTTAAATCTTCAAGGTGGCTATATGAAAGGTATCGAAGGAAGCTCTTATCCAATTTTTAAAAGCTACTACGCAGGTGGTTCTGGCTCTGTTCGTGGCTATGAAAAAGATTCTCTAGGATCACGTGATAAAATGACAAAATATTTTATAGGCGGTTCTAAAATATTTGTTGGTAATATAGAATTAACATTCCCATTGCTGAATATGGGTAATGATATGATTGATGCACAGAAGATACGTGTGTTTACGTTCCTAGATGGAGGCAACGTATGGGGTAGCTATTCAGGAAGTATAAATAGAAGTGCGAACAAGATGCGTTACAGCTATGGTATCGGTCTTTTTTGGGTTTCACCAATCGGTCCCTTGAAGATAAGCCTTGGCTTTCCGATACAGAAGCATATTGGCGATCGTTATCAAAAATTACAGTTCCAATTAGGAACCTCCTTATAAAACAAATACTAAATATTAGTGAGAACAAATTTTGGTAACCAGTATATTTTCAAGATATTTTATATTATTTGTTGGATTAACGATCAGTACAATGCCATTCGCGCATGTACAGGATTCGATACGGATCGCAGCCGTTAATTCAGCACGTATCCTTCAAGAATCTACATTTATGCAAATCGCGGAAAAGAAGATTAAGGAAGAGTTTGCAAAACGTGCTAAGAATTTGCAGGATATATCACAGAAATTAGAATCAATGTCAAGCTCTCTCGAGAAAAACAGTAAGTCATTTCCGGAGAAAAATATAGGTAAAAAGAAGCAGAGCCGTTATATTGAACAGCTTAAATCCGATTTTCAAATCAAGCAGAAAAAATTCTATGAGGATTTAAATCAGCGTCGTAATGAAGAACTTATTAGGATAGTTGATAAGATCAATAAGGTAATAAAGCAGATTGCTGAGCAGCAAAACTACGATCTAGTAGTACAAGAAGCTGTTTACGCTGATCCACGTATCGATATTACTGATAAAGTGCTTAAAGCACTTTCGTTGAACGAGGAAAGCTAAAAGTTTTAGTATAACCATGAAATTGACCCTCGATAAGTTTGCAAAACGGTCTTTTAGGGTTATTGTTGATGATCTAGTAAAAGAAGTATTGGATAGTCTTACAATTTCTTAATCAGGAGAGCCCCCCATTTTAAATTAATTAGTAGAAATTATTACAGCCTGCGCCAGCGGAATACCAGTTTTTTCAAAAGACATAGAAAAGCTTGATGCAGTTACTGCTTCGGTCGACGATTTATCGTTATTTCAAATTTATAAGGTATATTATCGCGTGTCGTGCAGATATTTCTTCAATTGTTTTGTTTCTAGACATTATAGACACAATCAGATATGCTTTTGGACCTGAAAAGCTTAGAGCGCGGCTAGTATATTCTAGAGCAGTCATCCCGCGGCTCTAATAGTTTCGGTTTCCGCCATATTTTGTTAAAAACGTTAATACCCTATATTAGAACTTGGCTTAAGATAAACTAGGTTAGTGATATGTTAATTGGATCAGACGTTAGGATTTTTGTGAAAACTACCACATGGTACGATGACTGATTAAAAGCTTTTACAAAGTTACCTATATGAACTAAATGCTCTAAAGATCAGTATTTATTATTAAGAGAAGAGATAAAAAAATACATAGCCTAGTTTGGTTTCTTTAATATGTGCAATACTTGGATGACGTAATTTACTAACATACCATGAGCACTGAAAAAGTTAATCTCGATATCCACAGGATTCTCGAACTTCTACCACATCGTTATCCGATGCTTCTCATTGATCGAGTACTCCAGCTTGAACCATATAAAAGTATTAAAGCATTAAAAAACGTTTCAATTAATGAACCATTTTTTACTGGACACTTTCCGAATCACCCTGTCATGCCAGGTGTACTGATTATCGAAGCATTTGCTCAGGCAGCCGCGCTGTTAATGTTTACTGAAGAGCATCATAAGAATCTAAAAAATGCCTTATATTACTTCATCGGTATCGATTGCGCACGTTTTAAGCGTATTGTCGAGCCTGGTGACCAGCTGATACTTAGTGTTATATTCGTGCGTAATATCTATGGAATCTGGAAGTTCAAGGCAAATGCGAAAATAGAAGGAAAGGTTGCAGCAGAAGCTGAGCTAATGTGTGTGATAAAATAAGTTTATTCATTATCGATTTGATGTCTATTTACTTTAATATAATCCAGTCATTTAAATTAATAGGAAATCGTTAAATCTTTTATAGATAAGATTCATACAACAGCGGTTGTTAAATCAAAGGATCAGATCGATACATTGGTTAAAATAAGGGTTCATACACTATTATTGATTTAAATGTAATAAGAGATGCTCATACAAGTATCAGCTCGCATAGCATTATTGAAAGTTATACAATACTTAGTGAATATAATTGGATCCGTTCATTATGTATCTATTGGCAGTCCGTCCACAAAATATAAAGTACAGACAAGAATCGACTCGAGGTTGGCCATCGCAACAACCATCAGAGAATTTGCAGCAATATATTTTGGACCTCCAATCAGGATGATTGGTATATCACCTCTCGGTGATAAAATATAGCGTATGTATATATTAGTCATGATTGCCGAATTAGCAGTCATATTATTCTATAAAGTAATGCACAGACGGCCGGTAATGTTGAGATTGGTGATTGGTTAATTGTTGGTAGTGGAATATCAGGCGTTTACCAACTCGTGAGGCTTATAAAGCACGTTATGCTTTGCGGAATATCATCCGCTTGTTCATAGGGGGTGATGTTCTATCCTATATAATCGCTTCTAGTAATAAAGCAAAACTATGCAGAATAAATGTTGAAGGGCTACATCATCGAAGTTTTTATAAAAGTGTGATTTTATTTCTACGTAAATCTTGTATAAGAGTAGACTATTACTTGATAAAGCGAAATTACAGTTATATGCGCTTGATGACTTAGGTGGAAACAGAGATATATTAATTATTGGGACGGACTTATCGATTTCATTTATTCATCTCAGCGAGGTATCATTCTCTGAAAATTTTATTTCAGTTTAATTATATTAAATCCTCGATAATAATCGGAAAGCAATCAGGAAAGATCTGCTTGAAGCGCTTCTACTAAGAAAGGTTTTGCAAAGTCTTTATCTATCCAAAAGTACTACTAGATAGTATATAGTATTGGTGGATCCTGTATATATGATTGCGAATAGCTTCGATTCTAATCGGCCTATAGATATTTTAACTATACATAATTATACTAAAGCTATTCCTCATATTCCAACCATTCTATGAATTTGTCATGAGCTAAAGAAGTATTTTCTAGTTAAACCAACAGGTACTTTTGTTAGTATCGATGCATAGCATATTTTAACCCAGAAACCGAACGCTAAATAAAAAATATTGTATTACACAGCAATTTATTTTTTATGCCCATTAATCTTAGCATATCGTTGTAGTAAGACTAAGAGAGATTTAGAAATCTGTTGTGGATCACATATATAGTGCTCGGAGTCCACTTGTATCTATTAAAAAAGTAATCTGTAATCGTTTTTCTGACTGGTAATAGGTACTTAAAAATCAAATAATGGAGAGGCTAGGATTTTTTATCGATATTACTGATTTAGTAACATGAGAAAGCTGTACACCTCGTCATGTAAATTTCGATGACAGCTCTTCCTCTGCTGTTAGATCAAATAAAGATACAAATCATTTTTAGATGATCTAAGATTTTCACTAAAATATACACAACCTTATGTTTCGGTTTAATACAGTTTAAAAGATTGAAAATACTGTAATGTTCATGTTTGAAAAATACAATGAAAATGTGAGAAGCAGAATCGATAACGTAACTTATATTTACTATATAAGTAAAAATAATTCAGAATCAATAAAATTAATATTAGATATATATCTCTAATAGAAAAATTAAACTAAAGAGTTACTATTATCTCACTGTGCTATTAGGTTACTTTTTAAGTAAAATTATTTTTTTGAGTAACGTCATTTAAGCTTTAAAAAAATAGTATTTTTGTAAATTCTCTAGAAATCTGCGTTTCATAATTTTTCATTTATCTTAGACAAGCTTTCTAGAATAGGTTTCTTTGTATAAAGAGTAATAATGGATCAAAATTAGAAGTTTAATCGGAAATGGTCAATAAGAACGATGTTCTATAAGACCGATCTCTTGTAAGATAGTAGTCGATATCTCCTCGATTGATTTATATGTTGATGATATCCATTGAATTTTTTCTTTCTTCATCAGCATCTCTGCTTCATTAATCTCGTAACGACAATTTTCGAGCGCAGCGTATTTGCTTCCAGGACGCCTTCCATTTCTGATCTCTGATAAACGATATGGATCGATCGATAGACCGAAAAGCTTATCTAGATAAGGTATAAGAGCGCTTGGTAATTTTTCTCGCTCAAAGTCTTCTGGAATCAGGGGATAGTTTGCAGCTTTCACCCCGTACTGCATAGCTAGATATAGACTTGTTGGCGTTTTTCCACTTCGTGAAACACCGATTAGAATAATATCGGCTTCGTTTAACTGAACGTTTGACTGCCCGTCGTCGTGTGTGAGAGAAAAATTAATCGCCTCAATACGAGTCTTATACTCTTTAGTATTCACTATCTTGTGTCCACGGCCCATAGTATGGGTTGATTTCAGTTGAAGCTCCTTTTCTAGTGGTTCTATGAATCGTTGAAACATATCGAGCACAAATGAATTTGATCTTTTAATGATCTCATTTGACTCTCGATCAACAAGCGTTGTAAATACGACTGAACGTCGGCCATTTTTCTTAGTGATATCATTTATTTTCTTGACGCTCGCATATGCTTTATCGTTTGAGTCTATAAATGGTATGCGTATAAGACAGAACTTTTTCTCAAACTGAGAAAGGATTGAATGCGCAAATGTCTCAGCGGTAATTCCTGTACCATCTGAAACAACAAAAATTGTAGGTATCATTTTAGAAAACATTAGATAATATAACGCATGATAGTCAGCGCTATAGAAATAGCAGAATCCTTTATTGTTTTATAAAAAATTTTCAAAGCGATATAGAAAAATCTGATAAGGCCTATAAATTATACTAATTTTCTAAGTAAGTTCATTGTTATTCTAAAGTTTATATGATGGATTTGCATAAAACCATTTGCATTTTCAAGAATCTATGCTCAGCCAACTTGCGCAATTGCGCGTTTCTTTTTAATACTTAGGAGGCTTATATGCCTAAAAAAGTGGACTTTGAAAAAGTCCAGGCATACGTAATTCCATTCGAACAGTTACGGATGAGTGACATAGAAATCGTTGGTGGTAAGAATGCTTCACTCGGTGAGATGATCAGTCAGCTTGATAAGGTAGGTGTACGCGTTCCTAGTGGTTTTGCAACGACTGCTCTCGCTTTTCGTGATTTTCTTAAGGAAAATAATCTGACTAATTGTATCGAGAAACATCTTAGATCACTTGATATTAATGATATAAAAGCGCTTGCTGAAGCAGGTAAAAATATAAGAAAGTGGATTATTGAATCACCTATACAGTTGAGACTTGAAGAAGAAATTTGCAAACAGTTCGATGCACTACAGAAAAATTTTCCAAAAGAGTCATCTTTTGCAGTGCGCTCATCAGCAACGGCTGAAGATCTTCCGGATGCATCTTTTGCTGGTCAACAAGAGTCATATTTAAATGTTATCGGTATTTCAGAAGTGCTCGACCGAGTAAAATACGTATTTGCTTCATTATATAACGACCGTGCAATTTCGTATCGCGTACATAAAGGATTTTCACATAAGGAGGTTGCATTATCTGCCGGTATACAGAGAATGGTGCGCTCAGATATTGGCTCGTCTGGAGTAATGTTTACAATTGATACTGAATCTGGCTTTAGAGATGCTGTATTTATAACCTCAAGTTATGGCCTCGGTGAA
Organism: Burkholderia sp.; assembly: GCA_032470235.1. Taxonomy (GTDB): domain Bacteria; phylum Pseudomonadota; class Gammaproteobacteria; order Burkholderiales; family Burkholderiaceae; genus Burkholderia. Next base: position 233,706 of record JAVHYW010000002.1, read on the forward strand.
GCTATTGTGCAGGGCGCAGTAAACCCTGACGAGTTCTATGTATTCAAAACAACGCTTAGACAGGATAAATATCCTATTATTCGCCGTTCGATCGGATCAAAGCTTATTAAGATGGAATTTACGCAGCTTGAGGAGTCTGATCGTGTGAAGACAGTTGATGTCGAGTTGGATCAGAGAAATTCTTATTCAATTACTGATGACAATGTTATTGAACTAGCAAAGTATGGAGTCATCATCGAACAGCATTATAAATGTCCAATGGATATCGAATGGGGAAAGGATGGTCGAGATGGCAAAATATTTATTTTGCAAGCACGCCCAGAAACAGTAAAGAGTCAAGTAAAGGGTAAGATAGAGCGCAGCTTCAATCTTAAATACAGATCGAAAATACTTGCAATTGGCCGAGCGATTGGTCAAAAAATTGGTTCGGGTTCAGTTCGCGTAATCCAATCTCCATCAGAGATGGAATGTATACAGTCAGGTGATGTTCTTGTTGCCGACATGACAGATCCAAATTGGGAGCCAGTAATGAAACGCGCAGCAGCAATCGTTACGAACCGGGGTGGTCGTACGTGCCACGCAGCGATCATCGCACGCGAACTTGGTGTACCAGCTGTAGTTGGATGTGGCAATGCAACAGATATACTAAAAAATGGCATGCTTGTTACAGTTTCGTGCGCGGAAGGTGATGAGGGTAGAATTTACGACGGCCTCCTTGAATTCGAAGTCAAAGAGGTATATGGAGGAATGCCTCCGGATATCCAAGTCAAATTTATGCTAAATGTCAGCAATCCGCAGCTCGCGTTCGATTTTTCACAACTACCGAATTCTGGTGTCGGTCTCGCGCGCCTTGAATTCATTATTAATAATAATATTGGTATTCATCCAAAAGCTATTCTTGAATATCCAAACCTCGATGAGGATGTAAAGAAAGCTGTAGAAAGTGCTGCACGCGGTCATATATCGCCTTACGCCTTCTATGTCGATAAGCTTTCTGAAGGTATTGCAACAATTGCAGCTGCGTTCTATCCAAAACCTGTAATTGTTAGAATGTCTGATTTCAAATCGAATGAATATAAGAAGCTTATCGGAGGCTCACTCTATGAGCCTGATGAAGAAAATCCAATGCTTGGATTCCGTGGTACATCTCGATATATTTCTAGGGATTTTTCGAAGGCCTTTGAGATGGAATGCATCGCATTGAAGCGAGTGCGCGATAAGATGGGTCTGTTGAATATTGAGATTATGGTACCGTTTGTTCGAACTGTGAAACAGGCAAAATCTGTTGTCGATCTACTCGAGAAGTTCGGTCTGAAGCGCGGTGTGAATGGGCTTCGTCTTATAATGATGTGTGAAGTACCGACTAATGCAATTCTTGCTGAGGAGTTTCTTCAGTTCTTCGACGGTTTTTCTATCGGTTCGAACGACCTTACACAGCTAACACTTGGGCTCGATCGAGATTCTGGTATGGAGCTTCTAGTATCAGATTTTGATGAGCGTGATCCATCAGTTAAATTCCTAATAAAACGTGCAATAGAGATATGCCGTAGACTTGGGAAGTACGTTGGAATCTGCGGTCAGGGTCCATCAGATCATATTGATTTCGCTCAATGGCTTGTAGATGAAGGGATTATATCCATTTCATTAAACCCTGATACCATAATTGATACGTGGCAAGCACTTGCCAATATATCTTTGTCTAGAAGATATAAAAATTCTTAATACGTTCTTGTTTAGTCTAGATAAGAACATTTTGTTCTAGATATATATTCAAAAGTATCAAAAGAAACGTAAGCACCTCCCCCACATAATTATTTCTGCTCGAACTAAGAAAAGATTAAGTGCATAAAGATTTTAGCAGTAATTCCTTTGTTATCTAAATCCATGAAAATGGTAAGTAGTATCGATACATACTAGTAATAGTATGTATCTATAGAATGCTTTTTAGTTAATACATTCTATAGATAAATATATTTTCATATATAGATAGTCTTTTTGATTATTAAACTAATAATAATTAGTCATTGTCGATTGATAATGTCATTAGACGGTATAATAAAATTATATGAAAAGAATATACAGATATTAATATTATTAATAGAGAAATAGGAGATAATCATCTTAAGACGATTATCTTCTTATATACAAAGGGATATGAGTTTTTATAAAATGACCCTTTTCTCGCTCCCAGTCACGTTTCTTCTCAGTTTCACGTTTATCTTGAAGTTTTTTGCCTTTCGCGAGACCAATTTCGCATTTCACACGTCCGCCTTTGTAGTGAAAATTTAAAGGAATAAGTGTATAGCCACGTTGCTCGACCTTGCTTACTAACTTTTTAATTTCGTTACCATGTAGTAATAGCTTACGTATACGTAGAGGATCAGATTTAAAGTGCGCTGATGTTTCCTGCAATGGGCTAATATGTGTACCGATTAGGAATAGCTCTTTAGCCTTTATAGCTATGTAACCTCCCTTAATCTGTCCTCGACCAGCTCGTATTGCTTTTACTTCCCAGCCCTCTAAAACAAGTCCTGCCTCATATTTCTCTTCAATAAAATAATTAAAGAATGCCTTCTTATTGCTGATAATACTCATAATAGAACGGACTAACTTATTTAAAGTAATACTTTTAGCAAAATAAATTATAGATCGACTAACTTAGCGTTTATTTAAACGTACCGAGTTGATATTATATTTTATGGGAGATATTAAAAAAATCGTATTGATTCACCATTCTATAGAACAGATGTTCGATCTAGTTTCTAACGTCAATGACTATCCAAATTTTCTACCGTGGTGCAGTAGTGTTGAAATCCTAGATCAGGAGGATATGAGTATAGAAGTAAAAATTAATATTAACTTTAAAGGGATAAAACACAATTTTGCAACACGTAATACGCTTCAGTATCCAACTCAGATCGATATGAAATTTGTAAATGGTCCATTTCGAAAGTTCAGTGGTAATTGGTGCTTTACACCAATTAGCCATAATTCTTGTAAAATCACATTTTTTCTCCACTATGAATTTTTAAACTTTCTCCTTGAGAAAATCTTTGGAACTGTTTTCAGTCATATTATAAATACGCTTGTCGAATCATTTATAAAGCGTGCAGATCAGCAGTACGGGAAAGAGAAGTAATGTACTATAATTAATACTTTCTGATAATTCTAGGACCTTCTACATATAAAGACACTATTTTAACAATCGAAAAAAACTAGATAGAATCTACTAGAAGATATACTTCTTTTTTTTAAGTAAACTGAATAATATTCTATATAAATATTTCTATTTCTATCTAAGATTGAAATCTTAAGACTGATTATCTTATAAAATTACAGATTACTAGTACTTAGTATATATAGATGTAATAAAACAGAAAATATCTGTATAGATACTAAGTATTTCTTAGAAGATTAAGATATAAATATGAATATAAGAAAGGTCGTTGTTCGTACTGTAAAAATTTGTTAAGCGTCACCTATAATTGCACTTTGCTACTATAGAGGATTACTATGCGCCTGATTAAAAAAAAAGCACTTACATTCGATGATGTGCTTCTTGTCCAAGCCTTCTCAGATGTCTTACCACGCGAAGTAAGCCTAAAAACGAGACTAACCCGTAACATTTTATTAAATGTTCCTCTTGTTTCTGCTGCAATGGATTCTGTAACAGAAAGCCAGCTTGCAATCGCGATGGCGCAGCATGGTGGTATCGGAATAATTCATAAGAATATGAATCCATCTAGGCAAGCAAGTGAGGTCGCGAAGGTTAAGCGTTTCGAATCTGGTGTTGTCCGTGATCCAATAACGGTACAACCATATATAAAAGTACGTGATGTAATTTCGCTATCACGTCAACATGGAATTTCAGGATTTCCAGTTGTAGACGGTACTCAGCTCGTTGGTATTATTACGAATCGCGATTTACGCTTTGAAACACGTTTTGATGAGATAGTTAAGACGATTATGACACCACGCGAGCGGCTTGTGACAGTTAAGGATGGTACATCCCTTATTGATGCAAAAGCGCTGATGCATAGCCATCGATTAGAGCGTGTCCTAGTCGTAGATGACGCATTCGAACTTCGTGGATTGATGACAGTTAAAGATATCACTAAGCAGATCGAGCATCCTTATGCATGTAAGGATGAGAATTTTAGGCTTCGTGTTGGCGCAGCAGTCGGCGTATCTTCTGATACAGAAGAACGAGTTGAATTTCTTGTAGAAGCTGGTGTTGATGTTATTGTTGTCGATACCGCGCACGCTCATAGTAAGTTCGTACTTGAGCGCGTACTCTGGGTGAAGAAAAACTTCCCGAATATTGATGTAATAGGCGGAAATATTGCGACTGCTTCTGCCGCAACTGCGCTCATCGAATATGGCGCGGATGCTGTCAAAGTCGGAATTGGACCAGGTTCAATCTGTACTACGCGAATTGTAGCAGGCGTTGGCGTACCACAAATTAGCGCAATTTCTAACGTATCAGACGCACTTAAGGGAACAGGTGTGCCATGTATTGCAGATGGTGGGATACGCTTCTCTGGGGATATATCGAAGGCGATCGCCGCTGGCGCAAACGCAGTAATGATGGGTAGCATGTTCTCTGGTACTGAGGAATCACCAGGTGAAGTATTCCTATATCAAGGTCGTCAGTATAAGTCATATCGTGGTATGGGTTCACTCGGTGCGATGAAAGACGGTGCAGCGGACCGTTATTTTCAAGATAATTTTTCTCATAGCGAAAAACTTGTTCCAGAAGGAATAGAAGGACGCGTCGCATATAAAGGTTCAGTCAACGCAATCATCTTCCAATTGATTGGCGGATTACGATCGAGTATGGGTTACTGTGGTTGCAGAACAATTGACGAACTACATGATAGGGCTGAATTCGTACAGATAACTCCGGCTGGGATGCGTGAGTCTCATGTACATGATGTTCAGATAACGAAAGAAGCTCCGAACTACTATATAGAATGATATTTAGAAGTTTATAACTTTATTTAACCGTTACTCATATTACTGTTAATCATCATGCATGACAGAATCCTAATTCTCGACTTTGGCTCACAGGTTACTCAGCTAATCGCGCGTCGTATTCGAGAAGCTCATGTATACTGTGAAATCCATCCAAATGATGTATCTAATGATTTCATTAGAAAATTTATACCGAAGGCCGTTATTCTATCTGGTAGCCACGTAAGCACGTATAAAGCCCAGGATTTACGTGTACCACAGGCTGTGTGGGATCTAGGTGTTCCAGTACTTGGAATTTGTTATGGAATGTTCGCTATGGCTATGCAGCATGGCGGAAAAGTTGAAATGAGTTCAAATCGAGAATTTGGTCATATGGAGGCTTGTATACATGGTTGTACACGTCTGCTCAATGGAATTGAAGATTTTAGAACCTCTGAAGGTCATAGAATACTAAGAGTATGGATGAGTCACAGCGACAGGGTTACTGAGATGCCACCTGGTTTTAAGTTAATAGCATCGACCAAAAATTGCTCTATTGCTGGGATGGAAGACGAAGCACGTGGTTATTATGCGGTGCAGTTCCATCCAGAAGTAGAACATACGTTAAAGGGTCGAGATCTTCTTGAGCGTTTTATACTGCAGATTGCTGGTTCAAGACCAGACTGGATAATGCACCAAGGCTATGCTCAAGAAATAGTCGAAAAGATTCGAGAGCAAGTCGGTGGAGAAGAAGTAATTCTCGGTCTATCTGGTGGGGTTGATTCAAGTGTTACAGCCGCACTTATTCAGCGTGCTATTGGTAATCAACTAATCTGTGTATTTGTCGATCATGGCTTACTACGTCTGAACGAATCGAATATGACTCTGGATACATTCTCCAGATTTCTTAATAATGTAAACATTATACATGTCGATGCATCAGAGCAGTTCCTTAATCATCTATCTGGAATAACAGACTCAGAAGAGAAGCGAAAGATAATTGGTAGAGAGTTTGTTGATATATTCCAATCTGAGGCAAAGAAACTTAAGAATGTAAAGTGGCTTGCGCAGGGAACTATCTATCCAGACCTGATTGAATCAGGTAGCTCAAAAGCGAAGAAAGCTGTTCTAATCAAGAGCCATCACAACGTCGGTGGCCTGCCAGAAACACTCGGATTAAAGCTACTTGAACCACTTCGTGATTTATTTAAGGATGAAGTTCGTAAATTAGGTATATCGCTTGGCTTGCCATTAGATATTATATATCGTCATCCTTTTCCTGGACCAGGCTTAGGCGTGAGAATCCTTGGTGAAATTAAGCGTGATTATGTAAATCTATTGCGTAGCGCAGATGCAATTTTCATCGAGGAACTAAAGTATACGGTTACAACTATAAAAGATATGACGGCAGGACTATGCAGTGAAGCTGATGTCGGAAAGAGATGGTATAGCTTAATAAGCCAGGCATTCTCAGTATTTTTACCAGTAAAATCTGTCGGTGTAATGGGAGATAAGCGTACACATGACTATGTAATTGCACTTCGCGCTGTGCAAACGACAGATTTTATGAGCGCACATTGGGCACATTTACCATATTCATTGCTAGGACAGGTATCAAATCGGATAATTAATGAAGTTCACGGAATTAATCGTGTTGTTTATGATATTTCAGGAAAACCACCGGCGACGATTGAGTGGGAATAATTTAAAATAAGAAACTAGAAACTAAGAAAATTAATATTAATTGTGTACATATCTCATACTAGCTATCATTTAAATTTTAAAAGATAGCATAGGACTAAATATAAACCGGAAACTTCTTAGTTAGGAGAGCAACTTTTCTCCTAACATGATCGATGGTCGTTGAATCTTTTAAATTTTCAATAACATCAGCAACAAGATTTCCTACTTGTTCAGCCTCATCTTGACCAAAGCCTCGAGTCGTTATTGCTGGTGAACCAAGACGAACGCCACTTGTTACGAACGGACCTTGAGGATCATTCGGAATTGTATTCTTATTAACTATAATATGTGCTTCACCAAGCGTCTCTTCTACTACTTTTCCAGTAATTTTTTTCGCTCGTAGATCAACTAGCATCATATGACTCTCAGTACGACCAGAAATAATTCTCAGACCTCGTTTAACTAGCGTTTCCGAAAGAACCTTCGCATTTTCAACAACTTTCTGCTGATAGATCTTAAATTCTGGAGATAATGCCTCTTTGAAAGCTACCGCCTTCGCAGCAATTACATGCATTAGTGGCCCACCTTGAATTCCAGGGAAAACTGACGAATTAATCTGTTTCTCATACTTGGATTTCATTAGGATAACCCCACCGCGTGGACCACGTAAGCTCTTATGTGTTGTTGTAGTGACGAAGTCCGCGCACGGTACTGGATTAGGGTAGACGCCAGCGGCGATTAGGCCTGCATAGTGGGCCATATCAACCATTAGGTATGCACCTATTGATCTTGCAATATTTTCAAACCGATGGAAATTGATTTTTAGTGCGAACGAAGACGCGGCTGCGATGATTAGTTTTGGCTTATGTTTCTGTGCGAGATATTCAGCTCTATCATAATCAATATCTTCTGCAACGTTTAATCCATAACTAACAACATTAAACCATTTTCCTGACATATTAGCTAGTGAGCCATGCGTAAGATGGCCACCTTCAGAGAGGCTCATCCCCATAATTGTATCACCTGGCTTTAACATCGCAAAGAATACACACTGATTTGCTTGTGAGCCAGAATGTGGTTGCACATTTGCCGCTTCAGAGCCAAATAGTTGTTTAGCACGATCAATCGCGAGCTGCTCAATGATATCGACATATTTACAGCCACCATAATAACGCTTACCAGGATAGCCTTCTGCATACTTGTTCGTTAGCTGAGAACCTTGAGCAGCCATTACAGCTGGGCTTGTATAATTCTCTGATGCAATTAATTCTATATGATCTTCTTGACGGAGATTTTCTTGATTAATTACAGAGAAAAGTTCTGGATCAATATTTTCAATAGTGCTTTTCACTTTGTAAAACATAATAGTTTTTCTATTAGATATGTTACACGCCGATTTATATAACTGTGGTTATCTCAACATAAACCCTCTTATAAATATAAGATTATTCTAAACTTATAAAATTCATTCTATATTTTATAATATAAATAGCAGTTATCCATAATAAGTAAATTTTAGTCAAGTAAATTTGACTTATTCTAAACTCACTATCTCTTATGCTTACACTTTTATTAAAAGCATATATTGTAATAATTGATATAGCGTAAATATCAAAGGTCACATTTTACTGTTTGAGCTCTCAGGAGAGAAATAATCGTTACGTATGAATAGGGATTTATTCATAAGTTGATTTACTGAAGCTCTTTAAATATAGAACAAACTTTTTAATAGAACTATTTATAAATAGTCCAAAATCCACTATATAATTTCAATTAGATTCAAAAAATTTATGGTTTATTAGATTAATAGATAACTTTATTTTGAAAAACAAAAAAGCTTATAAAACGAAACTTTACAGAAAAATATTATATATGTAGTAGAAAATATCCTAAACGAACAGAAAGCTAATTTCTAATACTAAATCTATTTAGTAGATCTCTTGATATAAGTTCATATATAAGTCTATATTAGACTTAACTTTTTTAGTTTTATTTCGATAGATAATTTTACGAATATATTTAAAAATTATTTTTAGTTTTTAAATAGTTTTAAGAATATGGGGTGGTAACTCAGTTGGCTAGAGTATCTGACTTTTAATCAGAGAGTCGGGGGTTCGAGTCCCTCCCACCCCACCATTTTTAAATATAAGCGTGGCATTAATCGAAGAGATCTTCAATATCTAAAATAGAACTAAATTCATATAAAACGCCCCTCATATAGAAACTATTAGGATCTTATCTCATAAGTCCTTTATATATTTAGACCATATGTACAAGGCTATTGAAATACTTAACAAGATCTTTGGATATTCGTCATTTCGTGACCAACAAGAGGATATTATTAAGCATATCACGGATGGTGGAGACTGTCTCATTCTGTTGCCGACAGGTAGCGGTAAGTCACTCTGTTATCAGATCCCTGCATTGCTTCGTAGAAATTCTGGATATGGCGTTGGGATCATCGTTTCACCCCTAATTTCATTAATGCAGAATCAGGTTGTTGCTCTTCGGAAAGTTGGCGTGCGTGCTGAATATTTAAATTCGATACTATCTATTAAGGAAACTAACTCAGTAGAGAAGGCTCTACATAATGGCGAAATCGATTTATTATATACTTCACCTGAACGCTTGATGAAACCACGTTTTCTCGAACTACTTAAATATATAAAGATTGGCCTCTTTGCAGTTGATGAAGCCCATTGCGTATCGCAATGGGGACATGATTTTCGTCCGGAATATATCCGACTTTCTGTACTAAAAAAATTTTTTTTTTCAGTACCGCGTATTGCACTAACAGCGACAGCTGATAAATTTACACGCAAAGAAATTATAAATCGTCTTGCGCTCTATAATGCCCGTGTCTTTATTTCGAGCTTCGATCGACCAAATATCCATTATCAGATCCTTGAAAAGGATGATGCTCGAGTACAACTATTAGACTTCATCCAAGCTGAACATATGAATATAGATGGCTCAACAGATTCCGGTGTCGTCTATTGCCTAACACGACGGAAGACTGAGGAAGCCGCTGAGTGGCTAAAAATAAAAGGTATTCGAGCACTGCCATATCATGCAGGAATGAAATATGAGATCCGTCAAAAATATCAGGAAATATTTCAGAAAGAGGAAGGGATCGTCATGTGTGCGACGATTGCATTTGGGATGGGTGTTGACAAGCCTAATATACGTTTTGTTGCACACCTTAATTTGCCAAAGAACATAGAGGGCTATCATCAGGAGACTGGTCGTGCAGGACGCGATGGATTGCCAGCAAACGCATGGATGGTATATTCTCTTGGAGATATTCTTTATCATAAGAAGATGATTAGAAAATCAAATCTAGACGATATGCATAAGCGTGTACAGTTATTGAAACTTGATGAATTTTTTTTTCTTTGCGAAACGGCTTCGTGTCGTCGAGTAGGACTTCTAAAGTATTTCGGAGAAACAAGTTATCCGTGTGGAAACTGTGATGTTTGTATTGATCCGCCAGACCAATGGGACGTGACCCGAGAATCACAGATGGCGCTGTCATGTGCATTCAGAGCAAGACAAACAAGTGGATTTAATTTCAGTTCAAGCCATCTAATAGATGTGTTACGTGGCAAATATACTAAAAAAGTACTACAGTATGGTCATGAAAATCTAAGTACTTTTGGTATTGGCGCATCGCTGTCTGATTCGAAGTGGCGCACGATTTTTCGTAAATTAATCGCTTATAGGTATCTCAATATAGACGAGATTAACTTCGGTACACTTATTATTACCGAACTAGCGAAGCTAGTACTAAAGGGTGAAAAAACTGTAATAATACCTTTTTTATATTAAAACATAGCTACAGATTCGCAAGCTATCTTTTAATCTAACTATTCGCTGTATTCGCCACTCAGGCTCAAAGTAAAGAATTTTAACTTCGTATGAACTCGAGAATCGAACTCTTAGTATATATTAAACCGAGAAATTGAATAAAAAATGAGGAGAGATGATATTCTAGGTAACGCGTATTATATAATCGATATTTTCAAGTATCTTAATAAGAGTAACATAACATTAGAGTGTGCAAATCATAGTAAGAATTAATCTATAATCTCATATAGTTAATCTATTGACTTACAGAAAATCTTTACACTATTATCATAACCTCAGCATCTAAGAGATGATGTTGGTCACTCCAGCCTTTTATATAAAAATTCGAGTGTATTAGAATTTTTGCTTTTCTAAAAGCTTCTGTATATTTTCAACTTCAGGAATAAAAAATGCCAACCATCAGTCAACTGGTTCGCAAAGGTCGCCATTCACAAGTAACTAAGAGCAAGAGCCCTGCCTTACAGGACTGCCCTCAGAGAAGAGGCGTATGTACACGTGTATACACAACAACGCCAAAAAAACCGAATTCAGCACTTCGTAAGGTTGCTAAGGTTCGTTTGACGAATGGATTCGAAATAATCTCGTATATTGGCGGTGAAGGTCATAATTTACAGGAGCACTCTGTTGTCTTAATTCGAGGCGGTCGTGTTAAAGATTTGCCTGGTGTACGTTATCATATGGTACGCGGCTCACTTGATGCTCAGGGTGTTAAGGATCGTAAGCAGGCGCGCTCGAAGTACGGCGCAAGGCATAGTTCAAAGGATATGAAGACCTCAAAGTGAGTGAATTTATAAAATTAAATATAAAATAAGATAGTATTGAAAATCTCTATAAAATATAAATAAGAGGAAAGCCATGCCACGTCGTCGTGAAATTCCTAAGCGGGAAGTATTGCCTGATCCTAAATATGGCAATGTAGAGGTAGCTAAATTTATGAATATATTGATGCTTTCAGGTAAAAAGTGGATTGCTGAACGTATTGTTTACGGAGCTTTCGAAAAAATTCAGTCTAGAGGCAACAACAAGGATCCATTAGAAATATTTACTCTAGCTCTTAACAATGTAAAACCATTAGTCGAAGTAAAGAGTCGTCGAGTTGGTGGTGCAAGCTATCAAGTTCCTGTTGAAGTTCGTCCATTACGTCGCATGGCACTAGGGATGCGCTGGTTGAGAGAAGCTGCGAAAAAACGAAACGAAAAATCGATGGCTTTACGTCTTGCAGAGGAGTTATCTGAAGCATCAGAAGGTCGTGGCGGTGCAATGAAGAAACGCGATGAAATTCATCGTATAGCTGAGGCGAACCGCGCATTCTCTCACTTTCGATTCTGATTATTAGGATCATACCAATTGCTGACGGGTAAAAATAACTAGAATTTCTAGTTATTTTGTATTGAGCACACATACGTTTATATCAAACTCAATTGAGGATTAAAGTGGCTCGCAAGACTCCTATAGAGCGCTATCGAAATATCGGTATTAGCGCTCATATCGATGCCGGAAAGACGACGACGACTGAGCGAATTCTATTCTATACCGGTGTAAATCATAAGATTGGCGAAGTACACGACGGTACTGCAACGATGGATTGGATGGAACAGGAACAGGAGCGCGGAATCACAATTACATCCGCTGCCACTACTGCATTTTGGAGGGGTATGGGTAATAACTATCCAGAACACCGTATAAATATTATTGATACTCCTGGGCATGTAGATTTTACGATCGAAGTAGAGCGTTCGATGCGCGTGTTGGATGGGGCATGTATGGTTTATTGTGCAGTCGGTGGTGTACAACCGCAGTCGGAAACAGTATGGCGACAAGCTAACAAATATAAAGTACCTCGTCTTGCATTCGTCAATAAGATGGATCGTGCTGGAGCAAATTTCTTCAAGGTTTATGATCAACTCAAGCTTCGCTTGAAGGCAAATCCTGTTCCAATTGTCGTACCAATCGGAGTAGAAGAAGATTTTAAGGGTATTGTCGATCTAATTAAGATGAAGGCAATTATTTGGGACGAGGCGTCTCAAGGTACAAAATTCGACTATATAGATATCCCTGATGAATTCGTAGAAATATCGAAAGAATGGCGAGAAAAAATGATTGAGGTAGTTGCTGAATCTAGCGAAGAGTTAATAAATAAATATTTAGAAGAAGGTGATCTTCCAGAAGAAGATATCCTGAAAGTACTGCGCAACAGAACGATTGCCTGCGAAATTCAGCCTATGCTATGTGGTACAGCGTTTAAAAATAAAGGTGTACAGCGCATGCTTGATGCTGTAATCGACTTTCTACCATCACCAATCGATATTCCTCCAATTAAGGGAGAACTTGAGAGTGGCGAACTGGATAAGCGTTTAGCATTAGATGAAGAAAAGTTTTCTTCACTTGCGTTTAAAATTATGACTGATCCGTTTGTCGGTCAGTTAATCTTCTTCCGAGTTTATTCAGGTGTCATAAATTCTGGCGACACGTTGTTAAACTCGACTAAAGGAAAAAAAGAACGTATTGGCCGTATTTTACAGATGCATGCAAACCAGCGTATTGAAATAAAGGAGGTACGCGCAGGCGATATTGCTGCCGCAGTTGGCTTAAAGGAAGCGACGACGGGTGACACGCTATGCGATCCAGTACACCCTATAATTCTTGAGCGTATCATATTTCCAGAGCCGGTTATTTCACAGGCTGTCGAGCCTAAAACAAAGGTTGATCAGGAAAAGATGGGTATTGCTCTAAATCGTCTTGCGCAAGAAGATCCATCGTTCCGTGTACAGATTGATGAAGAATCAGGTCAAACAATTATCTCAGGTATGGGTGAATTACATCTCGAAATTCTCGTTGACAGAATGAATCGTGAATTTGGTGTTGAAGCTACAGTTGGTAAACCACAAGTTGCTTATCGAGAAACAGTCCGAAGAACTGTAAAAGATATTGATGGTAAACTTATAAAACAGTCTGGGGGGCGTGGTCAATATGGCCATGCAGTTATTACGCTCGAACCAAATGAGCAGGGTAAGGGTTACGAGTTTTTTGATGAGATAAAAGGTGGAGTAATTCCACGGGAATACATACCAGCTGTTAACAAAGGGATTCAGGATACACTGAAATCTGGCGTGCTAGCTGGATTTCCAGTAGTCGATGTGAAAGTTCATCTGACATTCGGTTCGTACCACGATGTTGATTCAAACGAAAATGCATTTCGAATAGCTGGTTCAATAGCATTTAAAGAGGCTATGCGCAAAGCAAATCCGGTAATTTTAGAACCGATAATGGCGGTAGAGGTTGAAGTACCAGAAGAATATATGGGTAATGTGATGGGTGATCTATCAAGCCGTCGGGGTATTGTCCAGGGCATGGAAGATGCAATTAGTTGTGGTAAATTAGTTCATGCTGAAGTCCCACTGTCGGAAATGTTTGGCTATTCAACATCGCTACGTTCGCTGACGCAAGGTCGCGCAACGTATACGATGGAGTTCAGACACTACGCAGAGGCTCCACAGAGTATTGCTGATTCAATTATCAGCAGAGTAAGATTAAAATAATCTTTGTATTACCGACTTTTTAAAAGAATAGAAAATGGCCAAGGAAAAATTCGAGCGGATAAAACCGCATGTGAACGTAGGAACGATTGGTCACGTTGATCATGGGAAGACAACACTGACTGCAGCTATCACTACTGTGCTGACGAAGAGGTTTGGTGGTGAAGCGAAAGCATATGACCAGATCGATGCAGCACCAGAAGAAAAGGCAAGGGGTATTACGATTAACACGGCGCATGTGGAGTATGAAACAGCAAATCGTCATTATGCACATGTCGATTGCCCAGGCCATGCAGACTATGTAAAGAATATGATTACCGGTGCAGCGCAAATGGACGGCGCGATCTTAGTTTGTTCAGCATCAGATGGTCCAATGCCACAAACACGTGAGCATATATTATTGGCTCGCCAGGTTGGTGTGCCTTACATTGTAGTTTTCTTAAACAAATGTGATATGGTAGATGATCCGGAACTTCTAGAACTGGTTGAAATAGAAGTGCGCGAACTACTATCGAAATACGAATTTCCTGGAGAAAACACGCCAATCATAAAGGGCTCAGCAAAGCTTGCTCTAGAAGGAGATACAGGTGAGCTCGGTGAGGAAGCAATTATGAATCTAGCAGAAGCTCTAGATTCGCATATCCCGACACCGGAACGTACAATAGATGGTACATTCCTTATGCCGGTAGAAGACGTTTTCTCGATCTCAGGACGTGGTACGGTTGTCACAGGCCGTATTGAGCGTGGTGTAATCAAGGTTGGTGAGGAAATTGAAATCGTTGGTATTAAGCCGACGGTAAAAACGACTTGCACTGGCGTGGAAATGTTTCGAAAGCTGCTAGATCAAGGTCAAGCAGGCGATAACGTCGGTATTTTGCTTCGTGGTACGAAACGTGAGGATGTAGAACGTGGTCAAGTTCTAGCGAAAACTGGTTCGATCACTCCCCATACTTATTTCATAGCTGAAGTATATGTGTTATCAAAGGATGAAGGAGGTCGACATACACCATTCTTTAATAACTATCGCCCGCAGTTTTACTTTCGTACAACTGATGTGACTGGTTCGATTGAGTTACCGAAGGAGAAGGAAATGGTGATGCCTGGTGATAATATATCGATCACGGTAAAACTAATTGCACCGGTTGCAATGGAAGAAGGTCTGCGATTTGCAATCCGTGAAGGTGGTCGAACTGTAGGTGCAGGGGTTGTCTCTAAGGTTATTGAATGAAATTGTCTTTGTTCTTAGGGGTATAGCTCAACTGGCAGAGCGTCGGTCTCCAAAACCGGAGGTTGTGGGTTCAATTCCCTCTGCCCCTGTAAAGTTAGCTATATTAATCCAAAACCAGAATTTGTTTAAAAGCTATTAAAAAAATTTATTCGTCGAAACTATGAATACCTACGGCGATAATCTAATCTTGGTATTAAGTTTATTAGTATTGATTTTTACCGGATTCTTATATTTTTTCTGGCTCGATAGTCAAGTATGGTATATCCGAAGTACTATATTCATAGTAGGACTAGCCAGCAGTTTGGCAATAGGATTAGTGTCTGTACCCGGAAAAAATCTGATTACATTTGTAAAAAGTTCTTATAGAGAAGTTAGTAAGGTTACCTGGCCAACTCGTAAAGAAACTTTACAAATCACGCTTATTGTATTCATTTTTGTTCTTGTAATAGCATTCTACCTATGGCTAAGTGATAAATTAATTGAATGGGTAATTTTCTCGGCTATTCTTGGTTGGAAATGACATGAGAGACATTCTAGTATCCTCTAAGGAAAAACATTGGTATGTTGTACATGCTTACTCTGGCATGGAAAAAAGTGTGCAGCGTGCGCTTCAGGAACGCATCGATCGGTCTAGAATAAAAGAAAAATTTGGTCAAATTCTTGTGCCGACAGAAGAAGTTATTGAGGTTCGAAATGGCCATAAAACTTTGACAGAGCGACGTTTCTTTCCAGGCTATGTACTTATAGAAATGGAAATGACAGATGAAGCTTGGCACCTTGTTAAAAATACCGATAAAATAACTGGCTTTGTCGGCAGTACGCGTAACCGACCAAGTCCGGTTTCAAAAAAAGAAGTTGAAAAGATTTTATTACAGATGCAAGAAGGCGTAGAAAAACCACGTCCAAAAATTTTATTCGAAGTAGGTGAGATGATTCGCGTCAAGGAAGGTCCATTTACTGATTTTAATGGCACTGTTGAAGAGGCGAACTATGAAAAATCGAAAGCTCGCGTATCGGTCACTATTTTTGGTCGTGCGACACCAGTTGAGCTCGAATTTTATCAGATTGAAAAGATCTAAGGAAGATAGAAATCTTGATATACAAATTTCAGATTCAGACCTTTATTCTTTTAAGCTCTGATTCTTACAGTTTTATTTCTAATGTATGTTATCTATAACACAACACTTCCTATAGAACACTTTTAGTGTTCAAACGAGGTTTTAATAAATGGCAAAGAAAATTGTTAGCTTTGTTAAGCTACAGATTCCGGCAGGTAAGGCTACTCCGTCTCCACCTATCGGTCCAGCACTTGGCCAGCGTGGTCTAAACATTATGGAATTTTGTAAGGCATTCAACTCTAGGACTCAAGGCATGGAGTCTGGTTTGCTAGTACCAGTCGTTATTACTGCATACGTTGATAAAAGCTTTACATTTGTAATAAGGACACCTCCAGCAGCTATCCTTATTAAGAAATATGCAAAGGTAGATAAAGGTTCGTGTAAGCAAAATACCGATAAGGTCGGTTCGATCACACGTCTTCAGGCTGAAGAAATCGCAAAAATTAAAATGGTTGATCTTAGTGCGACTAATCTTGATGCAGCTGTTCGAACTATTGTCGGTAGTGCACGTTCAATGGGTATCATTGTGGAGGGTGTTTAGAGATATGGTCAAGATCTCAAGGCGTCGTCAAGAATTTTATGGTAAAATTAATCGTCAAAATTTATATAAACTTGAAGATGCATTTACAATCGTAAAGGAATGTGCAAACGCAAAGTTTAATGAATCAATTGACGTAGCGGTTCAGCTTGGAATTGATTCCAAGAAGTCAGACCAAATTGTTCGTGGTTCTGTTGTACTACCATTTGGCATTGGTAAGTTAGTTCGTGTTGCAGTATTTGCGCAGGGAGAAAAAGCTGAGGAGGCACGCGCAGCTGGTGCTGAAATCGTTGCTATGGAGGATCTATCTGAACAGATTAAAGCTGGTCGAATAGATTTCGATATTGTAATAGCTTCGCCAGATACTATGAGGATAGTTGGTACGCTTGGCCAAATCTTAGGACCGCGTGGCCTAATGCCAAACCCAAAGGTTGGTACTGTGACGTACGACGTTGCGACTGCCGTAAAAAATGCGAAGGCTGGTCAAGTAAGATTTCGTGTTGATAAAGCAGGTATTGTTCACTCAATGATCGGTCGTTCCTCATTTGATATAAATGCACTAGGCTCTAACCTATCTGCGCTCATCAAAGTTTTGCAGAAGTCGAAACCAATAACTAGTAAGGGTGTATACATACAAAAGATTGTAGTATCGAGCACTATGGGAGTCGGTATACGTATCGATCATACGACACTTCCTGCATAATAAAAAAATAAAGGAAAACATATAGAGATTAGAATTTTATTCAGTCTAAAATATGTTTTTTATTGAATCTTTTTCTTTATCAAACCTTGTCTTACTTAAATTTTTATATCCAGAATAGATAATATAGATCTCAAAATAATGAGATAAGATTGATATCGATTACAGAAAGCTTCTTTTAATCCGCTAAAGATTATAAATAGCGTAAAATACGAAGAAGTTTGCCTTATAATGTGGAAGAAATAATCCTAATGAGTTTTAACATTGTTATTATAAACTAGGATAACGTTTTGACTTACGGACTTACATATAGATCTGTATCCAAGAGCACATAGTTTCTGGAGGCTTAAACCGTGCCGCTTAATAGAAAAGACAAGCAAGCTGTTGTTATCGAAGTCGCCGCACAAATAAAAAAATGTCATACTATTGTACTCGCTGAGTATCGTGGAATTTCGGCTAATAATCTTACTGTATTGCGTGCCAAAGCGCGTGAACAGAATGTATATCTCCGTGTTCTGAAAAATACTTTAGCACGTCGCGCTACTGAAGGTACACCGTTTGCTTCGCTGGCAGAGAAGATGACTGGTCCACTAATCTACGGTATATCGGAAGATGTAATTGCTACTGCAAAAGTTATAAGTGACTTTGAAAGTAGTGATGATAATTTGATTATTAAGGTTGGTTCTTTTGATGGCAAGATAATGAGTAAGGCTGATGTAAAAGAACTAGCGAGCATCCAGAGCCGAGAAAAACTACTCTCAATCCTGTTATTTGTTATGCAAGCACCTATTTCTTATTTCGCGCGAGCGCTCGTCGCTATAAAGGAGAAGAAAGCTGGTTTTGCGTAAGTAAATATACATTACTAGCATATTTGGTCGCTAATTGTATCCGAATCTAATTTAAGGATATTTCACAAATGGCAATTAAAAAAGAGGACATTCTAGAGGCAGTTGAAGGTATGACCGTTCTCGAACTAAATGAACTTGTCAAGGAGTTAGAAAAAAAGTTCGGTGTGTCGGCAGCTAGTGTAGAAGTCGCTTCACCGGGGAATAGCAATTCAGCTTTAGTAGCCGAAGAGAAGACTGAGTTTACAGTGATTCTTTCCGAAATAGGCCCTAATAAAGTTTCCGTAATTAAAGCTGTTCGTGAAATCAAAAGTCTAGGCTTAAAAGAAGCAAAAGACCTTGTTGATAGTGCACCAAAACCTGTTAAGGAGGGTGTAGATAAGACTACTGCCGATGAAGTAAAGAAGAAGCTGGAAGATGCTGGTGCAAAGGTTGAAATTAAATAAGTTTCTATACCCCTATGAAAGGGGCTAGCGGTGTTTTCACCGTTGGCCTTTATCTTTTTTATAAGAACTGTATCCTCTCGGGTGTCTTACTTGAGCAAATGACTGAATGATCAGTCTTCATGAGCTTTGCTTCTAAAGTAGACTACAGGAAGTGATTTTTTAACCTTGGCAAATATTATATAATCTTGTAATAGAAAAGGTTTACAAATCTTTTTGTAGCTTGTTCCAAAGCTTGTCTAATAACCTAAGATATATTGGATCTCAGTCAAGTAAACACGCTTGTCTGACGCATTTCGATATCCCAACTCGAAAATCGCTCGCCGTGATTCGGAGATCATCGTATGCAATACTCTTTCACTGAGAAGAAGCGAATTCGCAAGAATTTTGCTAAACGCTCAATTATTCATCAGGTTCCCTTTTTATTAGCTACTCAAATTGAATCATTTAGAAACTTTCTACAAGCTAACTCTCCTATAACACAGCGTAAACCAGCGGGGTTACAAGCCGCTTTTACATCTGTGTTTCCTATTGTTTCACACAATGGTTTTGCACGCCTAGAATTCGTAAGCTATATACTATCTCCTCCGACTTTTAATATAAAGGAATGTCAGCAGCGTGGCTTAACTTATTGTTCCGTGCTACGCGCAAAAGTTCGTCTCATACTTCTTGATAGAGAATCATCTAATAAACTACTTGTTAGGGAGGTAAAAGAGCAGGAAGTATATATGGGTGAAATTCCGCTTATGACACCGACTGGTTCGTTTATGATTAATGGTACCGAGCGTGTCATTGTTTCACAATTGCATCGTTCTCCTGGAGTATTCTTTGAGCATGATAAGGGCAAAACTCACAGCTCTGGAAAACTTCTATTTTCCGCGAGGATTATTCCATACCGTGGTTCATGGCTAGACTTTGAATTCGATCCGAAGGATATTCTATACTTCCGTGTTGACCGTAGAAGGAAGATGCCAGTTACAGTTCTTTTAAAAGCGATAGGACTTACACCTGAACAAATTCTTGAAAATTTCTTCGTATTCGATACCTTCACTCTAATTCCAGAAGGGGGAGCTCAGCTTGTGTTCATAGCGGAGAATCTGCGTGGTGAGGTCGCGCGCTTCGATATAACTGATCCAGATGGTAATGTTGTTGTCCAAAAGGATAGACGGATCAATACGAAGCATATTCGTGCACTTGAAGCTGCAAAAACTAAGTTCATATTTGTACAAGAAGACTATTTAATTGGACGCGTGCTTGCGAAGAGCGTTATCGATAATGAAACCGGTGAGGTAATTGCAAACGCGAATGACGAGATCACAGAAATTGTTTTAGATAAAATACGAGAAGCTAATATAAAGGATATCTGTACACTCTATACGAACGACCTAGATCATGGGCCGTACATCTCTTTGACATTACGTATTGATGAAACTGCCGACCAAATTGCAGCACGTATTGCAATATATAAGATGATCCGCCCAGGCGAACCGCCTACTGAAGAAGCTGTAGAGACACTGTTTAGTCGTTTATTCTACAGTGAGGAAGCTTATGATCTCTCAAAGGTTGGCCGTATGAAGTTTAATCGACGTATTGGTCGTAATGAAATAACCGGCCATATGACACTAAACGACGATGATATCCTAGCGACGATTAAAATACTTGTTGAGTTACGAAATGGTAAAGGTGAAGTTGACGATATTGATCATCTAGGAAACCGCCGAGTACGTTGCGTAGGTGAACTTGTGGAAAATCAATTTCGTTCTGGTCTCATTCGTGTTGAGCGTTCCGTAAAAGAGCGACTAGGTCAGGCAGAAAGCGAAAACCTGATGCCACACGACTTAATAAATTCGAAACCAATTTCATCTGCTATTCGCGAGTTCTTTAGTTCGTCTCAGTTATCACAATTTATGGATCAGACGAATCCACTATCAGAAATCACGCATAAGCGTCGTATTTCTGCACTTGGTCCTGGTGGGTTGACACGTGAGCGCGCAGGATTCGAAGTACGTGATGTACACCCAACTCACTACGGTCGCGTATGCCCGATTGAAACTCCGGAAGGACCAAATATCGGCCTAATTAATTCTCTCGCACTCTATGCTCATATAAATGAGTATGGCTTCCTTGAAACACCATACCGCAAGGTAATCAATGGTAATATCACTAATAAAATCGATTATTTATCTGCAATAGAGGAAGGCCAATATGTAATTGCACAAGCAAACGCATCAGTGGCTGACGATGGCACATTAATCGATGAACTTGTATCTTCCCGTGAAGCTGGTGAAACTATAATGGTCGCACCTGAGCGCATCCAGTATATGGATGTTGCACCCTCTCAAATTGTATCTGTTGCTGCATCGCTAATTCCGTTCTTAGAACATGATGATGCGAACCGTGCGCTGATGGGCTCAAATATGCAACGCCAGGCTGTGCCATGTTTGCGTCCTGAAAAACCAATTGTTGGTACAGGAATTGAGCGTATATGTGCGGTTGATTCAGGTACGACAGTTCAGGCATTTCGAAGTGGTGTCGTCGACTACGTTGATGGAGGGCGAATCGTAATTCGTGTAAATGATGAGGAAACAACTTCTGGTGAAGTTGGTGTGGATATCTATAATCTAATTAAGTACACACGTTCGAATCAAAATACAAATATCAATCAGCGTCCGATTGTAAAGATAGGTGATAAAGTCTCGCGTGGTGATGTGTTAGCCGATGGGGCATCGACAGATTTAGGTGAACTGGCACTTGGTCAGAACATGTTGGTCGCCTTCATGCCATGGAACGGCTATAATTTTGAAGATTCAATCCTGATATCGGAGAAGGTTGTTGCAGATGATCGCTATACTTCAATTCATATTGAAGAATTAAGTATTGTTGCACGTGACACGAAGCTTGGGCAAGAAGAAATCACGCGCGATATTTCTAATCTATCGGAAATTCAGCTTGGCCGTCTCAATGAATCAGGAATCATATATATCGGAGCAGAAGTTGAGACAGGTGATGTATTAGTTGGTAAGGTAACTCCAAAGGGTGAAACTCAGCTTACACCAGAAGAAAAGCTGCTTCGTGCAATTTTCGGAGAGAAAGCATCGGATGTGAAAGATACGTCACTACGCGTCCCTTCTGGGATGAATGGGACAGTTATTGATGTACAAGTCTTTACGAGAGAAGGAATACAGCGAGATAAATGTGCGCAAAATATTATTGATGATGAACTAAAGCGCTATCAGATTGATTTAAACGATCAGCTTCGTATTGTTGAAGCTGACGCGTTTCAGCGTCTTAAACGTATACTTAATAGTTATGTATCGGATGGTAATTTTAAAAAACTTACAAATGGAACTAATATTGATCAATCTTACATAGATAAGATTAGTCATTACCACTTATTTAATATCCAGCTCGAGGATAAAGAAGCTACAGACCAGATTGAATCGATTAAGAAATTAACAGAAGAGAAGCGTCATCAGTTTAATCTTGCGCTTGAAGAAAAGCGAAAGAAGCTCACACAAGGTGACGAGCTACCTCCTGGCGTGCTAAAGATGGTTAAGGTGCATCTCGCAGTTAAGCGGCGGCTACAACCAGGAGATAAAATGGCAGGTCGTCACGGAAACAAGGGTGTTGTTTCTAAGATAGTTCCCGTTGAAGACATGCCATACATGGCTGACGGCCGTCCGGTTGACATTGTTTTAAACCCGCTTGGTGTACCATCGCGAATGAATGTGGGTCAGGTTCTAGAAGTTCATCTTGGTTGGGCTTCGAAAGGCCTTGGATGGCGGATAGAAGAGATGCTTTCATGTCAGATGAAACTCGAGGAGTTACGTTCATTACTCATAAAGATCTATAACGAGTCGGGTCGAGCAGAAAAGCTTAATTTGTTGAATGATGAAGAAATCCTTGAACTTGCGCGGAACCTATGTGAAGGTGTTCCATTTGCAACTCCAGTATTTGATGGTGCTACTGAGAAAGAAATGTCGAAGATGCTCGATCTTGGATTCCCTGATAATATTGCTAGACAACTTGATATGAATCCATCAAAGAATCAAGTACGTTTGTATGATGGACGTACCGGAGAAGCATTCGAGCGCCGTGTGACAGTCGGTTATATGCACTACCTAAAGCTACATCACTTAGTCGACGATAAAATGCATGCTCGTTCAACCGGTCCATACTCTCTTGTCACACAACAGCCCCTCGGTGGTAGAGCGCAGTTCGGTGGTCAACGTTTTGGTGAAATGGAAGTATGGGCACTTGAAGCATACGGTGCGTCATACGTTCTACAGGAAATGCTTACAGTCAAATCAGACGACGTAAATGGACGTACTAAAGTATACGAGAACCTTGTTAAGGGTGATCATATGATGAATGCAGGGATGCCGGAATCTTTCAATGTACTTGTGAAGGAAATCCGATCACTCGGTATTGATATTGATCTCGACCGAAATTAATGTGAACTACGGAGAGAAAGCAATGAAGGGTCTGCTCGATCTATTTAAGCAAGTTCAATGTGAAGAAGTTTTTGATGCAATAAAAATTGGTCTTGCTTCTCCAGAGAAGATCCGTTCATGGTCGTTTGGTGAAGTGAAGAAGCCAGAGACTATTAATTACCGAACCTTTAAGCCAGAACGAGATGGTCTATTCTGCGCGAAAATTTTTGGTCCAATAAAGGATTATGAATGCCTATGCGGTAAGTATAGACGTCTTAAGCACCGCGGCGTGGTCTGTGAAAAATGTGGTGTAGAAGTTACGCTTTCGAAGGTACGTCGAGAGCGAATGGGTCATATTGAGCTTGCATCGCCAGTTTCACATATCTGGTTTCTTAAGTCATTACCATCACGATTAGGTATGGTGCTCGATATGACATTACGCGATATTGAGCGTGTTTTATATTTTGAGGCATACGTAGTAATTAATCCAGGAATAACGCCGCTTAGGGTGCGCCAGATCATTACGGAAGAAGATTATTACAATAAACTCGAAGAATACGGTGAAGAATTTCAAGCGGAAATGGGTGCGGAGGGCATGAGAGAGCTACTGCGTGCAATAAATATTGATGATCAGGTTGAAGCGCTTCGAAATGAGCTGAAAAATATAGGATCTGAAGCAAAAATTAAGAGATGTGCTAAACGACTGAAGGTTCTCGAAGCATTTCAACGTTCTGGTATTAAGCCTGAGTGGATGATTCTTGAAGTATTACCGGTTCTACCGCCTGAGTTACGTCCGCTCGTTCCTCTTGATGGTGGCCGCTTTGCAACGTCAGACCTAAATGATTTATATCGCCGTGTTATTAATCGGAATAACCGTTTGAAGCGTCTTCTAGAACTTAAGGCACCTGAGATCATTGTGCGAAATGAAAAGAGGATGTTACAGGAAGCTGTCGATTCTTTGCTTGATAACGGTCGCCGTGGTAAAGCAATGACGGGCTCGAATAAACGTCCTCTAAAATCACTCGCTGATATGATAAAAGGTAAGAGTGGCCGATTCCGTCAGAACCTTCTAGGAAAGCGCGTTGATTATTCTGGTCGGTCAGTTATTGTTGTTGGTCCAACATTAAAGCTACATCAATGTGGTTTACCAAAACTTATGGCACTTGAATTATTCAAACCATTCATCTTTAATAAGCTCGAAGTCATGGGGATAGCTACAACTATTAAGGGAGCAAAGAAGGAAGTTGAAAATCAAACGCCAATAGTATGGGATATCCTTGAAGAGGTAATCCGAGAACATCCAGTAATGCTAAACCGTGCACCAACGCTCCATCGTCTTGGAATACAAGCTTTCGAACCAGTATTAATTGAAGGAAAGGCAATTCAGTTGCATCCATTAGTCTGCTCAGCGTTCAACGCTGACTTTGATGGCGACCAGATGGCTGTTCATGTTCCATTGTCGCTCGAGGCACAGATAGAATCGCGCACACTTATGCTTGCATCAAATAATATACTATTTCCAGCGAATGGTGATCCATCAATTGTCCCATCTCAGGATATTGTACTCGGTTTATACTATGCGACTCGAGAAGCAATAAATGGAAAAGGTGAAGGTTTATCATTTACTAGTGTTTCAGAAGTGCTACGTGCTTATGAAAATAAAGAGGTGGAATTAACGTCTCAGATCAATGTTAGAATCACCGAAATGACTCGCAACAAAGATATATCTAATGGTTCATCTGAGTTTATATCGAAGATCTTTCTATATAAAACCACCGTAGGTAGGGCTATTTTATCAGAAATTCTACCACCTGGTCTACCCTTCTCAGAATTAAATAAGACACTAAAGAAGAAACAAATTTCTCGTCTGATCAATACAGCATTCCGTAAATGTGGACTACACGCGACTGTCATATTCGCGGATCAGTTGATGCAGTCCGGTTTCCGTCTTGCTACACGTGCTGGCATTTCTATTTGCATCGACGATATGCTTGTACCTCTCCAGAAGGAGTCTATTGTAAGTGATGCTGCGAAAAAGGTAAAGGAATATGACAGTCAATATATGTCTGGACTTGTCACTGCACAGGAACGTTATAACAATGTGGTAGATATCTGGTCAGCAACGTCAGAATTAGTTGGTAAGGCGATGATGGAACAGCTATCAACCGATACAGTAATTGACTACCAAGGCAATAAGACACGCCAGGAGTCATTTAACTCTATATATATGATGGCTGATTCTGGTGCTAGAGGTTCGTCTGTACAGATTCGTCAGCTTGCTGGTATGCGCGGCCTGATGGCAAAACCTGATGGCTCAATTATTGAGACACCAATTACCGCGAACTTCCGAGAAGGTTTAAACGTACTACAGTACTTTATATCAACCCACGGCGCACGTAAGGGTTTAGCGGATACAGCATTAAAAACTGCAAACTCAGGTTACCTGACGCGTCGTCTAGTTGATGTTACGCAAGATCTCGTAGTCGTTGAAGATGATTGCGGTACATCTAATGGTGTCTCGATGAAAGCGCTCATTGAAGGTGGAGAAGTTGTAGAAGCTCTGTGCGATCGTATTCTTGGCCGAGTTGCATCTACGGATATCCTTAATCCTGAAACACAAGAAATGTTGTATAAATCTGGTACGTTACTTGATGAAACAATAGTTGAGCATATAGAACATCTTGGAATCGATGAAATACATGTTCGCACAGCACTTACCTGTGAAACACGTTATGGTCTCTGTGCAGCGTGTTACGGAAGAGATCTCGGGCATGGCACGCTAGTTAATGTTGGTGAAGCAGTCGGTGTAATCGCTGCGCAATCAATTGGTGAACCAGGTACACAGCTTACTATGCGTACATTCCATATTGGTGGTGCGGCATCTAGAGCAGCAGTAATTTCATCAATCGATGTGAAAAGTAATGGTACTGTAAATTTCACAGGTACGATACGCTACTTAACGAACGTGAAGGGTGAACAGATTGTTATCTCTCGTTCTGGGGAAGCGCTAATTACTGATGAGCTTGGCAGAGAACGCGAGCGTCATAAAATCCCATACGGTGCGATTCTACTTCAAATTGACGGCAATATGGTAAAAGCAGGAGATAAACTTGCGACATGGGATCCGATGACACGTCCGATTATTGTTGAGTATACTGGAAAAGTGAAATTTGAAAACGTAGAGGAAGGTGTGACAGTTGCGAGACAGATTGATGATTTAACTGGTTTATCAACTCTTGTTGTAATTGATGTGAAGAAACGCGGTTCACAAGCATCGAAAAGTGTACGTCCACAAGTAAAACTATTAGATTCAAGCGGTGATGAGGTGAAGATACCAGGAACCGAACATTCAGTACAGATTGGATTCCAGGTTGGTGCGTTAATTACTGTAAAGAATGATCAGCAGGTTCAAGTTGGTGATATACTTGCACGTATTCCAATAGAATCTCAGAAAACACGTGATATTACAGGCGGTTTACCACGTGTGGCAGAGCTATTTGAGGCACGTTCGCCGAAGGATGCTGGAATTCTTGGAGAAGTCACCGGTACAGTATCATTTGGAAAAGATACAAAGGGTAAACAGCGTCTTGTAATTACAGATCTCGAAGGTATACAGCACGAGTTCCTTATCGCAAAAGAAAAACAGGTTCTTGTTCACGATGGTCAAGTTGTAAACAAAGGTGAAATGATTGTTGATGGTCCATCAGACCCACACGATATCTTACGTTTACAGAGCATTGAGGCGCTTTTTCGATATATTGTAGATGAAGTGCAAGATGTATATCGTCTACAGGGTGTAAAAATAAATAATAAACATATTGAAGTAATTGTTCGACAAATGCTACGTCGCGTTCAGATTATTGACAACGGTGATTCACGATTTATACCAGGCGAGCAGGTTGAACGTTCTGATATGCTTGATGAAAATGACAAGATGATCAATGATGGTAAACGACCAGCTACATATGAAAATATACTTCTAGGTATTACAAAGGCATCGCTATCGACAGATTCATTTATCTCGGCAGCATCATTTCAAGAAACGACACGTGTACTTACAGAAGCGGCAATCATGGGTAAGCGTGATGATCTTCGTGGTCTAAAAGAGAATGTTATTGTAGGTCGTCTAATTCCTGCAGGTACAGGTTTAGCTTTCCATAAAGCCCATAAAGTAATAGATATATCTAATCGCCAAGGCTTTGATCAGATCGTAACTTCAGAGGGAAAATTAGATTTCATTATATCGGAATCACCATTCTCAGAGAATGAGATATAATTTTAGTATGATGAAATACGTTTATACTTTTCTAGCTTGATACTTGATTTTTGGGGTGGCTGATGGGGCTCGAACCCATGACAACAGGAATCACAATCCTGGACTCTACCAACTGAGCTACAGCCACCACTAATCTCTTTTATTGCTAAGTACTTTCAAATAAATGAATTTTTTAAAAAATCTTACAATCCATATTAATTATATTCTTTGGGAAGGCAAGTCTATAATAATAAATTATTTTAAGAAAAAATTCTATTTCTTTAAAATATAAATGTTAAAAAATGTTAAAAAATAGAGATTAAAAGATATCTAACTATGTAGAGGTAGAAAAGTTTAATGAGAGAATATGATTTATACCTGAAGGATTGTAGGTAAGGCTTTCTTCTTTTAAAGAACCTTTTTAAATCTATCGAGATTCAAATTTAAATCAAAAGTATTTGATACTAAACATACTCTAACAAGCATATAGATATATCTTGTTAATCTAATTTATTTTTTTGAATTAAAGTATAAACTAGATTTTTTATCTAATTATTAAGGAACTTGTAAAGAATAACATAGATATTTTCTAGAAGTTAGAACATAGTTTAAGTAAACTTAAGTACACACTATACACTTATCCTAAATAAGTGTATCTATCCCTTTAATAATCTTTAATGCTTCCTCGTTTACAGTTATATTTTCAACTCATTCGTATTGATAAGCCAATTGGTATTTTGCTTCTTCTTTGGCCGACGCTAAATGCTTTATGGATTGCATCAAAAGGCTGGCCAGGCTGGTTGCTTCTTTCAATATTTTCTTTGGGTACGTTATTAATGCGCTCGGCAGGATGTGCGATCAACGATTATGCGGATCGTAATTTCGATAGGTATGTAAAGAGAACAGTAGATCGTCCATTAGCCTCTGGACATATCCGTTCATATGAAGCGATTACGATCGCAGTAGTTCTGTCAACTTTCTCATTCCTGCTACTTCTACCTCTCAATACCTTAACAAAGGAACTGTCAGTCATTGCAGTAATTATAGGAGGTACATATCCATTTACGAAACGTTTTTTTATACTTCCACAAGCGTATCTTGGGATCGCGTTCGGCTTCGGGATTCTAATGGCATTTAGTGCTGTGCAAAATACGGTACCACTTATCGCGTGGTTTATGCTTATCGCAAATATTTTCTGGTCAATTGCTTATGATACTGAATATGCGATGGTTGATCTCGATGATGATATTAAGATTGGTATAAAAACATCAGCACTGACATTCGGAAGATTTGAAATTATAGCTATCCTTTTTTGCTATGCATTTATGCTCGGGATATACTGGTGGATCGGGATAACACTTTCATTTGGTAGTGCTTTCTGGATAGGTTGGTCGGTTAATTTAATTAGTATATTGTATCAATATGCGCTTATTAGAGGGCGTAAACCAATATTGTGTTTCATGGCTTTCCAAAATAATGGTTATCTTGGTGGTTTTTTATTTTTTGGTATTGCTATGCAATATGCATTGCACAGTAGTATATGAGAAGAATTTAGAGAAGTATGATAAAGTTCAATTATCTGTGGCAACTAGAGAAATGGACTCACCATATTCACATCTTATATCCTTCGATCGAGTATTAGCTGCGAGGATTCCTTTTACAATCGCCTCCTTTACTCCTTGCATAGCAAATATGTTGAGAGCAGCTGCCGTTGTGCCTTCACTTGATGTTACGCTTTCACGCAACGCGCTTATCGGTTTACTTGATTGTAAAGCGAGCTGTATACTACCAATGAACGTTTCGAAAACGAGTGTATGACATTGTTTATCCGACAAGCCGAGACGATGAGCAGACTCCTGTAAGGATTCAATAAAATAAAACACATACGCTGGTCCACTTCCTGAGATTGCAGTCACTGCATCAAGCTTTGATTCATCATCAAGCCAAATCGTCTTGCCAACCGAGCTAAAAATATCCGATGCGAGCTTACATCCGTCCGCATCAACACCAGAAAATGCTACAAGACCTGTAACGCCTAGTCCAATAAATGTAGGTGAATTTGGCATTGCACGAATAATTCTTACGTAACTATTCAACCAGCATATAAGATCGGTGCTGTGTATACCTGCTACAATGCTGATAACAAGCTGCGATGTTAGATATATCGAGAGAATTTGCGCAGTATTTTTCAGGTCCTTTGGTTTAACTGAAAGGATAATCGCGTCGTATTCAGCTAATGCTTTATCGATTGAAGCGCTAACACGTATATAAAATTTATTTTTTATACGTTCCCGTGCTATCTCATTGATATCTACTACGTATAGATTACTCGCAGAGACACCACTTTTAATTAAACCGCTAATTAGTGCAGTTCCCATGCTGCCACCACCAATAAATGCGATCTTCATGAGATTTTAGAGAAAGAGTTAGATTGTTAATAAGAATAATTTCCATAAATAAAGATTACTATTTCGGTACGAACGATCGTTTCTCTATTGGATGATGCCTATTTAAGATCGGCTAGACAATATTCATGTCGATAATGTACAAGCATTAAGTAAATTTCTAATATTTATATCAGATAATATATATATTTAGAGAAAAATATTCTATAGATAGTACGAATTATATAGTTAATAATAACTATAGCTTTCTTTAAAAAGTTAAATCAAAAACGAAATTTAGATCTCTTCTACGGGAAGTTCCTAGTTTATACAAAGTAGAGAAAAAATTAATTAGATTGATCTATGATATTTGAGTAGTATAGAGAAGGACTATATGCATAGCTTCCATAAAAAATTTATATATCTTGATTATAAATTAACAACCATATTTTTTTGAGATAGTATTTACTATTTCTGACGAATAACTATAACTAAATACTGGATTTTCTTTAAATAAAGCTATTCTTCTCTTTTTTCTATATCAAGTATTTTACTGTGTGTCTATTTAGACACATCATCACATGGATATTTGATATTATTTATCAGGATTTTATGTCTTTATCTCCGCGCCAGCTCGCAACACTTGCTAATCAGTATGGAACACCACTCTGGGTCTATGACGCCGAGGTGATCCGCGATCGCATCTCTCAATTATGGCAGTTCGATGTGGTTCGCTATGCACAAAAGGCATGTTCGAATATACATATTTTAAAATTAATACGAGAAGAGGGTGCACTTATCGATGCGGTATCGCTCGGTGAAATTGAGCGTAGTCTTGCTGCTGGCTTTAGTCCGAAAGGTGATCCGGAAGGTGTTGTATTTACTTCGGATCTTATCGATATGCCAACACTTGAGAAAGTTCTTAAATACGGAATAACTGTTAATGCAGGTTCGATAGATATGCTTGAACGTATTGGTCATCATGCATATGGGCATAGGGTCTGGCTAAGAATCAATCCAGGATTTGGGCATGGACACAGCAGCAAGACTAATACTGGTGGACTACAGAGCAAGCACGGTATTTGGATCAGTGATTTTCAAAACGCCCTTGAGCTTATCAATCGATATCGCCTAAAACTCGTTGGAGTTCACATGCATATAGGATCAGGTGTCAACTATAGACACCTATCTTTAGTTTGTAATGCAATGCTCAGTCTTGTAGTCCAACTTGGACATAAAATCGACGCAATCTCTGCAGGTGGTGGGCTATCAGTTCCATATCATAATGATGAACCTCGAATAGATATTGCACACTACTTTAGTTTATGGGATGCTGCGCGAAAAAAAATTGAGCAGCATTTCGGGCGTGCAGTGCGAATCGAAATTGAACCTGGTCGTTTTTTGGTTGCAGAGGCAGGTATTCTTATAACTCAAGTTCAAGGGATAAATCGCCGGCCAACACATGATTTTGTTCTTGTTGATGCAGGTTTTAACGATCTAATACGACCAGTAATGTATGGTAGTTATCATAAAGCAAGCGTTTACACGCCAGATGGATTAGAGCCGGTTGAACGCCCACTTGCAAGCCTCTGTATAGGAGGTCCGTTATGTGAATCTGGAGACGTATTTACACAGAATTCCAGTGGAGTTATCACATATCGTATTTTACCGCGTCCTAAAATAGGCGATCTCCTATTTTTTTCGGATGTAGGTGCTTATGGTGCTTCTATGTCATCTAACTACAATAGTAGACCCCTTGCGCCAGAGGTACTAATTGATAGAGATATATTAAAATTGATTCGACGCCGTCAGACGATTCATGAACTTCTCGCACTTGAGTTAGATATATAACAAGCTTAATAAGCTAATAATTTTGTATTTTCTATATTTAGATTTTTAGATTTAAAAATAATTTCTATCTTAAATATTGTAGAACCTATAGGTGTTTTCACATTTTATTTTCGATCAATAAACAAGATATCCCTATCTAAGGTCTTTAAGTATATGAAGAGAAGAGTAAAAGAAAATAAGAGTACCATCCCTAAGGATTTAAAATAGACTAAATGTCTAAATAGAAATTTCTTTTTTTCTTAGATTTCATTATCTAATTAGGTCTAATGTTACTTATTTTCTGATCTTTTCATTTATCTCTTTACTTTATTGAAGAGATTTAGTGTTCGAATCATTTGAGCGTAAATTTTCGGATTCGCGGCAACTATTTCGTGACAGTCTAAGAAATCTACTTCACCAGCGTAGTTGCCAACGAGACCACCAGCTTCAGTGATCAGAAGGGTACCAGCTGAGATATCATGGATGTTTGTTTGTTGTTTAAAGAAGCCATCAAGACGCCCAGCTGCGACGTTCGCAAGATCAAGCGCAGTAGCGCCGTTACAGCGCAGACCAGTATATGTCTGTTGTATCATCTCGATAAATAAATTCGTATGGACTTTAAAGTTATCCTTCTTTAAAAGGATTAAGCCTGTACCTATCACTGATTCTGATAGGAGGACGCATTGGCTAACTCGGATGCGGCGATCATTTAGATAGGCACCACGTCCTCGCGTTGCTGTAAACAAATCGTTCTTATTTGGATCGTAAATAACAGCCTGCGTAATTATACCTTTATACTCAAGCGCAATCGATACACAGTAGTATGGGAAGCCATGGATGAAGTTATTTATACCATTGATTGGACTGATAATCCACTGGAATTCTGATTTATTATCTGACTGACATGATTTTTCTGAGAGAATTGTATGGTTTGAGTACGAAGTTTTCAGTATATTTGTAATTGTTTCTTCTATTATCTTGTTAACTTCAATTATGAAGTTATTTTTTTTCTTAGGAACTTTAATTAGATTAAGATCAATAAATATTCGATTGATAATCTGTCCAGCTAGCCGTGCGGCTTTAACAGCAGTTTTGAGCATAGGGTGGTACATAATATAATAATATGAGCTCGCTGTATGAGCGAAAAATAATCAGAGGCGTCAAGTGGTATTCACTCTTTGTTTATCAAAGAATAAATTAAAAAAAGATAGCCGATACAATTTAGAATATGAGAGTTAAATATCCTTAGATATAAGAAATTTTCTGCACTAAGTTTGCAGAAATGTATATGATAAATTCTATTGCTAGGATAGCTCTTTTATAACCTTATACCTATCTAATTCCTTATACCTATCTAATGATAGGTAATGAAGACATAAACATGTAGTATCTGTTATATAAAGATCTCTCTATATCTCTACGAGAGAGATCTAATTCTTAGTTAGATTACTTTTCCTTCCTAAATTATGTTCACGAGATTGATCGTAGATATTTCTACGATTTATAATTGTGATCCAGCTGCTCGAAGTGTTTTAGAAGTGTTTTAGAAGTGTTAACCTTGTTATCCAGGTTTTCATGCGCTTATCTTAAATCGTATCGCTTATATATTTTGGTACGCAAAGCTGTATTGGTTAGGACGTTTTATTTCACAGTTTTCTCGCTTTCTAACTAAATCGAGATTCATCCTGGAGCGACTATTGGTCGGCGTGTATTTATTGATCATGGTATAGGTGTTATAATTGGGGAAATTGCGATTGTCGGTGACGACTGCATAATATATCAAGGGGTTACACTCGGTTGAACGTCGCTAAAGCGCGGAGTAAAACGACATTCGACACTTGATTCTGGTGTTATCTGTTGGTGCTAGTGCAAAAGTTCTTTGTAACTTCACTATCGGATCAGGCTCGAAGATTGGGGCAAACACTGTCGTTGTAAAGTCAATACGGGTAGGTGATACAATTGTTGGTAATCCAGATACAGTTGTTGATAATTCAGAGAGTATTACGTTGTATAATATAACATCGGATTCAGAGAAATCTCTTCTGAAAGAAGAGAGCATTGAGTGCGGAACGATGTCTAATATTGACAAGCTGATATCTTAAGCAACTTAAAATTAATAGGCTTATCGTGATAAAGAAATTGAGCGCCTCGACAAAATAGTTGAGTTGATTGAAAGTATCGATAAGCATATTGAAATGCTACTCAATAACATCGAAAATTTCAATTCGAAATCTAAGAAGTCTATATATATTCTTGATCAAGAGGATAAGTGAAAGTTACAGCCTATGCACGTGTTAATCTAGTTTTTATACATCAAGTAGTAAGACATATATCCCAATCTAAATCAAATAGAAGATATCAATCTTCACTCTATACCGAAGTAAATACTCCATTTTTTGCAAAACACATCGTTATACTATTTGGTTATAAGTAATACTCAGACCAATAAATATGTCCTATAAATCATTATTTATGCCTTGTTTCTCTTAAAGAGTCTATCAACTGTAGAGCGTGCTATATCGTACTTTTCAATATTATTGGCATTATGTTAGTTTTTTCTAAACGTACATACTTTATTTAGAAGTAAACATCAC
Source organism: Burkholderia sp. (assembly GCA_032470235.1). Lineage (GTDB taxonomy): Bacteria > Pseudomonadota > Gammaproteobacteria > Burkholderiales > Burkholderiaceae > Burkholderia. The sequence continues at coordinate 268,113 of JAVHYW010000002.1, forward strand.
AAGTTTAGTGGATATGCTAGAAACAGCTATTGTACTGAATTATTGCACACGAAGCATTTGAAAACGCAGATAATTTCTATATGCTGTGTATTAATCTTCACCATACAAAAGTAGAATATACGCTTACTAAAACAACAAGCTGGCCAAATATGATAATCAGTAGAGATCAACAACTATATCTTACAAGATACGCATATTAAACGCTCTCCAAACAGAAAATCCTAATTTTTTGTACATAACATAGAGAAACGATATCTCTCATTTTACTAGTGTGCTTAATAATACGGATATGTGCATAACTAATTGGTCTACATCAAGTAAAATCCAATTTTTAAAAATATTGTCTATGACAAATACCGATCCTGTATTATCTGCAGCATATCGAATGAAATACTCGAATGCTATAATCATCTTTTTGGATAGAAGTACTCAGGTTCAGATGAGATAAAAATAGGAGTAGCTTACTAGGATCTTAGTATATTATTTTTTATATGGTGTATGATCGTGAATTCGATTATAAACGGTTATTTTATATAGTGGTATTGATATGAGGGACTACGTCTTTGAACTTTAAATACAATTTAATTGTAATTAAAATATATTAGCGTGTGATGTTAATAGAAATATATATTAATATATATTTCTATTAACAACTCAAGATATCTATACGTTTTTTAAATTTGAGAGATAAGTTCTCTACATTACATACAGTCTACGGCGTTAAGTATAATCAGTCGACAGTTTTTCTTTTATGAAATCACTACAGATATACAATACACTTGTCCGTAGTAAACAAGTTTTTATTCCACACCGGCCAGGCGAAGTTCGGATGTACGTATGTGGAATAACTGTCTATGATTACTGTCATATCGGTCACGCGAGAATGATCGTTATATTTAATCTTGTTCGTAACTGGCTACGAACGCTCGGATACAAAGTTATATATGTTCGTAATATTACAGATATTGACGATAAGATCATTCGCCGAGCAACTGAGAGTGGCGAGACAATTCGTAATCTGACAGATAGGTTTATCTCCGCCATGCATGAAGATATCAATGCGCTTGGTATCGAACCACCAGATCATGAACCACGCGCGACCGAGTTTATCACGCAAATGCTCAGTATGATTGAAGTACTTAAAGTAAAAGGCTACGCATATTATGCAAAGAATGGTGACATCAATTACTCTGTGCGTAAGTTTGCTAAGTATGGAAAGCTTTCTGGTAAGTTGCTTGGAGATTTACATGCAGGTTGGCGTCTTTCTACAAAGAACTCAAAAGAGGATCCGCTAGATTTCGTACTATGGAAACGCGCACAACCTGGCGAACCGGATTCCTCATCTTGGCCCTCTAGGTATGGATACGGTCGCCCAGGTTGGCATATAGAATGCTCAGCTATGAGCTGTGCTCTTCTCGGTGAGCACTTTGATATTCATGGTGGTGGACAAGATTTACAGTTTCCACATCATGAGAACGAGATTGCCCAGAGCGAAGGTGCAACAGGAAAAAAATTCTCTAATTACTGGATGCATAATGGTTTCATTGAGATCAATGGTAGAAAGATGTCGAAATCTTTTGGTAATATTCTTAAAATTCGAAAAGTACTAGAGAAGTATGATGCTGAGGTAATACGATTTTTTATTATACGCACGCACTATCGTTCACCTATTAACTACAGCAATGTATATCTCGATGAGGCACGTACGTCGCTAACCCGACTGTATATTGCATTGAAAAATATCAATCCGGATTTGAATAAGCTTGATTGGAGTGAGCGATCAGCGCAACGCTTTATGTCAGCTATGAATGATGATTTTAATACTCCACTTGCAGTTTCTCTGTTATTTGAGCTAGCAAATGATATTAATCGTACACGAGATCCGGCACTTGCACGTCAGCTAAAAGCGCTCGCTGGATTATTCGGGCTTCTCCAAAGTGAGCCTCGCGCGTTTCTACATGAGGTCAAAGGAAACGAGAAAAGAGGTAGGTATCTCTCAGAAGATGAGATTGAATCACGAATCGCTACACGAAGCTTAGCAAGAGAAGCGAATGATTATCTTAAGGCAGACTGTATTAGATCGGAACTTTTTGAAGCTGGCATTCTTCTTGAAGATAAGCTTGGTGGGTTAACAGATTGGCGTCGTATATGATAAGCAAAAATATTCAATTGAGCAGATATGCTTGCTGAGAAAAAGATAAAGAATTTAAATTCTTAATGACTTTTCTATCTATTTTCAATAGTAGGGGAAAATATACGGTTGTATAGAAGATTTCTACAAAAATCGATACACACCAAATACTTATTCAGACATTAATGCAAAGGAGAATAACAAATTCGACATCGATAGGAAAAATATGTATGTGATATCACTGAAGATTCTGAATTATCAGAAGCTGCGCTAGCGATTACGTTCGCAGACATAGTAACGATACTGGAGTTCTCTATTTATTTTATAATTTATCCAGAAGAATGTGCGTCAATTTTATGGGAAACACCTCAAAAAATGAAAGAAGCAGCTGATGCTCTTGGACTAACTGCAAATTATCTAAAGATGCTTAAGCTGATTGATAAGATTTGTTAATAAGCCTCTTGTAGGGTTGTTGTGCACACGCCCAGTGCTTATCACAGTAATATTACAGCGCTCGCTAAGTAACTACATTATCCTACATAAGAAAGGATAGATAATCGATGCTATGTTAGCGTCGAATTAAGCGTCTTATAGCCATATAGTAAGTTTAAGGAAGTCATTTTAGAAAAGATACAAAAATTCCTAATGAATATGTCAGAAAATATATACTATTATTGTGTATGATGCTTAAGCTGATTTTGTTTTCAGATAGCTGAGATAGATAATTGAATTATTTTAAAACGTTTTATTTAGTATGGTTCCTTCAAAATATCAGTACACTACTGATCATATTGTTCTCAATGCGGTTCGAACCGCACTTGTCAATGAACCACTAGATTCACGGATTGCAATTGCATATAGCGGCGGGCTTGATTCATCAACATTGCTAGATGCAGCTGTACGGGTTGTTGGTGCTAGCCGCTGCATCGCACTACATATACATCACGGACTCAGTCCAAACGCTGACGTATGGGCTAATCATACGTTAAAGATTTCTGCTTCGTTCGGCGTAGAATTTGATATGATGCGCATCGACGTTGCACGTAATAGTGGGCAGGGTATTGAAGCCAGCGCGCGCGCGCAGCGCTATCACGCCCTAGATAGTATGTGTACACGGCATCAGGTAACTGTACTTTGGTTAGCACAACACGCTGATGATCAGGCAGAGACGGTTCTTCTGCAATTACTTCGCGGCTCTGGAATAGCTGGTCTTGCTGCAATGGCAGAATATTATCTGCCAGTTAGTTCAGTCAGATTAACAGAATCAAAAGTTAAGCGTGTTCGACCAGTACTACATCTATCTCGAGAACAGCTTGAGCGCTATGCAGCTGAGCGTTGTCTTCATTGGATTGAAGATGAATCAAACAAAGATATCCGATATGCTAGGAACGCTCTAAGAAAATATGTGCTACCTAATATTTCTACTTATTTCCCTGGATTTCGCAATACTCTCTTTCGAGCTGCTAAGAATGCGTCGGTCGCGCAGAATTTACTTGACGATCTAGCAGAACTTGATTTTTCTGCGGCCGTACTAGATGGAAAATACACACTGTCGCACAGTGCGCTTATCAGTTTTAATGATGCCCGTGCTGCAAACCTACTACGATATTGGATTCGAAAATTTGGCTTACAAAGTCCATCAGCTTCTCGACTTTACAACATGATCCGTCAGCTACGTAATGTACACAATTCTTATTCATTATGTGTTAATCATTCTGGATACTCCTTACGGTTATATCGTGATTTCATATATTTTGAAAAAATTAAAAATAATCATAATAAAGTACGAACAGAATCTCGCTGTATATGGCGAGGTCAGGAAATTTGGTATTTACCAAAGTGGAGTGGAACATTTATCTTTGCTCTAACATCTCCGGATGATGTATATGCAGTATCTGATGCTCAGTTGCGAAACGCGATACTCCTTGCTAGACAGAGACGAGGTGGCGAAAGAATGTATACAAAAAAGAATGGACAAGCACGTACGCTAAAGAATCTATTTCAGGAGCGCGGAGTACCGGTTTGGCAGCGTGATGTTCCACTCCTCTATATCGGTGATCAGCTACTTTATGTTCCAAAGCTTGGGATCAATTTCAACGCATTATGTGGAAGAGAATCTATAGAATCGGAAACTAGTACACGCTGGCGAAGGATTATATGGAAGTAATTGGGCTTACTAATTATTTAGTTAGATTGTTTGCTTTTCAATTTAAGTCTATTCGAATAAAATTAATTATTTATATGTCTTAGCATTTTTTTGGTTATTATTAACTTTTCTGATTAGTATTAGCAATAGTTATTCAATTAATTCGTAGGTTAGAGAAAGAGTAATAATGTCACTTATTGTACATAAATACGGTGGCACTTCTATAGGCTCTGTAGAGCGTATAAAAAATGTCGCAAAACGCATTGCTAAATGGCATTATGCTGGTTATCAGATGGTAGTCATACCATCAGCAATGTCTGGAGAAACTAATCGACTTATTAATTTAGTAAAAGAGATCACAGAGAAGCCACGACCGCGTGAACTCGATATGATAACTTCAACAGGCGAGCAGGTTAGTGTTGGTCTACTATCTATAGCGTTACAAGAAATCGGTGTTGAGGCTGTTAGCTACGCAGGCTGGCAAGTTCCTATTAGAACTGATAGTACTTTTACTAAGGCACGTATCCATTCAATAGACGACGAACGCATCAAATCCGATTTAAGAACTGGGAAGATTGTTATCATAACTGGTTTTCAAGGTGTCGATCCTGATGGTCATGTTACAACACTCGGCCGAGGTGGATCGGACACGTCAGCGGTTGCAGTTGCAGCTGCATTATGTGCTGATGAATGTCTGATTTATACAGACGTTGATGGTATATATACCACTGATCCTCGCGTTGTAGATGACGCAAGACTTCTCGACCGTATAACATTTGAGGAAATGCTTGAAATATCAAGTCTTGGTTCTAAGGTTCTACAGATCCGCTCAGTTGAATTTGCTGGTAAATACCGTGTGAAAACGCGTGTTTTATCAAGTCTAACAGATCCGATGATTGCGATTGAAAAAGAAATGTGCTCAGGTACTTTGATTACTTTTGAAGAAGATAAGGCTATGGAAAAAACAATCGTTTCTGGTATTGTCTTTCAGTGTGACGAAGCACGCATTGCGGTGATGGGCGTACCAGATAGATTAGGTATTGCATATCAGATCCTCGGTCCAATCGCGGATGCAAATATAGGAGTTGATATGATTATCCAGAACCAGAGTCTTAATGGTAAGACTGATTTTACTTTTACAGTAGGTCGAAGTGACTATCATCGTTCAATGGATATTCTATCGAGTCAGGTTAAGTATCATGTCAGCGCTAGTCATATAAAGGGTGATCAGAAGGTATCAAAGGTTTCAGTTGTCGGCGTCGGTATGCGTTCACACGTTGGGATCGCAAGTAGGATGTTTCATACTTTATCTAAGGAAGGAATCAATATCCAGATGATCTCAACATCAGAAATTAAAATTTCTGTTTTAATCGATGAAAAATATATGGAATTAGCAGTTCGTGCACTACACAAAGCATTTGAACTTGAAAGTTAGATATATTTAATGACTTTTAAAGTAAAATACATCTTAATTGAATAACATGTTCTATAGAGAACTATATTAGTTTTTGTATATATCAATATTTATATACTTTTTTATAAGTAAAGATCTTTCGGAGACGTGGCCGAGAGGTCGAAGGCAATCCCCTGCTAAGGGAGCATCTAGGTTAAAGCCTGGATCGAGGGTTCGAATCCCTCCGTCTCCGCCAGAAAGAATATTAGCTAGTAAAATAAGAGAGAGTACATGGCCTCTTAGGCTTAACAAAGTCAGGAAGTTTTATATCTTTAAAGAAGGTAGTTTTTATAGTCATTCTTCTATATTACTTCGATGAATAAAGATTTCTAGTTATCTTTAGTTATAGCTTATTTTTATAGATTCTTTCTACTGCACTGAGAATAGGACTTCTATATAAGTAAATATCTTTCAATATAAATATATAAATTTTTAGCACAAAAATTATTTCTAATAATAGGATAACTAGGAACTAATAGTTTTTTACTATCTAAGATTTATAGAAGTTAAAAGTCTAGATCTTTTTTTAGAAGAAAGGGATATTATCTCTAGAGAGGTGACGTATAGTTAAAGTTAACAAATCAGCAATTATAGATATAATAACCTCAAAGTTTATTTTCTTTTTTATTTTTTTACTGACTAATGTTATCAAAAGTATAAGAACAAAACTTCCAATACGCGCAGCATACTTATTTCTGTGTAGAATATTTACACATGTGAGAAATTTCTTAAAAGCTTCTTTTTATATAACTAAGTACCATAGTAGATTTTATCTAAAAACTTTTTATCCTAAATTTTTATGAAAATATATGACTACGATTCTTCTAAAGGAAAATGAGCCATTTGAAGTAGCGATACGTCGCTTCAGACGTGCTATTGAAAAAAATGGGCTGATTGCTGAGCTGCGTGAGCGACAATCTTATGAAAAACCGACTACTATTCGTAAGCGTAAAAAAGTTGCTGCAGTCAAGCGATTGCATAAGCGCTTGCGTAGCCAGATGCTACCGAAAAAGTTTTACTGAGGTTTTTTATTCTACAGTTTTCTTGAAAAGCAGTACAGTTTTTTAAAAAACTTCTTATTTCTTTTTTATTTTTTTCTTGGTTTTTCTAAATTTTATATATTTTATATAATGTTTAGTATCATCTTTCTCAAGATAATTAGCTTCTAGCTGGACTATAAGAAAATTAGTATTAATTTTTATAAACTAGGATCTAGTACCCTGACTTTTTCAGAGATATTCATTCCAATGTAGTTTTTTGCGTAGAGTTGCGTAATAACTATGATCGATTGGATGTAGAAGTGGTATTATATATTTTGATCGTTGGACCTCGATTTTGTCATTGATTACAAGTGATGTAAATGGTTGCATATCGCAATTCAAGTTAACATTTCGGCCACCAATGAGTTGGATTGTAATATTCGAATTATCTGGAAGCACAATTGGTCGATTAGAGAGTTCATGCGGAGAAATCGGTACTAATACTATGCCTTGTAGTTGAGGATGTAGAATAGGTCCTGATGACGATAGTGCGTATGCGGTAGAGCCAGTAGGTGTTGCGACAATTAGGCCATCTGAGCGCTGGTTATACATAAAACGGCCATCAACTGAAGCACGTAGTTCGATCATTCCGGAAAATCCGCTTCTGTTTACAACTACGTCGTTAAGTGCAAGCGTCTTATAGATAGCTTTCCCATTACGTATAATCCGTGCCTCAAGTAAGCTCCGCTCCTCGTGGTTGAACTTACCAGAGAGCATAACTGGTACGATCTTCAGCATATCGGAAGCTGCAATATCAGTAATAAAACCGAGACGACCGTGGTTAATACCAATTAATGGAGTCTGGTACGGTGCGAGCTGGCGACCAATATCAAGCATTGTACCGTCACCTCCAAGAACAACTGCAACATCAGCGAGTGTACCTATCGCAACAGGTGTTAGTGCTGGATAATTATCGATTCCGTATTCGCGTGCGGTGTTAACTTCAAATACGACTTGAAATCCGTGTTTTATAATAGATTTAGAAAGTTTTGAAAGCGGCTCGGCTATTCCAGGAGTATTTGCACGGCCAATGAGTGCAACAGTATGAAACTGATTAACAATCTTCATATGTATTTATTAGATGCGAATTAAATAAAGGGCTATTTTTAATAGCCACATATGTGAATATGTAAATATTATTTATATATATTAGATTTAATAAGAATTATTACGTAACATCAATCGTTTATAAGAAGCATACAGCTGCTATAAAAGTTTTAGTGATTACATAATATGCGCTTTGATCTATAGGCCACCTTCAACAAAGAATACTGGTATCTATAAGATAGAAGCTTACTTATTAACCTTAGATATACCGAAACATCTTGTAGCTTGGCCGTTATCTTATCAAGATCCTATCAGATACTACGCTTCGTAGAAATTTCAAAGTTAATCTGGAGAATTTTACTAAATATTACTGTATACCGTAATTTTACTACTGTACTGTTGAACAGTTGCTAAGAAATTAGCTATCTGGATTCCAGATAGATCAACTTTATGTGCATACAGAGCGATAGTTTAAAAGCGTTTATTTCTCTGTTTAAATCCAGAAATAATCAGGTAATTATCAACTACGTGATGTGTTACTGTGAAAAAACTAAAATTGAGAAGATTTTTAAAAATCTAAAGTATGCTGGAAATGCGGAATTAGTTAGAGATTCGAACAGTTCGACAATATGGCGATCACACTCCATGTATATATTATATGCTCTCTTTGAGAGAGTATAAAAGTACTGTGGACTGAGACTGAATATAGGGTGGATAGTAGGGGGGTAATAGTCTACTAGAATTCAAGGCCGATGATAAGCTTATTCTAAGTTTCGATGGTACACCGAACGTCGGTTTGATCTTGATAATTCCTATTATTACTAATAATTATATACAGCATCAAGACTGATAATAAGCCTTGTGGCTATCTGACTACTAATTGGTACTCGTCTTGGTATTCATCTTTTAGATGAATTCTGCCCGGGTTTTACTGCCGACTTTCTTAAAACTATCTGAGAAATCGGAATTGAAGTTCATGATGTATTTTTTTCCAGTGTAGGAAAAGTATTCTATTGAATTATATGTTTAAATGCTTCCCTTCCTTGAATCTATGCGATTGGCGAAATCGTTTTTTAGAAAATCCACAAAGATGGCCTATCAGAAAAATATATCCGTGTAAATATTTAATGAAAGATATAATTAAAATTGATAGTCAGATAGTTTTTTATAGATCAAGCTAAAAACGCTATTATTTAATATAATAGATTAAAGATCTATGTCAAGACATCTCTTGAGAAGAGAGGAATACCAAAAAAGTCTGATAAAAAATAGATAGATTTTTCTAGGAAAATATATAAAATAGCTTGAATTTTAAATTCATTTTAAATCTTGAAAACTTGTCTTTTATCCCTATTCCTAAGAATATAGGTCAAGATATTTAGTATTATTGTTATAATTGTTAGTATTTGATATTTTTTATTTATTTTTTCTAATCGACTTTATTTAGCTCAATCAGAAATATGAAAAACATGCAAGAAAATTCGTTAGCTGAATCGACTGACGCCTCTAGCTCTGAAATGTACGACACAATACAGGATTCTCAGCAGATTTCTTCGGAAATAAATACTAATAATAAAGAGTTCGATAATATCCAAGAAAAAATAACTGAGATACAAGAGGACTATCTGCGAGCAAAGGCAGAGACAGAGAATATTCGTAGAAGATCTCAAGAAGAAGTATTAAAGGCGAGTAAATTTGCGATTGAAAACTTTACAAAGCAAATTTTGCCGGTTCTAGACAGTTTAGAAGCTGCAGTTATCGACAAATCTGATAATCTTACAAAGATACGGGAAGGAATAGATCTGACGCTACGACAAATGAAAAGCGCGTTCGAAAAATGCTGTGTGATACAACTAAACCCAATCGGTGAGAAATTTAATCCATATTTACATCAGGCGATATCAACAGTACCAGCAAATCAAGAACCTAACACTGTTATTACAGTACTCCAAAAAGGTTATAGGATTGCGGACCGTGTACTTCGTCCTGCACTTGTAATTGTTACTAAAAGTATGGAGTCGGAGAAATTAGAGAAAAATAATTGTATAGAATCAGAGAATAGGAATTAGAATTTTTCTAGATATTAAGTTAGTAAGTTAATTTCTATAAAATTGAGATAACGCATCCGCTTATAAGGTCTTGAAAACCATATAGGAGGACTTATTTCTATATCACTGTTAAATTAGACTACGAAACTGTTTAAAGCTATAATTTCGTACAGTAAGCAAGGAGTTTCTGGAGACTAAGAAATGGGAAAGATCATTGGTATTGACCTCGGTACCACAAACTCGTGTGTTGCAGTTATGGAAGGTAATCAGGTTAAGGTTATTGAGAACTCGGAAGGCACTAGAACAACCCCTTCGGTTATCGCATATGTAAACGATAATGAAGTCCTTGTTGGTGCACCAGCAAAGCGCCAGTCTGTAACAAACCCGAGCAATACGCTATTTGCTGTAAAACGTCTTATCGGTCGACGCTTTGATGAGAAAGAGGTTCAGAAAGATATCGGATTAATGCCATATAAAATTATGAAGGCTGACAACGGCGATGCATGGGTTGAAGTATATGGTCAAAAGCTTGCACCGCCTCAGATTTCCGCAAAAGTTCTGCAGAAAATGAAAAAGACAGCAGAAGATTATCTTGGTGAGGTTATTACGGAAGCAGTGATTACTGTACCAGCGTATTTCAATGATAGTCAGCGTCAAGCAACGAAAGATGCAGGACGAATTGCTGGTCTAGAAGTAAAGCGGATTATTAATGAACCAACTGCTGCTGCGCTCGCATTTGGTCTAGATAAGGCCGAGAAGGGTGATCGTAAGATTGCCATATATGATCTTGGTGGTGGTACTTTTGACGTTTCAATTATTGAGATCGCAGATGTAGATGGTGAAATGCAGTTTGAAGTATTATCGACAAACGGTGACACATTTCTCGGTGGTGAAGACTTTGATCAGCGCATAATCGATTATATTATTAGCGAGTTCAAAAAAGAGCAGGGTGTTGATCTCTCAAAGGATGTTCTTGCATTACAACGCCTTAAAGAAGCAGCCGAAAAGGCAAAGATTGAACTTTCATCAAGTCAGCAGACTGAAATCAACCTCCCATATATTACCGCTGATGCATCTGGTCCTAAACATCTAAATCTAAAGATTACTCGTGCAAAACTTGAAGCTCTTGTTGAAGACCTCATCGAGCGCACGATTAATCCGTGTCGGATAGCGATAAAGGATGCTCAAGTCGGTGTTTCGGATATAAACGATGTAATTCTCGTCGGTGGTCAGACAAGAATGCCAAAAGTTCAGGATAAAGTAAGAGAATTCTTTGGCAGGGATCCGCGGCGTGATGTGAATCCAGATGAAGCAGTTGCAGTAGGTGCTGCTATACAAGGACAGGTCTTATCTGGTGATAGAAAAGACGTACTTCTACTTGATGTAACCCCACTATCACTTGGTATTGAGACGCTTGGTGGTGTGATGACCAAGATGATCGATAAAAACACAACGATCCCGACAAAGCATGCGCAGATATATTCAACCGCGGACGATAATCAGGGTGCTGTAACGATTAAGGTGTTCCAAGGTGAGCGTGAAATGGCATCTGGAAATAAACTGCTTGGCGAATTTAATCTTGAAGGAATTCCACCAGCACCACGTGGTGTTCCACAAATTGAAGTGACATTTGACATCGATGCGAATGGTATTCTACATGTAGGTGCAAAGGATAAAGCAACCGGAAAGGAAAATAAGATTACGATTAAAGCGAACTCTGGTTTATCTGATGTTGAGATTGAAAATATGGTCAAAGACGCGGAAGCAAACATAGAGGAAGATCATAAGCTTCGACAACTAGCGGAAGCTAGAAATCAAGGTGATGCACTCGTACATAGCACGAAGAAAACCATAATTCAATATGGAGATAAGCTAGAAATAGGCGAGAGGGAAAAAATTGAAACGTTGATTAAGGATGTAGAGAAAGTGCTGAAAGATTCATCAGCAGACAAATCTGCTATTGACTTAAAGATTGAAGCGCTTAGCGCTATGTCGCAGAAACTCAGTGAGAAAATGTACGCTGACATACAGGCACAGCAAGCTTCTAGCAATAGTTCAGAAGGGAAAGAAGATTTTCTTCATAAGAAGACTGATGGGGAGAAGAATCGGGCTGATGGAGTTGTTGATGCAGAGTTTAAAGAAGTAAAGAAAGATTAAGGATTTATTTGCTATAAGAGATTATATATGACTAAAGTCTAATTCTAATTCCAGATCAGAGAGTAGAGAGTGCATTTTAAATATAAAAAAGACAAGTTTTCTAAGAAATAACATTTAAGTAAGATTTTAAGTAAGATTTAATGTCACATCTGGCCTGGCAGTTTTCTAGATCGCCAGGCATATTTTTTAGCCTTCGCCGGCTGTGTTAAGATTGTAAGCGATAAAGGGGGGGAGCCCGTCACGCGCATTGCGTCGTGCGGTTATATGAATCGATATGGCGAAACTGGATTATTACGAGGTTCTAGGTGTCGCGAAGAATGCGACTGATAACGAGATTAAGAAAGCATATCGCAAGCTAGCGATGAAGTATCATCCGGATCGAAATCCTGAAAAAAAGGATATGGAAGAACGATTCAAAGAGATAAAGGAGGCTTATGAAGTACTATCTGATGCTCAGAAGAGATCTGCGTATGATCAATATGGTCATGTTGGTGTTAGTCAAAATATAGGTGAAGCAGGGGCGCAGGGTTTCAGTGGGTTTGCTGACGCGTTTGGCAATATCTTTGGTGATATCTTTGGACAGCAGACTGCAACAGGAAATTCTGGACGAGGCGGTAAATATCGTGGTGCCGATTTATGCTATAGCATTGATATCACACTTGAACAGGCTGCTAATGGCTATGATACGCAAATCCGAGTGCCTAGTTGGATTTCATGCGAAATCTGCCATGCTTCAGGTGCAAAGTCTGGCACAAAACCTGAGACGTGTCAAACATGTCAGGGCCAAGGCTCAATACGAATGTCTCAAGGTTTTTTTAGCATACAGCAGACCTGTCCGAAGTGTCAGGGCGCTGGCACATGGATTTCCGAGCCGTGTATGCATTGTCATGGTACAGGAAAAATTAAAGATACGAAGACACTAGAAGTGAAGATCCCATCCGGAATTAATGAAGGTATGAGAATTCGCTCTTCTGGAAATGGTGAGCCAGGAATAAAAGGTGGTCCGTCAGGTGATCTATACATAGAAATCCATATTAAACCTCATTCAGTATTCGAGCGCGACGGTGACGATTTACACTGTAGAATGCCAATTTCATTCACAACAGCTGCACTAGGCGGTGAAATCCAAGTTCCAACGCTCGCTGGTCGAGCCTCATTTATAGTTCCTGAGGGTACACAGTCTGACAAGACATTCCGGCTTCGCGGAAAGGGCATAAAAAGTCTTCGATCAAATATCGCTGGAGATCTATATGTACATGTTCAGATTGAAACACCGATTAAGCTGACTGATCTACAACGCGATCTACTAAAACAATTTGAGAAGTCACTAACAGAAGGTGGTCCACGCCACAGCCCGAAAGGGAAAGGTTGGTTCGATCGAGTAAAAAGCTTCTTCGAATAAAACTGTATCTTAATGATTTCATTAAACGATTTTTTATTTAAAATATTATTAATATACAGTTTTATAAGGTCTAATTAAGGTTAGTCTAATAATAGAGAAATAATTGAAATGAAAACACAAAAATTTAATATTTTTTATATATTTTATGATTTTTTTTAAAAATCTGTCGTATAGAATATATTTAGCACTTTATTTTAAGAAAAACTGAAAAAGTTATTTGAGCAAGTCAAAAAATTTATATGCAATATATCTTTTAATAGCAACAGCTAATCTATAATAAATATCTTCAGTTATAAGAAATTATATATAAGAGGTATAAGTATAAGGCAGTCGTATTTACTCGGATAATTTTTTTGGATAACTGAGAAACTATGGCTACTAACGTTATTGAAAACCTCGGTAAACTTAAGCGTTGTGTAGAAATTTCAATACCAAAGGAAATTGTTCAGAAAGAAATAGATTTGCGTATTAAGAAACTTGCAAAAACTGTTCGTATATCTGGCTTTCGTTTAGGTAGAGTACCGATTAATATAATCGATAATAGATATTATAACCAGGTTAAGGAAGAAGTAATAGATGAAAAGATACGTCAGGAATTCCTTGAGATTAGTCGTTCTGAAAACATACATGTCGCTGGTCAGCCAGATTTTACACTAAAGCAAGAAATTACTGATACTTATGATAGTTACACGTTTAATGCAACATTTGAGGTTTATCCAGATGTAAAGATTGGTGATCTAACAACTGCTGAAATTGAGTGCTATACCACTATAATTGGCCCTGATGAAATAGATAAAACACTTGATATACTTCGTAAGCAATATGCTCAATATAAAACACGCGTTGAAAAAGAGGACTGCCTTTCTGATATTGGCGCACAGAACAGTGACCGATTGACAGTCAATTTTAATTGTAATATCAAAAGCAATTTATTACAGGCTAACATTCCGAAAATAAAAAACTTCGTGTTCATTCTCGGCGAACGGAAGATACTACCTGAACTTGAAAAGGCAGCAATCGGAATGAAGGTAGGTGAAGTAAGTAAATTTGAAGTAAAGTTACCGGATGACTATCACGATAAATACATTTCCGGAAAGACAATAAATCTTGCAATGACCATAAAGAAAATCGAGTCGCAATGTCTTCCAAAAATCGATAAAGATTTCGCAAAGTTGCTTGGAATAAAAAATGGAGATTTGATGGAGATGCGCAATCACATCAAAGATGGTCTTGAATACGAAGCAAAACGCCGTATTAGATCAATCCTAAAGAACCGAGCCTTAGATACGCTACTAAAGATATCTGAACTTCATATACCTAATGTTCTGATTGAGCAGGAAAAACAACGCCTTATTAAGATAGCGCGTCAGAATCTTGTAAAGCACGGTGCACTAAACGTGAAGGACATAGAGATTCCGGTTGGAATATTTTCTAATCAGGCTAAGCGTCGAGTAAAATTAGCTATTGTAGTTTCTGAATTCGTAAAGTTGAACAACCTTGAAGCAAGGCCAGAGCAGTTACGAGAACAAGTCAATGAGCTTATAAAAAAATATAAAGATAAGAGGAAAGCAGCTCGTTTATTTTATTCGAATAAACAACGACTTTCTGAAATAGAAGCACTTATTATTGAAGACAACGTCGTAGATTTATTGCTTAGCAAAGCTAAGGTAACCTATAAAAAAATAAGCTTTGAGATGCTCGCGAGCGCGTCTGAGCAGGACAAAGTGCTTCTCTAAAATAGAATAGATCATATAAAAATTTTTTTCTAACATAGAGATAGATAAGGTCTTCTTCTCCTTTCTTTATTATTTTCGTTATGTTAATTCTATATGGAATTAACATAGAACTTAGTATCAAAGTTTTACCTATATGATTACTCGAACTGAGTTCTTTAATATGCTTACTTCAAATGTACCTCTGAATTATCAGACGAATGCGCTTGGCCTAGTTCCGATTGTCATAGAGAAAAGCGGTCGTAGTGAGCGTTCCTACGATATTTATTCGCGTCTTTTAAAAGAACGCATTGTATTTCTCATTGGCGATATAAATGATCAGACTGCTAACCTTGTAGTCGCACAGCTACTATTTCTCGAAAGTGAAGATTCTAGCAAAGACGTTAATCTTTATATTAACAGTCCCGGTGGTTCAGTATCTGCTGGACTAGCAATTTATGACACAATGCAGTTCATTAAACCAGATGTGTCAACTCTTTGTATGGGTCTTGCTGCAAGTATGGCTGCGTTTCTTCTTGCAGCTGGTAAAAAGGGAAAACGATTCGCGCTGCGCAATGCTCGAGTGATGATTCATCAGCCAATTGGTGGTGCACGCGGTCAAGCATCAGACATAGAAATACAAGCGAGAGAAATACTATATTTAAAGAATAATCTTAATAAGTTACTTTCTTATCACACTGGGCAGGATATTAAAAGAATTATGTTTGATACTGATCGGGATAACTTTATGTCTACTACCGATGCAAAAGAATATGGTCTAATTGATCAGGTTCTACAAAAGCGTCCATGAGTGCATGCTGGTTTTATCATAAGGAAACCTCCTTCTATCCTATTAATAAAATTTAATGGAATCTGAAGTAGCGCTCCCTTGTATACGCAGCCTAATTCTATAAAATATCACAAGACTACAATTTCCCCTTAATAAAATCCATAAGGAGGAAGGTGAGCTCTTAAAAATATAAAACATGCCTCATATTTATTTATGAGTCCTGGAGGCTTTATATTTATGACGGATGAAAAAGACTCGAACGCTGAAAAACTTCTATATTGCTTATTTTGTGGAAAAAACCAGAATCAGGTAAAAAAACTTATTGCTGGTCCATCTGTCTTTATCTGCAATGAATGCGTCGACCTTTGTAATGAGATTATTAGCGACGATGATATAGTTACAGACCGAGCTGAAATTATGCTCTCTAAGTTAGATTTACCAAGCCCGATCGAAATTCGTACTATTCTAGATCAATATGTAATTGGACAAGAGAATGCAAAGAAAATTTTATCGGTTGCTGTCTATAATCACTACAAACGCTTAAAGAATCTTGATAAGAAGAATGATATTGAACTCTCAAAGAGTAATGTTCTATTTATCGGACCGACCGGTTCTGGAAAGACGTTGCTCGCGCAGACACTTAGTCGGCTTTTAAATGTGCCATTTGTAATTGCTGATGCAACGACGCTAACAGAGGCTGGTTACGTTGGCGAAGATGTCGAAAACATTATCCAGAAGCTGTTACAAAACTGTAATTATGAAGTCGATAAGGCACAATTTGGGATCGTCTATATTGACGAAATTGATAAAATTAGTCGAAAGTCAGATAATCCGTCGATTACTCGTGATGTGTCAGGAGAGGGCGTGCAACAAGCACTATTAAAACTAATCGAGGGTACGATAGCATCAGTTCCACCACAGGGTGGTCGCAAAAATCCAAATCAGGACTTTATACAAGTTGATACGACGAATATCCTATTTATTTGCGGCGGTGCATTCGATGGACTTGAGAAGATTATTCTAGACCGAACTGAAAAAACTGGAATCGGTTTTGGAGCGATAATTAAGAGTAAGAAAGATCGTGATGAGAGTGAGGTTCTATGTAAAACTGAATCGGAAGATCTTATTAAATTTGGGTTGATTCCAGAGCTTATTGGCCGTTTACCAGTCATTGCAACTCTTAGTAATCTAGATGAAGTTGCTTTGATAAAGATCCTTATTGAGCCTAAAAATGCGCTTGTCAAGCAGTATCAAAAGCTATTCTCTATGGAGAGTGTTGAGCTTGAAATTCGGCCAGACGCCTTACGGGCAATCGCATGTAAGGCGATCCATAGAAAGACTGGCGCTCGAGGCTTACGCTCGATCATCGAATATGCATTGCTTGATATTATGTATGAATTGCCTACAATGAAATGGGTAAGTAAAGTTATTATTAATGAAGATGTTATCAATAATGGTGTTAAACCACTCCTAATTCATAAGACTGTAGAAAATCTAGCTTAGTCTTAATTAGTCTTAAATTAAGATGATTTATTCTAATTTTCATCTAGTATGTAGATAAAGATTACCAATCTTACATTTTGTATATAAAATTTTGATTGAATACTCTTCAAAGAGTTTTTTAAAAAAAATTTATATATATAAAGTAGCTTTCAATTAAGTTTTTTAACTTTAGTCGCAGAAAAATTAACTTCAACTAATGAGAAAATAAAATGTCAGGCATCCATATTCTCAAGACAGAGCGGATAACGCTCCCACTGTTACCGCTACGGGATGTCGTCGTTTTCCCGCATATGGTGATTCCATTATTTGTTGGTCGACCGAAATCAATTAAGGCCTTAGAAGTAGCAATGGAAAGCGATAAACACATCATGCTTATCGCACAAAAAACTGCGGCTAAAGATGAGCCGACTGAAAAAGATATGTACGAAATCGGTTGCATTGGGAATATTCTACAAATGCTAAAATTACCAGATGGCACTGTAAAAGTTTTAGTTGAGGGACTTCAGCGCGCAAAAGCGTTAATAATTAAGGAGCTTGAGGATCAATTTTCATGTGAAGTACTACCACTAGAACTAGATAACACAGATAGTCCGGAAACGGAAGCACTGCGTCGTGCAATTGTAGAGCAATTCGATCAGTACGTGAAGCTAGATAAAAAGATTCTTCCAGAAATCCTAACATCGCTATCTGGAATTGATAAGGCAGGACGTCTTGCTGATACGATCGCTGCACATTTACCGTTAAGGTTAGACCAGAAACAGAGTATTCTTAATATTTTCCATGTCACCGAGCGACTCGAACATTTACTTGCTCAGCTTGAGGTAGAAATGGATATTCTCCAGGTCGAAAAACGGATCCGTAGTCGTGTAAAGCGTCAGATGGAAAAGAGTCAGCGTGAATATTACCTAAATGAACAAGTAAAGGCAATTCAAAAGGAACTTGGAGAAGGTGAAGAAGGTACCGATCTCGATGAGCTTGAAAAGCGTATTAACGCTATCCATATGACTAAGGAAGCAAAGAAAAAGGCCGATTCTGAGCTAAAAAAATTAAAATTAATGTCACCAATGTCAGCTGAAGCGACAGTTGTCCGTAATTATATTGATACTTTGATCGGGCTTCCATGGCGTAAGAAGAGCAAGATTAATAGCGATATAGAGAATGCTGAATTCATTCTTGACCAGGATCATTATGGCCTTGAGAAAGTTAAAGAACGCATTCTCGAATATCTTGCAGTACAAAAGCGAGTAAATAAGGTAAAGGCACCGATTTTATGCCTAGTTGGACCTCCTGGAGTCGGTAAGACATCACTTGGGAAGTCGATTGCACGTGCAACGAACCGTAAATTCGTTAGAATGGCTCTTGGTGGCATACGTGACGAAGCTGAAATTCGCGGTCACAGGCGAACTTACATCGGCTCAGTACCTGGTAAGATTTTGCAAAGTCTAACTAAGGTCGGTGTTCGAAATCCACTATTCTTGCTCGACGAAGTTGATAAGATGGGGATAGATTTCCGTGGCGATCCGTCTTCTGCACTTCTTGAAGTACTTGATCCAGAGCAGAACCATACGTTTTCTGATCACTATATCGAAGTCGATTTCGATTTATCTGATGTAATGTTTGTCGCGACATCGAATTCGCTAAATATTCCGCCCCCCCTACTTGATCGTATGGAGGTGATCCGTCTCTCTGGATATATAGAAGATGAAAAGGTTGATATCGCACATCGCTATCTACTACCAAAGCAAAAGAAGAATCATGGTCTAAATAATGGTGAGATCGAGGTAGACGATCAGGTAATAAGAGATATTATTCGCTACTATACGCGCGAAGCAGGTGTACGTTCTCTTGAACGAGAAATAGCGAAAATATGTCGTAAGGTTGTAAAGATGCTTCTCCTAAAGGAGATATCACCAAAAATTATTAAAATAGAAAAAGATAATCTTGATAAGTTCCTCGGTGTGCGTAAGCATGATTTCGGTATAGCTGCAAAGGAGAACCAAGTTGGTCAGGTTACAGGTTTAGCATGGACAGAAGTTGGTGGTGATCTGTTAACAATAGAAGCAGCAGTGATGCCGGGTAAGGGTAATATTATCAGAACTGGTTCACTTGGTGATGTAATGAAGGAGTCGGTGGAAGCTGCACGTTCAGTTGTACGTTCTCGTTCGCGACGTCTCGGTATTAAAGATGAAATTTTTGAAAAACATGACATACATATTCATGTTCCAGAAGGTGCTACACCAAAGGATGGACCATCTGCCGGCGGAGCGATGACAACTGCATTAGTATCGGTATTAACTCACATCCCTGTTCGTGCAGACGTCGCAATGACAGGTGAAATTACACTTCGTGGAGAAGTATTACCGATTGGCGGACTTAAAGAGAAGTTACTAGCGGCACACCGCGGTGGAATTAAGCTTGTATTAATCCCGGAAGAAAACGTAAAAGATCTAGCAGATATTCCTGATAATGTGAAGAGTGGAATAGAGATTGTATTGGTTCGCTGGATCGATAAAGTACTTGAATTCGCGCTTGAACGTTTGCCGACTCCTCTATCAGTAGAAGATACATCTAAAGTTATATCACCACCTATAACCGATAGTACTGTATCTACTACGGTAGGAAAAGCAGAAATTTTTATTAAACACTAAGGTTCTTATGTAAAATACCTATACATAGTAGGGCTATAATTTTTTAAGAAGAAGGATTTATATTTATTTCTATTTTTACCAATCCTTCACAGTAGATTACACTCGACACATTTCACTCGACATTTCTAGTTAAGTAACTTAATTTATATTAAAATCTAAATTTTATTGCTGTTATTTTTTTATCATATTGTATTAACTACCCACTCTTGTGGAGTGGGTGCTTAGCTCAGTTGGTAGAGCGGCGCCCTTACAAGGCGTAGGTCGGGGGTTCAAATCCCTCAGCACCCACCATTCTAAATATAATATGACGTGCTGCTAAGACGTATTAAATAAAAGATCGCTAAAAAAAGATCGGACTATAATTATATTCGGTATATGTTCTGCAGTGTATAAGTTATATAGAATTTTGTAGATAGTGCTCTAAGCACTGCTGAATAATAAATCAAACTTCACTAAAGTTTAATTTAATAAAACTTACTAGAGTAAGTAGCTGAAGGCTGTTTAACTTAAACTAACCGGATAGATTAGCTTAATGATCTAATAATTTTTATATACGTTGCAACTATGCTCTTACGATAAATGAACAAACCCAAAAAAACTAGAAAAATATGGAGATGGCTAGCAATTGGTGGACTAGCTGTTCTTTTCGGATGCAGTGACGATCTACATATTCTTAGCCCGAAGGGGGCAGTAGGAGTAGCAGAAAAAGAACTAATTGTGAAAGCAATATTAGCAATGTTGCTCATCGTCATCCCAGTCATCTTAATTACACTGTTCTTCGTGTGGCGCTATCGCGCGTCTAAGAGGTCATCAGATTATTCACCAGATTGGTCGCATTCTACAATAATTGAAATTACTATTTGGATAGTACCGACGCTAATCGTTATCTACCTTAGTAGTTTAGCATGGCGAACTTCGCATGATCTGGACCCTTACAAGAAAATTTCATCACCAATTGAACCAATTGATGTTGAAGTCGTCGCGCTTGACTGGAAATGGCTTTTTATCTATCCAAAGTTCGGTATTGCATCTTTGAACGAACTTGCAATTCCAGTCGCTACTCCAGTAAATTTCCGTATCACATCAGATTCTGTTATGAATTCATTTTTTATTGCAGAGCTTGGAAGTCAAGTCTATGCAATGGCTGGAATGCAGACTCGTCTGCATCTAATCGCTGATAAAGTTGGCGATTACGTTGGAATATCTTCAAATTACAGCGGTCGGGGATTCTCAGATATGAGATTTCATACACTTGCTAAGCCACGTCAAGAGTTTGATGAATGGGTAAAAAAAGTAAAATCATCGTCAGATCACCTTGATATGTTAATATATCAGAACATTTCACAACCGAGTGAAAAAGTTCCTGTGCGTTATTTTTTATTAACTGATTCACAATTATTCAAAAAAATCATTACGAAATATAATAATAGTCACGCTCACAATATAAAAATGACATCTTGTAAGATAAAGGGGTATGTATGTTCGGAAGATTAACATTTTCGGCTATCCCGTTCGATCAGAATATTATTATGGGCGCGGGCGCCTTCATGATGTTTATTATTCTTAGTGTCGCTGTCGTATTGACACTTTCAGGCCGTTGGAAATGGCTATGGAGCCAATGGATTACATCGGTAGATCATAAAAAGATCGGTGTGATGTATCTTATCGTCTCCGTCCTGATGCTACTGCGTGGCTTTGCTGACGCAGTAATGATGCGTCTCCAGCTCGCGCTTGCATTCAATGGCCCAGGTTATCTACCACCACACCATTACGATCAAATTTTTACTGCCCACGGCGTCATTATGATCTTCTTTATGGCGATGGCATTTCTTATAGGCTTATTTAATATAATTGTGCCATTACAGATCGGCGCACGTGACGTTGCTTTTCCTTTCTTGAATTCATTAAGTTTTTGGCTTACAGCTTTCGCCGCTATTCTGATCAATATCTCGCTTGTTGTCGGCGAGTTCGCGCAGACAGGTTGGCTTGCCTATCCACCTCTGTCTGAATTACAGTTTAGTCCAGGAGTTGGTGTCGACTATTATATATGGGCATTACAGATATCAGGTATTGGTACTTTAATTACTGCAATAAATTTCTTTGTAACGATCGTAAAGATGCGTGCACCTGGTATGACTTTTATGAAACTTCCTGTTTTTACATGGACTGCATTGTGCTCAAATGTGATGATCATGGCAGCATTTCCAATTTTAACAGTCGCGCTTTCGCTAATTGGTCTTGATCGCTATCTTGGAATGCATTTTTTCACGAATGAGGCTGGCGGAAACGCTATGCTATACCTAAATCTAATTTGGGCATGGGGTCATCCGGAAGTATATATACTTATACTGCCTGCGTTTGGGATCTATTCTGAGGTGATTGCAACATTCGCGAAAAAAACATTATTTGGATATGCAACAATGGTATATGCTTCGTGTGCGATCATGGTGTTATCCTTTTTGGTCTGGTTACATCACTTTTTCACGATGGGATCTGGTGCAGACGTTAACGCATTCTTTGGGATCATGACGATGGTAATCGCGATCCCGACCGGTGTAAAAATATTCAATTGGATATTTACGATATATCGTGGCCGAATAGAATTTACTGCACCTGTTTTATGGACAATTGGTTTTATTATAACGTTTACAATAGGTGGGATGACTGGTGTAATGATGTCAATTCCTGGAGCGGACTTCGTACTACACAATAGTCTATTCCTAATTGCCCACTTTCATAATACGATCATCGGCGGTGTTGTGTTTGGATATTTTGCTGGCCTACATTACTGGTTCTCAAAGATATTCGGTTTTAAGCTCGATGAAAAGCTTGCAAAATGCGCATGCTGGCTATGGTTCATCGGCTTCTATACATCATTCATGCCACTTTATGTACTTGGCTTCATGGGAATGACACGCCGATTAAATCATTACGATAATCCCGCATGGCATCCATGGTTGATTGTTTCGGCGTGCGGCGTTGCACTGATCGCGTTTGGCATAATATATCAGGTTGCGTCAGCATGGGTTGGTTGGAAAAATCGATATCAACCTGCCTATCGAGATATAACAGGTGATCCATGGGATGGTCGTACTCTTGAATGGGCAACTAGCTCACCACCAGCTGTATATAACTTTGCAGTAATTCCAACTGTACATGAACTAGATGAAATAGCATATTGTAAGAAAAATGGAATTAGCATTAGGTCAGGAAAATCAATTGTGTACGAAGATATCCATATGCCCTCAAACACAAGTGCTGGCTTTTTTATCGGTCTATTTAGCTTACTTCTCGGATTTGCTTTAGTCTGGTATATCTGGTGGTTAGCAATTGCTGCTCTAATTGGAATTATTTCTACTATTATTCTATATAGCAGCTTGGATAATAACGGCTATTTTATTCCGGCTAATATTGTTCAAGAAATTGAGAACAAACATGCTGAGGCTTAAACTTAAATATGCTATCGAAAAACGGAGAATAACTAAACATGTTATGCTCATCCTCTTATAGTAGTAAGCCAAATCATAAGCATCAATCTTCTCATTCAGTTTTTGGTTTTTGGTTATACTTAATGACAGATTGTATGATTTTTGCATCCCTTTTCGCTGTTTTTGCAATATTAGGAAATGAAACAGCAGGTGGGCCAACAGCAAAAAACATATTTGACATTCCGAGGGTTGCTCTAGAAACTTTAATTCTATTAATATCAAGTGTTAGTTATGGTTTTGCAATGATCGGAGCGCAACATCGTTATAGAAATATGATGTTTATTTGGCTTGGGCTGACATTCGTTTTTGGAAGTTTATTTATTGCGATTGAGCTGCATGAATTTTTATATCTGATTTCTGTTGGTGCCTCGCCTTCAAGGAGTGCATTCTTATCTTCATTCTTTACTTTAGTCGGCACACATGGATTACACGTAGCTTTTGGTCTGCTATGGATAATTACGCTTTTCATTCAAGCTATAAGAAGAATAGAGATAACTGAGAAAGATATACGTCGACTAACATGCCTAGGACTGTTTTGGCATTTTCTTGATATCGTATGGATCTGTGTATTTTCTTTTGTCTATCTTATAAACGTAATCTAAATGATTTATCTAAATTCATCTAAATTCGAATCTAAATCTAATTCTAACAGTATAGGCGATTACCTTATCGGTTTTGCAATCTCTTCTGTGCTGACAGCGATATCTTTTGCTCTAGCACTTTACGGCTCGTTATCAATAGGTGTATTATCGACAGCGCTATCTGTTCTTGCATTTATACAGATCATTATACATCTAATATATTTTCTACACATGAACCGATCTTCAGATCGAAGCTGGAATATAATGGCGCTTATCTATATATTACTCACCGGGCTAATCCTAATATTTGGGACAATATGGATTATGTATAATGCAAGAATGAATATGATGCAGTAACAATAATTTATAAAATATTATTTATAGAGGTTAAATTTTTTTTAAAAGGATACTTTAGTTAAAAAATATTCTATTTTTAGAAATTTTTATATGAATAAAAAACCGTAATATAAATAAAAAAACCCTATTAAGAAAGGGATTTTTAAATTTCAATCTTTTTAAAGATTGAAATAATAGTCTGGTTGCGGGGACAGGATTTGAACCTGTGACCTCCGGGTTATGAGCCCGACGAGCTGCCAAACTGCTCCACCCCGCGCTAATAGAAAATTATGATCTTGAATTTTAATTCATGCAAGCATTTTTAATGAATAAATACCAAAAATAGTGCTTTTTCTTAAAAAAGACGAGTTTCACGTGCAGCCCTAAGAAATGTATCAAGCAATGGCGTACAGTCTAGTAATTCTGGTCCGCCTGCCCGATGGAACTCAGGATGCCACTGTACCCCTACAACAAAAGGGGCCCGTCGATAACGGATTCCTTCAATAATTCCGTCGTTGGCTGATACCGCTTCAATACTGAGATCACGGCCTAGATCACGAATCGCTTGATGATGTATAGAATTGACAATTGCTTCTCTACGATCAGGAAAAATATTTAACAATGTTGAGCCGTTTGGGAAGCGAATAGAATGGCGATGCTGGTAATAGTGCTCACTCACGTGAGCCTGCGCGGTTGGAACATCTGTCGAGATATCTTGATATAGTGAACCACCGAATGCTACATTAATTAATTGGCAACCTCGACAGATACCGAGTACTGGTTTACCCGACTCAACAAATTCGTGAAATAGTTCTAGCTCGTACATATCACGAGCCCGATCTCCAGGCGATTCTTTGCACTCGTCTGATGTTGAATATGTCTGAGGTGAAATATCTGCTCCACCCTGTAATAACAAACCATCTAGATGCTTTGCGTAATCTCGCAGTCGAATATTACTTGAATGAAGTATTCCATGATTGACAATAGCCGGAATCATGAATACGAGAACATTACGAGACATTACCCAGTTTGCAATAGATTCTTCTAGATATTGCAGTATTTTACTCTGAAATCCAGATGCTCCAGGCTCTGGATAAAAAATACGTGCAGATACACCAATGCGCAGAGTACGCTGTATAATTTTTTGGCCAATTCTATTAGATAGCCTGCGTGCATGTGCTGCGATAATTCGATAGAATACAGATAAGGGCGTGTCAGTCTGCTTCAGATATTCTGGTGATGATGTCAGATGAACACTAATAGATTTCTGTCTTGAAACGTCAATATTAAAAGGTGTATCAAGTCTAGGAAATTTTGAGTCAATTTTACTACTATCCTTACTGTAAGATGGAAGTTTTGAATCAGCTGATGTATTGTTATCCTTTATGTCATTTATCTTCATATCACTTGATACGATTCTAGAAGATAATGATGAAGATAAAGACATAAGATCTGTAGAAGACGTATTTCGATTCATAATAATATTTTTCAGTTCTACTTACAGCGATTTATTTAATTAAGAGTTTATTATGCTGTAGCGTTTAGTTTTACTGTGAATTAAAATTCATTGTTAAATTAGATAACCAATCAAGGTAATCTCGAATACAGAGAATTTATAGTCACTCCTTTATGGAGTACATATCAATATTCATGATAGAGTGATCTAGTTTTTTTACTTCTCCTATTAACTTTCGTTTCTTTTCTATGAGCTTTTCAATGACGATGAACGACTTTTATTTTTCTATACGCTGTGAACACCGTTTTCTAAAACTACTTGGTTTTTTTTGTATTATGCTCTTAGCAGGCGCGCTCTATTTACAATACGTTCAGCATGAAGATCCATGCCCGCTCTGTGTTCTTCAACGTTATTTCTTTGCACTAATTGCTATTTTTTCCTTTATTGCTACAGGAATGAAGCGCTGGCGATGGATCTTATTATTTGAATCACTAATTGCGCTCTCCGCGCTAGCCGGAGGTGGAATTGCAGCTCATCATTTAGTGATCCAGCTCAATCCAGGATTCAGCTGTAACTTTGATGTTATGGAGAAATTAGTTGATAGTCTCCCATTCACTAAATTGCTTCCCTGGATATTTGAAGTTAAAGACGAAGCCACTTGTGATATAGTTTATCCAGCAATTATTGGAATCCCTCTTCCAGGTTGGGCGTTACTTAGTTTTGCATTGATTCTAATTATAGTCCTGATTAGTATCTGGCGTCATCGTAATCAGTTTTCTACTTAAGATATCTAGGAAGTAAAAGCCCCCCACGGGGGACTTTTAAAAAAAATTATATTCGTATAAATCTTTTCTTATTTAAAATTAATTTTCTCTATATTAGAGAATTTCTTATAAAGAATTAGCACAGCTCATCTTAGTTTTTACAGATTACTTATTAAAGTATACTAATAAGTATACTATATTTTTTATGCTTGGTCATTCGTGATTAAATACATATATTTAAAATAGTTAATTTTATTAACCTACCAATTATTTACTAATCTGTCGATTTTACCAGAATATAAGCTGCAAACTTACTACGATAAGTGTAACCGCTAGCATGTTACGTAATAGAAATTCTGGTGCACGTAATGATAGATGAATACCGATTATGATGTCAGGCAGTGATTCAAATAGTAGAGAGGCTAACATTGACTAATCGATCGAACCGAAAATCCAGTGATTTATTCCAGCTATCAAAGTCATCGGTACTTCATATACAATATCTGATCAGACAATTCGTATTGTCGCGAACGCTGGGTAGAGTAGAAGTAATATAGAGTAAAAGTAATATAGTAACGCTGAGCGCTCTAGGCACCAAAAGGTGTTATCGAGACACAAATACACCTCTAATACTATGCCTGTTAGCATCGTTAATAGAAGGGATTTTATCTTTATTTAACGTGAAAAGACTTTGAGCTACAATCTCGCTAATCTTTGGCCTGAAGATTAGCGAGATCGACGTCAGAAGCACAGTGTACAACCGATCATAATCTTGATTATGTTTATAGTTTTCTGAAAATTCATATCATAAGTATGAAGGAATAATAGAGTAAGTATAGAGGCTGGAATACTACTATCCCATTGCAGGCGGTCTAGTAATTCACCAGGCTATAGAGCCTTTAAAACCATAGTAAGGCATTCAGTTATCTTTGTTGATGCAGCAAGATCAGAGCCTACTCTGCAATCGGTGGATAAACATTGAATAATAGCACTAGGATTGGCTTCATTAATGAACCACCGCCTACGAGCCAGTTAGGCCAACTAGGAATCTAACAAATAAGCCATATAAAGAATCTGGCAGATCGAAGTGATATAATCTTACTTATTTCAAATAAGTTGCTTATTCATTACTTGTCCACTCGACATTTGCGCCTACAGAACGCAAATTTTCTATAAAACGTGGATGTGCGCGCCGAATTGGTAGTGCATTCATAATTTCTGAACGACCTTTAATACTAGCGGCAACCATTAGCAATGCAATTGCAACACGGATAATATATGGGCTTTCAACGCGTGCAGGTGAAAGCTTTAATCCGCCAAATGTGATAAGCCGGTGAGGGTCAGACAATAAAACATGTGCACCAAATTTCGACAGCTCGCCCGTCCATCCGAGAGCGCTGTCGTACACCTTATTCCAGAACATCGCACTACCCTCTGCCTGTACACCAAGTGCGATGAAAATCGGTAGGAGATCAACTGGAATGTACGGCCAGGGTGCAGCCTCGACCTTCGTTAAAATATTCCGAGTAAATGGCTGTCGAATACGTAGTGGACCATCACGTTCAATATGTGACCAGCCATTACGATGAACGACATGCACACTGAATTTTTCAAACGTTCTATCGATCAGAGGAAAATGCTCTGGGAATGAATTGCGAACTGAAATAGAGCCACCTGTAATTGCTCCAAGCGCGAGAAATGTTGAGATCTCATGAAAATCTTCGCAAAAACGAAATTCTCCGCCACCTAGTTTACATCCTCCTATCACACGGATACGTGACGTACCGAGACCCTCAATCGTGACACCAAGCATCATAAGGAATTTGCTGAATTCCTGTACATGTGGTTCAGATGCTCCATTAGTCAGCGTCGACGTACCTGACGCGGCTGTTGCACAGAGCATGAAGTTCTCAGTTGTCGTTACTGAAGCATAGTCAAACCAATAATCATTCGCTTTCAGGGGATTTTCTGTTCTGATGATAATCGAATCTGTCATGCGCTCTATATCTGCACCGAAACACTTGAATACTTCGATATGTGGATCGACTTCTCGAACGCCGAGCGTACAACCCATCACGTTATTTTCAAGACGGGCAACACCGAAGCGCGTGAGTAGTGCTGGGATTAGCATAATTGAGGAACGTATTGCTTCTGGTAGCCTGTGGATAGCTGGGTTGAATTGCGTATTAAGGTGATGTAACTCAAGAATACCAGTATCGAAATCAATAAATACACGACTTCCGAGTATACGGAAGATCTCAAGAATTCTACTAACATCTGTGATATCTGGAATACCGATGAGTCGCAGTGGTTTATCAGTTAGCAGGGTCGCGCAGAGAATTGGTAGAACGGCATTCTTATTAGCAGATGGTTCTATATTGCCGAGAAGCGGCGTACCGCCGTGAACTATGAGATTTGACACAGAATGAAGATATCTTTTGATGATATTAGGTGGAGATATATATAATTCCACCGTATAAGAGATTTTAAAAAAATTACTAGAACTATTAGTACGTTAAGCACTAACTCGAACTAAGGTAAATTCCTCATTGAATTCATAATGAATTAAATGAGATAGGAATTAACTTTCTGAATATTACAAATAAATTTATGTATACCTTAATTAAGGATACGGTGATTTACCATAACTACATACTCTTTTTTAATTATTAATATAGATATCTATTCTATTAGATACTAGAAAAGTATAAGTACCTATAATCATAACAGTGTTAGTTTTCTCGACGAGTTCATAAATTTTTAAAGTTCATGAATAATTAATCTCTCTATCTAGAAATGTTAATTTTTATATATTCGCTTTCCTGCTAAAGAAACTCCAAGTAAATCATGTTAAAATAAAGAATTATTTACTCATCTATTCTTTAATTGGATTTGTTTTGCTTTCTACCATTAATATCACAATGCAGTTCGGACAAAAGCCCCTGTTCGAAAATATTTCTATTAAGTTTGCTAGAGGTAAACGATATGGATTAATCGGTGCGAATGGCTGTGGTAAATCAACATTTATGAGAATTATAGGCGGTGATCTCGAACCAAGTGCTGGCAGTATCTCTCTCGAATCAAATATTCGGCTTGGAAAGCTACGTCAAGACCAGTTTGCATATGAGGATATATGCGTACTTAATGTCGTTCTGATGGGTCATACCGAAATGTGGGATGCACTTACTAAACGAGATGCGATCTATACAAATTCAACCTCAACTGATGAGGATTATATGCGCGCGGCAGAACTCGAAGAGAAGTTTGCTGAGTATAACGGATATGACGCACAGGCGCGCGCATCCGCTATTCTAGTAGGAATTGGTATAGAAGAAAAATTTCATAATTGTCCAATGAGACAAGTTTCACCAGGCTGGAAGTTACGTGTTCTACTCGCGCAAGCTCTATTTTCTAAGCCGGATATGTTGCTTCTAGATGAGCCGACGAATAATCTTGACATTAATTCTATTAGATGGTTAGAAGATACATTAAATCAGTACTATTCAAAAACAACAATGGTTATCATTTCGCATGATCGTCACTTCCTAAACTCTGTGTGTACTCATATCGCTGATATGGATTACGGTACATTAAAGATTTGGCCAGGGAATTATGACGACTATATGCTTGCATCATTACAGGCACGCGAACATCAGGCTGCTAAAAATTCCCGTGCTAAGGAGCGTATAGCCGAATTGCAGGAATTTGTTCGTCGTTTTTCTGCGAACAAGTCTAAAGCGCGACAGGCAACGAGTCGAGTAAAGCAAATTGATAAAATTAAGATTGAAGAATTTAATCCGTCGTCTCGACAGAATCCATTTATTCGCTTCGAGTCCGATAAGAGACTTCACAATATTGTAGTGGTCGCAGATTCTATTACAAAAAAGTACGAGCGGACGATATTTTCAAGCTTTAATATGATTGTTCAGCCAAGAGAGAGAATTGCGTTTATTGGTGAGAACGGCGCTGGAAAGACTACACTTCTTCAAGCATTGCTCGGTAATATACCGCTTGAACACGGCACTGTAAAATGGGCAGAGAACGCAAATATCGGCTACATGCCACAGGATATGTACGAAGAATTTCAGAAAGATATCACGCTGATTGATTGGATAGATCAGTATCGAAAGGATGGTGACGACGAAACAGTTATTCGTAGAACACTTGGTCGTCTTTTATTCCAAGCAGATGATATAAAAAAATCTGTAAAAGTGTTATCGGGTGGCGAGAAAGGTAGAATAATTTTAGGAAAACTTATGCTCGGGCGTCATAATGTATTACTAATGGATGAGCCAACTAACCATATGGATATGGAATCTATTGAGTCTCTTCAGATAGCACTAGAAAAATTTGATGGAACATTGATCTTCGTATCGCATGACCGCGAGTTTGTAAGTGGTCTCGCAAATCGAATAATTGAAGTAAGGATAGATGGTACTCTTTTCGATTTCAGTGGAAATTATGAGGATTTTCTAGCAAGTCAGGTAAAAGCTCAGTAGATTTTTGCAGAAGAAAGTAACTAAAAATAGGAGAAGAAAGAGTTGGAGAAAATATAGATCTCTATTTTGAAAGCTCCTAACTTATAAAAACGATATCATACTTTTCCTTACTGAAATTAGAATTAATCTGAAATGAAATTAACTTCTTAATGAAATTCATAAGCATATTTTTAGATACTGTGATTCTTCTCTTAAAAATATAGCAATCACTTGCTTTGATGAAATAACCTTGAATTTTCTTAGATTGAACTTACCCAATCTTTATAGAATTTCTTGAAAAATATTATAGAAGATAGTATACGCTATCTTTACTTTAGATTTTCTATAAAATATCTCATAAGATTCACAAAGTATATAAATGAGAGATTCTTATGTCCGATTATATATTATCTCGACAAGTCTAATCAGCAAAGATCGTTTACAGTTTTAGTTACATGAATATGGTTGCATGATAACATTCTCTTCAATTCAGATCAGATAATTACAGCGTCACGATAATTAATATTCAATCTATCTATAAAGTAGATAACAACAATTCCACTTAAGTTTAATATTCGAAGTTGTAGAGCGATATTGAAACCGCGCATACACAGAGTGTTGTATCAACTGTTTTCATGGCGTCCGTCTGATATATCGTTAGATATGCGCCAGATTTTAGATCGACTCAGTATAATATAGCGCATGCTATACTTCTATTTCTATATTATAAAGGTTAAATAGTGTGGTCTTTATCCAATGTAGTAATGCAACCTTTTACCTAACCGTTTATATGAACTCTTTAGAAAATTAGCTTAAGCGCTAATATACCTTAAAATTAGTCGTGTGCGCATTATTTTACCCTGAGCCTTGATTTTAATTTTCTTTAAGATTCTAGTACGTGACTCCAAAGATAGACATATGAAATATATGAATAACAATACTATCGATACTCGAGCACTCTTTTTACTAACAGAATTTTCAGTAACTTATATTATTAGTATCTGACATTTAACCTTAAAATAGAGTCTTTCAATTTTTTTGTGAAGCCTATTTATCAATAGAGTGTTTAGTAAATAAGAATAAAATATATCGTTAGTATATAGGAGTTCTGTAGGTCGGAGTCCGATATCGATAAAAGTAGATAGGATACTAGTTAATCCGCTAACTATCCTTCTAAAATAGAGACTACTAGCACTATTGTTAAATAGCGCAACGTTAGATGTGAAACTTCTACACTGTAGCTGAATTTATTTTTTATCTAAAATTGTATGGAATTTTTGCCTACAAAATATCTCTAACTATATCTATTAGAGATAGTCGTTTCTTCATATTAATATAGTAACAGCTCAGATCTTATTATGTAAGTGAGTTTAAATAGAGCGTGCCGTATATTATATGATCTACTCTAAATATAGACATTTATGTCAGATCCTCGTTTTGTTCATCTTCGCGTTCACTCTGAATTCTCGATTGCTGATAGCATCGTACGTCTTGATGATATTATCAAGGCAGCAAGTGCAGATAATCAAACTGCCCTTGCACTTACGGATCTTAGCAATGTATTCGGTCTAGTCCGATTTTATACGAAGGCTTGCATTAACGGTATTAAGCCAATTATTGGTTGTGACGTCTGGATAAAAAATCCTGATGATCAAAATAGACCATCACGCTTACTTCTGCTTGTTAAAGATAAGATCGGGTACCTAAATCTTTGTAAACTACTTTCAAAAGCGTGGCTTACTAATCAGTATTGCGGTCGTGCAGAGCTTAACAAACAATGGCTAGAAACTGAACTAGCCGAAGGATTGCTTGCACTATCTGGAGCACAATATGGTGACATCGGCCTTGCATTTTCGAATGGCAATGAAGAGGCTGCGTACTACAACGCAAAGCGTTGGTCAGCTTGTTTTCCTGGAAGGTTTTATATCGAATTGCAACGTTATGGTCAAGCTGGTGCAGAAACATATATCCAACAGGCATCGATGCTTGCTATTTCACTAGGATTACCTGTAGTCGCCACGCATCCAACGCAGTTCATGAGCGCAGAAGACTTTACTGCGCATGAAGTACGAGTATGTATTTCAGAAAGCGATATTCTTGAAAATCCCAAACGTCAAAAACATTTTACGACTGATCAGTTTTTTCGAACACAGGAGCAGATGGTTACCTTATTTACTGATCTTCCGTCATCTATTACTAATACAATAGAGATTGCGAAGAGATGTAATTTAATACTCGAATTTGGTAAACCAAAGTTACCTATATTTCCAACTCCAGATGGAGTATCACTTGATGATTATTTAGTAAAGTTATCAAAAGAGGGCCTAGAAAGACGTCTTGAACAACTTTATCTGGATACAAATGAACGCGATGCGAAGAGTAAAATCTACTATGAGCGCCTTAATTTTGAGTGTAAAACTATTACAAAGATAGGCTTCTCAAGCTATTTCTTGATCGTCGGGGACTTTATTAATTGGGCAAAAAAAAATAGTATTCCGGTTGGTCCTGGTCGTGGATCAGGAGCAGGATCGCTCGTCGCGTTTGCGCTTGGTATAACTGATCTCGATCCTCTGCTTTACAACCTGATATTCGAACGTTTTCTAAATCCAGAACGTGTATCAATGCCAGACTTTGACATCGATTTCTGCCAATACGGACGAGATCGTGTTATTCAATATGTAAAGGAAAAGTATGGCACATCTTCAGTATCACAGATTGCAACCTTCGGTACAATGGCTGCGAAAGCTGCAATACGTGACGTTGGCCGTGTTCTTGATCTCGGCTATATATTTACAGATAGCATCGCGAAGTTAATTCCGTTTAGACCTGGAAAGCATATAACAATTTCTGAAGCAATGAAAGAAGAACCGCTTCTTCAGGAGCGTTACGATAATGAGGATGAAGTTCGTCAGTTACTTAATCTTGCACAGTGTGTTGAAGGGTTAACACGTAACGTTGGGATGCACGCAGGAGGAATTCTAATTGCGCCGAGTGAGTTAACTGATTTCTGCCCACTATATACTCAGGGTGACAATAGCGCTGTTGTTAGCCAGTATGATAAAAACGACGTCGAAGCAGTTGGCCTTGTGAAGTTCGATTTTCTTGGACTGACAACATTAACAATTCTTGATTTAACAAAGCGCTATATTAGTATGCTCGATACTAGGACAATAAACTTGTCTCTGACGCAAGTGCCACTTGACGATCAGAAATCGTTCGAGCTTTTAAAAAAAGCAAATACTGTTGCAGTATTTCAACTTGAAAGTCGTGGAATGCAGGAAATGCTGAAAGATGCACATCCTGACCGATTCGAGGATATTATCGCACTTGTGTCTCTATATCGTCCTGGTCCGATGGATCTTATTCAAACTTTCTGTGAACGAAAGCATGGTCGTGAGAAAGTTAACTATCCTGATCCACGCGTAGAACTTATTCTGAAAGAAACCTATGGAATCATGGTCTATCAAGAACAAGTTATGCAGATGGCGCAGATCATTGCTGGTTACTCACTTGGTAGTGCGGACTTACTTCGTCGAGCGATGGGTAAGAAGAAGCCAGAGGAGATGGCGAAGCATCGTGAGTTATTTCGAAAGGGAGCAGCAAAGAATGGACTCACATCATATAAAGCTAATGAAATTTTCGATTTGATGGAAAAGTTCGCAGGTTACGGTTTTAATAAATCACATGCAACTGCATATGCTATGCTTGCGTACCATACGGCATGGATGAAAGCAAATCATCTAGCCGAATTTATGGCCGCTAATATGACCCTTGCAATTGGCGACATTGATAAGATTAAAATCTTATTTGATGACTGTATAGCGAACGGTCTAACTATTTTACAACCGGATATAAATGAATCACACTATGGTTTCTTACCGATCGCGCAAGAAGATGGAAAACGATCGAGCACGATTCGATATGGTCTCGGCGCTTTGAAGGGAAGCGGCCAGAATGCGATTGAAGAAATCCTACGTGCCCGCATACAAAAAAAATTTATAGATCTATTCGATTTTTGTAAGCGAATCAATCGCCGTATTGTAAACCGACGGATAATCGAAGTATTAGTACGCTCAGGTGCATTCGACTTACTGCACAAAAATCGAGCACGATTGTTTAAAGCCATACCACTTGCTATACAAGCAGCTGATCAGGCAGAAACAAATGTGATGCAGACGCTTTTATTCGACGATACAGAACTTAAACTTCAACAAGAACTCATAGATGATATGGTTGTATGGGATGAGAAGCAACGTTTGCGTGAAGAGAAGAACGCAATCGGATTTTATCTATCTCGTCACTTATTCGATGCATACCGAATTGAAATTCGTCGTTTTGCACAAGATTCTCTAAGTGAAATAAAGGAAGGGCGAGATAAGATAATTTCCGGTATAATCATATCAATGCGCACACAAATGAGTAAACACGGAAAAATTCTAATTGTCTTACTCGACGACGGTACAGGTCAGTGCGAAATTTCTGTGTTTAATGAACAGTTTAAAGTAAACAAAGCGCTCTTTAAAGAGGATGAGCTTCTTATTGTAAATGGATATGGACGTAGAGACTCTTTTAATAACCGTCTTCGATTTACAGCTAATTTTGTGATGAATCTCGAACGCGCGCGCAGTTTATATGGACGGGCAGTACAGTTAACGATGAATACCAATACTGCAGATATAGTAGAATTACGACGCGTACTTAAATCGCACCTTATTAATTCTATACCACAGATAGCAATAGTAGATAAAAATACGACTACTAATAATATCCGATATAGAAGTCAACAACATGCATTACAATTAATTCCAGTCGGACTAGGAGTACAAATTTTATACAGCACTCAATATATGCAGGCTAAAATACGTCTTGGAGATAAGTGGCGAGTTAATCCGAGCGATATATTTTTAGAAGAATTACGTGCTGCGTTCAAAGATAGCGTAGTTGAAATTGAATATTGATCGTTTAGTTTTTTAGCCAATATAATATAATATTATTGAATTAGAATATATAAATACTCTATCAGTTGATGTTCTAAAAATATAGAAAAATCTAGACCTTAAAAGAAAAATAAATAAACATCTTAGCAGATAACTTCCTTTCTAAAAATCCACTATAACGAAGCTCGTTAGGCTAATGTTTTGTAATATATTCAATATTACTTACTTAGCACTCTTATGAGAACATAAGAGTGTGGAAAGAAAATTCTAATATAGCCTGTATATAGCAAGCTTGAGGTATAGTAAACTATTCCAGGCCGGAATGATGATAAAACATTTTAGATCAAAGTTAGTAATTAACTTCTAATAATATTAGAAGACTATGGTAAATATTAAATATTCGTAACTATTTTTATAGTTTTTAGAATATGTAGCTAGCATAGCAATATGCTATTAAAATATACTATATAGTGATTTCTACTGCGTTTAGTATTCTGTTCAAAAAAACTTCTTTAGAAATCCAAGATATACTCTTTTATTATAAATTAGATTTTACTTTTCAAGTAGGTGATACAGGCTTGCTCATTATTCTTTCATAGCTATTTATACTAAATTATCTTAATAATTTTCCTTGTATAGGTTTGGTCATTAGTAATGATTAACCACATTATCTTCGCAGACTGAGCTATGATTACTAGGCACTAAGGAATGTGCTATCGTATGTCTTCGAAGAGATAGTTAGAAGATAAAAATTTATTAAGATATATAACAGTGAGACGTATGAAATTAACCGATTAATTCACAGAGTCAAGCTAACATCTGTACATTTTTATACAATGCGAATGGGGATAGTATCCAGTATAGGCTTACAATTAGCTTGATTTTTCTTTCTTCGATCTTATAAGCCTCTAATCATGATTGGAGGTGCTATTTTGGTTGTTAAAATACTAGACTAGGATCTGTAGTTTCCTTTCTCTTGTCCGCGTTTTGATACTATTAATAATTTCGAAACTTTTAAGCATCTGATCGATAAAATTGGAAATTTGTAACGTACGTTGACAGTAACTGGCTGATTCTTAGATTTTTTCAATAAACTAAACTTAAGAAAAATAAGGCTAAATTAGCATATATATTTGAAAAATTAAGCTTAGAAGCATATTTCGTTATAGTATGACATAATAGATTACATTTAAAGTCTTTATCTAATGTTAGATTATCAATCTACTATTTCAACCTTCTTTACCTTATAGCTAAGATCCACTACCGATTATTCTCTAACCATTCGATAGATATTCCAATAGAAATGCTTTTCTTTCTGGAAGATTTTAGATAAAAATGCGCTCAGATCAAGTTAAACACTATAAGATAACTATAAGGTTAAGCTGAGGATAGCATACCTTTTAGTATGACTAAGAAAAGTAATCGACTTTATAGCGTTACTCTTATTCAAATGCTAATTTAGATACTATCTAATTTATTTTTTTAAACTAG
The DNA here is from genome assembly GCA_032470235.1 of Burkholderia sp. GTDB lineage: Bacteria > Pseudomonadota > Gammaproteobacteria > Burkholderiales > Burkholderiaceae > Burkholderia. The sequence continues at coordinate 305,721 of JAVHYW010000002.1, forward strand.
TTTCTGGCATTATAAGCCACACAAGCAGTGCTCCTAGCAAACCAAATATGCCAAGTCCGAAAAAACTAACCGAGATTCCGAAACGCTCGGCGATTAAGCCCGCTATTGTTGTGCTAAGCATTGATCCGATACCAGACGCGAGTCCAAATAGACCGATACATAGATTATAGTGCCCCTTTTTACCAGTAATATCTGCAGCAATTAGTGGTAGCATTAAATTTAATACAGCAGTGCTAATTCCATCAAGCATTTGAATTAGAATAAGCAGATATGGATTGCTCGACCTTGAAAATAGAAGTGCGCGAACTGGAAGCGCAAAAAAACCAAGTAGTAAAATTGGCTTTCTTCCCCAGCGTCCTGCCGAACGACCAACCCACATTGACAGCAGCGCGACGACAGATTGTGGCATAGCGACACATGCAGCAATCACAAGCTGTACATTTTCACTCATTTTTTCTGTCACTTCACCAGCTACAAGGTTAAGCATCGCTGTATTTGACAAATAAAACAACATAATACACACAGCGAAGATCAGCGTCCTTTTATCATGTAGCAGTTCGTATAACGTTTCTTGACTTTCTCTATTCTTATTATTCAAATCTGTGCAGTAGTGGATGTCATATATCATCGTAGAATCTAGTATCACTGTATCTGTTGGCTGGATCGCAGCTAACGCGAATAGTGCAGGTAGTGCAAGAAAGTCAATCAACCAGAATACATAGCGAACGGAAAAGTATTCGCCACATAGCCCCATAAGACCTGAAGCAATAACGCTTCCAATAGATGCCCAGCGTGCATTACGGCTAAGACGGTCACCAAGATTTGTGTAACCAACGAGAGAGAGTGAGAGTGTAGCTATTGCTGGTAATAGCATACAACTAGCAAATCCGTAAAATACTTCAGCTATAATAACAGGAACAGTTCTATGGCTTAAAGAAAGAAGAAAAGCAGACAGAATTATTACAGAAATTGTATAGGCAGCAGCACTTTTCTTATTTTTTATTGAATCAAGTATAGCACTGCCTGGAACCTGAATTAACATCGCACTTATCGTGCTAATCGATAATACTATACCTATCTCACTCTGTGTCCATTTGTATGTAGAAAGATATGATGTAACAAATGGGGTTAAGCCAGTTTGAAAATTTGCAATAAAAAAGTTAAGCCAGTCGAGAGCCTCAAGACTACGTTTACTGACAGGCTGCGTCGTCATAGCTTGATTCTTATCGACCATACAAATAAATAGGAATAGTGAAAATAGCCTAATCTAACACGATGAAACGTAGGGATATGTATCACGCACGATAGATAAAATTAAAAAATACGATGAGAATCGTACGTTCGGCCGTGAAGAAATATTAATACTTTATATTTTACGTCGATTTTCTGTACAATTTAGTTAATTAATACCCGGATAAAAAAGTGATAACATCAAATATCGAATATCATCAGATATTATCTGAATTATTCAGAGATAAAAAGAGCGTATTCAGTCCTTACTGATGATTAACAATTTTTTTTATTTAGATATCAAAAATATTAAAAATAATAAATCTAAGAAAGTAGTAGTTTATTTTTATTTAAGTTCTTCCTAAAATAGCTGCTATAGAATATATATTTAAAGTAGAATTATAATAGATGCATTTTAAACTAACTATTTTACATATTCAAAATAGAATCATTTCTTTCTTTGAATTAGAATAATTTTTTATGTAAAGGCTAGTCTTTTATTCTAATAAAAATACCTTAACAATAAGAATAGATGAAACCGTAACACCTCATTATATAGATGTAAAGTAAGAAGTAAGATTACTGAAAATTGCTGCTCTTTAACATTTGCTCATTAGGTCTTAGCGTGAGAAAATGTAATATAATTTACAAATTATATATTGTTTTTAATTTGCAATCAGGGATGAAAGTATATTTAATATAGGAAGATGGACATTATAAAACTTAAATAATGAACCTAGAATTTGGTATTTTCGACAAAATAGTGTATATTACAATTAAGTGAAACTCAATTCCTTTTTTACTGTAAAAGGTTATTCGATGATAGAATATTTTACTGAGAAAAAATTAATCAGCTAGATTGAAGTAATATTTCACTAAATCGTCTATAGAATAGTATTAAAGAAAAATTTATATAGTGATTTTGTTTATAATATTTTGTTAAATTAAAAATGCTTTTCTATATTGAAAGAGGTTGAGTTAAAGGGAACTTATAAACTTAATTTTACTATCATATAATTAATGATTATCCTACAGATGTAGACGATAAAAAATCATGAATTTTTGAATCGTTTTGGTCGAATTTCGAACAGTTACATCCTTGAAACAAGGTCCTAAAGGCCTGTATCCTTTTCTAAGGAAACTATTAAATGAATAAAACTATTATCATTGCAGCCGCTGCAGCAGCGTTTACGACTACAGCTTATGCTAAAGATTTACAAAATGCGAAAAGCGGACTTGTCTTATATGGAATGTTAGATACTGCTGTTACGTACAGAAGCAATATTGATAATAATGAGAATAATGAGTGGTTAATTCGTAGCGGTATTACCAAAAGTAATTTTGGCTTACGCGGTTTAGAAGATATCGGCGCTGGTTTAAAAGCTATATTCAAACTAGAAAGCGAGATAAATATCACTAATGCGAGTATAGATGATCCTAATCGCTCCTTATTTAACCGTGAAGCATATATTGGTTTATTAAGTAATTCTGGATTGATATCAGTAGGTCGTCAATATGATGCAGTACAAGATTATCTCTCACCTATCTCAGCAGCAGGAAGCTGGGGAGGTATGTACTTTTCACACGTAAAGAACAAAGACTTTTTATTTAAAAGCTCAGACCTATCTCTAAATAGTACTGTCAAATTTACGAGCAATGAATACAATGGATTAAGATTTGGAGGTACATACTCGATTCCTAGTAAAAAAGATATACCAACAAAAACTGCGTACAGTGCCGGAGTTTCTTACCAGTGTAAAGATTTTCATATTGCCGCTTCGTACCTAAAAATAGATAAAAAAGTAGATAAAAATGGTCATCTTACTAAGAATTTAGCATACGGTGTAGGTGCGAATTATAAGATAGGACCAGCAAAAATTGGTGCTTTGTGGACAAGATCTTTTAAAGATGCATTCGCTAACAAATCAGGATATAGAGATTTAAATACCTATGAAGTTAATGCACGGTATAATTTGACACCAAACCTTGCTATTAGTGCGAGCTATAGTTATATGGACTCAAGACGAGAAAAAAATGAAGAATTTTCCGTTTTAAGTCAAGTTGGGGTACAGACTGATTATATGCTATCTAAGCGTACTGGATTATACGCACAAGTTCAGTACCAGTATTTAATTAATAGCACAGATGATAATTCTTATATTTATGATGACTTTGATCCTTCCTCTGAAAATAGAAGCATAGGTAAAGATCAGATTGTAGCACAAGTTGGTCTACGTCATAGTTTCTAAGAGATTTATGATTTCGTCTCTATAAGGGGATTAAGCTACCGGATTACCTTATAATGTTCTCTTATATTAAGAGGAGTTTATATTGTCGGTTGCTTTTCCTCTATCAATTATTTTTCTATTAGAAAAATAGTATATAATTAAAATTATAGACCGATTTAGGTCATTCTCTACTTAATTTTTTATTGGTTTCATGATATCTTCGCGCTTCCGATTGCTTCATGCAGACTCAGACACTAGCCAAACTAGTAAGTCTGTTAAATTTGTTGCAACTGCAACTCTTCCTACGCGCTATGGACAATTTTCTTCTCATGCATTTCGTATGTCTAATAGCAACGAAGAACATCTTGCGCTTGTTATCGGCGATGTAACTAGTGAGCCTTCCGTTTTGACACGTCTGCATTCTGAGTGTCTCACAGGTGATGTGTTTGGTTCTTATCGATGTGATTGCGGTGAACAGCTTGATCTTGCTTTACGTTATATTGCAAAAGAGAAGCGAGGCGTGCTTGTGTATCTTCGCGGTCATGAAGGACGTGGGATTGGGCTAACTAACAAAATTTCAGCTTATGCGTTCCAAGAACAGGGCCGTGATACTGTTGAAGCAAACCTTGATCTTGGTCTTCCTGATGATGCTCGTGAATACGATTCTGCTGCTTTAATACTGAAGAAGCTTGGTGTTAGATCTGTTCGGCTAATGAGTAATAATCCTAAGAAATTTGATGCTCTTGAGCAGTATGGTATTTCAGTATCTGAACGAGTAACATTGTCGGTTCCAGTTAGAGAGGAAAACAAGCGCTATATTAAGACGAAGCAGATTAAGTTTGGTCATTACGAAGTTTAAAATATAGGAAGTCTAAACATCTATCTTAGATTTCCTTTTAATGATAAGCCGTAGGCTATTCCAGATAATATCGTAATCCAAAAACTTGGTGGCCAGTCTGTATAGTATGCAAGGGTAATTCCTATCCATGTTTCACTTAGCGCGAATAGAACAGAAAGTGCTATTCCTGTTGATACTCTTTTCATAATATTTTGTGCAGCTGCAGCTGGCCCAACAAGCAATGTGAATATAAGTAATATACCTACAATATGCGCGCTTGCAGTTACTGCAAGCGCGCATATTGAAAGGAATAATACTGATGTCAAGCGTAATGATACCCCTTTAGCCTCTGCTACCTCTGGTTGAAGTGAAGCAAAAAGTAGTGGTCGCGCGATTATCGCAAGCGCGATAATACTAACTATGCTAACTACTGCAAGTACGATAAGTGTTTCTTGACTAATTGCGAGTATATTTCCGAATAGTAATGTCACAACCTGAGTTGCAAATGACATACGAAAATTTAAAAAAAGTAAACCGACACCAAGCGATATCGATAGCATAAGGCCAATTGCAACGTCACGTCCAGTAAATTTCTCACCAAGTATACCAATCTCAATCCCAGCTATAAGTGTGAAGCCAACCATTCCCCAAATTGGGGATATGCCGAGTAATGCTGCACCTGTAGCACCTGTGAATCCAATGTGGGATAAAGCATGACCTGCAAATGTTTGTCCGCGCAATACAAGAAAATAGCCGACAATACCAGAAAGAATTGAAACGATCGTCGATGCCATAAACGCATTGATCATAAATTCGTATTCAAACATTTTATGTTACGCTATATGAGATAAGTTAAGTATATAAGAATTTAATGAGGTTTAATATTTACTGATATTTCTGTCATAATTATCTTCATGTATATGATCATGTTTCTCGATCTCGACATTTCCTGACATTACGAAGATCTTACCGTTTATACGCATAACGTCAATGGGCGTACCGTATAACTTAGAAAGAATTTTGTTCGTAATAACTTCATCAATAGTACCGAGTACTGCAGTACTGTTACCAAGATAAAGAACACGGTCAAGCACATTGAGAAGTGGATTCAGTTCATGTGCAGAGAATAGAATGGTAATTGAAAGCTCACGCTGCAGGCGTTGCAAAAGATCAATAATACTATGCTGATGGTTCGGATCAAGACTAATCAAAGGTTCATCAAGTAATAAAAGGCTTGGTTCGCCAAGTAGGCATTGTGCTAGTAGTAAACGTTGGCTTTCTCCACCAGATAGTTCAAATAACGGTCGATGTGCAAGTTTTGTAGCATCAACAAGGTTAAGTACTCGATCGACATCGAGACGTGTCTCTCTATTAGGGAATGGCAGTCCCCATCGGTGTCCATTAGCTGCCACTGTGATGAAGTCATAGCCGCGAACACGATGATGAACTGCGGGTGTGTTTCTAATTTGAGGCATATAACCAATATCTGGATTTCCTCGCGTAACATGCTTACCTAAGACTTTTAAAGTACCGGATGAAGCTGGAACGAGTCCTAGGATAGCTCGAATAAGTGTTGTCTTACCTGCCCCGTTTGGCCCGAGTACACCGACGAATTCGCCAGGCTCTATTGAGAATGTAGCATCACGTAGGATTGTTCTACTGCTAAATTCAAGCCTAACGAGATCAAATTCGACTGCTGAATGCAATTTGCATATCGTCGAGTTCATAAGTTTTAGCTCTTAATCTATTGCGTTTGAAACAATCTATTAGACGAAGTTCCAAGTGCGTACTCAAGAGCTTCAAGTTGTTCGAACTGCCATTGTTGAAATGTCTTATTTTCTGGTTGCGTCTCAGTGACACTAACTATTGGTATATGAGCGTTATGAGCAATCTTTAGCATTTGTTTTGTCATTGGTTCTTCCGTTTGGCTATTATAGATTAGAGCTCGAACCAAATGATTTCGAAGATCTTTTTCAAAAGCAGCAATATCAGATAATCTTGCTTCAGTACTATTCATAGTTGCAATCTGGAAGCGCTTGTTATGCATCTTAAGGCCCAGCGCATCGACTAGGTAATCAGCAATAGGTTCAGTAGAAGTTATAGGTTGACCATGATACTTTATTCGTATCGCAGAGATTTTTTCAAAGAATGGTTTTAGTGATTCGATAAACCGTATAAGGTTCGCATCAAATTCCGCCTTATGTTCAGGATCTATTCGGCTAAGTTCTTCATCGAATGCACACGCAACAGTTAACATTGTTTCTGGTTTGTACCATAGATGTGGATTGTCACCTGTTTTTTTCCCGATGAGATTAGCAACAATAAGCACTCTACGCTCTGGTTTTTTTGATGCTGATAATAATCGAGATACCCAGGGATCATAGTTAGCACCGTTATAAATAACGATTTGTGCATCATGCAATGCACGTGCAGTTTTCGGACTTGCTTCGAATAAATGTGGATCTTGATTTGGATTATTAAGAATACTTGTGATTACAACGTGTTTACCACCAATCTGTTTTGCTAAATCACCATAGAAATTCTCAGCTGCAACGATATTTACTGGCATAGAAAATGTACATCCAGAAAATGAGAAAAAAGCAAGAAGAATAAATATTCTAAGCCAGAAGAAGAATAAGAACGATTCTGAACGCGGTAACCATATATTATTAGAGTGAACAGGACTATATCTGTACGAGGGGGAAAAACCATTGTATAAAGAGAAACGAGATAAACTTATAGTCATAGAGATTCTCTGTATAAAGATTATTTTAGAATAGTTATAAGTTTAACTTTATCCTTCTCTGAAGGATCTTGACAGCTTTATCAAAGCTCTTACTAACTTATAAAGTTAGTATATTGATAGAAGGTTATATAGAATTTGTCCTCCAATAGAAAGCTAAGAATCTAAGCTTAATAAATCCGTTATATTTTACTTTATTAATTAATAATAAAGTAAAAGCTATGAATGAAAGCTTTTCAAAAATACGTCAATAAAATTTATGAACAAGATTTGATCTTATTTAGCCCTGTAAGGAAATATTATGAGAATCTAATCGACATATATTCTAAGATGTTAAGAAGTTAGCAGAGAGATAGATGATCAAACAAGTTTCCTGATTAATAAGGTAACTGGATTATACTTGCATCTTTTCTGATAAGTAGTGATGATTCAAGCATTTGCTTACATTGATAAGAAATCTCCTTTATATCAGGCATAAGTAGCGTCGTTTCGTCTATTTCTGATTCTAATTTGACAACCATCGCATCGAGATCAAGAATAAGTACTTTCATTATCTCGAGATGGTCAGTGGATGGTGGTTCTCTTATCTCCGCCTTTTGAAGATTTTCGAGTACCGCTTTGAGTCCTTGCTGTAATGCGTTGGGTTGTTGATCTGAATAATACATACTTTGAATCAGTGGCGCGATTGCTGTAATTTGTGCACAAAGAAGATGAGTTTGTATAAGTAAGTTATTAAGTTCTGCAACGTAGCGATGGTGTGCTTTTGGCTCTATCATCATGCGCTGGAATGCCTGTCCAAGATTAGCAAATGTGATATGCACATTTTTTCGTGCAAGACGATATTGATAATCACTGCTAATTAGTGGGCGTCCTATTGAAACAAAGAGAGAGTTTGATTTAGAGTAGTCATGTCTAGTAGCATAACAAACTATAGTCTCAAAATATTTCCTCATAGCGGAAAGCATATCTTCTATACGTTTACCAATCATCCTGTATTCCCAGTAAGGAAGTAAACGACTTGCCGAAATTGAGATAATACAACCAATCACAGTATCAATCGCACGCTCACCAATTATATGTAGATTTCCTGGTGCAAGCAGATGAAACATTAAAAGGACATATGAAGAAGTAAAAATAACACTAACTCCGTAGCTAAATAGAAGTAAGCTGTAGCTCATCACCATTGATGCAAACATGATAGTGATCAACAGATATGAATCTTTTATCGTGTAAATCAGAATAATACTAATTATGCAACCAAATAGTGTACCAACGATGCGCTGTGTATTACGCTGCTTTGTTAAAGAATAATCCGGTTTTAAGATAATGATACTCGTCATCACAATCCAATAAGCATTCGTAAGTGGAAGAAGACGTCCTAACCAGAAACCGACTGCAACCGCAGCTGTCATACGTAATGCATGACGAAAACTCGGTGAGTTCACGTTTAGATTCGAAAGAATTAGAAATGGCGATACATTTCGATGTTGTAGAAAACGTGCAAGTACTCTTTCTATTTTGGGATCGATTTTTGAATCTAATATCTTATCACCAGATAAATTCTGATGCATCTGCTCGATTAGTCGCGTTGCGCTACAGATCCGACGAAACATTGCAAGTACAGATGCATATGCTTCTGCATGTATTTTCTGGAAATTCTTCTTACGCATTAGTTCAATTTCATATTCTATTGCTCGTAATTCAGCTTTCATGCCTACTATCTGATTCGGTACACGGTTTTCTAGTACTGCAAGACCAGTTTCTTCAAGATCGACCGCAGCTTTACGAAGAAGATCTCGATAGAAAATCATAAGATCAGAATTACCAAATGTATCACGAAGAAGGCTATAATTTATATATCCACTCACGAACAGATCATGCAGATCTACAGTATCAATAAATAGATTAAATATTGCTTTTCGATCTCGATTAAGTTTACCGTTACGAAGTTTCGGTAGATTTCGTAAAACGATATCACGCGCGGCCTCTTGTGTTTCGACTGCTTTGATCTGTTTTGCAACTAGATTACGATAGCAGTCATTAATTTCTACATCGGAATCGTAGAACGCCGCGCGTGCATACAGATAATTTGCACATGCGAATAGGCTCTCCGAGAGAGCCTGCTTCTCGATACGATAAGATTGCCAACGTGCTACTGTAGTAGCCCAATACGTATACCAGAGACCACCAGTAAGAATCCATGAGGCATTAACAAGTGCTTTTATCGGAGTTAGCTTTTCTTCAAGCGTCATCGTCATCATGAACAGCGCTGCAAAGCTGATCTGCGGCCAGCGATTTCCATAGACTACCATCAGTGAAAGCGTGAACGTAATTGGTACAATCGTCAACCAAAGAACAAACGATTTCTGCGTCGCTAGTCCAGTCACTAGAACTGTTAAAAAACCTATCACACTACATGTGAGCATTTCATTATGTTTGTATTTAAGTGGGCCTGGCATGTCGACAACACATGCACCTAGTGCCCCTGTCGAAATTGTGAATCCGAGTTCTCTATCGTGCAGGACGATCAAACTCAATACTGCAGGAAGCGATACGCCAACTGCAATGCGTAGCCCACCAAAAAAGTATTGGCTATGGAGAAATTTCCTTATTTCGATGAAATAGCTCATCAACGGATTGAACGTGAAATAGTATGTGAAATTACATTCACAGTGAAAATGTAGGAGTGAATACTCTAATAATAGCGGAAATGAGTCTATCCTATTTCTCGTGGATCACACATTATCTTTGATAAATTTTTATTTTTAGCTCCTAATTCTTTAGATATTGATAACACATTACTCTCTAAAACTATATTCATGATCAATCTCTTTGAATCTAATCATTATGAAACACTTACAGCTGCGCTGCTCGATGATATTGAGATTTCTCAAGATCGTGGTGAACTTTGGATGCCATGGCAGATCATTGTACCGAGTAGCGCAGTACAGCGACGACTCGAACTTGATATTGCTTCACGGTATGGTATCTGTGCGAATGTTAAGTTTTCATATCTCGAGCAATGGCTATGGGAACAGATTAGTTGTATATATAGATATGTACCTCGATATTCGCCCTTCATACCAGAACGGCTTGTATGGCGCTGCTATCGTTTACTATGCGGCGTAATGGATAATTATAATGTGAAGTGTAATATAAAAAGTACCTATTCTTTTCTTGCCTCACCAAGGCTTGCTAGATATCTTTCAGATTCTGATGAAACAATGCGTTACGAACTTGCACACCGTGTCGCAACCGTTATAAATTATTATTTAATCTATCAACCAGAATGGCTTTCCGCATGGCAAACTGGAGAGTCGATTTTAGAAAACGGTATAACACAGTATGTATCAGAATCGGTGTTCGACGATGAACAATGGCAAGCCGCGCTATGGCGAGCCATTGTAGTAGAACTTTTTACAGGAGAGATGTTGCCTGTATATAATTTTCTCTTCGAAGGCCTAGAGTCTAAGGATACAGTACATACGTGTTTACCGAAATCAGTTAGCATATTTGCACTACCGATTATTCCTCCACTACACACTGTATTACTAAGAAAGTTTTCTACCTCGATTGATATACGAATCTATTCGCTAAATCCATGTAGAGAATTCTGGTTTGATATCAAGAATGAAGAATCACGAGAAGAGGAGCTAGATTTATTAGATCAACAAAACTATCAGAAAATCCATCGACATCCGTTACTTACTAAGTGGGGCCAACAGATAAAGTATAAGCAACACATGTTGCACAAACTAATAGAGGCTGGTGTTGTTTCAAGAAAAAAAACATATTTCGTTGAGAACTGCTTACCGACATGGCTCGCACGCATACAGAATTCGATACTTAATCTACAAGATGAATTAACATTCAGCGAACCTCCAGATATTTATGGTATAGAGATACACGTTTGTCATAGTCTTACTCGACAGCTTGAAGTACTACATAATCGTCTTCTTAAGTTTTTCAATGAAGATGAAAGCTTAAAACCATCAGACGTACTCATTGCGATTCCAAATCTTTCAATGGCAGAACCGTTTATTAATATGGTGTTTGGCACATCTAACTTAGAAAGGATGGCATATATTCCATATAGGATAACCGGTTTGAAGACACCAAATACAAATTTAATTATACGCGCAATCCTTTCCTGGCTCACACTACCGGATAGAAAGGTTTGTGCTTCAGAGCTTATAGAATGGTTACGCATCGACGAGATAGCTGCACGTTACAAAATTGATGAAGTTGACCTTGAAATCATAAAGATATGGCTTTCAAGAGCTGGAGGTAGGCTAGGTTTATCAGGTAGTCATCACGATGACATTGACGTTAATAGTAATACACCGCGTCATACGTTTTCCGACGCGCTTGAAAGACTTTTTCTTGGTTACGCTATGCAAGACGGTGCAGCACCAATCGGTACTTGTCTACCAATCAATTTGGTTAAAGGAAGTGATGTAGAACTACTTGGCCGACTTTCCTGTTTCATTGAAAATCTCGATAGATTTTCATATCGTATTGCGCAAGTACATACGCCGAATGAATGGAGTAATATACTTAATGATATGCTTTCCTGTTTCTTTGATTTTAGTCCAGTACATCTAGACATACTAGATAGCATACGTGATACGTTAAATTCTATGTTTGACGCGATGGCTGAAGTAGCAGCTGATCAATTAATACCTTTTGCCGTTGTTCGAGCTGGGTTAATCTCTGCGTTTGATATGTCTAAATCAGGAGAAGGTGTACCATACGGCTGCGTTACATTTTCGTCTATGACGAGCTTACGTGGTTTAACATATCGGATCATCTGCCTTCTTGATATGGATGATGTGGCGTTATCTAGTTATTTAAAACATACAGACGAATTTGATCTGATCGCTGTACTGAAAAAGTTTGGTGATCAACAGCGCTTCGATGACGATCGAAGTCTATTTTTCGATTTTTTACTTTCTGCCCGTGATCACTTGTTAATTACCTATACGGGACGTAGCATTACTGATAATTCACCGTTGCCACCGTCTACACTCGTATATGAACTACTAGACCATCTCTCAAGAATCTCGGCTAGTTCTGATATATCAGGAGATATACTTGATATCGCGCGTCACTCATTTATTATCAGGCATCCACTTCAGCCTTTCTCACCCTCATATTTCGATAATACAAGCAATTTTTTTTCTTACAACTCTGAACATGCTTCGATCGCGACACTGCTGATTGGTAACGAGGTGTATGATTGTAGAAGTAGAAATATTACACCGCTCTTCTCACGGCCATTACCTAGTGAACCCGCTGAACCGATTAAATTTATCGATTTTGATCGTTTCTGGCGGAATCCTACTCGCGTATTGCTACGTCATCGACTTGGGATTGTTTCAAATTATATTCAACCTAAGTTACTAGATAGTGAACCATTTGAGCTCGATTATACAGCAAGCTATATTCTTGCTAATCGAATACTTCCACTTTTAATTGAGTCTGGCAAATCATCCATGATTGATCACGCGCGACGTATTATTAACGCAAGCCATGAGTTACCAGGAGGTGCTACAGGCAAAGTATGGCGGGACCAGATATTTAGTGTACTAGTACAGTTTTCAGAAAAAGTACGACATACACTAGCCGACGGTACAATAACTTCACCATTCACATTAGAGATCGCCGCTAAATGGCCAAATGTCGATTGTGCGCTATTCTGGAGTGATGACGCATCTCTTGCTTACGATGCAACAACACTACTTTCATTATATGGTGTATTAAATAGACTAACACCGTCTGGGCAAGTTATCTACCGCTATGCACAGCCAGAAGCGCTAGACTACATATCAGCTTGGCTTGCACATCTTATTTATTGTGCAGTATTGCCAGATGGGCCGCGCCGTACATTATGGTTAGGTAATAACTTTACATTTGAACTAAAAGCAGTTGAGACGCCACTGCAATACCTGTCGTCACTTATTGCGCTATTCAGAGCAGGCCGACGTATGCCACTACCTTTTTTCCCACACAGCGCATGGACTTGGATTAAAAGTGGAAAGACTAGTAGCAGAACATCTAGTATTTTGATTAACGATCTCCTTGCACGTGAATTAAGAGATCCTATACTCGAGAAAGCCTGGCATGGTATAGACTTGTCATTTAATGAATCATTTTTCACTCTAGCAAGATTCATGTTCGATCCAATTCTTGAGCATTTACTAGAAATGTGATGACAGTATATATCATATGACATTTCAATCCTTGATTGAGCTAGATGTATTTCGATGTACACTCGATAGTGTAAGTCAGATCGAAGCATCAGCGGGAACCGACAAGACATGGAATATATGCGCACTGTATATTCGTCTTCTACTAGAGAAGGATTTCTCCGCGGAGAATATCTTAGTTGTGACCTTAACAAAAAAATCTGCATATGAATTATGCAAGCGGATTCGTGAAATACTTTTACAGCTTGTATACGCGCTTAAAACTAAAGATACGAGCAATATATTTATTAAATACCTGTTCGATACAATCCTTGATTCCACCAGCAGAATAAATTTAGATAGGGTAATGAATAGAATTCATCACACACTATATATATTTAATCAGGCACCGATCTATACGATTCATACATTTTTTCATCGCGTACTTCAGAATGCTCCATTCTCTTGCGGATTGCCTTTTTCTTTTGATCTAGTAGATGATGATATAGCTCTAAGGTTAGAGATAGCGTCTAATTTTTGGCATAGGCGTGTTGAGACTGTGGCAAACCAAGATACAAGATTTGCAAAATGGCTCGTTAAATTTGGCGCAGGACCATCCATACTTGATAAATATCTTATGTGCTGGATAAAAAAATCTTTATCTATACATCCCACCCCAAGATGGGATGAAATTGCTACACAAAATAATTCTCAAAAAGAGATAGTAACAGGGTGTTTCACCGCTTTGTCTAAGATTTGGTCAATCGAACGCAATACTATTGAGAAAATCCTTTTGAAAACTATGCAGCCTATGCTGAACCAGCGCTCACATAATATAGAAGCTATCTCCGATGCGCTCGCTGCATGGAGCTCGTATTTCGAACCGTCTAACGTAGAGATAAAAAATCTATCGAAAGCTGCGTTGAAGTTAACACGAACAGCACTTGTAAAAGCAACAAAGAAAGGCGGTATTACACCAGAACATCCATTCTTTAATTTAGCCGAATCACTAGAAGTAGCACTTATAAACATAGAAGATACACAACGTAAGCGTTGGCTCACTCTTGTCTCTATATGGCTTAATGAAGCCCCGCGCATACTCACTTTACGAAAGAGAATGCAAGGCTTCTTGACATTTGATGATCTTCCTATATATCTTTATGATGCGCTGAAAAAGCAACCCTCACTCATAGATATACTACGAAAACGTTATTGTGCTGCACTGATTGACGAATTTCAAGATATCGATTCACTGCAATTTTCTATATTTGATAAGATTTTTATACAATCTGGTGGACCACTTTTCCTTATTGGTGATCCGAAACAAGCAATCTATAGTTTTCGTGGAGCGGATCTGAGCACTTACCTCGAAGGTTATACGAATATAAACGATTATTACAAACTATCAGTTAACTATCGCTCTATTCCGACTATTGTCAAAGCATATAATCGATTCTTTGGCGCAAATACTAGAGCGTTTGTGTTCGATAGACTTAACTACTATCCTATGTATGCTAGCTGCTGTAAGCATAGACAACTCATCGACGAAACCGATGATACTTTGCATACTGGAGATTTTAGGATCTGGATGCTACCTAACAATAATAAAGTTCTATCTAAAAGTGATTCACAGTGGTATGCAGCACAGGCGTGTGCAGTAGAGATTAAGAGATTGATTCAAGGAGCTCGAGATGATCGAGTACGACTCGGTCAGGTACGATTACTACCGAAAGATATCGCTGTGCTTGTGCAGACGCATCGGCAAGGTCGTCTCGTGAAGAAAGCGCTAACCATATTAAAAATTAACAGCACCGAATTTACGAAAGTATCAGTATTTTTAACAATCGATGCTCATAATTTCGAGCGTGTGCTCTCTGCAATTAAAACACCTAATGATTTACTATGTCTTCGAACAGCACTTTCGATCGACTGGTTTAATCTCAATGCTGAAGATCTATACTGGATGAATCAGAGTAATGGTATGGAACATAATATGTTATCGTCTTGTAAACCATTATCATCCAATACAATAAGCGTTTGGATTGAGCGTTTTTCGCATTACCAATTACTATGGAAACAACATGGATTTTCAGCTATGTGGCACAGGTTTTTGAGCGAACTAAAAATAACTGAACAGCTAATGAATTTAGGAATAGATGGTGAGCGCCGTGTAACAGATATAAATCATCTCGCTGAGCTGATACAAATTTATTTCTCTTCACATCCAAGTATTTCATCGACACTCTGCTGGTTTGCTGCACAGCGCTTAGATGGAGGAAGTAAAGATGCTCAGTTAAGACTTGCATCCGATTATAATTTAGTACAAATCATAACTATATATAAATCGAAGGGACTCGAATATCCAATTATATTCTGCCCGTTTCTGAACGACGGAATGTTACATAAACATTCTTCTGCACCTTCGATTTCGAAAGTACTTGAATTTCATAATAACACTAGCTCTTCTGTACTGAAATATATAAATTCCCAAGATGTAGCAGAAGGCACATCCCGAAAAGCGATACGCGAGCAAGGAGCAGAGCGTATTCGACTTATCTATGTCGCACTCACACGTGCTATCTATCGATGTTATATAGTGGCTGGACCTTATTTATCCTTACGTTCAACTCGAGAATCGCGCCGAAGTATGATGAATTGGCTTGTTGCGGGTAATGAGCAGACATTTGATGATTGGCTTAATAATCCACCAGATGATTCTACTTTAGCTAAAGCATGGCGGGCACTGTCCGGTGGGCCAATCAGCATTGGCCCATTACCGACAGTGATTAATCGACAGGAGTGTATTCAAACTAGTGAGCCATCTCGAATATTGTTTGCAGAGCGTGCCTCGCGCGCGTTGATAAATGAATGGAAAATAGAGAGCTTCAGTTCGTTAACAGCTTCCGCTGTACATCATGAAATCAATATACCGTCATTGATTGATCGAGAATTTCGTATTAATTACGATATATCTATGGATATCACAAAATTATCAAAAGACTCTCTTTTCGAGAGAGAAACTAGTTCTTATCAAGAACCTATCACCTTGCCAAATGACGATATTCTTATGTTTCCTTCTAGTGTAACAGCAGGAAAATGTTTGCATCGGATGTTTGAACTAAGTGATTTTAGTGATGCATCATCTTGGCCACATGCCGCGAGTAATGCATTACACGATTATCCAGTCAAAGTTTCACCAGAACTAATTGAATACCTGCCATCAATGATGGTGAAGCTTGTTAACGATGTAGTGCATACTGAACTTGTGCCAGGATTCCGTATGGCAGATCTATCACGAGATAGGCGACTTAATGAAATTGGATTTCTTTTTCCAGTACGATCACTAGATATAACTTCTTTACGTCTATTAATTAATGAATACGGTTACTCAGATATAAAATTGAGTCCTGATTTACTATCAGGTTTCCTTAAAGGATTCATCGATATGATCGTTAAGAACGATAATCGTTTCTGGATTATCGACTGGAAATCAAAACATCTTGGATATACACCTGATGCATATAGTGAGCGCGCACTCGATACCGCTATGGCGGATCATGCCTATCATCTACAGGCTCTGATTTATATAGTCGCACTGCATAAATATCTTCGCAATCGTCTCCATAACTATGATTATGATGTGCATATTGCAGGATATATATATCTATTCGTACGTGGGGTACGGCCTAATTGGAAAAGCGGAAATAAGCTGTCTGGGATATATACGCATCGGCCTACACGTGCACTCGTAGACAAGCTTGATCGGATAATGAATGGATAATAAAATAAGATAAAAGCATGAATATGCTAGATTTATGTTTATCTGAGCAGATTAATCTTGAAACTTCACTTATGGAGGGGTTTTCAAGACGAATTAAAAAGTTTGCGTATCTTTCCGGTGCGCCTTCAAAC
Organism: Burkholderia sp.; assembly: GCA_032470235.1. GTDB lineage: Bacteria > Pseudomonadota > Gammaproteobacteria > Burkholderiales > Burkholderiaceae > Burkholderia. The sequence continues at coordinate 322,860 of JAVHYW010000002.1, forward strand.
GGAGCACTCTGGGCTGAACGAGCTGCATTCGCAATCAGTCAAGCAACTAAAGCTGGACATGTATGCATATCGCTCAACTTAATCGCACAGCACTATAATGAATCACTTTTAAATGTACGAACCGCTCTTAAAGAGAGCGGCATAGTTGCTTTCTTTTCATTAGAAAGATACGCTGAGAAACCTCTCGTCATCGATCGGGATGATAGGCTATATTTAGCACGCTATTTCAATTATGAATATCAGTTCGCATATTCGCTCGTTACTAAGGTGAATTATAGTATAGAAAGTTCAAAAGAACGTATTAGCAGTAAATATCCTGTTATATCAGAACTTGAAGCATTACGTTGTAAGATTATTCGTTATTTCGGTCAAGATGATTCAGAGCTAGATACAACTGCTAAGATAGTAGACTGGCAACGCGTCGCTGCAATTGTTGCACTAACACAGAGCGTGACAATTATTAGTGGCGGCCCTGGAACTGGAAAAACTACAACGGTCGTTGGTATACTCGCGTGTTTACTCGATACTCAGAAGGATCTGAGAATAGCGCTTGCTGCACCAACTGGTAAAGCCGCGAAACGGATGCAGGAAGCGATCTATAAATGCTCTTATAATATACCGACTTGGTTAGTTAAGCGCTTTCCAACTATGTCTTATACATTGCATAGATTACTCGGTGGCACACTAGAAGAAGGATTTTATTATTGTCGAGACAATCCGCTACCGTACGAAGTAATACTCGTCGATGAGGCATCGATGATCGATATCGCACTTGCGTTTCATCTAATTGATGCGATCGGAAGTGAAACAAAGCTTATATTGCTTGGGGATAAGGACCAGCTAGCGTCTGTCGATGCCGGTTCAGTATTTTCTGAATTAAGCGCACGTCGATCATTCAGCGTCAGCGTTCGTGCACGTATTGCTCAGATACTCAGGATTGATGAGGACGTATTTAAAAAAGTACTTACTGAAACTCTATCGCCAATAGTTATCAATAATGTTTCTACCTCTAAGGTGGATAAAGAAGAGGAGCTTAATTCACCTCTCTCGGATTGCGTTGTTTGGCTTGAGCGAAACTATCGATTTGGTCTCGATTCATCTATTGGTAAATTATCGTCAGCGATTCGCCGTGGTTCTGTGCACGAAGCTCTTAGTATCCTATTATCAAAATCAGACATGGCTGTTACGCTTGATGAGGATGCACTTTCACCGCGGACTATTAAATATCTTTGTGAATGCTTTTCATTTTATATTAAGGCTCTTCGAAAAATACTTCTTTTTGTAGGACCTGATCCTATTCCACTGTTCGATGTACTAAATTGCTTCCGGATTCTATGCGCAACACGAACTGGTTCTCGTGGCTCAGAAAATATGAATTCACTTATCACACTGTGTGTTCGTCGTGCAGTGTGCGATTTACTACCACATGTCCATTCAAACTGGTTCCCGGGTAGACCTATCATAATAACGCATAATAGTTACAAGTTTGGTATTTTTAACGGCGATATTGGTATTGTGTTTCCGGATATAAATGGGGTAATGCGTGTCTGGTTCAAAGGAGCAAATAGCACGGTATTTACCGTATTACCCGAAATGTTACCTCTACATGAGACTGCGTTTGCACTAACTGTTCATAAATCACAAGGATCAGAGTTCGATAATGTAACCCTCATCTTGCCAGCTAGATTTATCAGAATACTAACACGTGAACTTATCTATACAGCTGTAACACGTGCAAGGAAACGTGTAAGAATTATTAGCGATCAGAATATACTTGCTAAAGCAATTGCGACACGTACATTGCGTGATTCTGGTATCATATCTCGTATTAATGAAATATTTGAAGGACACTTAACTTCTGATAAATAATCTTAGAAAGATTTTTTATTGCTACTGAAAGTATTTAACTTTCTTTATAATCTTGCATTATCTTATTTACTATATATTTCCTTCACATATTGTTACGCGGAAAATTCTCTAACATTCTGTGTAATTTGCATCGAACAGAAGTGCGGTCAGCACATCGAATAGAAATGAGCTGTATTTGCAGAATCCTTTGGTAATGTTTCTTCGTGAAATTCTCGCGCTCTATCTGATCGATCGATACTAAGATTAAGCTGATCTTCCTATATGAATTCGAAACGCATCTTTAATAATACGCTATCTCGTATCTGTGAACTAAGGCTACACTTTGCTAAATCGGCTTCGTGTTTAGCAAGCTTATACGCAATAATTCCTTCCTTTAAATCATCCTTATTTAGAAGTTCAAAGTGTTCCTTCGAAGTCAACATAGAAAAGCATAGCAATTCCAAACTAACTAATCATTACAGCGCCGATACTAGATATAATATGATCATAATCTAGATCTGTCAGTTGTTAGCAGTCCAAGAGTATAGAACGGTCTCAGCACAGCAATTAAGTTGTAGGTCTATGTTTTCTTTAATCAACTGAATCGGTAGATTACCTGGTCCTTCAACCATAACCTATACGTCGTGCTTTCACGCGATTTTTTGTGAGTTCTCAAATAGTTCTTAGTTTGCTAAACTGCGCTCGTCATTCGAATTGTAGATCGAACCGGATACAGACTATCTTCTAGCAAAATTGAACTACCACGTGATATGATATCACTCATAAGATTTATAGTTATTGTTACATATCGAAGGCATATATCTGCGTAGATTGTGAAGTAGTCAACGCTTCCCGATCAGCATGATCTGAGTACTACGGAAAATCTGCAAGATAACGTATCTTGCATAACCGCTAGCTTTTTCAAGTTCTTAATAGATTGATATTATTCAAATTGGAACCGAGCTATTATGGATATCTACTCGCGTGTTTCATGAGAATGTACTTGCCTGTAGACAAATCCATTACTATATCGCTTCCACAACGGATAGCCAATATCATCTTATCGATTTCATCACTAACTGAAGATTTGACAGACGAATTTCCAATATTTTCGTTAATTTTTATAAGGAAATTACGTCCTATTATCATCGGCTCAGTTTTCGGTTGATTAATATTCATAGGAATGAACACACGACCTCGATCGACTTCATTTCGGACAAACTCCGGTATAATCTAGCAAGGATTAGATGTATTTAATAGACATCGAGCCGAATCTTTTCCCAGGATACTATTGGCCACGCATCATTGAAGCGAATTCTTTTCCGTTCAATCTAACATCTTTTAGATTTGTAAGATATTTTTTATAACACTGATTTTTTCGAATTTCGATATATTTTATATCTTGGGCAATAATATTCTGACGCGTATAATACATCTGTGTGACACTCTTTCCTAGCTTTTCATAACGCGTGGATTATTACTATATAGGCCTGAAAAGCATAGTTTATTCATTGATTTATCGATCGAGAACTTAAAACTATAATAACTCGATCGGAGGGAGTACTTGTTCTGTATCATCGCGCGCGTTAATCTAATGCTGGCAAAGTTCTGGTAAACCAGTATATCGACAAGTCCATATCTAAGGTTGGTATAAGATAAAAGTCAGATGTATCATATACAGTATATATTGGTGTATTTTTTCGATATCGAGTATAGTTTATGTATGAGCTTGCGAGATTTTTCGTATTGCTACGCAGATATCTAGTTATGAATCTATTACGTATATCTTTCTTGAGTTTAGCAATAGCCTAGATGAAGCAGAATCAAAGCGCGCGTTATTTGAAAGAAGTTTTTGGTTAACGCTCATATTATTTCCGATATTGAGTAGAGAATATACTGCCAGAGCCTTCTAGATTCTATTTTTTTACTTCGCGAGGCGCTGATTCAATTAGCACACGCTATAGCTATATAAATTCTTAGTTTCGCGAGTTATTATTCTCATTCAATAGCGCTGAAAAATATAAAATCTAAAATAGAAACGAGAAACGAGAAACGAGAAAGATGAGAAAGGATAGAAGAAGATTATACTATAACATAGTAGTATTATGACAGTGTAGTGAGATCTAACGGCTTACTAAAATAAAAAATCCAGTTAGTCTTAAAAGAACCTCTCATCTGAAAGGAAGTTTATATAAAACCAACTCTATTTTCTATAGTATACTTAAGCCTTAATTCTAAAGAGAGGTTAGGAAAAAATATACTGCTAATTTAATTCACAGTCGTAGTTTTATAATTTTTTTAGCTTTAAACATCTTAAAACAAAGAACATTATTGACCTGGTTTGGATAATCAGTTCGGCCGGTTGCAAGGATCGCATCAGGACGTACTTTGAGCGCTATTTCAGGAAGAATTTCTGGTGTTGGATTCGCAAGTGCAAAAATTA
>JAVHYW010000003.1:0-162813 GCA_032470235.1 Burkholderia sp.
TTGGCTCAAGTGCAGAAATAACATCGATGAGTTTATATGGATTAGATTCGTTTATTTCGATATCAAATACATCAATACCGGCGAACTTCTTGAATAGGACAGCTTTGCCTTCCATTACTGGCTTTGATGCGAGTGGCCCAATATTACCAAGGCTGAGTACTGCAGTTCCATTTGTAACGACACCGACAAGGTTGCTACGTGATGTAAAGCGCATAGCATTCATCGGATTTTTTACGATTTCCTCACATGCGAACGCAACGCCTGGTGAATAGGCCAACGCGAGATCATGTTGGTTGATCATCTGCTTACTCGGAGAAATTATGATCTTTCCTGGCTTAGGAAACTCATGATAATCAAGTGAAGCTTTGCGGAGCTTAGTTTCGTCGGATTGTGTACACAGCTTAATTTCTTCGGATTGTGAAGTGAACATATATCTCGCGATGAGTTAATTAGAATTATAGGATTGATCAAAAAAATTATTTTAACTTAATTTAAGCGCTAATCATGTATCCGGAAACGGATTATCATACTACGCCATAATGAAATAAAATAATGATATTTAGTTATTCTCTTTTAAGAAAGAGCTATATTGTGTTTGATCATCTCTCTAAAGCTTCAATAATTTATAACTTTTTATGTTGTAGCACACAAAATATATATAAGGAGGTTATTCTTGGGATCGGTGACGATTGTGCATTAATTTCAACGAAATCTAAAAAGTTACTCGCTATTTTTATGGATATGCTCGTTTAAGGTCGACACTTCTTCGCTGATGTTGACCAGAAGCACTTGGTTATAAAGCGCTTGCGGTAAATCTATCTAACCTATCTGCTATTGGTACCAAACCACGTATATTCACTCGCTTGTTCGTTACCGAGTGTAAACAAAGCTTGGCTTTCTACATTTACTGAAAATTTGTTTGCCCTAGCTAAATGTTATAACTGTGCTCTAATAGGAGGTGATATAACAAGTGGCCCGACGATAAATCTGTAAATTACTGTATTCTTGGCGAGAGTAGCACAAGACTAAGCGCTTCGTCGTGATACAGCGCGCTTCAGAGATAATATATAGGTTTATGGTACGATCGGAAATGCGCGGGCAGGAACTTAGCGTCTTAAATAGCTAATTGAAAGTGTCAGTGCGTATAGAATTTTTGTTCAAATTAGCATTTGAACGCCCCGAACCTCGTATCATGCTTGGTCGCATGCTCTCCGGACTCGAAAATTCTGTACTCGATCTTATCCGGATGGTATCATGTCTGATTTATCTCATATCCTTTTTCTGTCAAGCGTCAGTGCCAAAATTAAAATTGATATTGATGCGGTACCTCCTCGTCTATAGAGCTTAAAACTCTCCCGAAGGACATCCAGCTCCAATGTATGCTTATAGGTGTGGATGATTATGAGCTCTGTTCCTCTGTGTCGCAGGACGAAAGTGAATCGGTTAAAGAAGCAGGCATAAAGGACAGGTATTATGCTTACTCGAATCGGAAAAATATGTCCAATATACGAATCATCAGGAATAATCAAAATTATATGGCTTTTTAATAAAAAGCCGATTTCCCTTAAATTACAAGGTTTCGATCATTTTTATAAAGACCGAATTAAAATAACATGTTTTTTATCTAATCATGATATATATCAATATATATGAGTAATAAGGCAAAGGCGAGCGATGAGAACATTTCTAATGTTCAAAAACGCGCAACTTTAAGATTTATGTTATCGCATCCTGTTCATATCATATCACTTGGCCTTGGAATCGGTCTTGTGCCGTTTATGTCTGGGACATTTGGTACTATGTTAGGCTGGCTTATATTCATCGTACTAAATCGCTATCTCTATCTGACAAAGCTAAAATGGTTAGGTCTTATCTTAGTTGCTTTTATTTCTGGAATTTATATGACCAATTTTACTGCAAAAGAAATAGGTAAAGTTGATCCAAATTCAGTTATATTTGATGAGATTGTTTCGATCTGTCTCGTGCTATCATTTATTACACCAAAAACATTTATCGGTCAGTTTTTTGCATTTATATTATTCCGCTTCTTTGATGTAATGAAGCCAAAACCAATTTGTTATTTCGATCGTAATCTGAAAGACGGATTTGGAATTATGTTTGATGATCTCATTGCTGCGCTTATGACATTGCTTATATTCGCACTATGGTGCTGGATTATTAACTAATTCTATTAACTTTTCTTATCAAACTTTATCACTCAGGCCAGATGCTAAAAACAGCGATATGTATTGATAATGTCACGCATCTTTTTTGCAGCAAGCGCTGCGGCTTCTTTGAAATTTTCACCCTTTCCTGCATATAGGATAGCACGCGAAGAATTTATAATCATCCCAACACCATCAGATGTTTTTCCAGAAAATACAACTTCCTTTATTCTAGCACCCTGAGCACCAACACCAGGAATTAGAATGGGCATATTTCCAATAATCCTTCGAACAATTTCTATTTCTTTTGGGAAAGTTCCTCCAACAACAAGACCGAATTGTCCAGTCTTTGCATTCCACTTTGTTGCCGCGAGTTCTGCGACGATTTGATATATAGGTCGTCCATTAACCTCTAGAAGTTGTAGATCAGCTCCACCTATATTCGATGTTCGGCACAGCGCAATCACGCCACGATCCGAATATGCGAAATAGGGCTCAAATGAATCAAAGCCCATGTACGGATTTACTGTTAGCGCATCTGCATGATAGCGTTCAAATGCTTCTCGTGCATACTTTTCTGCAGTACTACAAATATCACCACGTTTTGCATCAAGAATTACTGGTACTCCAGGATATTTCAAATGGATATATGAAATTAGCTGTTCGAGCTGACATTCAGCTCTGTAAGCAGAAAAATATGCAATTTGTGGCTTGAAAGCACTAACATATTCAGCAGTCGCATCAACTATCTGTCGGCAGAATTCAAAGATCGCATCAGTCTGTCCAGAGAACTGTTCTGGGAAATGAATTGGCTCTGGATCGAGACCCACACAGAGTAATGAGTTTGTACGCTGCCAAGAGGAGTGGAGAGAATCAATAAAAGATATTGGCTCAAGCACAATAATAGACTATAAGATGGTCTAGATTAAATAGAATTTTTCTAGTAATTAAAACTTATTTAGTTAAAGGATAGCGTATGAATAAAAGGAAGATAGTATAATCTAGAATATATCAAAGTTGATATGGGATAAACTATATATTAGAGCTAGTATTCATTTTATATAATTATTCTCAATTTAATAGCTTTATCCATCAAAAACTTCAGGCTACGATTTCAATAAGTATCCTCTATAGGACGACATTATTTAGAGAATAACCCACCACCCCCTCCGTAGGTACTCCTTAGCAAGTACTTAACGAGTATTATGCTACTACACTTTTTTTATATGTTTTCGTTTTTTTAGTATATATGAATCCATGATCCAGCCATAACGCTCTCGCGCGTTAGCACGGATACGAGTAATATCTTCTGCTATGTCACTAAGCTTACCTGAAACAAGTATTTCGTCAGGGGTTCCGACATATGCGCCCCAGTAAATATCAAAATCATTATTTATAACTTTATGGAATGCATTATTCGCATCGAGCATTACGACAATACTCGATGCGTTATTAGAAAAATCCTCTATTAAAGTTCTTCCATTCTTTATTTCTATAGGCTGTCCAATCTCATTGAGAGAGATACGGTGACGAGCAGCTAGTGCCTGCACGCTACTTATGCCAGGAATAACTTCGTACTTGATAGTATGCTGTTCGATTTGAGAGATTGTATCAATTATACGAGTAGTGCTGTCGTACAGAGATGGGTCACCCCATATTAGAAAAGCACCACATTCTCCGTCAGAAAGTTCTTTTGATATTAAGTTCTCGAAAACATATTGTTTATCACAGTTAAGTGTCTGAACACTGGTAACGTAATCTTTTTCGGAAAAGGTACATTCCGGTGTCATTGTACAGACAATTCGATAGGTTCGATCCTTATCTACATATCTCTGGATAATCTCCTTGCGCAAAGTAATAAGCTTTTCCTTCTGCTTATTTTTTTCCATCAAGAAAAATACATTAACTTTGTTAAGCGCATTAATTGCCTGAATCGTTATATATTCTGGGTTACCGGCACCTATTCCAATAATAAATATTTTTTTCAAAAAGAAACTCCTTTATTTCATAATGAAAAATATTGAGATAAGACTATCTATCTTAGATAGATAAGAATAAATTCAATATATCTAGCTTAGATATTAATCTAATAAGATAAGTTAATTAAGAAAGGATCTTCAATCTAGTCATATTATTAGGGTAAACTTTTAGGAAGTAGTAACCACATACGGCCAATCTGCTTCATTCTACCTGCCTGATTAGCAGCATCTTCACCAAGCCCCCAGAAATAATCAACACGTAAATCACCCTTAATCGCTGAACCAATATCCTGCGCAAAAACAAGACTATTCATTGGCGTAGTTGTTTCTGGGTATGTTGTCTGTAGAAAAATTGCTGTACCAAGTGGTATAGATGATGGATCAACTGCGATAGATCGTTTTGGTGTTAAATGCACACCGAGCGCGCCGAAAGGACCATCAATATAAGAAAGCTTTTCTTTCTCTGTAGGTATTTCTTTGAAAAATACAAAACGCGGATTTATTTCGAGAAGTGTATCGACGCGCTCCTGGTTTGCACGTGCCCATGCTATAATACCTTGCATAGTAGCTTGTGATGGCTTCACCTCACCATGATCTATTAGCCATTTTCCGATTGAACGGTACGGCTGATTATTTGTTCCGTCGAAACCAATACGCATTATCGAGCCGTCGTCAAATAAGATTCGTCCTGACCCTTGTACTTGTAAGAAAAATGCATTAATTGGATTATCAACCCATACAAGCTCATTTCCGTTTAACACGCCATCTCGTTTAAGCTTTGCTCGCGAGGGTAAAATCATACCAGAGCGATAGATACACGGCCAATGATAGAGCGGATATTGATATTTACCGCGACGTACACGCGATCCTCGTAACGAGGGCTCATAATATCCAGTTATGAGTCCATCAGTAGAACCATCTATATTTGTGAATTGATACGGAATAAAATTCGCCTCTAAGAGATCTCTTATACTATTTGCATCTAGTTCGTCCAGTTCATTTAACGCCACGCACGTGTTATGCCACCCTAATTCTCCAGCGAGGCGGAGGCAGTTCTGACGAAGCGCGTGCATAGCGCCAATCATAGAATCATTTTTCCAGCCTGGTAATTCTTTCCAAGATACCTTCTTAATTCGAGATATATCTACTTGTCTAGACACTATTGTTGAGCTAGATGAGGGCTTATAGTTTATTCGAGTAGTAGAATTACTGCACCCAACTAGCATAGTTGTAATCGTTAGCACAGCTGAATAGACTATATATCTGTATATAATATCATTCACTCTATTTGCTGCTGAATTTATATGTTTCAAATTATTTTACTATCTTTTCAAGAATTAACGTTTAACAACTGAGCAACTTTTAGTAATCTACTTTTAGTAACTACATAAGTTTCTACATTATCCATAAGATGATAAGTAAAATGATATTTTATACATAATGGCTAATAGCTATTCCACTCGATTACCATGACTAAATTCAGAATTGCCTCAAGTATTCTATTTGCTGACTTCTCAAGACTTGGCGAAGAAGTTAGAAGTGTAGTTGAAGCAGGCACCGATTGGATTCATTTCGATGTCATGGATAATCACTACGTACCTAATCTTACGATCGGTCCACTTATCTGTGAAGCAATACGCCCGCATACGCAGGTACCAATAGACATACATCTTATGGTTCATCCTGTAGATCAGATCATTCCAGATTTTGCAAAGGCTGGTGCAAATCTAATCAGTTTCCATCCAGAAACGTCAAATCATATAGATCGAACACTATCTCTGATCCATCATCATGGGTGTAAGGCCGGTCTTGCATTTAATCCATCAACAACGCTTAACTATCTCGATCATGTGATGGATCATCTCGATCTTATTCTAATAATGTCAGTTAATCCTGGGTTTGGTGGTCAGTCGTTCATTTCAGAAGCACTGAATAAATTGCGCATAGCGCGAGCACGGATCAACACATATACTGCACACACTGGACGAAATATTATGCTCGCAGTTGACGGTGGTGTTAAAGCTAGCAATATTATAGAAATTGCTTCGGCTGGCGCAGACACATTCGTCGCTGGTTCAGCAATCTTTGGCAATCCAGATTATCGGAAGGCTATCGATGAAATGCGCTACGCACTGGCAACCCTTGAACAAGGCTGACGTACTGTAAGTAACTCAAAATAAAAAATCTAAATAACTTTCACATGGCTCTGAATCACTTCATTAAAGTTTTTCTTCTAATCGAAGCTATCACATTACCCAATATAAGTATAAAAATATAAGCATAGAATTATAAATTAAGTATAGCATTATGAAATGCTATACAAATTATAGCTAATCCAGGTGCTTTATACATAATTTTATAATTACTCTACGTTCTATTTTTATTCTGACTCCTATTCAATTTTACCTTACTTATCTAGTCTTTCTCATTTAGAGCGGCAATGAAATATATATGAATGAATTTGAATTACAATCTCTTGCAAGCGAATGGTACAACCGTATCCCGAATTGCTGAAGCTCTCGCTGACCTAGAAACACCATTATCTCTTTGTCTTAAGATTACACAATCGGAATACGGTTGTGAAAACTCATTCCTTCTTGAGTTCGTTATTGGTGGAGAGCACTTTGGTCGATATTCATTCATTGGTTTACCAGAGCGTACGCTAATACGAATAAGAGCTAATTTGTCAGAAGTTGTACGAGATGGACAAGTTGTCGAAACATGCAGTGGTAATCTATTTTATTTTATAGAATTTTTTCAAAAAATTTAAAGTTTCACAGCACAAGGTAACGAAACGACCAGATCTGCTGAGTTTCTGCGGTGGTCTTGCTGGCTACTTCGGTTACGATGTAATCCGATATATTGAAAAAGTCTTAAAAACAGTACTCCACAAGATAATATTGGTTTGCCAGATATCCAGTTATTACTAACTGAGGAGCTAGCTGTTATCAATAACATCACAGGAAAGATATATCTGATCACGTATGCAGATCCGAGTTATCTGAAAGCGTGTGTAAAGGCAAAAGAGCGATTGAGTGAACTGATTTATCCGTCTCTACATATAGTCTATAATCGCATAATATGTCGGCAATTTTGTATACCAAAAATCTATGCAGAGTTTAAAAAAGAAGATTATCTAGCTGCGGTTCGTTGAGCAAAGGAATGCGTATCAGCTGGCGAACTAATACAGATTAAAATTACTCAAAGATTAATAAAAACCGTATCTAGATAATACTATATCTTTATATCGAGTGCTATGATCGCTTAATCTATCACAATACATGTATTACTATAATTTCGGCGACTTCCACATCGTTGGTGCATCATCGAAATTCTCGTCTGTAAAAACAGCGAGAAAATGATCGTATTTATACGATTCGCCTCTTGCCGGGACGCGGCCTCGTGGCTCACAAGAGCACGATGCAGAACTTGTAGCATAGCTATTAAACGATCTAAAAGAAATCGCTGAGCATGTGATGCTGATTGATTTAGCACAAACGATACAGGACGAATTGCTGAGATCGGATCCGTGCATGTTACTGAACGTATGGTGATCGAAAAATACTCGCACATACAGCATATCGTTAGTTCGATTGAAGGAAAATTAAAACCTAGTATAACAAATTTTGATGTTCTACATACGACATTCCCTGCTATAACACTATCTGGTCCACCTAAAGTGCCGAGAGCTATCGAATTGATCGATAAGCTCGAACCTGTTAAACGTGATCTCTACGGCGGGACAGTTGGATATTTATCATTCTCTGAAGAAATGGATCTAGCCATTGCAATCCGAACTAGGCTAATTTACGATGGTAATCTGTTCGTACAGACTTCTGCTAGAATTGTTGCAGATTCTGTTCCAGAATCTGAATGTCAGGAAACTGAAAACAAAGCTCGCGTAGTTCTGCATACAGCAGAACTTTTTCAGTATGGGCTCGACTGTGATTTCTAAAAGATCTCTTAATTACCTACATTTATATATGTTTAATTTATATTAGTTTTGAGTAGTTTACATCATGTAAATATCTTTTATAGAGACAACAAAAATATTTTATTGAAATCTATTCAATTCCGTAAATTCTTTTCGAACATACACTATTTATATCCCTATCACATCTATCTTCTAACAAGAGATAGGATCTTTATCCTACATATCTAGATTTTTAAAGATATATAAAAAATTTAGGAGCACCTCTATCACACAAAAATATACACAATTACTCTTCTCTACCAGTATTTGACTAAGTAGAATCAGAGTTCTATAAAATATATTTATATAGTACAAAAAATAATGTTTTTAGAAGATTAGAAAATAATATGCTGCTGATGATTTACAACTATGATTCGTTTACCTATAATCTTGTCCAGTATTTTGAAAACTCAGCGAAGATGTTTATAAGTACCGTAATGATGAAATTACGCTCGATGAGATCACTTATCTAAATCCAGTAGCGATCTGTCTTTCGCCAGGCCCGAGTAAACTTTGAAATCCATGAATTATACTGGATGTACTACGTGTATTTTCTTGAAGAAAACCAATTCTCGGTATATGCCTTAGACATCAGGCAAATAGACGAAGTATTTTGTAGACGTGTAGTGCGTGCGCATATAATAATGCTATGATAAAGTAAGTCGGATTGAAACAGATTGGTGTGGATGTATTCTCTGATTTTCCGAAACGATTCTACGTCATACGTTATCATTTTTTTATAATCGAACATAAATCTCTTCCAGACTGTCTCGAAATTTCGGCTTGGACAGACGATGGGGAAATTATGGGAGTACGTTATAAAACATTGAAAATTGAGGGTGTGCAGTTCTATCTAGAATCTATTCTATCTTAACATGGCCCATACACTACTCAATAACTTTCTAAAGCAGAAGACGCGTTTGTAGATAGCCACTTATACGCTGCTATATAAATAAATTTCAATGTTAGCACGATGACAATCGCACTATAGTAAGCGTTACAATACATAATTGACCATAGAGAAATTTTTAACGATAAAATGCTGTATCTTTTATGCGATTAATTATGCGCGAAGAAATATTATCAATAATGATCTCAGTCATCATCGCTAGTCTGCGTATAAAGAAGGAAATGATTGGTGAGATCACTACTGTCACAACTGTAGTGCACCAATTTATAAACCCTATTCATATTTCAGACAATTCGAGCCTTATTGATATCTCGGGAACATGCGGGGGACGGCGCACAAACTAACTGCGACGATGTTTGTATCAGCTGCTGCTGAAAGAAAAAGTTGCGAAACATTGTGGCAGACTTTTTAAGCAAGTCTAGCAGTACAGATATTCTAGAATCACTCGGTATAAATATTAATCTAAAACTAGAGCAGATTTCTAATTCAATTAATGAAACTGGTATGGGTTTTATATTCGCTTCAAATTATCATCCAGTAATGAAGAATATTTCAACACGCTGTCGCGAACTTAGGCATACGGACTATCTTTAATATTCTAAGACCACTTATGAATCAAACTATAGCACCAAACCAATTAGTTAGAGTATTTCACCCAGATCTAGTATCTAAGTACGAGTAACACAGCGTCTTGGTGGATAGCATATATTAGTCGTACACGAGAAAGATGATATAGATGAGGTATCACTTAGTTCAGCAACAATCGTTTCAGAATTGTATAAAGAAAAATATTTGAATATGAGATCTATCTAGAAGACTTTGGATTACAAATAGAGTTGAATTAGTCTATAAAGATCAAGAACATAGAAGAATCATGCTCAATATTGCTGGATGCGCTTGATAAGCGACCAGGTGTCGCTCGCCAGATTGTTATGTCAGGGCTGCGCTTTATATAGAAAATGTCTCAGCATCAATTGTGAGCGGTAAAGCTCATGCTAAATTTGACTAGCTTGTTCGTTTCATATAGAAGTTCAGAAATTAGTAGTAAATATCATTACATTATCTACACAATTTTGTTTTTTTTAAAAAAGGCGATAATCGAGTTAAAAAATTAATTAGAACTAAGTTTATAGAATATTCGTGAATAATATCCTTAAACAGATTTTTTTATTTAAACAAAAAGAAATATCGGCTTCGAAACATAACATGCCGTTTAGTGTTCTTGAAAGACATGCATTAATGCAAATTCATGATCTGCGAGATTTTATCTACACATTGCGAGAAAAACATACATCCAGTCATATATCGGTGATTGTAGAAATTAAAAAGGCAAGCCAATTGAAAGGGTTGCTGTGTAAGTATTTTTTCACCGTCTGATATTACACGTTCGTATGCATTACATGAAGCTGCATGCCTATCTATGTTAACAGACACGAAATTCTTTCAAGGCAGTTTTAGACTTTAAAAAAGCTAGAACCGCGTGTGCATTACCAGTTCTACGAAAAGATTTCATTATTGATCGATATCAAATCTCTGAAGTACGTACTATAGGAGCTGAACCGATTCTTCTGATTTCTGCTGTACTTTTAGATACAGCGAAGATTCGAGATCTTGAGGTATATGCCAATTCTCTTGGCCTTGCAGTGCTTGTTAAAACACATAACAGAAATGAGCTTTTAGAGGTATTAACTCTAAAAACGCTACTCATTGGTATTAATAACCATAATTTATATACATTCTTTATATACATTCGACACAACAATTAATACTACGTTAGGATTAATAGATCTAATCCCAGATGATCGGATTCTCTTGACTGAATTTGGAATTCAGTCACGTGCAGATGTTTGTATGCTGCAGACAGCGAATGTAAATACGTTTCTAGTTAGTGGGGCATTTACGCGGGCATCTGATCCCAGTCTAGAACTTGAAAGAATCTTTTTATAAAGAAAGGTAATAAAAAATTAATCAGCTTACTAAACTACTAATTAGTAGCATGTTCTATATAGATGTCCTAGCTTAGGTCTCTTTCATAAAAAAAGGTTAAAAATCCTCTTATTCTAATGATAAAAAGTATTTAAATAGAGGTTACTTTCAGATTTAAGTTACTACTATCCTGTACAGGATTTAAAGTCTAGAAGATTAGAGCCTAGCATCGCTGATAATATAAGCCAGCGTTTTATAATTGGCTGCTTATTAACAAATACCATTCCAGAGTTTCGTATAACACTTGTAAGTGTGCCAGGTAAGGAAAATAGACGTTGTAAACTGTCTGTTACAATTGATAACGTACTGATGTCTGCGCGTCGTGCTCGTTCATATCGACGTAGTAGTACGATATCGCCGAGATTTCGGAATATTTCCTTATTTGCTATTATGTTTTTAAGTACTGCAACATCACGTAGTCCGAGGTTCATTCCCTGACCTGCTAGAGGATGAATTACATGGGCAGCATCACCTACAAGTACAACATGCGGCGCAATTAATCGATCTACCTTCTGTAATATAAGTGGAAATGCGTGCGGTGAACTTATACAATTGAGGGATCCGACTTTTCCGAATGAAACACGTTCAACTTCAGCTGAGAACTTCTCTGAATCAAGCTTGAGCAGCTTATCAGCATGTTGAGTAGATGCAGACCATATAAGTGATACATGGCCGTCTGGAAGCGGCAGCAAAGCAATTGTTTCACCGTCGGCAAACCACTGATATGCAGTCTCATAATGAGGTAATGCTGCTTTAAAATTTGCAACAATACCCTTCTGTCCATAATCTCGATAATTAGCTTTTAAACCAATTTGTTTTCTCACCCAAGAATTCGCACCATCCGCGCCGATCACAAGATCAGTCTGAATTGTTCTGTTAGACGATAGTGATAGTACTGCAAACTCATTTTGAATATCTAACGCCTCTGCATGCTCATTAAACAATGTTATATTAGGTTGAAAGCTTAGCTCAATATCTAGTGTTGACTCTATAAGTGACGATTCAACAATCCATGCTAGCTGTCGAACTGATGCTTGATATGCCGATAAATGTATTTCAGAATCTCTATCCCCATAAACTCGCATATTGTAAACTGGCATGACTCTAGTGTGATCAAGAGACTGCCAAACACATAGGCATTCAAGAAGTGCCTGTGAACTAGCCGACATTGCATAGATTCGTTTATTGAGTGCGGAGGGTCCAGATGGACGCAGCTCAATAGAGTGTGCAAGTAGAGCTATCCTATATCCGAATTTTGTCATCGCAAGTGCAGTAGCCTTACCGATTATCCCACCGCCAACTATAGCAATATCGAAATTTAAGTTAGTAGTCATAATTCTATTATTATAAAGTTTTCTAATTTACTACATATACTACTTTCATGTTCTTGATAGAAAAAGTAAAAATACATTATCCTAAAAATACTTTAATTCTATTTAATAGAGCGTGCAGAGAAGAAAGGTTTTTTTATGAGTCTAAAATGCGGGATCATCGGCTTACCGAATGTCGGAAAGTCCACTCTTTTTAATGCATTAACTAGAGCGAATATCTTAGCTGAGAATTATCCTTTTTGTACAATTAAGCCGAATATCGGTGTTGTTGATGTGCCTGATATTCGTCTAAATGTACTCTCTAGTATCATCCATCCAAAGCACGTCGTACCAGCTGTTGTAAAATTTGTTGACATAGCTGGTCTTGTTTCTGGTGCAAGTAATGGTGAAGGACTCGGTAATGAGTTCCTTTCAGACATCAGGGAGACTGATGCAATTACACATGTTGTACGTTGTTTTGAGGACGATAGTGTTGTTCATATCACCGGCAAGATAAGCCCAATTGATGATATTGAGGTAATAAATACAGAGCTTGCAATCGCAGATCTTTATATCGTTGAAAAAGCACTTATGCGCTATTCAAAGTTTTCAGAATATAGAGTAGAAAAAGAAAAGGCAAGAATTACTAGTATTCTTGAGAAAGTTCGGTTGCATTTGGAGCAAAATAAGGCAGTGCGTTTTCTCGATCTATCAGATGACGAACATACAATTCTGAAATCGTTTAGACTAATTACTATGAAACCAGCGATGTATATCGCGAATGTGAAGGATAACGATTTAGATAACAATCCACACCTTGATTTAATAAAAAAGTATGCAGAAAGAGAAAATACACCGGTTATAACAGTATGCGCATCAATTGAATCAGAGATAGCTTATCTAGATGATCAATATAAGAAGGCATTTCTCGATGATATAGGTATGGTCGAGACAAGCCTCGACCGTGTAATTCGAGCAAGCTTTAATCTACTCAAGCTGCAGACGTACTTTACAGTTGGCTCGAAGGAAGTACATGCGTGGACATTTCGACTTGGTGAGAATGCTCAGAAAGCAGCCGGTTTGATTCATAGCGATTTCGAGCGTGGCTTTATCCGTGCACAGACGATTTCATATCAAGATTTTATCACTTATAATGGTGAGCAAGGCGCTAAAGAAGCTGGAAAAATGCGTATAGAAGGGAAAGAATACTTAGTACAGGATGGTGATATAATAAACTTTCTCTTTAAAGTCTAGATTTATATAGAGATATTTTTTTTAATTAAATAATTAGTATATCAATTTCTTATTGAAATTCTTATAAGATAGATTTAAATCAAATAAATTGATAACCTTGAGGTTTCAAGTTTACTACTAAAGTATTCAATTTAGAAAAAATGAAGCTCTTTCTTTCAGAATCGCTCCAAAATCGTCCAGCCATCCTATAGATAAACGCCAGCTCTGCTAATATAGCTCGACGTCTATAGTACGATCCACAGATACATCTACTAGTTCACTATATGAAAACTGATTCCTAAGCATCCAATCAGAACACATCCTCCCCCCAATCCTAGTCCTATTTCGCATGCATGAAAGTAACTAGAAACATGAGGAATCCAATTTTTAGATGGATTAATCTCTGCACTCTCTGTACTAGTTACTCTCTTAATAAATTAAGCTTTCAGGACTGTCTTTCGAATTGAAAATTATACAAGGTGCACACCGAAGCGCGGCATAATTAATACCTCCAAGTAAAGTAGGAGGCATAAAAAGAAGGTGAGTATACTTCACGATATCTCATATATCTAAGACGAATTGATCGGCATCCCTAAAATTGGCTCAGACCGTGAGGTTACAGCGCCTTTGTACACTGGCCGATACGAATTCATGAAGCTGTGTGATCTTGATCGTCTATTGATAGATGTGCTTGTTAACGAATTTTGTTCTATACTAGATCAAGTATCATTTTATGCTCCTAGTGGTCCAACTTCGTTTATAAACCATGTAGCTACGCTATCGCTATTAGCTATAACTCGAAGTGTCGGAACGCTAGATGAAAATGAGTCTGATAGACAGCTTATCAGAAGATAAGAAAGACCTAACTCTAAAATTGTACACACTCAATGTTGATGACAAAGCAGTGCATTGATTATTGTCATGACAAATGGTTTAGTACATTTCACAGTACGATGCTACCAACACGCTATTCAAAAATATCTTCACACGTTGTGAAGCAGGCAGAAAGAGTTATATTAAGCTCCCCGAGCAAGCACATTTAAAAGAATTAGAGCGAAACAAACAGCTACAAAGGCATAAAGCAGTGCACAATTGATCATTAAAACTTACTTAAGTTATATTAAGGCGATTTAGCTATTCTTAAGTTCTCTAAAGATGGCGGACTCGTATATCCTATCTATTTTCCGTTTAACATATTATTATTAATTTATGAACTGTTCAGCTTTCTCACATGGTGCTACATTATGCGCATCACTTATTATAACTATCGGTGCACAGAATACGTTTGTACTTCGACAAGGAATTATGCGTGCTCACGTAGGTAAAATCATTTTGATCTGCATCTTATCAGATTGTATCCTAATCACAGCTGGTGTTAGCGGTGCATCGGTGCTAGTTGAGCGGTATCCGATATTCATTCATACAGTTCTATATATTGGTCTCGCTTATCTATCCTGGTTTGGATTCAGCGCACTGCGCCGAGCATTCTTCGCATCTGATGCGATACCTACTATTAAGAATAATGCACTCATAGAACAGCAGACCGCTCTCGAAGCTATCATAATGACCCTAGCATTTACATGGCTTAATCCGCATGTATATCTTGATACATTTCTGTTAATTGGAACTGCTGGTGCTAATGAAATACCAGGATCAAGACTTGCATTTTCGATTGGCGCTATCTCTGCGAGTATAACTTGGTTTATTTCGCTCGGCTACGGTTCTCGAATTCTTGCGCCATTTTTTAATCATGCAATCTCGTGGCGTGTACTCGATGGCATTGCTGGTTGTATGATGCTGTCAATAGCACTAAGACAGTTATTATAAACCTTGCTTTGTAAAAAATCTTGATAAGAGTAGCAATAAACTCCATCTCATATTACTTAAACTCCATCTCATATTACTTCAAGAATAGTAGCATGGATAGAAATGTAGAAATGTTACATAATACTAATTTAGTATGCTTATTTTATCTGTTCTTTAACAGATTATGTAGTTTTCTCAGAGAAATTTTGAGTTTTCATAGCCTTATAAGAGGAAATAAAAAAAATTCAAACACCTATAACTTAATTAATTATATAACTCTATATGTTGTTTTAAAAGATTTAATAATAGTCTCGTGTACTTTTTCGCCTATTCGACTAAGTAATATGATTACTGACTTCATATATAGATGAACAATAAGCGCTCCTAACATACCAACTAATATGCCACCAACTATGTCAAATGGCCAGTGCGCGCCGATATAAATCCGAGCCCATCCGATTGCTACTCCAATTATTGTCATCACAGCACCGAGAGCACGTGTTGTTGAACAAATTAGAAGGCTAAAAGCGATGCTCCAAGCAAATGTCATATGATCACTAGGAAACGAGTTATACGGTGGTATATGAGTAAGTAACTTTGGACTGCTAATGTTCACTATAAACAAACTCGGAGAAAACCATACTAATGAAAATATCTGCGCAGCTATAAGAGCTACAAACGATGAAAAAAAGGCCTCGATCATTTGATATCGCACCTTAGACTGTACGCTTATAAGCCATGCTAGTAATAGCATAGTTGGAATTATATAAATAATCCAGTTAGCTATAAAGCTTACTAACTTTGCAATATCAGGTTGAGGCGTTAAGCCAGAATTGATTGCAAAGAATAATTTGAAATTCAAATTTTGTATGACTTCTTTAAGAGATAACATAAAAAAAAGTTTAATTTACTATCTTTCATACTTCATGGAGTTAATTTTTATTAAAAAATATTTTTCTAAATCTTCTTTTTTAATAAAATTAGGATAAAAGAACAGTGAATTTCTCTAATCAGTTCTTATTTAGATAAAGATATATTTTTGAAGATATATTATGAAATCTAATATATCAGATAAAAAGGATAGGTAGAGGATAGTGGCTTGCCACTATCCTCTTTTTCACGTGCGCTATCTGTTTTTCTTCATCCAGGATTAGAATTAGAATTCTATGTTTTTAGATCTTTCCAATCAAATCAAGAGATGGAGTTATCGTCTCCGAGCCCGGAACCCATTTTGCTGGGCATACCTCACTAGGGTGAACAGCAGTATATTGCGCAGCCTTAACCTTTCTCAGTAGTTCTCCAGCGTCACGACCAATACTATTATCGTTTATTTCACATAGTTTAATTTGACATTCTGGATTAATAACAAAGGTACCTCGTAGTGCATAACCTTCTTTTTCTATTAGAACATCGAAGTTTCTTGAGAGAGCTAATGTTGGATCAGCAATCATAGGAAACTTTATTTTTTTTATTGTATTCGATGTGTCGTGCCATGCCTTATGCGTAAACTGTGTATCAGTTGATACTGAGTAAATTTCTACACCGAGCTTCTGAAATTCTATATAGCGATCAGCAAGGTCACCTAGTTCTGTCGGGCAGACAAATGTGAAGTCAGCTGGATAAAACACAAGAACGGACCACTTTCCTTTAAGGTTTTCGTCCGAAATAGTCACGAATTTGCCATTGTGGAAAGCAGTTGCAGAAAACGATTTTATCTGACTGTTAATAATTGGCATCTGTGAGATTCCTTCTAATTATTAGATAGTATATTATAGACAATTTTGTCTAGATGAATGAAGCAGCTGCGCGGGAAAGTCGATCGTTAACGGCGATCCATTCTTTACTATCCGAGAGCTTCTCTACGAGAATCTGTTCGAAAAATGCGTAATCGAGTTCTCGTAACGTTCTATACAATTCACGTGCATATGTATATGGATCTTTTGGAGCGGAAACAAAATGAATATCAGCTGCTTTTGCTAAGCGAACGGCTTTCGAAGAATGTGCAATAAGTGCAAATCGTACACTATTATCTCTTAATGAAAGAAGATTTTCCAGCATATTAAATGGGAGAAGTGAAAGCGGTGTTCTCGGTGCATAATGTGTTTTTAACATGCCAGGTGCGCGTAGTAGCGTCTCAAATGTTGAGCTACAGCCTTCAAGAAAATTTATCGGATAACCGAGCACATCACTAGTCTGTTGCTGTGTTATTGGCCCAGGACGTAACAATACTGGAAGCTGCCTCGATAAATCGAGAATCGTCGATTCTATTCCAACTTCTGACTGGCCACCATCGATTACGTACACAGTATTTCCGAACTCATTTTGAACATGCTGTGCAGTTGTTGGACTCACACAACCAAATCGGTTCGCAGATGGTGCTGCGATACCGCCATTTCCTCCACGACGCTTACTAAATGCGGTAAGTAGCGACTGTGCAACAGGATGCGCCGGACATCGAAGCCCGATTGAATCTTGTCCACCACTAACCCCAGCCGGAATTCTTGCTGCTCTCTTTAAAATAAGGGTCAAAGGACCTGGCCAGAACATGTCAATTAGTTTTCGCGCATCGTCTGATAAGCGATCTACCCAGTATTCTGGATCACCTCCTGGAGGAAGATGTACAATCATTGGGTGATTAGCAGGCCGTCCCTTTATTGCATAAATTCTAGAAACTGCACAAGGATTTACTGCATCTCCACCAAGTCCATATACTGTTTCTGTCGGAAATGCAACGAGCTCCCCAATTTCAAGTAGTTCAGCAGCGACTTCAAAATTTTTTAGCATAACTCTCTATGAAATTAGAGAAGGAGATAATAAAAAAGATATTCTGATATTAGACTAAATTAGTTAAAAAAACTGAATGTATATCATTTAAGTTTAGAAGATTTGCACATGAGGTTGCTGCACTAACTACTTCGTCTAACGTCGAAGCTGTAAAATTTATATGGCCCATTTTTCGGCCAACACGTACATCTTGTTTGCCGTATAGATGTAGGTGTGCAGTTGGTATTTCCATAACCTTATCCCATGGTGGTATAAACGCAGCTTGATTTACATCTATGCTTATATTATCTATACCTGAGCTTTTATCTGAAAACCAAATATCACCGAGAATATTTAACATAACTGCAAATGAATTTTGTAATGGGTTACCGATTGGCATCCTTGTCATTGTACGTACTTGCTGTTCAAACTGGCTAGTTACACACGCATCGATTGTATAATGACCTGAGTTGTGTGGACGTGGTGCTATTTCATTAACAACAAGGGAATCATCTTCGAGTACGAAAAATTCAACGCATAGCACACCAATATAGTTAAGTCTATCTGCAATCTTAGTTGTTATCTTCTTTATCTGAACGATTAGTACATCGTTTACTAATGGAGCTGGAATAATAGCCATCGATAGAATCCGATGGTGATATATGTTCTGAGAAATCGGAAATATTGCACTTTTACCATCAATGCTACGTGTAATTAATGCAGATACCTCATATTTTATTGGTACCATTTTTTCAAGAATGCATGGCACGCTACCTATCGAAGCGTACGCTTCACGCATTTCGCATGCAAATCGTACATACACCTGACCTTTGCCATCATAACCAAGACGTGCAGTCTTTAGAATACCAGGTAACATAGAGTCGATCTGGTTATTATTCAGTGCAGCAAGATCTTCTATCGATTCAATCACGATGTATGGCGCAACTTGTACGCCAGCGCTCTCTATATAACGCTTTTCAGAAATCCGATTCTGTGCAATTGCGATACATCGACTTGTAGGAGTGACAAATGTTCTATGGGCGAGCAAGTTTATACTCGAGGCCGGTATATTTTCGAATTCTATTGATATCGCATTGCATAGACTAGATAGCTCGATTAACGCTGTTTTATCATCGTATTCAGCACGAAAATGACGTTCAGCTACCGCACCGGCTACGCTCGTTGGATTCGGATCAAGAACTGCAACACGATAGCCCATAGATTGGGCTGAAAAACAAAACATACGGGCAAGCTGGCCACCACCGATCATACCTAACCATGCCCCTGGAAGGATTGGAGAATTAGATGAAGAAGTAGTGATCATATTCAAATAGAATAACAGAATATTTTTTATAGTTGATTTGGCAAAACCATCGTATGAGCAACTTTATTTTGTTTTTTACGGAAAGTAGTGAGGCTCTTTAAATAATTAGATGATGTTTCTGATAAAATAGAAACTGCAAATATTGCCGCATTTTCTGCGCCGGCTTCACCAATTGCGAATGTTGCTACTGGTACCCCTTTTGGCATCTGTAGAATAGAATATAGTGAGTCAACTCCTTTCAGATATTTCCCAGAAATTGGCACGCCAAGTATTGGCACAGTAGTTTTCGATGCAAGCATCCCAGGTAGGTGCGCAGCGCCACTTGCACCCGCAATAATCGCACGAATTCCACGCCCGCGTGCATCTTCAGAATATGAGAACATTTCATCCGGCATTCTATGTGCAGATATGACCTTTGCTTCGTATGGCACCTCAAATCCTCTTAGGATTAAGACTGCATGCTTCATCACATCCCAGTCTGAAATTGAACCCATTAATACACCAATAAGTGGTGTAGGATGTGTATGGTCTATCTGCACATTATCCATCTTACTTTTCCTCAGATAACTTCTGATTGCTAAATATTTTTAAAATTTCCTGATATTTAGCAGCAATCGCCTTGATAACGTCGTTAGGCAACGAGGGTGCTGGTGGAATTTTATTCCATGCCTGTTTTTCAAGCCAGTTACGTAAGAATTGTTTATCAAAAGATGGTGGATTTATACCGACTCTGTACTGGTCAATCGGCCAGAAGCGTGATGAATCAGCTGTCAATACTTCATCTATTAAATAGATCTTTCCATAAATGTCTAAGCCGAATTCAAACTTTGTATCAGCGATTATAATTCCGCACATAGATGCATAACATACTGCTTCTTCGTATAAAAGCATAGAGATGTTACGTATTTTTAAGGCAAGCGTTATACCAATTCGAGTCTCAATTTCCTTAAATGTAATATTTTGATCATGATTACCTATTATATCAGCCTTCAACGCTGCTGTAAAAATTGGCTTTGGAAGCTTTTGCGAATTTTGTAATCCAAAAGGAAGTACAACACCACATATTTCACCTGTTTCCTGATATTCTTTCCAGCCGCTTCCTGCTATATATCCACGAACAATAGCCTCGATTGGAATTGGTTTGAGTCGTTTAGCGACTACGGAACGGTCCTTTACTTGCCAAGCCTCATCTTCCGTAACAATGTGTTCCGGTATGTCATTAGTTAGGTGATTCGGTACGATATGTACGAGCTTATTGAACCAGAAGTTCGTCATCTTATTCAGAATTAAGCCCTTGTTCGGAATTGGCTCTCTCATAATCACATCGAATGCCGAAATTCGGTCGGTCGTAATGATCAGAAGCCTATCATTATCAATGACATAGTTGTCACGGACTTTTCCACGGTTAAGAAGTGGAAGTGAGCAGAGCATAGATTTATAAAGGACGGACATCGTTTTTAGATAACTAAAAATAGAGGTACCGATATTTAGCATTAAGCTAGAACGGTATAGAAATTTAGATCAGACAAATTGGATAATCACGTAGTACTATTACAGCTAGCTTAGTGCGCAATTTGTACGAATTTACCGAATTTATATTTTTCAGCCATCTTGTCAAGAGTGATTGGTTTTATTCGATCAGCTTGCCCTTCGCAGCCAAATGCAATATAGCGACTTATACAAACTTGCTTCATAGCATCATGTGCGGGCTTAAGATAATCACGTGGATCGAATCTTGATGGATTTTGGAACAAGTATCGGCGGATTGCTCCAGTAATAGCAAGACGTAAATCGGTATCGATGTTAATCTTGCGTACACCATGTTTTATTCCTTCTTGGATCTCTTCAATTGGTACACCATACGTTTCTTTTATATCACCACCAAATTTTCGAATTTCTGCAAGAAGCTCATGCGGCACAGATGATGAGCCATGCATAACGAGATGTGTATTTGGAATGCGAGTATGAATTTCTTTAATTTTTTGAATTGATAAAATATCACCGGTCGGCTTCTTTGAGAATTTATATGCCCCATGTGATGTACCAATCGCGATTGCAAGAGCATCACACTGAGTAAGATTCACGAAATCAGCAGCTTGCTCTGGGTTGGTTAATAACTGCTCTCGTGTCATGGTACACTCTGCTCCCTGGCCATCTTCCTTATCGCTTTTCATTGTCTCAAGTGAACCAAGTAAGCCAAGTTCTGTTTCGACCGTTACGCCAATTGAGTGTGCAATTTCGACAACTCTCCTTGATATATCTACGTTGTACTCATACGATGCGATGGTCTTACCATCAGCTTCTAATGAGCCATCAATCATTACACTAGAGAAGCCATTTTTGATTGCGGACATACAAACTTCAATTGATTGACCGTGGTCTTGGTGTATAACGACCGGAATATACGGATATGACTCGATTGCAGCTTCTATTAGATGACGCAGAAACGACTCACCAGCATATTTACGTGCCCCAGTAGATGCCTGTATAATAGCTGGTGCTCCAACTTTATGAGCCGCAGCCATAATAGCTTTTACTTGCTCCATATTGTTAACATTGAAAGCTGGTAAACCGTAGCTATGTTCCGCCGCATGATCTAAAAGTTGACGCATTGATACGATAGCCATCGTAGAACTCCTTGAATGAAAGCCAGCCTGTAAAATCTGTACGACTAACTATATTAATTATAGAATATAGTTAGCGAATATAATCTGAACCATTATAGTTTATCGCGAAGTATATTTAGTCGTCTCAAACTAAATTATCTGTACTCAGCCTAATTCATTTCGTTGAAATAAAAGTATTTTTAATTTCATTAAGATATCTCTATTAGTCACTTAAGTTATGCGATCTTCAAGTATATCTATTGCAGGAAGCTTTCCCCCTTCGAGAAATTTAAGAAAGGCACCTCCTCCAGTCGAGATGTAGTCTACTTGATCGCGAATTCTGTACTTTTCTATTGCTGATAGCGTATCACCGCCTCCAGCGATTGAGAATGCTGGCGATACTGCTATCGCATTTGCAAGTATTTTTGTGCCATTGCTAAACTGTTCTAACTCAAATACGCCAACCGGACCGTTCCATACTATTGTTCCAGCTGAAAGAAGTTTATTGCTAATCTCAGCTAAGGTTTCCGGACCAATGTCAAAGATCATATCATCTTCTAGTATATCGACTACCCTCTTTACAGAGGAACTAGCTATCGGTCCTGACTCTTTTGCAGTTACTACATCTTTAGGAATTATTAATGATGTACCACACTGTTTCATAGTGTTAATAATTCCATTTGCTTTATCAACTAAATCAATTTCTACAAGTGACCTTCCAATTTGTAAACCAGATGCCAGCATGAATGTATTTGCAATACCACCACCGACAATTAATCCATCGACCTTCTTTGCAAGTGATTTCAATATTTCCAACTTTGATGATACCTTTGAGCCTGCAACTATTGCTATGAGTGGACGTTTTGGATTGTTAAGCACTCGACCAAGTGCATTAAGTTCAGCAGCGAGTAGCGGACCAGCGCATGCGATATTTGCATATTTTGCGATCTGATATGTCGTTGCCTCAGAGCGATGTGCAGCTCCGAAGGCATCGTTCACGTAAACATCAAAGAGTGAGGCCATTTTTCTTGCAAGTAAATCATCATTTTTTTTCTCACCCTTATTTATTCTGCAATTTTCAAGTAAAACAACATTTCCTACCGAGACATTTACGCCGTTCTCGATCCAATTTGAAATAAGTGGTACATCACAGTCAAGCAATTCAGATAAACGTTTTCCGACTGGCGCAAGCGAATAAGACGGCTTGAACTCTCCTTCAGTAGGACGACCAAGGTGAGATGTAACCATTACAGCTGCACCGGCGAGCATTGCATTACGTATTGCTGGAACGGATAGGCGGATCCGGGTATCCTCAATAATATTTCCAGAACTGTCATGAGGTACGTTCAGATCTGAGCGTATGAATACGCGCTTTCGGCTAATCTTGCCAGAAGCAATTAAATCAGAAAGATATTTAATTTTTCTCATAGCCTTCTGAAAGGTAATTAAAATAGGAAATACTAATCAAAAGAGTTATGAAAAGCATCGGCTAACATAACCCAAGTATATTTATAGATAGGATTACTTTTTAATGATTTTCTACTTATTCCTGATTCACTATATATCCGAGTTTAATAGATAATTTAAATGTCTATTGTAAAAATGTCCATTAATAAAATAATGAATTTATGATCTTAAAAAGGTTAGTATAACATCCTGATTTAAATCATCTTTCTACCTCTCAACTACAGAATTTGACTTTATATAAATATATTATAGTTAATAATTACTTATTTCTGATTAATCTTCTCTAAGTTTAGAGGAATAAAAAATTTTAAATAAGAAGTACTTGTTTTCAAAATTCTGTAAATAACTTTACTTTTCTCTTGGAGAATTACTATGTCAATGGCTAACCGAAATGGTAAGATATGGATGGATGGTCGGCTAATAGACTGGCGAGATGCTACGATCCATGTGCTAACTCATACACTACATTACGGGATGGGTATCTTTGAGGGTGTAAGAGCCTATAAAACAATAAATGGTGACACTGCAATATTTCGTCTGTATGAACACACAAAACGTCTACTAAACTCTGCGAAAATCTTTCAGATAGAAGTCCCATTTGATCAGGAAACTCTCCAATTTTCACAGCGTCAAATCGTACAAGAAAATAAACTTGAATCATGCTATATCCGCCCGATTATCTGGATCGGATCGGAAAAACTTGGTATATCTGCGAAAGATAACAAGATCCATGTTGCAATCGCTGCGTGGCCATGGGATATGTATTTAGGAAAAGATAGCATCGAGAAAGGTATTCGAGTAAAGACATCATCTTTTACACGACATCATGTAAACATATCAATGATTAAAGCGAAAGCATCGGCTTGGTATGTGAATTCCATCCTTGCGAACCATGAAGCAACTACAGACGGCTACGATGAAGCACTTCTTCTCGATGTCAATGGCTATGTTTCAGAAGGTTCCGGAGAAAATTTTTTTCTTGTAAATCGCGGTAAGCTATTTACCCCAGACCTGTCATCGTGCCTTGATGGAATCACGCGCGATACGATTATCGTACTTGCAAAGAATCTTGGGATTGACGTCATTGAAAAACGCATTACTCGTGATGAAGTCTATACAGCTGATGAGGCTTTTTTCACAGGAACAGCAGCAGAAATCACACCGATTCGTGAACTAGATAATCGTAAGATTGGCAGTAGGATAGGAAATCCAATAACTAAGAGATTGCGATCTGCGTTTTTCGATGTCGTATCTGGAAAGAACATGAAGTATGCACAGTGGCTTACAAAAATCTAAAAATTAGAATTTTAATTTGATTATTCTGTGAGTGATATTAAACAAATGCTATTTATTGAACTGAAGGAAAAAGATCTTCCTGCTTACTGCCCGAACCCATCGATGTCACGCTCTGGCATAGTACATCCTCGTATATATATTGATGTATCGCATGGGGAAGAACATTGTCCATACTGCGGTACGCGCTACAGGCTGAAAAGAGATAAAAAAAATATATAGTAGTCTATTAGTTATAAGACCTGATCTATCTCAAGTAGATGTAATAAAAATCTAATTATGCAATTTCATATATAACGCAATAACCATTGATTATTAATATATGATCATATTTCATCAAAAACGGTATTAGTCTTACATATTCGAACATTGCCTATAGATGCTTCCTTTATATGTATCAATATGTCAATGTTAATTGACATTCCTTATATATACGGTATCGTCTCCATAATCTAATATAAGAAAATATATAGACTTAAAAGGAATGATGAGATTTAAATTGAGTGAAGGTTAAAACAATTATAACTAGGATATAATCCTGATTTAAATTCAAGTAATTTCCGATCGGAAAATTTATTTCTTATAGAAGATTATTTAAAATTTACCTTATTTGCCATTTCAATAAGTCGAGCAATGCGCTCTTCAGTACTTGGATGAGTACTGAAGAGACTCAGAAAATTATTACTTCTCAACGGATTCATAATCATCATTTGTGCAGTAGCAGGATATTGCTCGGCTGAATAAAATGGGATACTAGTTGCATATCGATGGATCTTATCTAGTGCTGACGCAAGCGCCCGAGGATCGCCAGAGATTTTTGAACCACCGCGATCTGCCTCGAATTCACGTACGCGTGATATTGCCATTTGAATTAGTGCGCCAGCAATAGGAGAAAAAAGCATAACTATAATAGCTAAAATCGGATTTAATGAACGATCTTGCCTCTCATCTTGATTAGCAGGAATTACAAAAAAATTTGTGAGTATAGAAATAGCACCTGCAATAGTCGCGGTAATCGTCGAAATTAGGATATCGTTATGCTTTACATGTGCGAGTTCATGTGCTATTACGCCACGCATTTCACGATCAGATAGGATTTGAAGAATACCAGTTGTCGCAGCTATCGAAGCATGACTTGCATTGCGGCCAGTCGCGAAGGCATTTGGTGAATCCTCATTAATTAGATAGATACGCGGCATAGGTAGTTTAGCGCATGATGCAAGTTCCTTGACGTTCTCATAGAACCTAGGCGCAGTGTTTTCGTCAACTTCTCGAACATTATACATATGTAACACTATCTTGTCTGAGAACCAGTATGAGAAGAAATTCATACCGAACGCGAAAAGCAGGGCAATTGTCATCCCACGTGATCCATCAATCATCCAGCCAATTATAATGAAAAGCGCTGTAATCGCACTCATCATTAGTGCTGTTTTCAAAAAATTGGACATAAATAAAAATCCTTATGCAAATGCGAAACCGCTATTTCCACTGGAAAGCATATCAATTATAATATTGATCCCTAACATAGGGATTATTATGAATACTTAAAATATATAATTTCAACAATCTAAATTCAGATATGTAAACTCAGATTTACTATCTTTAATCTAAGAGCGTAAACCGCTCTCCAACTTTAATCGATGTACCAGAAATGAACCGGCGTGTAGATAATCGCTTACTACCAGGTTTCTGAAGTTGTATGATACGCAATGCACCTATACCGCATATGACAATCACGCCGTCTGGACCAGATTCGATGATTGTTCCAATTGGCTCTCTAGAAATCATTACGATAGGTATAACTTTCCAAATCTTGATTATCTGGCCATTTAGTATCCCAATGCTACCTGGGAAAGGATCAAACGCACGTACTTGACGAGCTAGGGTTTCTGCAGACTTTCTCCAATCAAGTACAGCTTCATGCTTTTTGATCTTCTCTGCATATGTTATACCGTATTCGGGCTGTGGTGTTGCTAACAAGCTTCCAGTCTGTTCAAGTCGATCGAGCGCGTTAACGATCAAATGAGAAGCACTATATGAAAGCTTGTTGTTCAGTGTAGCTGTCGTATCGTCAAGTGCTATTGGTAGACGCGTATTCTGTAGAATCGCTCCAGTATCGAGCCCGGAATCCATCTGTATAAGTGTAACTCCTGTTTCCTTATCACCAGCTTCGATTGCTCTATGGATTGGTGCAGCACCACGCCATCTTGGTAGAAGAGATGGATGAACATTAATACACCCATAATATGGTATATCAAGCACCTCTTGAGGTAGTATGATTCCATACGCAGCAACCACTATAACATCATGTAGAGTAGCTCGTAATAGTGCGATAGAATCAACCGTTTCTATACAAAACCCTATAGAAGCTACGTCTAATGAGGGTGGTTGAACAACTGGTATATTGTTTTCAATTGCGTATCGTTTCACCGCACTAGCTTGCACTTTCATACCACGCGCGCTTCGGCTATCTAGCTGAGTGAATACAAGCTTAACATGAAATCCAGCCTTGTGAATTGCAGATAGTATTACCGCGCTAAATTCTGGCGTACCAAAGAAAATGACGCGCAGAAAATGGGTCGTCATATAAACGTGTGAGCTCTAATTAGTAAATGAGTTGATGTCTATAAAAGTAGAGAGTTTCTTCATCTTCGCCTTGATAAGGCTCCTTTTGAGAGGTGATAGATATTCAATGAATATTCGTCCTATTAAGTGATCCATCTCATGTTGGATGCACACAGCTAATAGCCCTTCACATTTAAGAGAGAAAGGCTTACCGGACCTATCAAGTGCACGTACTTTAATACAGTCTGACCGTTCTATCTGATCGTAGATACCAGGTACAGAAAGACAGCCTTCTCTATAGGTCTTCTTTTTTTCAGATAACCAAATAATTTCCGGATTGATGAATACGCGTAGCTCATTTTTTTCCTCAGAGATATCAATAACAATTACACGCTCATGAATATCTACCTGAGTTGCTGCTAGGCCGATACCTGATGTTGCATACATAGTCTCTGCCATGTCAATGATTAGCTTTTGAACTCGGTCGCTGATTATTTTTACTGGTCTAGCGACCTTATTAAGCCGATTATCTGGATAATAAAGAATATCAAGTAAAGCCATAGAGGTTCGTCTAGACTATTGAGTATCTGTATAGCACAATATAATTACTATGTATCTGAACTATAATCCTACTAGTTTAAATATCTGAACGTTTCAATAAGAATTGAAAGAAAAATGTAGATTGCAGTAAATAAATTATTGCGTATAGATATGTATATTTAGCAAGTGATTTTCCGAGTCTTTACTAATTTTTAGATTATTAAATTTTCTTAATTTTTTTATTCTAACGATCTCTTATTTACTGCAATCTGCTGTGCTTATTCAGTAAGCATATATAAAGATCTATGAAAAAAATATTATTTAGCTGTACCGAGTAGATATACCCTTTTACCAATATAGATTCATCTGATCTAACTATATTCTTAAATATACTCGGTATGCCCCAGGATTAATCACTTAAATTAGTAATAAAAACTTTAATATTTGCTTATAGCAGAATGATGAACATATAGATACAATTTTCTAAAAATTTAGTAACCACTAAAAACTATTCAAAATAATATATGTCCGCTTTGAATCTCGATACTGAATCAGCTCACATTGCTGAACGCCTTCGCAATTCAAAGACATTGCTTGTAGCTTGTCTATGTGCTGAATGGTGCAGTACTTGCTGTGAATACAAATCTACATTTTGGAATCTAGCTAATTTGCATCCAGAGATATGCTTCGTCTGGATTGATATCGAAACGCATGCAGACTGGCTTGATGAGATCGTCATTGAAAATTTTCCAACGATTCTAATTGAAGATAAAAATATTTCCCACTTCTTTGGAACTGTTATACCAAATATAACAATCATCGAGCGAATGCTAGTAAACCTTACCGTGCTACCGAACTTACAGCACGCCCCGAAATTGCGCAATCTTCTGAGTATTTAGAAATTTAGTTCGTCTCATCGTTTTTTAAAACGGAAGCTTGCTAAGTAGATTGTAAATCTTTTTTCTAGTATCTTTCTACAGGCTTTATATTTTAGTACTGCATGATAAGTTATTCTACAAATCAATATATAAATAATAGTGTGTTCTTTTTATTATAAAAGCCTCACAAGCTCTTGCTTATCCATAATACACGTCAGTTTTTCAAAAAACACTGATTTATGTCAAAAACACTAATAATTGCAGAGAAACCTTCTGTCGCTAGTTATATTGCACACGCTTTAGGCGATTTTACTAAATATGATGAATTCTATGAAAGAGAAGATTTTATCGTTTCATCAGCAATTGGTCACTTATTAGAAATTTCTCCTCCAAAGGGATATGAAGTTCAGCGTGGTAAGTGGAATTTAAAGAATTTACCGATTATTCCACCGAATTTTAGCTTGAATCCTATCGAAAAAAATAAATCTCGGCTAAATATATTAACAAAGCTGATTAAACGTAAGGATATAGATCGCTTAATCAATGCCTGTGATGCTGGACGCGAGGGCGAACTTATCTTCTGTCTGATAGTTCAGTACGCAAAAACTAAGCATCCAGTACAGCGTTTATGGCTGCAATCGATGACACCAGCTGCTATACGAAATAGTTTCTCTAATCTTCGTACTGAGAGCGAGATGAAACCGTTAGCCGATGCAGCACGCTGCAGATTGGAAGCAGACTGGTTAGTTGGGATAAACGGAACTCGAGCAATTACCGCGTTTAATAACAAGGATGGTGGATTCTTTCTAACAACGGTTGGTCGCGTTCAAACACCAACATTATCGATTGTTGTCGAGCGTGAGGACAAAATAAAGCAGTTCATACCACGTGATTACTGGGAAGTACACGCTAGATTTATTTGTTCAAGTGGCTTCTACAAAGCTATATGGTTCGATCCGAATTTTAAACATATTCGTCAATCTGATCCAGAAAAACGTGATTCACGACTGTGGAGTCTGCAAGCTGCTGAGAATGTCATTGAATCGTGCCGAGACCAGATTGGTATGATCAGTGAGAAATTAAGCTCGTCAACTCAACTTTCACCAAAGTTATACAACCTAACAAGTCTACAACGCGAAGCGAATAGTAGATTTGGATTCTCTGCAAAAAGCACACTAGGACTTGCACAAATTTTGTATGAAAAGCATAAAATTCTTACATATCCACGTACGGATGCGCGTGTTTTACCAGAAGACTATCTAAGCATTGTTAAATCAACATTTAACATGTTAGCAGAGAATAATTATTACCTCCCCTTCGCAAAGAAAGTAATTGATGAGAACTGGGTAAAGATGAGCAAGCGGATATTCGATAATGAAAAGATCAACGATCACTTCGCGATTATCCCTACGCTACAAACACCTAAAACACTATCTGAGCCTGAGAAGAAATTATATGATCTCGTTGTGAAGCGTTTTATTGCAGTATTCTTTCCCGCTGCCGAATACAAAATTACAACCAGAATAACAGAAGTTGCAAGCAATTACTTTAAAACAGAAGGCAATATTCTCGTTTGTCCAGGTTGGATGCAAGTGTATAATCGAGAAAATAAATATATAGATAAGAACCTTGTTTCCGTAGACAAGAATGAAAAGGTAAGGACCGGTGATGTTATAGTACATAAACTGACAACGAAGCCACTCGCGCAATATTCAGAAGCAACGTTACTATCTGCGATGGAAGGTGCTGGAAAGTTTATCGAGGATGAAGAATTTCGTGAGGCTATGTCCGCGAAGGGACTTGGCACACCAGCAACACGCGCAGGAATGATTGAAGGCCTGATTAATGAGAGATATCTTGTGCGAGAAGGTCGTTTACTGATCCCAACCGCAAAGGCATTTCAGTTAATAACACTACTACGTCATCTTGAAATAAAAGAGCTAACTGCTCCGGAGCTCACTGGAGAATGGGAATATAAGCTATCTCAGATTGAACGAGGTCAACTTGCACGTCATACATTTATGCAAGAAATTTCCTGCATGACACAGACAATCGTTAAGCATATAAAAGAATATGATTCTAATAAAATTATTAGTGATTATATAACACTTAATACTTTATGTCCAAACTGTAGCGGAGAAGTAAGGGAAAGCTATCGCCGTTTCTCGTGTACAAAGTGTAAATTTTATATTCCAAAGATTCTTGGAAATAGGCAGTTCGAGATTAGTGAAATCGAGGAATTGCTTAAAAGAAAGAATATAGGCCCACTATCCGGCTTTCATAGTAAACTAGGTCGACCATTCTCAGCAATCCTTAAGCTTTCATTTAATAGAAAAATTGAAAATTATAGGCTAGAATTTGATTTTAGCCAAGATCAAAGTGATGAATCTCTAGATTTCTCACTACAAAAACCCATTGGCTCATGCCCGAAATGTCATAATGGATATATATTTGAATATGGGATGAACTATATTTGTAACCATTCTGTCTGCAATTTAAAGACATGTGATTTTCGGTCTGGAAAACTGATTTTGCAGCAGGAAATTACACGAGAACAGATGAAAAATCTACTTGAAAAAGGTAAAACAGACTTATTACCTAATTTCAAATCGTTAAGAACAGGCCGAAACTTTATGGCATATCTAGTTATAAAGACTAACGGTGAAATCAGCTTCGAATTTAAAAAAAGGGAAAAGAAAAACACCGCCCTCAAAGAGAAAAACAAAACTCACTAGAAAAACGTGATAGAAAGTATTAAAAGTAAGATTTAGTAATAGAACTATTATAATAGTGATTAATTATATTAAATATAATAAAGATCTATATTCATCCTAAATTCTCTTCTGAAACTTTTTAAAATAAATTTTGTTAAATCTCTAAAGCTGCGATAAAATTTATAATTTGGGGCGTTAGCTCAGTTGGCAGAGCAGCGGACTCTTAATCCGTAGGTCGAGTGTTCGAGCCACTCACGCCCCACAAAAGAATTAGATTAAATTCTCTTAGTAGAACTACTAAGAGTGCTTAGAAAGTAAATACTAATTAATTAATTTTTATAAATTCTTACAAAGAATCTAATTTCAAATCCTTTTTATCTTTACAAGAAAATTTTTTATGAGTCTTATGATGACTGTAAATCATCTCATAAGACCATTTCTAGTATGAAATATCTAGTATAAAAATATAATATATTATTTAAAGTGAAATTACAGTAATAATAAGTAAGAATTTTTGCAGTATTGTGTTGTATAACTATGCAGATTATATCTGATACTATTTTTATAATAAAACTGCACGAGCATATCAGATTTATTCTGAAAACTTGTTAAGAAAGAGCGAGATTCTCAATAAAATGAGATGTAATTGGATAATGCCAATCTCTACCGAACGCACGTTGAGTGATACGAATTCCGATTGGTTATTTGCCTACGCTTATGTTCATTTATCTTTATTAGGTGCGTAACGTACTTTACGATGTCTTCACTATAACCAGAAGTAATGATTTCCGAAAGTGACTTGTTTTCTTCCACATACATTCTTACGATCTCATCAAGCATCTCATAAGACGGAAGTGTATCCTGATCTGTCTGATCATAACGTAGTTCAGCAGATGGAGGATGCATTAAAACTCGTTCTAGAATTATATATCGTTTTCCATATTCTATAGTTGCTTTTCTGTAATAGCATAATCTATAGATGAGGATTTATATCTTTAATGACTGCTAACCCCCGGACATATCTCCATATAATGTGCAATAACCAATCGCTGTCTCACTTTTATTACTAGTTGTCAGTATAATTGAACTAAATTTATTTGATACTGTCATCAGTAGGGTTTCGAATTCGAGCTTGGATATTTTTCTTCTATTAAACCTTCCGCTTGGTTTTCAACCATGCATATGAGTGATGCACGAAAAGCTTCAAGTATCGAAGTTATTGATATTTTGTCATAGCGTACGCCAGCACATTTCGCTATATCGACCGCATCTATTATCGAGATATCAGCTGTGTAATAAGACGGCATTATCACTTTATGTACCCCAGATCCGGTCCTAGTGCATCGCATGCAATCGATAGAACAAGTGCTGAATTAACACCGCCAGATAGTCAAATGAGTACATTAGAAAAACCATTCTTTCTTACATAGTCGCGCACACCTAAAACAAGTGCTCGATATATCTGAGCGTTAGTAGATATTGATTTCTCGATCAATGCTGGCTGTGGTATTGAGTGATTGAATTCAACGATCGCATAACCCCCTCATTGAATTGTTTCATCCTTGCAACAAGTTCGCCATATGAGTTAAGAACGAACAAAACACTGTCAAATATGAGCTCATCCTATCCCCACAAACAAGGTTTGTGTAAAACAACACTGGTAGTCCCCCGTATCACGGATCCGAGCACGCGCTATATCAATCCTCTCCGTATCCTTATTCAAGTGATGGTGAGCTTGTTTAGAATAGAACTTCCGCGCCAGCTGCTTTTAAGGCTTTTTCAGGCGATACATGCCCATGTATCCTCCCCATAGATAAGTACACCAAATTTTGTACTATTCAATTCAAATATAAAAGGTTTTTATCTGATGAAAATAGCGTACTTCGTCAAAAACATCAGTGTTCGATAGGTTACATTTCAGATATGTACCAGAAATTTCACCACCAGTTATCAATGATGCTGCATTATATATTCTATGCTCAATTGAGCAGCTTGTATTATTACTATTAATAGTAGAGTACAATGGATGGCTAAATAAAACATCGAGTTCGTTAAACGCTTTAAGATTTATTCCAAGGATATCCAGCGCGACAGTCGATGCTGAATGAAAATCGGGGAGAAATAGAAGATCCTCAAGTGGATAGCTGGATAGCGCGAGTTCCAGTGTAATAAGTAGATGAATACCATAGTCGTATGCAATATGCACAACCCTGAAAATCCTAGCTATATTTCCATCAAAAAGAAGCTTGAGCAAAACAGATTTTTATAGTTAGAACTATAGAATTCAACGAATAAAAAGTAAAAAATAACTTAAAAAAATCTTCTTGGCACTTCATATAGAGCTACTATTCTAGTATTTCTATTATTTTCTGCGCTTGTTAAATAAAATTCAAGACTATCCCTCCGCGCTTCTGCAGCTCTTTTCCTCTGAAATGCTAATTTTCTAAAATTATAACTTTCTTGAAAATTCGCTTTATAAGCGCCTCATAAAATAGGATAAGATCCTCTTAGGAGCAAAAAACACAAAGCTATCATTTTAAAAAATTCCTATATAGCTTTACAGGTTTAATCTCACTTTTCTTTCTGAAAATTCGAAACAGCGTCAGTAATTTTCTTATGTGCAGAGTCGATATCGGTCCAGCCATTCACATTTACCCACTTTCCTTTCTCAAGGGCTTTATATTGTTCAAAGAAGTGTTTAATCTGATCCTTTAAGTAAAGTGGTACGTCATTTATTGACTTCAGGTTAGCTGTCATTGGACAGATCTTATCATGAGGTACCGCGATAAGTTTCGGATCAATACCAGATTCGTCAGTCATTTGAAGTATTCCGAGCGCTCGAGATCGTATGACTGAACCTGGAAGTAATGGGAACGGTGTAATAACAAGTGCATCGACTGGATCACCATCTTCAGAGAGAGTCTGAGGAATATATCCATAATTAACTGGATACCGCATACCTGTGCTAATGAAGCGGTCGACCATCAAAAGCCCTAGCTTATTATCTAACTCATATTTAACCGGATCACTCTGTGCAGGAATCTCAATAATGACGTTAAAATCTTGAGGAAGATCTTTACCGGCTGTAACACAATTAAAGCTCATCGTTCTTTCTATCTAAAAAGTTGTATTTATAAATATCTAAATAGTTCACGAACATTATTCTTCGTGTATTTAAAAATGATAAAACTACTATATAGTAGTAGTGCTTGTGTATCTTACTAATAAAAAATTAAAAAGGTTAATAAATTTTTATTAATTTTACCTAGTATCTACGACATATAATTCACACAATCTAAAAATACATAGACAAAAAATTAATAGCACGATGATTTAAATCATAAACAGATTCACAGATTTATTGATATACTAATCCAGTATGGGAGTAGTAGATAAGTAGAATCTATCCAAGTATCGTAAAATCTGAATGATAAACTAAACGATCTCACCAAATATCATTAATATAGTGCAAGGTACTCGAATCTTCTAACTATACTTTGACTGGTATCAAAGTTTAGTATTTTTATACATTGCGATATATCTTAAATCTGCTTCAGTAGGTCTTTAACAGACTTTATATAGTTCGAAAATTTATCGAAATATCAATTGAACCAATGCTTTTATTATAGACTTATTAAGTATGTAAGCTTAAGATCTGTATCTTCATATTCTCGCGTATAAAATACGGTTACTCCGGTGATATAAAATTATGTCTGCGTTATTAATCCTACATATTTTTATAAGGCATCTTAAGATGCTGGTAAACACTGTATAAGAAATCCTACCAATAATATTTACAGTTCAACTCATTTATTTTGACACTAACTGAAGTAGTGTCGATAGACATATCGTGTCGAGCTTAATTATAAGGCAAGCTATATAAGAAAATGGTATCGACTCTTGTTTAAATAAATTCTTTAGATATTATACAAAGCGCCTTATTTATGGGCTCATCTCCCTTTCCAGTCAACATAATATTATTAAAACCTAGTGCGTGTGCAGTTCGTTCAATACGTGGATGTTGAGTAATAATCGGTGCTCGCTTAAGCAAGACAAGCTCAGATTCTGTTAAATTTATTCGAGCTAGCTTATCCAAATTCTGTAGACTACTAGAACTCGTTATGAACCATACATGCGGAAATCCTTTGAGGAGCCTATGAATACGTTCCCACATTCGGACACAAGGCTCGGGTATGATACGACGGTACACAGTGACGATTAGTACGTCAGCTCCTGCATCTCTGAGATGGGAATCGAGCCATTCTCTTCCACTTTCTCCTCTAAAAATTAGAACACGTTTACCAGATAGTGAAGAATTATATTTCTTATATTCTGCTTTGATTGCAGCATATAAATGCTCTGAGTCGTACTGTGCACACTCTTCTTCATATAAAGAAGGTGAGATTATATGGTATATTGGCTTGGCAATACCGTGAAGCGCGAGTGTTGCGACGCTACCTGGTCCAACAACGCCAATAGGCAAATTAATTGGCCAGATCACATTTTTCGAGGTAAGCGCATAGTTAATCGCATTCGGTGACATAAAAATCGATAGCGAATAATAATCTAGCGATCTGAGAGCAGTAGTAAGAGGTATAGGATCTTCAACCTCTAATATATTAATTAGAGGAAAGTTGAAGACTGAATAGCCAGAATCGGCTACTTGTGTAGCTAGTACTCGAGACCAGGGACCATCTCTGGACTGTGTGAGAATAATAGTGAATGTATGGGTATTAGATACATGCATTAGAAGAATTCGTTTCTTATCATACCTACTGTTATTGCTTATTGCTACTTGATTATATACCTGCTAACAACCTCTTTCTTTGAAAGCTTTTACTTATTGTAAAAAAATTACACTTATCCATCTGTTAGGGTACGAATTATATCAAGTGCACCCTGCTGTTTTAGCTTACTTGAAACATCGCAGCCAAGCGCAACCGCGTCTGCTACTGAAATCGCAGTAGTAACTGCTTCTGCTAGAATCAGCCTTGTACCATCAAGCATTGATACACATCCCCTTAGATATAACTCACTTGCCCTCCATACTGCATAAGCAGCAAGTGGAACATTACAACTTCCACCGAGCAGGCGAGATACTGTTCGTTCAGCCTCTACAGCAAGAGAAGTCTTCCAGTCATGCAGCGGTGCAAGCCATCTAGAAACATCTACACGATGAGACGCGATTTCGATCGCGAGTACAGCCTGACCTACAGCAGGTATACTTTCATAAACGTCTATCAGTGAACATATCCTTCTTTCTAGACCGAGACGCTTCATACCAGATGCTGCAAGAATAATAGCTGTATAATCTCCATGATCGAGCTTTTCAAGCCGTGTATCGATATTACCACGTAGTGGCTGCACTTGAAGATGCGGATAACGAGCGCGTAGCATCGCTTGCCTGCGCAGACTCGATGTGCCAACGATCGATCCAGCAGGTAATGTATTTAGAGATGAATAATCATTCGATATGAATGCATCTCGAGGATCATCTCGAGACATAACTGCTGCAAGTAATAGACCTGTAGATAGTTCTATTGGTACATCCTTAAGTGAATGTACAGCAAGATCGGCACGCCCATCAGTGAGTGCAAGCTCAAGCTCCTTTACAAATAACCCCTTTCCGCTAATCCTTGACATTGGATAGTCAGGAATTTGATCGCCACGCGTTGTCAATCCAAGAATTTTCAAGTCACAAATAGGATATAATCTGTGCATAGCACTACGAACATATTCAGCTTGCCGCATTGCTAAACGACTTTTTCGAGAAACGATCGTTAGTACATCTGGTTTCTCAGACGAGAGAATCCTAATATTCATTATAAAAATTTTGGAAATTGGACTAAGTTAAAAATCTATAATACTGGATTAAATACCCCTTGATTGTAGTATAATAAATTTCATATCCTAGAACGCGTATCTTAGGAGATATTGAATCAATACAAAGATTTTTAATATACAAAACCATAGTAAATACGAAATTTATCTAACTTAAGAAATCTGCTTAAGTTGTGCTTAATCTAAATAGATATTTAGATTATTTTAAACTTATCAAGTCTTCTAAATTCTAGAAGCTAATTACTTTTTCAGAGAAATTTATACTTTTTATTTCTGATCACAGACATATTATATGCAGTAGCAATAAGATAATTAGTTAGTAAGCTTATTCGAATGCAAAGACATAAAAAAGAATTTAACTAACTAGGCACTTTATTAGTGCTTGAATTACTACTCTTAATATTTTTTATCTTCGAATCAAGATTCCATTTTCCATTTTGAAAAATCATAATATAAAATGTCCCAGCTGCATAAAAAAAGCGAGGCTTGGTCAGGACGGTTCTTAGAGCCGATCTCAGAACTTGTTAAGCGATATACTTCTTCTGTATTTTTTGACAAGCGGCTTGCTCTAGTTGATATCGTTGGCTCGCTCGCACACGCAAAAATGCTCGCTTCGCAAAAAATTATTAGTATTGATGATTTTTCCTCTATAGAGAGGGGAATGATACAGATCCGTGGTGAAATCGAGCGTGGGGAATTTGAATGGCATCTCGATCTCGAAGATGTACATCTGAATATAGAAGCACGTTTAACTGAACTTATCGGGGACGCTGGAAAACGCTTGCATACAGGACGATCGAGAAACGATCAAGTCGCGACTGATATTCGTTTATGGCTACGTGATGAAATCGATAAGATCATTGATTTACTAACTGATCTACGAATAGCGCTTCTTGATCTCGCGGAACAGAATACAGATACAATTCTTCCAGGATTCACGCACCTACAGGTAGCGCAACCTATAACATTCGGCCATCATTTACTAGCATATGTTGAGATGTTCTCACGCGATGCTGAGCGAATGCGCGACTGTCGTGTTCGCGTAAATTTTTCACCACTCGGCTCAGCAGCACTTGCTGGTACGAGCTATCTAATTGATCGTTACGAAGTTGCGAAGATACTCGGTTTCAATGGCATCTGCGCAAACTCACTCGACGCAGTATCCAGTCGCGATTTCGCAATTGAATTCACAGCTGCATCTGCTCTCGTGATGACTCATATATCACGACTCTCTGAAGAACTTATATTATGGATGAACCCGCGCTTTGGCTTCATTGATCTAGCAGACAGATTCTGTACAGGTAGTTCAATTATGCCGCAGAAGAAGAATCCAGATATTCCAGAACTAGCACGCGGTAAAACTGGTAGAGTCAACGGAAATTTGATCGCCCTTCTCACATTAATGAAGGGTCAACCACTAGCATATAACAAGGATAATCAGGAAGATAAGGAGCCATTATTTGATACTGTTGATACAGTCTCAGATACGCTAAGAATATTCTCTGAGATGATCACAGGTGTTGTAGTGAAACCACAGGCGATGCGTGTAGCAGTATTACAAGACTTTTCAACCGCTACTGATCTTGCTGATTATCTAGTGAAGCAGGGACTTCCATTTCGTGATGCACATGAAGTTGTTGCACGAGCAGTTCGTATTTGTGAAGAGCAGAGCTATGATATAACTAAACTATCGCTCGATGAAATAAAGCAAAAATTACCAGACGTAGCTAATCTTATTAGTGATGATATTTTTGATTATTTGACACTTGAAGGATCAGTATCAAGTCGCAATCATCCTGGAGGTACAGCACCGAATCAAGTTCGAGAAGCTGTACAAGCAGCGCGAAAGGTACTTATTAGCTAAACTTAATTTAGATATCTGTCCAAATCTAATCAATATTATATGTTATAAAACTAAAAAAATAAGTACCGATTACTCATATTAAAATGGATAACGATTAAGTTATTTTCAATAAAGTAATCCATTTTAATAATACCCGCCCTTAGCTCAGACGGATAGAGCAACGGCCTTCTAAGCCGTCGGTCACACGTTCGAGTCGTGTAGGGTGGGCCAATTTAGCCTGATTTTAAGACTTTCTTAAAATTTCTTATAAATTTTAGTTTAGAACTACTACATAAGTAAATTCTATGAGGTGAATAATTTTCACGCATTGTAAAAAATACAGAGGATTCGATAAATCTAACTAGATTTATAATACCACTTTTGAGTACAACGTTGAATTTGTAAATCCTTCTCTATCTAGAACAGGTCCGATTAAAATAAGTGCAGTACGTTTGATCGATATACATTTTATTTTATAGACAATATTAGAGAGTGTACCAATTACAGATATTTCGTCCGGCCAGCTCGCACGATAAACAACTGCAACAGGGCAATCTTCGCCATAGTGTGGTAGAACATCGTCGACAATATTTGAGAGGTACTTAATACTTAGATGAATAACAAGCGTCGCTCTATGTGAAGCAAGTGCGCTAAGCTTCTCATATTTAGGGATTATGGTCTTTCCAGCATATCGAGTTAAAATTACTGTTTGTGTAATACCAGGTAACGTAAGCTCTCGGCAAAGTGTTGCTGCACATGCTGATGTTGAAGTGACGCCTGGTATAATTTCATATGGAATTCCAAATAATTTCAGCTTTCTAATCTGCTCACCGAGCGTACTATATAATGACGGATCACCAGAATGTACCCGAGCGATGTCCTGACCTTTTTCATGTGCACTGGAAAATAAAGAGATAATCGTATCAAGGTTAAGATTTGCCGTGTTAACTATGCGTGCTCGATGCCCGTTAAGTACCGCATCTGGAACAAGTGAGCCTGCATATAGGATAACCTGACATCTTCTAATTAGACGTTGCGCCTTTACCGTAATTAGCTCAGGGTCTCCTGGACCTGCACCGATAAAATATACCGTCATTCTTGAATGAATACTCCGTAAGTGTAATATGTATTTTATTTATGGAGCGCCGCAATCAGCTCGTCGACTGAATAGAATACTAGATCACTATCCGGTAATAATGGTCGGCGCAACATTACAACTGGCAATCCGAGTTCACGAGCGACATCTATTTTTGCTTTAGTTGCTATACCTCCACTGTTCTTGCTAACAATTACGTCTATACCAGTATTCTTAATTAGAAAACGCTCATCTTCTATCATAAATGGACCCTGTTCCACGATAATCTTAGAGAGTATATTTCCAGGATGTGGATAAAGGCATCG
Source organism: Burkholderia sp. (assembly GCA_032470235.1). Taxonomy (GTDB): domain Bacteria; phylum Pseudomonadota; class Gammaproteobacteria; order Burkholderiales; family Burkholderiaceae; genus Burkholderia. The sequence goes on from JAVHYW010000003.1 coordinate 40,601, forward strand.
AATAAGCCAGAACTGGTGGGATGGAATCTTATCAAGATACATTAAGGGTTCTCGACCAATCGTAAAAAATGGTCGGTAAAATGGTCTAATCATTGCATTAATATCAGGCCAATCGTCGACAAAATGCCAATCATCATTAATATTTTGTATCCATGGTTTTCGACGTAGTGACCAACATAACACACCAGCATCATACGCAGAGGAAACAGCGTTTTCACTAATCCGCTTTGCATATGGATGTGTCGCATCGATTATAAGATCGATGTTTAGTTCACGAAGATAATCTGTTAGCTTATTAGGACCACCAAAACCGCCAGTGCGTACGCTACATATAAGATCATTCGGTATCTTGCCAAGCCCAGCAAGGCTATACACATCTTGTGAGGATAGTGTACGCGCAATCTTTAGTGCGTCTCCAGTTCCGCCGAGTAACAGAATTGTACGTGAGCTACTCATAATAAGGTTCTGTCTACCGTCAAAATGAATAGATCATCTATTATTAATAATATTTTGATTCACCAATTTTAGAGTATGAATTATGAGGATACCATCCTATATCTTATGTACCTCATACAGCATGATAGGCATAGCCTGTCGCCATACGTCGAATCGGCTAAGAGATTCCGCATGAGTTACCGAAAAGCGTGTTAGTGTACCACCATGTATATTCCTCCAACGAATAAGTACAGCTTCACTTTGCAATGTAACAGCGTTTACAACGAGACGGCCTCCTGGCTTTAGATTTTCCCAGCACGTATCTAGCACACCAGATGAAGTTGTACCGCCTCCAACGAATACTGCATCCGGCTCAGGAAGTCCAATAAGCGCATCAGGAGCAAATCCAGAAATTATTTGTAGGCCAGGAACTCCAAGTGTTTCTCGATTATATTCGATAAAACGCTGACGTACTGCGCTTGATTCGATCGCGATCGCGCTACATGAGGAATCAGAACGCATCCATTCGATAGAAATCGAGCCACATCCAGCACCAACATCCCAAAGTCGTTCATATGGACGCGGTGCAAGTCGAGCAAGTGTTATTGCGCGTATATCCCGTTTAGTTAATTTCCCATCATTTTTGTACGTTTCATCTGTTAAGCCTGATGTTAGAGCATGGCATCTCACATTAGCACTCGCTCGACAATCCAATGCAACAAGATTCAATCTATCTGTTTCAGATATCGTCCAGTGCTTAGCGAGTGTATCGATACAGCGCTCTTGTATTCCACCAAGATGTTCGAAGACGATCATCCGCGTTAGCTCTAAGCCATGCTCGATAAGTTCTTTAGCAATCTCAGCTGGTGTGTAACCATTCATGCTTAGTATGAAAAGGCGTCTCTTAGGCATCAAATATCGCCTAAGAGATGCGATAGGACGGCCGACTAAAGATACGGCTATAATATCTTGCAATGGCCAGCCGAGTCGCGCTGCTGCAAGCGATAGAGAAGATAATGCTGGAAGAACGCGCCATTCATCATTTGGCAGATTTTGTGTAATAATCCCGCCAACACCGAATAACATTGGATCGCCGCTAGAAAGCACACAGACCTTTGTATAACGACGCGTAAGTAACTTACTAATACTAAAAGGTATTGGCCATTCTTCACGAGTAGCTGAAAGACGTATTGGTAGCATATCTAGATGTCGCTTCGCACCGATCACGAGCTTAGCATCGATAAGAGCATGTTTTGCATCTCGAGCAAGATTAGCGTATCCGTTATCACCGATTCCAACTATAGTTAACCACGCTGTCATTTAATATTGCCTCTTTACTACAGTTTATATTATAAAGGATATTATAATATGAGCTTTATTTATCTAGTGTACTGCTGAATTATCTTTTTTATTATTATCTTGTCTTTAATCTACCCAATAGTTCGCCAATCTGCTTGTCCAGGTCTTGTTCGAATAGTCGATGCAGTTGACGGTGGTCTGTGCAGAATTAAGCTTTTTGGAGGTCAGATTGATACAAGACAGATGTATGCAATTGCAAATGCAGCTTGTATCTACGGTTCCAGCGTGATTGAAGTAACTAATCGTGCGAATTTACAAATTCGAGGAATACAGAACGGAAAAGAAATCGAATTGACTCGAGCACTTATCAGTGTTGGACTCGGTCCATTTGTTGAATGTAAGGGTAATAACGATATTGATCTAACTATACTTTCTGCTAATGATGATATCCGAAATATAATGCTGAATCCGTTTGCCGGCCGCGATCCAAATGCACTTCTCAATACTCGTGAGCTTGCTAAGAAACTATTCATCATGCTTGCACATGAACCACGCTGTACTGAACTTTCACCGAAATTCTCAATTCAGCTCGATGGTGGAGAAAGTATTGCAGTTCTTAATCATCCGCATGATATCTGGCTATCGCCACGGGTTCGTAAAGACGGTGTTATCAGGCTTGCTTGTGGAATATCTGGCTGTCCGCCAGTACATAAAAATGATTTTTCTGCTCTTATTGACATTTCACCCAATAAGATTGCCGATTTTGTCCGCGCGTTGCTTCTTGCATTTCTCGATCTAGCATCGATCGATATGCATCGGATGTTCGATTTAATGAAGACGCATGACATGGCTACGTTACTTGCTCAAGCGCAGTCCTATCTGTCATTTCAGTTTAAACAAGATTTATCTCTCAATGATTGGCGTCGTGCACCGAGCGATCCTTCACTCCGCTTCGGAGCACATGTTGAGTACTATAAAGATGAATACTACAGGATTGGAGCACAGTTTTCGCTTAGTCGAATTAATGCTGACAGATTTGTCAAACTCGCATCGCTCATCGATACCTACGGCGACCAATCGCTATTAATCACGCCATGGAAGGGTATTTTTATAAATGGTGTTGCGTCTACTAATGTGCGCGCCCTTATTTCTCAAATTAATGAACTTGGCCTTATTACTTCACCATCCGCACCGCTCGCTAGATTCACAGCATGCTCGGGAAGCTCCGGCTGCATAAAGGGACGAGCAGATACAAAACATGATGCTCTTGTTCTATCCAAGCGAGCTTGTTATAACAAACAACATGTACATCTAAGCGGCTGCGAACGTCATTGCGCACTATCGTATCCAGCAGATATTACGCTAATAGCGATCTCAGAAAAGCATTATACTCTTTATTGGTTCAATAAGAATTCTAGATTTAGTACACTACCGTTCGTATATTATTTAACAATTGATCAAATTGTAATTATTTTAAATAGAATGAAAGGCTTAGTTAGGAATTGCGTTATCGATGTTTAATTATCTCCGAGATGGACAGGAAATCTATAGAAGATCATTTTCAATGATTCGTGCCGAAGCTGACTTATCGCGTATTCCACAAGATCTTGAAAAACTCACTGTTCGTGTAATTCATGCGTGTGGGATGACTGATATTATTAATGATTTATGTTTTTCTGATGGTGCAGGTGATGCGGGTCGTATAGCGCTTGCTACTGGTGCGCCGATTCTATGCGATTCAAAAATGGTTGCCGACGGAATTATACTGTCTCGTTTACCATCTAATAATATTATACGATGTACACTTCATGATCCTATCGTTCCTGATCTAGCAAAGCGGATAGGTAATACGCGATCAGCTGCTGCACTCGAACTATGGCGTCCATATCTTTCTAGTAGCATCGTTTTAATTGGTAATGCACCAACTGCTTTATTCTATTTGCTCGATATGATTGATTCTGGAGCACCTCACCCTGCCCTTATTTTAGGCTTTCCAGTCGGTTTCGTAGGTGCAGCGGAATCAAAATCGTTGCTTGCTGAACACAACCAAGGTGTTCCATACATAACACTTCTTGGTCGTCGCGGTGGTAGCGCCATCGCGGCTGCTGCGATTAATGCACTTGGTACGGATATAGAATAATGATAGCACGCGGATGTCTATTTGGGCTTGGTGTTGGCCCGGGTGATCCAGAATTAATAACGCTAAAAACACTTCGACTATTGAAAACTGCTCAAGTTGTTGCGTATTTTGTTGCAAAAGGTAAGACAAGTAATGCGCTTCGAATCATAAAATCGCATCTGCTCGACAAACAGATCCGTTTACCACTTATCTATCCGATTACAACAGAAATATTGCCTTCGACACTCTACTATGAAAGCGTAATAACTAATTTCTATGACACTGCTTCCAATATTATAGCAGTTCATCTTAATGCAGGCCGTAATGTTGCAGTGATTTGTGAAGGTGATCCATTCTTCTACGGGTCTTACATGTATTTACATGATCGGCTCTCAAGATGTTATGACACTAATGTAGTCCCGGGTGTGTGCTCTATGCTTGGAAGTGCTGCTGTACTAAGTGTACCATTAGTTTATAGAAATCAAACTCTATCAGTTCTATCCGGTATGCTCCCTGAAAACAGACTACGCTCTCAGCTTGCTCAAGCTGATGCAGCAGTTGTAATGAAGCTCGGCCGAAACTTCAGTAAGGTTCGTCGCGTACTTGACACACTCATGCTTATAAAGCGCGCTCTATATATTGAACATGCAACAACAGTAGATCAGAGAATCGTACCGATCAACGAGGTCGATCCAATGGTATCTCCTTATTTTTCTTTGTTAATTATTCCTGGGAAAAAATGGAAAGGATAGCAACTCCTCCAGCGATCATAATACTTAGTGTGAGTGGACTCAATACTGCGCGTCGCATTTTAGAGCGCTATCCAGGTGCACAGATACACGGTTTCTCAGAGAGAGTAGGTTCATTTGTAGATGTGCGATTTGACCTACTTAGTTCGCATTTATGTCAATTGTATACGCTTGCGGTACCAATTATCGTACTGTTTTCAACAGGTATCGTAATCCGTTGTCTTTCATCCGTAATCACGTCTAATAGAATAGAACCTCCTGTGTTATCAGTCGCTGAGGATGGCTCGGCTATTGTACCGCTTCTAGGTGGACTAACCGGTGTGAATATGATTGCACGAGAAATAGGAGAAATTCTTAATATCCACCCCGCGATTACAACAAGTGGTGAATTACGTTTTGGAACCTGCCTCCTAAATCCTCCAGAAGGTTATAGATTGAATAATCTTGCTTATGGAAAGCGCTTTCTATCTGATCTTCTTTCTGGTATTTCTACACGTATCGAAGGCAATGCTAAATGGCTTAATGATATGAAGTTACCGTTTGACGAAAATGCTTCGCATTCTATCCGTATAACACCATATATATCTGATGATACAATCAATGTATTAGTGATTCATCCTATTAGTATAGTCATAGCTGTTGCAACGAACGACATATCATCTGCTACGTCTCTTACCGATCATATTTATGATCTTCTTAAATTGTATAATCTTGCTACACAAGCGCTTGCAGTGATTATTGCAGAAAAATCATATCTTACAGATTCTGCACTTATTAATGCTTCGAAATCCATTGGCGTTCCACTCCGCTTTGTTGATATTAATACATCATCTGCTGATATAAATATCGATGCTTTGATGTTACTCAAGGCTGCGATACATGTTCCATATTTAATTCAATATAGCTCAAGCCAGCTTGCCTGTGCCATCACATCACAGCCAATTGATCTCTCTAAAATTGGGCGTGCACGTTCCAGTCTAACAGTAGTCGGCCTTGGGCCTGGTAATATAAAATGGTTAACACCCGCTGCGCGTATAGCGCTCTCTGCAGCAACTGATATTATTGGTTATACGGCCTATGTTAAGATGGCTGGTCCTTTTCGAGTTGATCAGAAAGTCCATTGTACAGACAACCGAAAAGAAATACAGCGCGCATATAATGCATTTAAACTTGCAGCTGCTGGACAGCAGGTTGTAGTTGTATCATCAGGAGATGCGGGAGTTTTCGCAATGGCAGCTGCAGTTCTTGAGGTACTTGATAGGAAACGCGATCCAAATTGGGAAGCAATTGAACTACGTATTGAGCCAGGTGTATCGGCTGCATTTGCGACTGCTGCATTAGCCGGAGCTCCACTTGGTAATGATTTCTGTATAATTTCTCTTTCTGATAATTTGAAGCCGTGGAGTGTAATCAATAAACGGCTACAACATGCAGTTAATGCTGACCTCGTAATTGCATTATATAATCCGATTTCTAGTGCGAGACCATGGCAACTTGAATGCGCACTTGACACGATACGTAAATATCGCGGAGCGAATACTATTATTATACTCGGACGTCAAATTGGACGACTAGGTGAAACACTCATTTATACGACACTAGGTTCAATAAGGTTAGATCAGGTTGATATGCGGACGACAGTAATTGTTGGATCGACGACAACTCGACATTTCCGTATAGCTGGACGAGATTGGGTATATACACCTAGATGGTGTCGCTAAATATGGTGGATTTGAATATTATTTAAATATCTTACGAATTTCATTAGTCTTATATAAAATATGTAGATAACATTTCATCAGGAGTTAACCTTTTTGCGTTCCATGCAGCTGCTAGCTTTTCACCATTTCCGATCGGAAAAATTTTAGTATCGAAATCAACAAATACTATATGATCAGCAAAGGTTGGCCGATTTGGTATTTCAGATGTATATCCATCGGATAATACAAATAACCAACGTTGTTGTAATGGATCTCTTCTTGCAGAGTTCGAAAGTAGTTTTTCTGCAGCGTTGATTCCATCTATAAACGGTGTACCACCACCGCCTCCAATATACGTAAGCCATCGCTCATTCCACCAACGAGGCACTGCTGGACCGAAGTGTCGAATAACCCCTGCTCCATTAAAACAGATAAGCGCTGTTTTAATGCGAGCACGCGATGCACGATTAAAATATGAGATGATCAATCCTTTTGCACGTGCGAGTCTACCATGCGCTAGCATAGATGCGGAAGAATCAAGTAATAAACAATGGATCTGGTTTAATAGTATAAAACGTTTACGAAAACGTAAATGATTAGCGTGCAATACTTCTGATCGCTTTGCTGAGAGAGTAGCGGGCCATGAAACCGTTTTGGACGCTATACTATTATCGGATATATAGAGTCTGTCAAATCTTCCTATCATTGGAAATTTAGGAGTAAGTACTCGGCGACGTTTTATAGATAGCTTAACTTTTTTTTTGATGATTTAAATAATATAGGGACAACACTTTTTATCGTTGTCATTCCTAAAGACTTTGGCGGAAGATAGCCCCAGTCTTTTTGATCTACTACATTTCTAGAATTAGACTCTGATGAAAGATGCGATTGATCAGCTATACCTTGCTGTTCATGATGATTAGACTGTTTAATTTTCTGATCGCTAAGCCTAGATATTTCCTGAGATTGAGGTGGATTTGATAGTTCTTTTTGCACTGTTCTTCTATGCGTCAATACCATCTCTGCTACTCGTTCAACGTGATCTATCGATACTATATCATGACTATTGAGCGCTGCGAGAGCACGAGCGGCGCGTAACATAACGATATCAGCGCGTAGTCCATCAACGGCAGAGGAAATACATAGATTACTAACTTGACTATATACTACATCATCAAACTTTATATTAGACAGTCGTATTCGGGCCTCATGAATGCGTGAAGATAAATTATTCTGCATTGTATTGTGTTTATCGCAAAATGCGTACGGGTTCATATCAAACGCGAACCGTGCATCTATTATCTGCCTTCTCGTATCTGGATCGAAGCAATTCTTGAGCTCAACCATCAATCCAAATCGGTCAAGAAGTTGTGGCCGCAACTCCCCCTCTTCTGGATTCATTGTGCCAACAAGAACAAACCGTGCACTGTGCGCATGTGATATACCATCGCGCTCAACGATATTTACACCACTTGCCGCGACATCGAGAAGCATATCAACAAGTCCATCAGCTAAAAGGTTAACCTCGTCGATATAGAGTACACCGTTGTCAGCACGCGAGAGTAATCCAGGTTTGAACCGAATACCATGATTAGTGAGTGCATGTGCTAGATCAAGCGTTCCTATAACCTGTTCTTCTGTTGAGGATAATGGAAGTGTTACGAACTGACCTTCTTGTAGTAGTTCTGCCAGTGCTCTTGCTGCAGTTGATTTAGCTGTTCCACGTGGACCACTAATAAGTACACCTCCAATCTCCTGATCTATAGCTACGAGTAGTAGAGCTTGTTGTAAATCAGGTTGTCCAACAATCGCTGTAAATGGAAATATTGGGCGTATTAATCTACAATTATATTGTTTATTTCTAGATTGTTTATTTCTATTATGATTCATAGCGTTGTTCACTTTCGAGCCAGATCATTTTAATCCGCTCTTGATAATTACCAGGTTTTTGCCATAAACCCCGCTGTATCGCTTCAACAAAGCGTTCACATATTCCGTGCAGTGCGCATGGATTATGCTTTTCGAGAAATTCTCTTGTGTCATTATCAAATAAATATGCATCAGCAACGAGCGCGTATTGGTGATCGGCAAGAATACGTGTAGTCGCATCATACCCATACAGATAATCAACTGTCGCAGCTATTTCAGCTGCGCCCTTATAGGCATGCCGTTTTACTCCGTTTATCCATTTTGGATTAACAACGCGTGAACGGATTACACGCGCAATCTCTTCACGAAGTGTTCGTATTACAGGTACATCTGGATTTGTGTGATCACCGTGATAAAGACTTGGCTGACGACCAGAAAAATAGCGAACTGCCAACGTCATTCCACCCTGGAATTGGTAATAGTCGTTTGAATCAAGAATATCATGTTCTCTATTGTCCTGATTTTGTATGACTACATCAATCTGTGCAAGGCGCGAACTGAATATATCAGGTGCTGCATCTCCTGTAATATTCTGTGCATATGCGTAGCTACTAGAGAAACAATATGCATCAACAAGATCGGAATCGGTTCGCCAATGCTGTGTATCTATTATTTCCTGCAGTCCTGTGCCGTAATGACCAGGCTGAGAACCAAATACCCTCCATCTAGCTCGTTGCTTTGCTTCGTTAGTAGGTATGCCACGAGCGATCCATTCAGCCTGCTCGCGCTCAATACGCCAACGGATCGGATTTAGATATATAGGCTCATCAAGTACTGAAATAGCTTGTACAGCCGAACTGAATAGATGTATTAGATTTTGAAACGCATCTCTAAAAAATCCAGATATACGTAGAGTTACATCAATTCTCGGCCGATCGAAAATCTCTATTGGGAGGATCTCAAAATCTATTACTCGATAACTACCATGCGCCCATTTAGGCTTTACACCAAGAAGTGCAAGCGCCTGCGCAATATCGTCTCCACCAGTTCGCATCGTTGATGTACCCCAAACAGAAATTCCGACGGCTTTAGGATAGTCTCCCTGTTCTTGAAGATGTCGTTCAATTAATTGATTAGCGGATTTAAGACCGAGCGTCCAAGCAGCTTGTGTAGGTACAGCACGAGTATCAATCGAATAGAAATTACGACCAGTTGGTAATACGTCTGGTCGTCCTCGAGATGGTGAGCCACTCGGCCCAGGAGGAACGAAAAGCCCGCTGAGTCCACGTTGAAGATGACGAAGCTCTTCTTCACCACAGGAATCTAGACGAGGTAGAATATCTTTCTCAATGCGAGATAATACTCTATTTGTATTCGGCCAGTGTTCTGATGACAGATTAGACTTAGAAATAGAATCTAATTTCGAGCTATCACTGCTGATAAGCGTTTGCACAAAAGACTGAACAGGATCTGTAATCCTAAATTTCTGGTTAGAAATTTTATCAACCTTATTGCAAAGTCGTGTGATCCATTCACTTGCAAGTAATTCTAGTCGTTCCCGTGTATCTCCAGCGTGTCTCCACATTGAATTACTAACCGCTTGAAGTATATCTGGACGTGGTCCATGCCATGGTTTTGCCCAATCGGCTGAGAGAGGATTGAAATCGTCTCCTAGCTGTAGATCGCATGAGAGTGCACCGAGCAAACCATTCAGCTCCCTTTGTCCGTTACCGACCGGAAAACGTGAGAGTGCAAGTAATGTATCCCGTCTCTGACAGCCACAAGGTGATCGACCAAATACATGCAGCCCATCGCGAATCTGTATTTCTTTTAGCTCGCATAGCCATGCATCTACACGAGTCAGTAACTTATCTTCATCATTTATATCGCGTGGTAGTGCAATATTCAATTCATCATGTAAACAGCACTCTTTGATCATCTTAAGGATCGTCTTGCGCAACAACTTTGCACGCCGTTCATCAACCATCATAGCTTCATAATACTCATCGACCTGTCGCTCAAGATCCTGTAAGGGACCATAGTTTTCTGCACGTGTGAGCGGAGGCATAAGATGATCAATTATAACTGCTTGTATGCGACGCTTTGCCTGACTACCTTCTCCAGGATCATTAACAATAAATGGATATAGATTAGGCATTGGACCAAGCGTCAGATCTGGCCAGCACATATTAGATAATGCAAGGCTTTTTCCTGGTAACCATTCAAGATTTCCATGCTTGCCAAGATGGACTACTGCATCAGCTGCAAATATATCGCGAATCCAGAAATAAAAAGCTAGATACGAATGAGGTGGCACAAGATCCGTATTATGATAGTTTGCATAATCATTTTTGCAACGAGATCTTGACGGTTGAATTCCTACAAAAACATTTCCAGAACGCCAGCCTGCGATCGTAAAACGATTCTGACGTAGCGTTGGGTCATTTTCAGGTGGACCCCAACATTTATTTATTGTATGGCGGATGCTATCTGGAAGGATCAAGAAACGCGCATTGTAATCTGTAAGCGAATAACTCTGAAATGCGGGACGAATAGCATGTACCGCCTGATCATTCGTTACACCTTCTACCAGTCTAGCGATCAGCGCATCACCATCTTCTGGTAGATCGGTAATTTGGTAGCCTGCATCTTTTAGCATAGTAAGCACAGAGATTGTTGATTCTGGTGTATCGAGCCCAACACCATTACCGATCCGTCCCTCGCTTTTCGGATAGTTTGCAAGTATTAGAGCAACACGTTTATTCATATTTGTAAGCGTGCGTAACCGACACCAACGCTGTGCAAGTTTTGCTACAAATGTTATTCGATCTGCTTCAGGCTGATAACGGACGACATCGACTTCGGTATGTGTACATCGGTACGAAAGTCCCTTGAAACTAACTGCACGTGTAATAATACGTCCATCGATCTCTGGAAGTGCTATGTGCATCGCGATATCTCGCGCGTGTAGCCCCTGATTATCTACAACCCACGTAGCGCGATTACTACTAGACAGGATTACTTGAAAAATTGGCGCGTCACCGCCTATCTGTTCTTGTTTTACATCGCAGGCAGACAGCTTGCTACTATTACTATCTACATAGAGGAAACTCTTGTCAGATATACTTTCTCTAAAATGGTAATTCACGGGATCATTGATTGAAACGGATGAAAACGAGGTTGTATTCAAGATGAGCGAGACGCTATAATTACGACAGTAATTCATAATTATTTTTCGACTTACAGCATCCTTTAGTGATGTAATTGCAATAGGAAGAGGATTCATGCCTTCACGTTCGAGCGCGTCTATGAGCGAGTCAAATACTTCAGTATTTGACGCCTGCAAATGTGCTTTATAGAAAAGAATTGCTACGATTGGCGCGTTTTTTTGCCAGCGTAAAAGCCAGTTATTGACTGTAACTGGACAACGCTTTCCCGGATAATAAAGAACAGCAGCTGGAAATTTATATGGTGCAGGCGGTTCCTTTCCAAAACCAAATACGTGATATGCCACGCTACGCAAAAATGAATCAGCATTCTTTGAGCCACCTTCACGAATATAGCGCCACCATGTATAACAGAGTATTGGAGAAATAGTACTTTTTTCAATGAGATTTAGATCCTCATTTAAATCACCAGAAAACATTGCAAGCTTCTGGTTATATCTTTTAGCAACAGACACTGCCTGCTCAATTCCATATGACCAGTATGTCTCACCACCTAATTGATCAATCACAACTGCTCGAGCATGTTTTAGTACATCATCAACGTAGAAATCTATTGATGCAGGCTTCTGTAAAAATGTAATATTTGCGAGCCTGATACTTGGAAAACCTTGTGGTAACATTGATACAACGCTTGCAAGAAGTGATAAGGTTGTATCTGCTGAACTAAGAATTACAAGGTCTGCTGGATTTTGATCGATCCGTATCACACCCTCAGTATCTTCAACAAATCCACTACCAGGTATAGTGCGTAAAAGATGCATAATCTCGTGTAAAACTCCTAAATTTACACAAACGACCGCTCAGACCGCTGTATATAGCATTCGTTTTCGAAAGTCTGCTTTAGTAGAATTGCGTCGAGATTTCTACCAATCAATACGAATTGGCTTATTCTTTCTTCTTCGCTTCTCCAGTAACGATCAAAATAGCTTTCAAAACGTCGACCAACACCTTGAATTACAAGCCGCATAGGCACATCTGCCAGATTAGCGAAGCCTTTCACTCGATAAATTATATACATTTCAACAAGCTTCTTCAGAGCAGAAATTGTTGAATCACGTGAACCTGCATCTCCACTCAGTACAATAGAATCAAATACATCATGATCATGATCGGCTAAGCTGTGATAATCATGACGCATATATATTGCTTCTTCAGATTCTGCCTGGATTCCAAGAAGCATCTCAATATCAAGCTTACCATGCGTAGCACTTATGATCTTTACCTGTTGTGGCACCTCTCTACGAATCATCGACTTGATTTGAGAGAATTGTATATTATTAAGCAAATCAACCTTGTTTACGATGACAATATCAGCTGCGGATAACTGATCAGAAAATAGTTTATATAGTGAAGATTCATGATCTAAGTTCTTGTCTGCGCGACGTTGCGAATCAATTTCTTCTAAATTCTCAGCAAACTGTCCATTAGCGGTTGCTGGCCCATCGACAATGGTTATAACTGCATCGACAGTAAAACTATTACGTATTGTGGGCCAATGAAAAGCCTGAACGAGTGGTTTTGGCAATGCAAGTCCAGACGTTTCGATTAGCACATGATCTACGTCGTCTCGACGCTCAACAAGCGCTTCCATAACTGGATAAAACTCCTCTTGCACTGTACAACATAGGCAGCCGTTTGCCAACTCATAGAGTTGACCTTGTATTTTTTTTCTATTCGATTTATCTTTTGTATTGTCACATCCAATTTCGCAGCCTTTTAAAATTTCTCCATCGATACCAAGTTTACCGAATTCATTAACAATAATAGCAATTCTACGACCGTTTGCATTTTGGAGAATATGACGTAGTAGAGTTGTCTTTCCACTTCCAAGAAAGCCGGTTATGATTGTAACAGGTAGTTTTCGCATTTATATCTCTATAAAAGTACTTAGATATTGGTTTCTGAATGTCAGCAGCATAAACTACCGTATATCATAAGCATAATATATATAGTCAAGGACTATAAAAATTAACTTAAGTTATAAGTTTTTTACAAAACATAATTTTTGAATTTGTAGCAAAGCTTATTAATGTAATACATGATTAATAATTACTATCACATAGTGACATAGATTATAGCGATAATGGAAATACTAGATATAAAAAATCTATAAACATACTTATGTTGATAATCTAGATTAATGTACTTTTTTGAAAATCTCTCGAAGAGATGATAAAAGAAATTTCATATAAATTAAGGTAGAGCTCTAGTTAGAAACTAATTAATGATGATATAAAAAATATATTTAAACAGAGATATTTCTAGACGACTCTATACTATCGTTGTTCTGAATAACTGGATCAAAGAAGATGATTCAAGATAATGATGAAAATTGATCTAGATTCGTATAAAAAAATGAAAAAACGCCGTCGCGCGGGATATGAAAAAAAACAAGCTACTGCAACATCTGAGAAAGGTTTGCTAATTGTCCATACTGGAAATGGAAAAGGGAAAAGTACCGCAGCATTTGGGATGGCAGTTCGAGTTCTTGGACATGGTATGAAGATTGGTATTGTACAGTTCATTAAAGGTGCGTTGCACACATCCGAGCGCGATTTTCTAGGCGCGTTCGATCATTGTAATTTCATAACGATAGGCGATGGTTATACATGGAATACGGAAGACCGCGATACTGACGTAATAAGCGCACGCCGTGGCTGGAATGAGGCATGTAGAATGATAAAAAGTAGCTATTACCAGATGATAATACTTGATGAACTAAATACCGTACTTAAGTATGAATATCTTCCACTCGATGAAGTGCTCGTAATACTAAATAAACGTCCGGAAACACTACACATCGTCGTGACTGGTCGACACGCGCCAGTTGCATTAATTGATATAGCAGATCTAGTAACAGAAATGCGTCTTATCAAGCATCCATATAAAAAGAATATAAAAGCGCAGCCTGGCGTGGAGTTCTAAATATGCCAGCCTGTCCAGCTCTTCTGATCGCTTCTCCTGCATCTAGACATGGTAAAACATTAGTGACAGCCGGCCTCGCGCGTATGTACCGACGTATTGGATTTAACATACGCGTTTTCAAAACTGGACCGGACTTTCTCGATCCAATATTACTCGAATACGCAAGCGGTTCATCAGTCTATTCACTTGATCTCGGTATGGTAGGTAAAAACGAGTGTCATACATTGCTTGCTCAAGCTGCAAAAGATGTTGATCTTATCCTGATAGAAGGAGTCATGGGTCTATTCGACGGCATGCCGAGCACTGCTGATCTCTCAATTGCATTTCGCATTCCCATCGTCGCAGTAATTTCTGCGAAATCGATTGCACAGACATTTGCAGCAATCGCGTTCGGTCTCGCATATTTTAATCAGGATCTTTTATTTTATGGCGTACTCGCAAATCAAGTTAGCTCTGTTAGGCATAGGCAACTACTTCAGGAAAGGCTGCCGAATGAACTTCGTTGGCTTGGATACGTAAATGCAGATACAAGTGTCGCGCTACCAGAACGATATCTTGGACTTTATCAACCTAAAGATATCTCTGACCTTGATATGCGCCTCGAACGTATAGCAGATATGCTTGCGTTGACAGAGCTTGACGTATTACCTCCACCAGTTTCGTTTGTTGATCCAAGACCGGTAGAAATCCTATCTATTGATAAGATTATTACAAGGCGTCATATTGCAATCGCTCGTGACGCAGCATTTTCATTTATTTATCCTGCAAATCTTGCTCTGCTTAAAAACATGCTCAAAGCACAGTTGCACTTTTTTTCTCCTCTTGCTAATGATCCTCTCCCAGATGGCTGCGATACACTATTTATTCCAGGAGGCTATCCAGAACTTCATGCACAAGCGCTCTCTTCTAATAAGAGAAGCGCGGACACGATACGCGAACATATTAGAGCCGAAAAGCCTATTATTGCCGAATGCGGTGGTATGATATATCTATGTGACGCAGTAGTTGATTCTAATGATAGAATAACCTCTATGCTCGGCATGTTACCTGGTATAGCAAAGATACAAGATCGTTTAATCGCACTCGGAATGCAGCAGTTTGATACGCGATATGGACCGCTTCGTGGTCATACGTTCCACTATTCTCGGTTTTATACAAAGCTCATACCTGCTGCGACAGCATATCAATTAGATAACGCTGATCATTCTGGTGAGGCTATATATCAGTATGGTTCAATCGTAGCTACATACATGCATATGTATTGGCCATCAAATCCAGTTGCTGCATCTTCTCTATTAAATGGAGAAAAAATTTAAGAAATTAGAAATCATAGTAACTTACTAGATTTTTTATTTGACTTCTATTGTTTCACCTCGGGCTTTCAATACTAATTTTTCCTTAATTCGAGCTGATTTTCCAGAACGTCCACGAAGATAATAGAGTTTCGCACGACGTACATCGCCGTGACGTTTCACTATGATATTCGCTAATAGTGGTGAGTACGTCTGGAACGTACGTTCGACTCCCTTCCCCGATGAAATTTTTCGTACGATAAATGCCGAGTTCAAGCTACGGTTGCGTTTTGCAATTACTATTCCTTCATAAGCCTGAACACGTTTACGAGCGCCTTCAACTACGTTCACATTTACAACCACCGTATCTCCGATAGAAAATTCAGGTATCTTTCTACCTGAGAGAATTCGTTTTATTTCTTCTTTTTCGAGTTTCTCGATCTGATTCATCAATGACTCCTAAACTATTTAGTCCTTACTTATGAAAGGCTTGCTTCTTTCTGAATATTCTAGGACAGGAAAGGAGAGATTCTCTCTATATATCACAAAAGAGAATACGAATATAAATTCGTTTTAAACCCTCAAATTTGATATATCAAACATTCTTCTTTATTTCATGCTCAAAGCTCGATATTAATACCTCATCGATAGTACTTAGTAGATTATCTTGACGTGCTAGCTTTATCAAATCTGGACGTTTCTTTACTGTATTTCTTAATGCCTCCTGGCGACGCCAGCGCTCTATTCTGGCATGATGACCACTGAGTAGTACATCAGGAACTCGTACTCCCTCATATTCCTTAGGTCGTGTATAATATGGGCAATCGAGCAGACCATCCGCAAAACTATCTTTTTCCGTAGACTGCGCATTATTTAACACTCCTGGTAGCAAACGAACAATAGCATCTATCATTGCCATTGCTGGAAGCTCACCACCAGATAGCACAAAATCTCCGACGCTAATCTCTTCATCTACAAAGAGATCGAGTAGACGCTGATCGGTCGCTTTATATCGACCGCATAATATGATTATAGCTGCCTCTTGAGAGAGGCGAACAATACGCTTATGCGTGAGCGGCGTACCCTGCGGCGACATCATTATGGTATATGAACTATCAAATCTTTGCTCTATCTGTGCAGCCTTCGCTGCATTGATCGCTGCCTGGATCGGCGTAGCTAGCATCACTAAACCAGGACCACCACCGTATGGACGATCGTCAATCGTACGATAGTTATTTTTTGTAAAATCGCGAGGATTCCAAGTACGTAGCCCAAAGTATTTCTTCTTGATTGCCTGACTTGTAATTCCCCATTCAGTTACTGCGCAAAACATCTCTGGAAAGAGTGTCACAATGTCAAATTGCACCTATACTCCTCAGTAATCTGTTTTCCAGTCAACAATAATACGACGTATAGATAGATCTACTGTTTTTACATACAAACAAACAAATGGAATAAGGAACTTCTTAGAAGTTTGTTCTCTAGTTTTTCCTATCGAAAGATATTCGACTTGTAAAATCGAATGTACGCCATTATCAATTATGTCAGTTACAACACCTAGTGATAAAAATTGTTTGTTGACAACACTCAGACCAATTAGATCTACATAGTAGAATTCACCTTCAGTGAGTATTGGAAAATCAGATCGTCGAGAAAATATGCTAAATCCACGCATAGATATTGCATCCTCCCGATTGTTTAAACCGGAAATATTTGCAACAACTATAGTCCTATGTATTTTCGTATTCAGGACCGTCGCGATACGACAATCCATGCCTTTTTTTAACAACCAGCTTCGCGTGTTAAAAATAGTATTATCTTTAAGTCTAATATTTGAATTTGAATATGCTACTACTTTAATCCAACCACTAAGACCATATGCACCAACGATAATACCGATTTCAACTGCGTCATTCGGTAATTCCTTTATACTTTTAATATCATTTTCTATCTCTATATCAACCTGGCTGTCCAAACTATACATTTTTAATTTGTTTTGTCAGACGCTTAACGGTAGGTGATAGTTTTGCACCGATACTCTTCCAATATGATAGGCGATCTTGAGAAATACGTAGCAATTCAGTTTTCCTGGAAACTGGGCTATAAAAACCGATACGCTCGATGAAGCGACCATCACGACGGTTTCGAGAATCCGTAGCAACGATATTGTAAAATGGGCGCTTTTTTGAGCCGCCTCGAGCCATACGGATGATAACCATAATAAAACCCTTCAGATAAAACAGGATTCGAATAAATTTAAGTTAGTGAGAAATATATCATATCAGAAAACTGAAGTGATAATAAGTGCTTAAGAAGTACTCAGAGGATAGTTTGATAGGTTACTTTTCAAAAAGTACTTATAATAGGCGGCTGACAGCAAATTAATATTTAGTCTAATAGCATTCTACAAAATTATACTTGTAACAAAAACCTATCGTTATAACGTGTATCCATATATTGTATTATCATGAATATGATGTGTAGTCCTCTAACTTAGAGAGATCTATCTCAATGTATGTAAATTTCTTATTGCTGAGTAGATATTTTTTTGTAAATAAGAGGAGAATTTTAGATATGATTTAATTATTATCTTCTCTTAATTTTAGGAATCTTCTTCCAGGTCAATTCGCATCAAATCTAATCTTTAGACTACAATATAAAAATTATTCAACTATTAAATCTTTAAGTAAAGATTTAATATATAGAAATGAAAAACATATTTTAAAGTAGTATCTTTATAAGAATCTTGTCGATCTGTAAATCGACACCTTATATATTTTATGAATAGATTAAATCAATAAATTATTCTCCATATTATTCTATAGAAATAGGTGTTTTTATAAAAAAATATATACGTACCGCCTTCCGATCGACTTTTAAGCATATAGAATTAGGAGACAAATATGCAAATCATTGTTCTCGGCAGTGGCGTAATAGGTGTCACAAGCGCATATTACCTTGTTCGTGCAGGCCATGAGGTTACGATTATTGATAGGATGAGTGGGCCTGCTCTGGAAGCGAGCTTTGCAAATGCTGGTCAAATCTCACCCGGTTACGCAGCGCCGTGGGCTAGACCTGGTATACCTCTAAAGGCTATAAAATGGATGTTTGATAGGCATGCGCCACTTGTGATTCGTCTAGATGGCTCATTCTTCCAGCTTCAGTGGATGTGGAAAATGATGCGTAATTGTACAGCTTCACGATATGCTTTGAATAAAAGCAGAATGGTTAGACTCGCTGAATATAGCCTCGACTGTTTACAAACTCTGCGGATCGATACAGGAATTGAGTACGAAGGCCGAACTGGAGGAACACTACAATTGTTTCGCACACAGAAGCAACTTGATAATGCAGCGAAAGACATTTCGGTATTAAAAGACGCGAACGTAACTTATGAACTACTAATGCCGAACGATCTTCCTCGTATCGAGGGAGCGCTCGCAGCAAATTTACATAAGCTAACCGGTGGACTTCATCTACCTGGTGATGAGACAGGCGACTGCAAACTTTTCACAACACGTCTAGCAGATTTTACAGAAAAATTAGGTGTAAAGTTTTACTACGACATGCCAATTAAGAAACTGGTAATAGCTAGGGGAAAAATAGTTGGAGTACAGTGCCTTGGCAAAACTATGCGTGCCGATGCATATGTGGTCGCGCTAGGTGTGTATTCTAGTAAATTTGTTTCATCTGTCTTGAATATTCCAGTCTATCCGCTAAAGGGCTATTCAATAACTGCTCCTATCGCCGATAAAATAGCCGCACCGGTCTCTACTGTTCTTGATGAAACTTATAAGATTGCGATTACTCGTTTTGAGAATCGGATACGCGTAGGTGGAATGGCAGAGATTGTTGGCTTTGACAAACAGTTGCATGTTTCACGACGAGAAACGCTTGAGATGTGTGTTAATGATCTGTTTCCAGGCGGTGGAGATATATCAAAAGCAACATTCTGGGCTGGTCTACGTCCGATGACACCAGATGGAACTCCAATCGTTGGCTGTACGCCGTTTTCAAACTTATTTCTAAATACTGGACATGGCACTTTGGGCTGGACGATGTCATGCGGTTCAGGTAAATTGCTTGCAGATTTGGTATCTGGAAAGCAACCAGAGGTAAGATCTGATGATCTTTCTATTTACAGATATATTTAAAGAATACATCGGTCGGTGTATGTATAAAATAAGAAAGATATAAGCTTTCTAATCAAGTGGCTACCAAAACAAAAGATAAAAATCTTTAAGAATCAGGTTCCATCTTTAATCTATTATTTTTTATGTTTCTATTGCTATGCGATAAAAATACTATATAAAGTTAGTCAAGTGCATTTACAAGCTCTGGAACAAGAATAAATAGATCACCGACAAGACCATAGTCTGCTATATCGAAAATAGATGCCTGCTCGTCTCTATTTATTGCAACAATTACCTTAGAGTCTTTTATTCCAGCAATATGTTGTGTCGCTCCTGAAATTCCAACCGCTATGTACAGCTCTGGTGAGACAACTTTTCCAGTTTGTCCAACTTGATAGTCATTTGGCGCGAAACCAGCATCAACAGCTGCTCTAGATGCACCAAGTGCTGCATGCAACTTATCCGCTAGGGGTTTTAATACTTTCATATAGTTCTCTTTGCTACCAAGACCACGACCGCCAGAAACAATAATCTTTGCATCCGTTAATTCTGGACGATCGAGCTTAGTCATTTCGTAGCTTATTAACTTCGATACATTAGCATCATTCGGTGCATCGATATTTTCAATATAAGCATCACCTCCTTCAGACCCAACTTGGCTGAAACTAGTCGATCGTACTGTGATCACCTTGATCTCATCTAATGACTGGACTGTCTCGATTGCATTAAATGCGTATATTGGTCGTTCGAAAGTGTCTTTATTAATGACCATTGTGATGTCTGAAATCTGTGCAACGTCAAGTTTTGCAGCAATCCTTGGCGCGATATTCTTTCCATAGACCGTAGCAGGTGCTAAAATATGCGAGTAGCTCTTTGCGATACTAAGTACAGTCGACTCAACGTTTTCTGAAAGACCATTTTCTAAATGTGGTGCATTGGCTAGCAAAACCTTAGATATACCTAAAATCTTCGATGCTTCTTTGGCTATGCGCTGTACATTATATCCTGCAATCAAAATATGGATATTGCCGCCGATCTCTTTAGCTGCCGCTATCGTATTTAGCGTTGATATCTTGATTGATGAGTTATTATGCTCTGCAATCACTAGAATTGTCATTTATCTCGCTCCATTATCACAGTCATAGAACTTTAGTTTCAGCTCTTAGCTTCTCTATTAAAGTCTTTACATTTTCTACTTTCATACCAAACTTGCGCTTTGGTGGCTCTACTACCTTCAATATTCTAAGATGTGGTCTCACATCAACGTGAAGATCATCTGGTTTCATCATCTCTAAAGGTTTTTTTCTTGCTTTCATAATGTTTGGAAGCGTTATGTAGCGCGGATCGTTTAAACGGAGATCTGTCGTTACAACTGCTGGAAGGGTAAGCGACAATGTCTCTGTACCACCGTCTATTTCACGTGTTACAATAGCTTTATCATTTAAAATGATAATTTTTGATGCGAATGTAGCTTGTGGTAAGCTAGCTAGCGCTGCTACCATCTGTCCAGTTTGATTCGAATCGTCGTCGATAGCCTGCTTTCCTAAAATTACAAGCCCTGGCTTCTCTCTATCGAATAAAGCTTTTATAATTTTTGAAACTCCGAGTGGCTCAATATCTTTTCCTGATTCTATCAGGATTGCTCGGTCTGCTCCGATTGCCAAAGCTTCTCGTAGTGTCTCTTGAGCTTGTATAACACCTATCGATAGTACTATTACTTCAGTTGCGATATCAGCTTCCTTTAGGCGTACTGCCTCCTCTACTGCGATCTCATCGAACGGATTCATTGACATCTTCACATTCTCAATATCTACGCCCGTGCCATTAGACTTTATCCGAACCTTAACGTTGTGATCAACTACTCTTTTTACTGGTACAAGGATTTTCATACGTATACTCCTAAATAACAACGAATGAGGACTAATGAGCAATGGGCATCTGAATACAGTATATTGCATCAGTTAGTTGCTTATTCTCCTAGAAGTGAGAGATTGTCTATAACAAAATATCTAAATAAAAAATCATAGAAGTTGATTATTTTTTGACACGATTTTCATTTTTTAAATGAACTATAGATTATCTGAATTCAAGACTTTAGAAAAAATATAACCTTACAATATTTTTTCTTAAAAAGAATCTGAGTTTATTAGGGAGGCTTCTAGATCTATTTTAGGATTTACATAAACATCGATTAATGTTCTTTGTTAATATTTAGTAGAATTAAATATTGTTATGGACCAAATTATTTTTTCTCAACAATGAGATAAATTATCGATTCTTGCTATGTTTATCTATTTTTTATCCCTAATATCGAGACTAAGATAAATATCTCAGCACTTTTATTTCTCTTACATTAAACATTGAGAGAACCTATCCTTAGCTATGTTTAGCGTATTTCTCTAAGATTTTTCTTATTTCAATAAAAATTTTAACTTGTCATGTTACGCTTAACGCATTGAAGTATATAGAAGAACTATGAAGTCAAAAAATTTAACTTTTCTAGGTTGGAAATACATTTATAGATAAATACCGATCACCACGATCGTAGATAATAAAATGATCGTTGCGTTCTCAACTTGTCGAGCTATTTGTAACGTTACTTCGCGCTGAGGAAATACCTGCAAAATTCCCTTAAGTATTGCAAGATTGCGAGCCATTATCTCAGCAGCTAACTGCTAACTGACTCACGCTTTCTATACGATCTATACGAATCTCGTCAAAAATATTTGTCAAATATGCTCTTGGCTACTTTCATATCCCATGAATTCTCGAGCTATCTTCAGGCTGTACACCAATAATTTCTATCGTTGATTACCTCTTCTCCTTAGATACCGCGATACTCCCATAATCGTTACTGTCGTACTCATTGATGATATGAAATGTGTGATCTTTCTTTTTGTGTCACGACAAATTTTTGGTCCGATCGTTTCATAATGCGCACTTGGATTATCTAAGCTCGAAAACTGATTGAGGATAATACCCCCTTCTCTGCCTTCGCGTTGCATTTTGTTTACTAGATCGCGAGCAAATTCCATTCCTCAACTCATTGGTTTTAGGATAATATTCGCACCATAGGCAGCCATACTCTTTGACGCTCTATAGATAGATCATCTGACATGATTAATATCATCTTATAACCATGTATTGCTGAAACCATTGAAAGTACGATTCCTGTATTTCCCACTTGTCGCTTTGATTTAGGGTATCGCCAGGCTTGATACTACCTCGTTCTTCAGCCTTATTAATCATTGAATGTGCTGGCTGATCTTTTACTAAACCTACTGAATTGTTACCTTCAAGTTTCGCTAGAATTATGTTATTACGTGCACAGATTTCATCATCTGGTAAACGGACTAACTGTACGAGTAGTGTGTTTCCAATCGTATCCTCAATTTTTTATAAACCATGAAAGTAGTTCAGAATAATAAGTTTTTTAAACAAACAGCCGGAGTAATTTCCCTTAAACACGCTTAGTTTACTAAACCTTACTTTAAAAATTCTAGGTTTGATACGATCGAGAAACTATGCGATCCACTACGTCATACTCAGCACGTTCCAGAAAACATATCTCATAGATAAGAAGACCACCTTTGTTCAGGGGATATCCATCCTGCGTAAATCTAGATCAAGCCAGAATACGTTATGCCTAGACTTAGCGATGCATAATACTAGTCACAAAGATAAACGTATCCTATATCAATTATGTAACTATTCATTGATAAGCTTGATATCTTAAACTTAAATTTTATTTTATTTAATTTGATATGGAGAGTAGATTCTCATCTAGCTCCTTCTATCTATTAGAAGATAAGATTAGAATATAGAAGTTCTCTACCTAATAGAGCCTTGCTATGTGAGCAGGATGCTATAATATAAGCATATATTGTATTATAGATCGGATTTCTGAAGTTTTTCTATCAAAATAAATGCAAGTGTATTGATAGAAAATATTTTCCTAAAAGTTGAAAATATAACTAGGTATGCTATTTGGATATGTGATATAGAATAGGTCGATTCAATCTATATATTAAAATTATACTAATATTGATTTCTCTAATATAAATAATAGCAAGCCATAATTCTATTGTAATTTTTGTTAATCTTTTTACGTTAGAAAAATAATTAAGTTATCTAGGCAGATAACCAGAGTTGTTTTTTTCTGACATGTTCTTAGACGATCTGCGTAAATTACGAATCATAGTGTAGTTTTCAAACCATATCTCGATTATCTTTGGAAGGCAGAATAGAAAACCTGTAAGTATACCGACGCTAAAAAATGCAAGACCAATAAGAATAAGAGGTGCTGTCCACGTGTAACCGATAACAAAATTCAAACTCACGATCTGCGTGTTAGCTAACGCAAGAACTAGAAGAAGTAGAAATATAAATCCCCGAATAATCGAGAAAACAATTCTCATAGCTCTACTTCCCTCTCATGAAGAATTTTTTTAAAACTTGAAGTCGATTTATAAATCGATAGTCTAGACTAACTAGAACATATGTCGTTGACAAATTTATATAACTCTTTTACGAACTTGTCTTTATCAAACTTTAGATTACGTTTAATATAGTTTTCACTATGAAACATATATTTTTTAGAAAAAATTTTAGCAAAAATCTAAAAAATCTTGATGCTATCTTATTAATAATCTATGATTTAATCATAAGGGGCTTTTAATTAATCTTTCTTGTCCTCGAGCTTTGCTTTTAGAAGAGCCCCAAGGTTTGTCGTACCTGTAGCAGCAGAGCTTATTTCATCTTGCAAACCTCGGTTTGTTGCTCCTTGATTCTTCTCAGTATAATCTTTTGCCTTAATTGATAGATTGATACTTCGAGATCTACGATCAATGCTAATTATCATAGCATTGACTTTATCACCTTCTTTCAAGACTTTACGTGCATCTTCTATGCGATTTATCGAGATTTCTGAGGAACGTAGATAGCCTTCTATATCATCTGTTAGCGCTACAACTCCACCTAACGCGTCTACCTTCTTCACCACGCCATTTACTATTGAGCCTTTATCATTTATCGAAACGTAGTTGTTGAATGGATCACCCTCAATTTGCTTGATTCCTAGAGATATACGTTCCTTATCAACATCAATACCGAGTACAATCGCCTCGACTTCATCGCCTTTCTTATACCGACTAACAGCTTCCTCGCTATTTTCACTCCATGATAGATCTGAAAGATGGACTAGACCATCTATTCGACCTGGTAAACTAATGAATACACCAAAATCAGTAATCGACTTGATCGATCCAATCAACTTGTCGCCTTTCTTGAAATTTTGACTGAAATAGTCCCACGGATTCGGCTTGCATTGCTTCATGCCAAGACTGATACGACGACGGTCTTCATCAATCTCAAGGACTATAATTTCGACCTCATCTCCAAGCTGGACAACCTTCGACGGTGCAATGTTCTTATTTGTCCAATCCATTTCCGAAACATGAACTAAGCCTTCGATACCTGATTCTACTTCAACAAATGCACCGTAGTCTGTAATATTTGTCACTTTACCAAATAATCTTGTCCCTTTCGGGTAGCGGCCCGATATGCCTTCCCATGGATCATCGCCGATTTGCTTAATTCCGAGTGATACTCGGTTTTTTTCCTGATCAAACTTAAGAATCTTCGCTGTAACTTCTTGTCCTATAGATAGAGCTTCACTTGGATGACGAACACGCCGCCATGCGATATCTGTGATATGCAACAGACCATCTATACCACCGAGATCGATAAATGCGCCGTAGTCTGTAATATTTTTTACAATACCGTTAATTATCGCACCTTCATTCAGCGTTTCAAGTAATTTTGCTCGCTCTTCGCCCTGTGTTACTTCGATTACAGCACGGCGCGATAGTACAACATTATTACGCTTGCGATCAAGTTTAATTACATGGAATTCAAGTGTCTTACCTTCGTAAGGTGTTGTATCCTTAACTGGACGTATGTCGATAAGAGAGCCAGGTAGAAATGCACGAATCCCATTAACCATCACAGTCATGCCTCCCTTGACTTTACCAGTTACTATCCCAGTTACAAGTTCGTTATTATCAAGGGCTTTTTCTAGAGAAAGCCATGACGCAAGGCGTTTCGCTTTATCGCGCGATAGGATCGTGTCACCATAGCCATTTTCGAGTGCATCGATAGCTACGGATACGAAATCACCTAATTGCACCTCGATTTCACCTTGAGGACTTAGGAATTCCTCAATAGGAATATAAGCCTCAGATTTGAGGCTAGCATTAACAACAATAAAGTTGTGATCAATACGTACAACTTCTGCAGAAATTACTTCACCGACTCGCATATTTTTGCTAGTTGTTAGCTCTTCGAGTAGGGATGAAAAAGATTCTGTATTCTGGATGGAGCTTTGCAGATCAGACATAAAGAAAGTTTTTTATGCGTAGTTTCATATAGTACTCTATCCGAAATAGCTTAGTTACGTCAGAATTCTACGCGGGTTAGAGGGTTTAAATATAGGGCTTCGATAATATATCGAAACACATTTCTTTCAAATTATAAGTTTATTTATTTATTTAAATCATTTTTTAAACTAGCTTAGGGAAAATTAGCTAAGCATCTGATACCAACTGAGAACTTTTTTCACAGACTGATCAATCGATAGTTCTGATGTATCAAGCAGCTTAGCATCTGCTGCTGGCTTCAGCGGTGACATAAAACGACTGGCATCACGTATATCACGATTATGCAAATCTAGGATCACCCTTCCAAAGGTATCACAAAATCCTTTTTCTACCAATTGCTTATACCGACGTAACGCGCGTGATTCTATGCTAGCTGTTAAAAATACTTTTAATACAGCATTCGGGAATATAGTAGTACCCATATCACGTCCATCGGTTACAAGACCTGGAGGTTTACAGAATGCGCGCTGATGCGCGATAAGCGCTGACCGTACTAGCTTATGTACTGCAATCTCTGATGAGCGGTTACCAACTACTTCCTTTCTGATTTTATTTATCACCTCAACACCGTTAAGCTGTACAGAACCTTCATAGAAGCTGAAGTGTAGATTATCGACTAGTTGTGCAAGCGCATTCTCCTTATCTGGCGCAATACCGTATTGCATACTTGCGAGTGCAGTGAGCCTATATAACATCCCACTATCAAGGAAATGAAATCCGAGGTACGATGCGATATGACTAGCTACTGTACCCTTACCAGATGCGGTTGGACCATCTATCGTAATTACTGGAACACAACCAAAGGAATGAGTAGACTTATTCAAGATTTTACAATCGATATAAAGCGGTCAAAATAATTTGGAAACGTCTTACTAACACACTTTGGATTGTTAATACGTACTGATACGCCGCCAAAGCTGACTAAAGAAAAACACATCGCTATGCGATGATCCTCATAGGTATCAATTGATACATTCTTCACAATTTTTTTTGGTGGAGTTATAACTAGATAATCGCTGCCTTCTTTTACAATAGCGCCAACTTTCCTAAGTTCAGTAGCCATAGCCGTAATCCGATCAGTCTCCTTCACACGCCAGCTCGCGATGTTATGTAGTATACTCGTTCCATCAGCAAACAGGCTAGCGATCGCTATCGTCATAGCAGCATCCGGGATTAGGTTGAAATCCATATCTATTGGATAGAGTTTATCTTTACAGCAGCACATCCCGTGTACCTCGATCCAATTATCACCAAAAATCACGTTTGCACCCATACGCGCAAGCACATGTGCGAAGGCGATATCACCTTGGATACTCTCTTGACTAATACCTTCGACACGTATCGGTCCGCCGCCAAATGCCCCTGCTGCTAAGAAATAAGATGCTGAAGATGCATCACCTTCTACCATGATACGACCCGGTGATTGGTAGGGCAAGTCTGTAGGAACTACAAAATTCTGCCAATCAGTATGCTCAATGCGGACGCCGAAGCGTGCCATAAGCTTAATAGTGATATCAATATATGGTTTTGAGATTAACTCACTAAGTATATTAATGACAACCTGGCCATCCTTTATCTTTTTTATAAGTGGTAGAGTTATCAGAAGCGCAGTTAGAAACTGACTCGATACATCCCCACGCATCTGAATTGGCCCGTTTATTGAAATTGTATTTGCTGGATGGATACGTAGAGGAGGATACCCACTATTCTGTTCGTAATCTATATTCGCACCAATCTGGCGTAGAGCATCAACAAGATCACCAATCGGCCGTTCATGCATACGAGCTGTACCATATATACGATAATCTCCTTTATTTATGGAAAGAACCGCAGTTAGCGGCCGTACTACGGTACCAGCGTTATTGAGAAATAGATCTGCCTTGCGCGTAGTGAATTCACCTTGTGTTCCAGTTATAATACATGTATCACCATCCCACTCAGAGTGCACACCGAGCTTTCTAAGTGCATCGAGCATAACACGCGTATCGTCAGAATCAAGTAAATTTGTAATTGTCGTATTGCCATTAGAAAGAGCAGCAAGTAATAGCACTCGATTCGAGATACTCTTTGAGCCCGGAAGGCGTAAGGTACCTGATGCGCTTTCATAAGGGCCTAGATCAATATATTCCATAAAATAATTTTATTTAAATAGGCAAAAGAGACCTTAAAATCTCATTTTAGTTATCAAAATATCTTTTTGGCCTAAAACATGTTTATTATGCTCTCTGTTTAGGATAGGATCCAATAATCTTTAGAAACGCCGCTTTTTCTTTTATATCTATAAGAGAGGACATGACACTAGAATCTTCCTGATGTCCTTCTATATCAATATAAAAGTAATACTCCCAGTTCCTGGATTGAACTGGACGAGACTCAAGGCGGATAATAGATATATCATATCTATTGAGCAGCTGAAGAAGTTTAAATAAGGCATGCCGCTCATTTTTTAATAACACGATTAATGACGTTTGGTCATATCCGCTCTGACCGATGAGATCCTTACCAAGTATTAGAAATCGTGTCCGATTATGTGGATTATCTTGAATTAAAGTGGAAATAGCTAATAGTCCATAATACGCTCTAGCTCGGTCACCCGCTATTCCAGAAATAGCTGGATCAGTTGCTGCAAGACGAGCACCTTCTGCATTGCTTGATACAATTTTCTGTTCAAGAAACGGAGCATTCGCTGATAACCACTTCTGACACTGAGCAAGTGTCTGAGCGTGTGCACATACCCGTGTTACGCCATCAAGTTTTCCAGTCTGTGTAAGTAGGTTATGATGAACAGGCAATACGACTTCGCCAATAATCAGTAACTTCGTCTGTAATAAAAGATCTAGAGTACGTGGGATCGTACCCTCAGTTGAATTCTCTATTGGAGTAACACCATATGTTGCTAAGCCAGCCTCTACAGATTGGAAGATCTTATCAAGCGATGAACAAGCCAATCCCTCAATTGACCGACCAAAATATTTAAACATTGCCTGCTCAGTATATGTACCGATAGGTCCAAGGAATGCAACATGAATATTCTGTTCAAGTGCACGGCTTGCAGCCATGATCTCACACCAGATTGCGTCGATATGTTGATCTGCAAGTGGCCCAGTACTCATTTTTTTTAAACGATTAATTACCTGTAACTCTCTATCTGGATGAAATACTCGTGCATTAAATTCCTTTTTAACTTTACCAACTTCCAGTGCAACAATCGCTCGTTGGTTCAATAGTGATACGAGCTGCCCATCAATTTCATCTATTTTATCGCGTAAAGGTTTTATTTTTGAATTTATTTCATCCATGCGTGATCCCGGTGTTCTGATGTTGATATTTATGTATAAAGGTTTTTGTAAACCGTTAGACATAGGTCAACTCAGAATTTTATTTCATATTTAAGAGGTTCGATTGTCTAAATACTCTTAACTTATCTTATTTATCTATAAATGTATGGAAGAATAGAAGACTAATAATTCGCTATTTGCAGAATCTGAGATAT
The DNA here is from genome assembly GCA_032470235.1 of Burkholderia sp. Lineage (GTDB taxonomy): Bacteria > Pseudomonadota > Gammaproteobacteria > Burkholderiales > Burkholderiaceae > Burkholderia. Next base: position 70,279 of record JAVHYW010000003.1, read on the forward strand.
GTGATCAATATCATAAAACTTTATGAAAATATTTTTAATCAATATATAGGGGGTCTTAGTAGAGAAATTTAAGAAATATCTCATTTGAAAAAGAACACAAACGTTTTAGGTTAATTTACTAACTGATTACTTACTACATAATTACTTACACGTCTTTCTATATAAGATTTTCCTTATCTTATTTTACCCTGTATGTATTAAGTACGTTGTTACACTCTTTGACAAATGTTCTGGGAAAATTAATGCTACATCTCTTTGATGTCATTATCAGATTCTGATTCTATATCCGCCTCTTTCACCTGATGAAGACTTGATAGCTTTGTCCCTTTTTCTATGTTAATAAGCATAACACCTTGTGTTGCTCTTCCCATCTCACGAACCTCTGAAACACGTGTTCGAATTAGTATACCAGTAGTTGTAGTCAACATAATTTGACTTTTCGTATCTACAAGCGTCGCAGCGACAACTTTTCCATTTCTCTTTGAAGTCTTAATAGCAATCATCCCTTTTGTGCCACGGCCGTGACGCGTATATTCAGAGATCAGCGTTCGTTTTCCATATCCATTCTCAGTAGCAGTTAATACTGACTGTTTCTTGTCGCGCGGTGCGACAAGAAGTGAAATCACTCGCTGACACCCTTCGAGTTGCATTCCTCGTACGCCGCGTGCTTCTCTACCCATCTGTCGAACATCATTCTCATCGAATCGCACTGCCTTTCCTGCATCTGAAAATAACATTACATCGTGTGTACCATCTGTTATTGCTGCGCCAATTAAGTAATCAGCCTTATCGAGGGAAATCGCAATAATTCCTCTCCTCAGCGGACGGCGGAAGGCTTCTATTGGCGTTTTCTTTACAGTACCAAGTGAAGTCGCCATAAATACGAATTTATCAGATGAGAATTCCTTGACTGGCAAAAGAACATTAATTTTCTCGTCTTCCTGTAATGGAAACATATTAACTATAGGTTGGCCAAGTGAGTTACGCGAGCTCTGAGGGATCTCGTGGACTTTTACTAAATAAATTCGGCCCCGATTCGAGAAGAACAACATTGAATCATGCGTATTTGCGATAAATAACGTTTCAATCCAGTCATTATCTTTCATCTGCATCCCTTGCTTACCCCGTCCGCCACGCTTCTGCGCGCGGTACTCAGATAAGAGTTGAGACTTAACATATCCCGTATTCGACATAGTGACGACCATATCTTGTGGTGTGATTAGATCTTCAGTATTGAGTTCAATCGTATTCAATTCGATCTTAGATCTGCGTAGATCTCCAAATTCGGTTTTCAGATCAGTAAGCTCATCGTTGATCATCAACGTAATCCGATCAGGACGTGATAGAATGTCAAGAAGATCAGAAATCTTCTTAATAACACTGCAATATTCTTCGATTATTTTGTTCTGTTCTAAGCTAGTTAGACGCTGAAGACGCATCTGTAGAATTTCTTGTACTTGTATATCAGATAAATTATATAAGTCATTGACCTGCATACCAAATTCTGGATTTAATCCTTCCGGACGATATGCTTCACTTCCATAAATTGATCCGGTTTTTATTTCAGCATGTGTTAGAACATCGCTTATTAGTTTTGTATCCCATGACCGTGTCATTAGTTTCTTTTTTGCAATTTGCGGCGTCGTTGCAAACTTAATTAATTCGATAAATATGTCGATATTCGAGAGCGAAACTGTCAGACCTTCAAGTATATGAGCACGTTCGCGCCCCTTATGTAACTCGTAAATTGTCCTACGGGTCAGAACTTCGCGTCGATGTGATAGAAAACACTGAAGGATTTCTTTCAAGTTTAATAATTTTGGCTGGCCACCTACGAGCGCGACCATGTTCATTCCAAACGTATCCTGTAATTGAGTTGTTTTGTATAGATTATTCAGAGCAACTTCAGGAAGTTGGCCGCGCTTCAGTTCTATGACAACCCTCATGCCGCTCTTATCAGACTCATCTCGAATGTCGGAAATTCCTTCTAGTCTCTTATTATTGACTAGATCTGCAATCCGTTCTAGCAGCCAACGTTTATTTACTTGATAAGGTAATTCATCGATAATAATTGCTTTCCGCTGGCCATGGTCGATCTCCTCAAAGTGAGTAGACGCACGCATTATAATACGACCACGGCCTGTTCGATATCCTTCGTACACACCGCTGATGCCGTAAATAACACCGGCTGTTGGAAAATCAGGTGCTGGGATAATTTTGATCAGTTCGTCAACCGTCGCATCTGGCATTCTCAGTAGATACTGACATGCATCAACAACTTCTTTTAAGTTATGTGGTGGAATATTAGTCGCCATCCCAACCGCGATACCAGATGAGCCGTTTATTAATAAATTTGGGATTCGTGACGGCAGGATCATTGGCTGCATCTCACTGCCGTCATAATTCGGAATAAAGTCAACGGTTTCTTTATCGATATCAGATAAAAGTTCATGGCCGATCTTTGCTATACGGATTTCTGTATACCGCATTGCGGCTGCGTTGTCTCCGTCGATCGAGCCGAAATTACCCTGACCATCTATTAGCATATAGCGTAATGAAAAATTTTGTGCCATTCGAACAATCGTTTCGTAGACTGCGCTGTCACCATGCGGATGGTACTTACCGATTACATCGCCCACGATACGTGCTGACTTCTTATAAGCACGGTTCCAATTATTATTTAATTCGTGCATTGCAAATAGCGATCGACGATGTACAGGTTTTAAACCATCTCGAGCATCCGGAAGAGCACGTCCTATAATTACGCTCATTGCATAATCTAGATATGAACGGCGCATCTCCTCTTCGAGAGAGGTGTATAAGGTCTCTTTAGCAAATTGATTCATATATTCAATATCGTTTTAAAACGAAGATAGGAACACCTTTTGTGTAGTCGATGAATTCTAGAATGAGGGTAACATTTTATCACGTGTTTTACTTAAACCTAGTTAAAAATCACTTCTCTAAATAGATTCGAAGATCTTTTGTAGCTTTTCTAATTTAAGTAGAGCATCATATTTCGTATTCTTCTGATAAGAGGTACTCTCTTAAAAAGTAAAATTTTCTGTAGAACAGAGTGAAATTTTCCGTAGAACAGAAATATAATATGTCAAATAATTTGAAATATTTGAAGTGAATACTGAATTTAAATAAGAAAAAGGAAGAATTATGAATAAACTTTTAAAATTCGCATACATCGTAGCAACTGTATTTATAACTTCACCTGCTTTAGCAGACTCAAACCAAGATCAACACAAAGAAAGAGGTTTAGAATGGGGCAGCCAAACTGGTGAATCGTCTTGGATGAGTGGTACAAACGATGTTTTCTGGAAAGATAAACTTTCCGAAAAAATTGAGCATAAAAATAGATTAAACTACTCTGTAAATRCTCCAGTAGATCWAGCAGCTCCAGTAGATCAAGCAGCTCCAGTAGATCTAGCAGCTCCAGTAGATCTAGCAGCTCCAGTAGATCAAGCAGCTCCAGTAGATCAAGCAGCTCCAGTAGATCTAGCAGCTCCAGTAGATCAAGCAGCTCCAGTAGATCAAGCAGCTCCAGTAGATCAAGCGCTTATAAAAAATATAGTTACATATCATATTAACGCGTTATTCGACTTTGGAAAGAAAACTATCAAGCCATTAAGTAAACAAAAGTTAAAAAAGCTAGTACGTAAGATTCAACGAATAGACACAAAAACCATATTGATAACTGGATATACTGATCGTATCGGCTCTAATAAATATAATAGTCTTCTTTCTTTACAACGTGCACAGGCTGTAAAAGCATATCTGATTAGTCGAGGTATTCCAAAAGATAAAATTTATATCGATGGAAAAGGTAAGAGTAAATCCTTTACACGCTGTAATCAAAAAAATAGAAAACAGTTCATCGAATGCCTAGCTTCTGACCGTCGAGTAGATATTACAACAGTAGAATGACTATCGTAGTATTAATAAAAATCTCCTATCATATAGGTTTAGTACCCTATAAAATCTGATGATTCTTATTTTTAATCTATCTTGCACTGATAAGTAAGTTTTTTTATCTTCTTCTCTGAAGATTACTTAATTCTCTAAATTTATCTCTATGATTAATTCCGATGCTCAAGAACTTCAGAAATTTAGCGATCTTGCTCATCATTGGTGGGATACAAATGCTGAATTAAAGTTTCTGCACGACTTGAACCCAATTCGACTTAGGTGGATTGATTCTCATGCGCACATAAAAGGAAAGCATATCATCGATATTGGATGTGGTGGTGGTATACTTTCGGAGTCTATGTCTAATCTTGGAGCATATGTTAAAGGAATCGACTTATCAAAAGAAGCGATTAATATTGCTAATCTTCATAGCCATAAAAGCGGAATACCAGTTGATTACGAGGTGATTAAAGTTGAAACTCTTGCTAAGCATAAACCAGGTATATATGATGTAGTCACCTGTATGGAAACGCTTGAACATGTACCATATCCATCTAAGATGGTTGAAGCATGCGCAGTACTTGTAAAGCCAGGTGGTTGGGTATTCTTTTCAACAGTAAATCGTAATATAAAATCATATCTTTTTGCGATTATTGGTGCCGAATATATTGCTCGGTTTCTTCCGAAAGGTACACACGACTACATGCGGTTCATTCGACCGTCAGAACTCGCAGGCTTTGCACGCGCAGCAGATCTATACGTTGCTGATATAAAAGGTATTACATATAAAATAATCACAAAAAGTTTTGTACTTTCGAGTAATACTAGCATTAATTATTTTATTGCATGCCGTCGTATCACATAAATAACCTTTATAAAGTTGTTGGGGACTCTAAATAAATACTTGTCTAGACAGCTATTAAAATAGCTATAGAAAAATTATTTCAATTAGATATATTAGATAATCAAGTTATCAAATACATGATACGATATACAATTGTAATAGTAATATGTTGTTTAAGGGGGGGCGACCTGGTTTCGACAGGGGTTTTGAAGCGGCTGGGGCATGTCGAGGGCCCATAACCTCGTTAATCAGTGGGAAAAAGTAACTGCAAACGACAATACGTTCGCACTGGCAGCCTAACGGAAGCCGTTCTCTATTTAGTTCACTGACGGGCTAATGTCGAAAGACCGGTAGAGTTATAGTACCGAATGAGATCATATAACGTCAGTTAAGCCTTTAGTGACGGTGTCGCGACGTCCGAGGTCGAAATTCTAGCGAATCACTTTTGCTAAGCATGTTCGTCTGCGTAGCTTAGGTTAGATTAAATGACGGAACTAAGCATGTAGATCTGGTCACAGATCACTTCTGGACGCGGGTTCGATTCCCGCCGCCTCCACTAGATAGAATTAGGAAATAATAATTCAATACTCAATTTATATTTTATATTTTATATTCTAGATTTTTTATTTTTTTGGAAAATAAAAACTTGCTCTCCTATGGCTCGCTTATATTCAGCCTATGATCGGTTTAATTCGCTATCCTCTAGTAAAAAAAATCTATACTCACAAACTTTTATTAAACCATACCTTCCGCTATGGAGATCAAAGTTAGTTGTAGTAAGTCTATTAACAGCGTTCTTAATACTAATTGTACGTGCCTTCTGGATTCAGATTGTGAATCAGAATTTTTACATAATACAAGGTCAGAAACGCTATCAGAACACTATTAACTTTAATATAAAGCGTGAACGCATTGTTGATCGAAACGGCGCCCTGCTCGCAGTAAGTTTATCTACATATGAAATCTGGGCTAACCCAAAACTTCTTTCTAAAGAAGACTATCCATTGCTTGCACGGCTTCTTAAGATGCCTATCAATGAATTAAAGCGACATCTTAAGAAAAAGCAGAACTTCGTTATACTTAAACGCCAAATTGATAAAGACACAGTATCTCGTATTGAGCAATGCCGATTTAAAGGCATTGCTAAAATAAACAATTTAAAACGCGCCTATCCAGAAGGCGAATCGATGGCACACGTGATCGGTTTCACAAACATGGAGAATAATGGACAAGAAGGTATAGAATTAATTGCTAATACTATTCTATCTGGAAAACCTAAACAACAATATAAAGTAATCCATGACCAACTCGGTCGAATCGTATCTTATGTCTGTCCAGAATCTTCGGAACAGAGCGGTCAATTAATCAAACTAACAATAGATAATCGTCTCCAGCAAGTTGCCTATAACCAGATAAAAACTGCAGTTCTTGCAAACCAAGCAAAATCGGGTAGTGTCGTCATTCTTGATGCACGTAATGGAGAAATTCTTGCACTGGCAAATTATCCGAGCTTTGATCCAAAGGATCGATCGAAACTTATGGGACAGCATCTACGTAATCATGCTGTAATTGATGTATTTGAACCTGGTTCAACGATTAAACCGCTTATTATTGCTTTATCAATCGATTCAGGTAAGGTTCATCCTAAAACAATCATTGATACAGGAAGACTTGGTACCTATAAAGTAGGAGGTTCTGTAATCCACGACACATCTAATTACGGTAAATTAACAGTTTCTCAGGCACTCCAGAAGTCAAGTAATATTGCACTAGCAAAGCTGGCTCTAGATTTGCCACCACAAATGATATGGAATAAATATCGAGAATATGGAATCGGCTGTAGGCCTAAAATTATGTTTCCTGGTGTCGCATCAGGGAAACTTCGTTCTTATAAAAAATGGCGGCCAATTGAGCAAGCAACTATGTCATACGGCTATGGCCTATCAATGTCACTACTTCAAATTGCCCAGATGTATACCGCATATTCTAGCGATGGCATGCTACATTCAGCCTCCTTATTGAAGGAGGATCATCTATCTACTGAAAAGATATCCAGCCATCGAGTAACTACACCAGATACTGCAGCTGCAATCCGATCAATGCTTGAGCTCGCTGTCAGTGAAGGTGGAACTGGTAAGGCTGCACGAGTTGACAATTACCGAGTTGGCGGAAAGACTGGTACTGCTTGGAAGCAAGAAGGAACATCGTATGCAAAAGGTAAGTATCGCTCAATGTTTGTAGGAATTGCGCCTATAAGCAATCCACATTTAATCGTTGCAGTGATGATTAATGAACCAAGGGGGCATTATTACGGCGGAATAGTTGCAGGGCCAGTATTCTCATCGATTATGAGTAAAGGATTACAGTTGCTTAGTATACCACCAGATGTGCCTTATACTCATAAAAAGGGAGCAGACAATACCTTTATATCAAGATGAAGACTTTTTTGTATTTTTTCCAATTCTATTAAGAATATAATCTATCATCCCTCGAGCTAGCTCTTTTTCAGCTATAAATACCATTTCAACACTATCATGACCAAACAGCTCTGCTTCATCATTACTATTTGTACATAATACGATTTCAAGCTTAGGATTTAAAGCACGTGAGTTTTCAATTATATTCTTCACATTGAACACATCTGGAAGAGTGATAACGAGCATTTTAGCGCGCCCAATATGTGTCTGCAAAAGTACTCCTGAGCATACTGCATCTCCAGATACAGCTTGAATATTTTTTTCACGTAACTTTTTAACTATTTCTCGATTTTGCTCGATGACGATATAATCGATCATATATTCATTAAGTACTTGTGTAATTCTCTTACCAACGCGTCCATATCCGACAATTACAACTTGTCTAGTTGTATTATCTTCTATTGGTATATTATCTTCTGTTGGTGTTAAAATTGGCAAAGTAGCTAGAGGATCGTTTCTCGCTTCAAGCCGTCGCGCGAACGAGAAATTTTTTTGAATCCATATAAGAAAAGGTTCGATCATTGCAAAGAGAATGGTATTGCATGCAATTGAGATCAGTGAGACAGCAAGAATTATATTCTCTCCTTCTCCGGATAGTAGATTGAGTGATCTACCAAGCTCAGAGAGAATAAATGAAAACTCACCTATCTGTGCAAGACCTGCTCCAACTATTAGTCCTGTATTTAGAGGATAGCGAAATGCAAGCACAAGTAAGACTGCTGCAAATGTTTTTCCAACAAGTACGATTGCTGTAACCTCAATTATGCGAAGTGGTTCTTGAAGCAATACACGTGGATCAAATAACATTCCAACAGAGATAAAGAATAGAACTGAAAACGCATCGCGTAATGGAATCGTCTCATCAGCAGCGCGACGACTAAATTCAGATTCGCGCATCATCATTCCAGCAAAAAATGCTCCGAGCGCGAATGGAACGTCAAATAGTTTTGCCGCGCCAAAAGCAACTCCAACCGCTACTGCTATTATGCATAGTGTAAATAACTCACGTGATCCAGTTCGTGCGAAAAGCCATAGAACACGAGGAAAGAGACGCTTACCAACAATAAGCATTAGCGCGATAAACGCTGTAATCTTTAGCAGTGTTATACGAAGCGCTATCCAGACGTCTGAACTAGCTACATACCCAACTTCTCCAGGTTTCTTTCCGTGTAGAAAACTTGCCAAGACCGGAAGAAAAACAAGTGCTACTATCATAACCAAATCTTCAACGAGTAGCCAACCGATAGCGATTCGTCCATTGACCGACTCGATGAGTCTACGTCCTTCAAGCGCACGCAACAGCACAACGGTGCTTGCTACAGAAAGCGAAAGTCCTAGTACAAGAGCTGAGCCGATGTCCCATCCCCACGTCATTGCAAGGCTAGTACCAAAAAGCGTTGCTACAACAATCTGTACGATTGCGCCGGGCAAAGCAATTCTACGTACTGCTAGAAGATCGCTGAGTGAAAAATGCAGACCAACACCGAACATTAACAATATTACACCGACTTCGGCGAGTTGTTGTGCTAGTTGGATATTACCAACGAAACCAGGTGTTGCTGGTCCAATCACAATTCCGGCAAGCAAATAGCCAACAAGAGGCGGCATATATAGTAGAGATGCAATATAACCAAAAATCATCGCAAGACCAAAACTAGCTGCTAGTAAAGCAATTAAGCTAACTTCATTATGCATCCATCTTCCCCCTCTTCTCTTTACTTTGGCTACATAAATAAATTTATAAGTGCTTAAAACATAATTATAAGTGCTTAAAACATAAGGGATAGAAACAGAACTCAGTATATAGGACAACTTTATTAGAAAACTATTACTGAGCTCAGATTAATCTTTAATAACTAGCCTATATCAGTACTGTAACTAGACTTTAATTTAAGATTGTGTCCACGGTAAACCATGAAAACGCCAACCGTTAATTGAGTTTCGATGTCCAAATGCATCTAAATCACCCTCGAAACCTTCTAGAACATTATAGACGTTTCCAAAACCAGCTTTCGCTGCAGCATTAGCAGCTACTACAGAACGATTTCCGCTTCGACAGATCATCAATAGCACAGTATCCTTGCTATAAATCTTCTCTTCTAATTCAGTAATAAAACGGTGATTATTACAATCTAGAGTTGTTCTTATTATCCAGGGTATATGCACGCTACCTGGTATCTTTCCAACAAACATACGCTCTTCAGCTGTTCGTACATCAATAAGTACTGCTTTGCAAACTGAAGTTAACGCCCATGCATTTTTTGGCGATATACTTCCTGAGTATAATAAGCCTTCAGCTCGCGCCTTTTCCTGAGCAGTAATCAACTCTGCATGCATAGAGTGCTCTTTTCCGTTTCCATCCATTATTTGATATCCTTTTTATTCCTTTTTCATTCTTAAATCTGCTAATTTTTTATTTTTTAAATAGTATATATCTGGTTTAATATCTTAAATATATTTAGGTCACATTAAGTTATCTACACATCTTCAAGAAGAACATGCGCTTGTCCCTTTACTAAAATTTTGACCCGACTACCAAGATTTGGTGCATCAATACTCAAGCATTTCACAGGCAATATGCTGTTATCTTCGAGTGCAACAATTAGCGAACAAACTGGACCGCTGAATTCATTCTCTATTACGATACCGATACAACTAGTGTTATCCTTAGTACTTTTTACTATATCAAGAGCAATTTGTTCTGGACGTAGCATAATATTTCTGGAGCAAATTTTTGAAACATTATATATTGGTAAAGTGCCAAGTATACATTCTGCGCGATCTTTAATAATATTAGCTTTTAAGATAATTGCTGATCCTAGGAAATTCGCAGTCTTGATATCGACTGGATGCCAGTATAATGCAGCAGGAGACCCAGTCTGGATGAGGCGTCCGTTGCGCATTACTACAAGTTGGTGTGCAAACGATAGTGCCTCACTCTGATCATGTGTAACAAGTACTGCAGTGATTTTATCCTCAAGCAAGGATTGTATTACAATCTTGCGCAGTGATGCACGTAACTCAGAATCTAATGAGGAAAATGGCTCATCAAGTAACATTAACCGAGGTTGCAATGCAAGTGAGCGCGCTAATGCTACACGCTGCTGCTGTCCACCAGATAGTTCGTGTGGCCAACGTTGTAACAAGGTCTGATCGAGCTTAACTCGTTCAATTAATGTACGAACACGGCGTTCACATATATTATTATTACCAGTCAACCCAAAGGCAATATTTTCACTAACCCGTAAGTGTGGAAATAGCGCACCATCCTGCATAACATAACCTATCTCTCTTCGATACGCGGGTATAGATCGTTTATTATCGGCAATTAAAGTGTTTCCGAAAAATATACAACCAGAGTCTAACGATTCGAATCCTGCAATCATCCGCAATAGTGTTGTTTTACCAGAGCCAGATGGCCCAATAATTGCAGTACGAGTATTGTCTAGTATTGATAGACTAAAATCGTTAACTGCGCAAACAGTATCGTAAGACTTCTGTATTTTATTCAATAAAAGGTTATTCATCGACCTGCTAATCTTCGAGATTGATAGTGAAGCCATACTGTCAATGGTAAAGAGATTGTAATCATGATGAGTGCATATGGTGCAGCAGCAACGTAATCAATCTCACTTGTTAGTGCCCAAAATCTTGTTGCTAGAGTTTGAGTTCCATTCGGTGATAAAAGAAGTGTAGCCGTTAACTCGCTTAGTGTAGCAAAGAAGACTAGCGTAGCTGCAGCCATCATACTGGGTGCAGCTATCCGCAACGTAATTTTATATAAAGTTTTAAGCGGTGATAGCCCTAGACTATACGCTGCGTGCTCTAGCTCAACTCTAGCTTGCGCAATACCAGATCGCAAACCAACGAGAGCACGGGATAGAAACATTATTAAGTAAGCTATTAAAACAGTAAACATTGTTTGATATAATGGTCTAACTACTCGAATGGTCACTGTAACAAGTGCTAAAGAAACTACTATACTTGGCAGAGAGCTCGCGATGTAGTTACATGCTTCTAGAAAAAGCTGTAACCTACCTGGTCTACGAATAGATAACCATGCAATAGGAATTGCTGCAAAGCAAGTTAGAAACGCACTAGTTATTGATAAAATAAGAGTCTGCTGTAACGCTTTCCATAATTCAGGAAAGTACCATACATTAAGATCACCGATAAATAGCCATTTACTAATCATAACTAATGGAACACCAAGCGATAGTATAACTATTATACTTGCAAGTAACTGTCCAAGGTTCTGATAAAACCAACTTAACTTCAATGTTAGTGCTATACGTGGACTACCACTTCCGACAGGAGCATAGCGCCGTGCGTATCTTTTCCGCCCTAATAAAGCTTCGCTACATAGCAAACCTAGGCAACATAGTGCTAGCACGATAGCTAGAATATTAGCAGATGTACTATATTGAAACCTATCCATGATCGCAGTTGTAAGCGTATCATATCGGATCATTTCGAACAGACCGTATTCCGAAAGTAGATGAACAGAAACCATTAGCGCACCATCCCTTATCGCTATATATAATTGTGGCAAAATAACTCGCCTAAATACTATATGAGGTGGTAAACCAAGTGTCGCTGCTGCATCCTCAAGAGCAGGATCAAGACGACGAAATGTAGCTACCAAAGGTAGATAGAGAAAAGGGTAATAAGAAATTACAGAAAATAGCAAGGCTGCTGATAAGCCATGTAGTGAAGGAATAAGGCTAATCCATGCATAGCTTTGTATAAATGCTGGAATAGCAAGAGGCGCAGAAAAAAGTAGCGACCACCAGCGACGTAAGACCAGGTTACATCGCTCTGTTAACCACGCAAGCGCAATGGCCAGAACAATACAGATTGGTACTGTCAATGCGATTAAAAGTATAGAATTTAAAAGAAATTCTACAACACGTGAGCGAAAAATCAAAGCTGTGCTATCATGCCATCCTATCTGAGTAGATATATATACGATAAAAATAAGCGGTAACAGCGATAAAATGGAAACAGCGAAAGCTAAGCCTTTAACCCACCAAGGTACATAACCTAGTCTGTTTGATGGCAGTATCAGTCTGTTAATAGGAGGAATAGACATAGAAAAAAGCTAAGCAATAAAATAGCATCTTTACCACTCTATACCTCTCCTTGCGACTTATTAAAGTAAACCAGCGCGCATCATAAGATCAATTACCTTTCTTCCGTTTAATTTTTTTATATCAATCTTCGGAGAGTCAAGCTTCTTTAATGGAAGAAGCTTCTGATTAGATTTTGCATTAACACCAACAGCATATTCGTAGGAATTACCATTCTTCAATACATTCTGACCATGCTTACTAGTTACCCATTTCAAGAATATCTGTGCTTTTTCTTTATTCTTACTTGACTTAAGAACACCACCACCCGATATACTGACGAATGCACCTGGATCCTTGCCTTTAAAGTAATGCAGAGCATTATTATTACTATTCTCACCAGTCTTCGACCGATCAACAAAATAATAATAATGATATATTATTCCACCGTCAACTTGACCAGAGTTTACTGCCTTCATTACCGTATTGTTACCCTTATATGCAATCGCATTTTGCTTCATCATCCTTAACCATGCAAGTGTTGCATTTTCTCCTTTCAGTTCAAGCATTGCGCTAACAATAGCCTGGAAATCTGCTCCAGTCGGCGATGCAGCCCAGCGACCTTTCCAGATCGGTCTACTTAACTCCTCAAGTGATTTTGGAAGATTAGATTCTCGTAGTCTATTTTTATTATAGACAAAGACAGTTGAACGTGCTGCGATGCCGACCCAACGACCATGAGACGGTCTGTAATTCGGTTCTATCTGATTTAGAGTGCTTATTGGAATTGGCTCAAGCAAGCCATAGCTATCAACTAACACCATCGCTGGTGAATTTTCTGTTATGAACACATCGGCTGGTGAAGATGAGCCTTCCTGAATAATCTGATTACTAAGTTCTGTATCACTTCCGTTACGAATAGTAACTTTAATACCAGTTTCATGCGTGAACTTTTCAACCCACTCATGCGCTAAATTCTCGTGCTGAGCGTTATAGAGAACGATGCCATGTTCGTAAGATTTCGAGTATGCCCCGGTTGTAAAGATCAGCGCTGAAAGACTTAGTAATGTACTAATAAAAAAGTTCTTCTTACTCATTATTTTTTTAAAGTTCTCCATTAAATTATCTATTCTTCTGATAAGAGTAGATTACTAAACATAAAATTATATAATCGTTATTATATTAAGTATAAAGGATAATAATTCAAATATTACAGTTTTCTTATCCTTTAGTTAAAATATACCTTTTAATAAGTAGCATTTTTAATGCTTATATTCCGAAATATATTTCGGTTCTCAACCTCGCGTTCTTGCTGATTTATCTATTCAAATTAGATTATTATTACTTTTCTCTTACTCTTTTTTATAGCCTTCTACATATATCAGCCGTCTTCTTAAAAAAGAATTAAATCTTATAAGTCATGTTTATAAAAACATCTATTTTTTTAAGAGCGAGCAAGTGAATAAATTTAGATCTAGACTAGATACAAACTAAATGTAAAACTTATCTTATTTACAAGTAGTATAAATACCAAGGTATAATCATCTCATTATATTCGTTAAATAATTTAAACAACGTATAATATAAATATAGTTATAATCTATAAAATCCTTACATTCTTATCTATAGCATTTGTCTTGACTTAAGTCTCTCATCTTCAAAATTCTTAAAAACTTACATTATTACCTAGTTGTTTCCTTACGTATTAGAGTTACAAGCTTGTAAATGAGTCAGAACATAGACTATAAATTCAGCTCTTTCATTTATATATCAAAACGACTTAAATCTACCAGATGCCTCTAAATAATTATCCAATCGACTCATTGATGTACATTACAACAAGACCAGATTTCATATTTATACACGGTAAGGGCTCGTGGCTATACGATCATAGAGGAAAGCGTTATCTAGATTTCATTCAAGGCTGGGCAGTTAATAGTCTTGGCCACTGTAACAATAGTGTTGTTAGTGCTTTAAAAGCTCAAGCAGAAAAATTATTAAACCCGTCTCCAGCATTTTACAATGAGCCTATGACAAAACTTGCAGGTCTACTAACGAAGTATAGTGTTTTCGATAAGGTATTCTTTACAAATAGTGGTGCTGAGGCTAATGAAGGTGCAATTAAGCTTGCGCGGAAATGGGGTTATAAGTTTAAAAATAGTGCATACAAAATTATCACATTCACTCATAGCTTTCACGGACGAACGATAGCAACAATGTCTGCTAGTGGAAAACCAGGCTGGGATACGATCTATGCACCTCAGGTATTTGGTTTTCCAAAAGCTAAGCTGAATGATATCTCGTCTGTAGAACAGTTAATTGATGAGAAAACAGTCGCAGTAATGCTAGAACCCATACAGGGAGAAGGTGGTGTTATTCGTGCGACGAATGAATTCATGCAGGCTCTATATTCCCTAACGAAACATCATAGGCTACTTTTAATTCTAGATGAGATTCAAAGTGGCTGTGGAAGAACAGGCAAACTGTTTGCGTATGAGCTCTCTGGAATTGAGCCCGACATTATGACATTAGGAAAAGGGATCGGAAGCGGTGTACCACTTGCCGCCTTACTATCAAAGGGTGACGTTGCAGTATTTGAATCTGGTGATCAGGGCGGAACGTATAATGGTAATCCTTTGATGACGGCTGTAGGATACGCAGTGATGTCACAACTTATTGCACCCGGTTTTCTCGAAAACGTTCGAACAACAAGCAAACATCTAAAACGTCGGCTAATTGAGCTATCAGAAGAACGTGGATTCGAGGGAGAACGGGGCGAAGGCCTACTACGAGCATTACTCCTAGGAAGTAATATTGGCCAAAAAATAGTTGATAAAGCTCATAGTATAGAACCGGATGGCCTTCTCATAAATGCGGTACAGCCTAACCTATTGAGATTTATGCCGGCGCTCAATGTAACGATTGAAGAAATCGATAAGATGATTGATATTCTTCGGTTAGCATTAGATTCATTTCACTAACCTATAAAGATAGGGAATTACTTTATTCTCAATCTAATGCCGACGATATATCATCAGATTCAAGATAAGTTTTATACCACTTGCTATCATTATATCCCTTCTGGAGAGAGGAGATACTTAGTCCATATGGTAACGGAAATGATATTTCCTCCTCTATACCATCAAGCAGGAGAATATTACACATAGTAAATTCACGTAACCGTTTGACTACTGCCTGCGCAAGCACTTCCGGTGCTGATGCACCAGCCGTTACGCCAATCCCATACTTTTTAGCGATCCATTCTGGATTAATTTGATCAGGTGAGTCAACCATATAAGAAGCAATACCTTGTTTTTTAGCAACTTCGCATAGACGGTTTGAATTCGAACTGTTTGGACTGCCAACGACAATTACAACATCACACTGTGCTGCCATTATCTTCACGGCGTCCTGCCGATTCTGTGTTGCATAGCAAATATCCTGTTTCTTTGGCTCGCGAATGTCTGGATACTTATATTTTAATGCCGAGGTAATCTCGGTAGCATCATCAACGGATAGTGTAGTTTGAGTAACAAACGCGACGCGTGCTGGATCCGATAATTCGAGATTATTGACATCTTCAATATTTTCTACAAGATGTATACCAAGATCGACTTGACCCATCGTGCCTTCAACTTCTGGATGGCCTTTGTGGCCGATCATTACAATATCAAATTCTTCCTGATGCATTTTCTGAACTTCGCTATGTACTTTTGTAACAAGTGGACAAGTTGCATCATAAATACGCAGTCCGCGCGCATATGCCTCTTGACGAACTTTCTTTGAAACGCCGTGCGCACTAAAGATCAGTACATTTCCGATCGGTACCTCATCAAGTTTCTCAATAAATATTGCACCTTGCTCGTGTAGATTTTTTACTACGTATTTATTATGAACAATTTCGTGACATACGTAAATTGGAGCGCCAAATATCGCAATCGCACGATGAACAATCTCGATTGCACGATGGACACCTGCGCAGAAACCACGGGGCTGTGCCAGTAATATCTTGGTATCTGTAGTAGAATTTAGATGTATAGAATCTGTGTGGCTCATAGCAGTAAAATCATAATAATTTTACCTTGAAAGTAAATATCTAATCTGAAAATAGATAAAAAAATAGAAATAATATAGATATATTCTCTATATGATTTCTCTCAGAAATCCCGTGTATTAAATTCTAGTATTTCAAGTAGTTTCTCAGTATTTTAAGTATAAAAATTACCTTAACACTTTCTACGGAAAATATATGACAAACCTCTTGTCAGAATAACTTCTAAATACTAATTTTAAAAGAGTTTAATTGTTTTAAATTTTTAAAAAAAAATTTAACTCTCTTGAATTTTTGCTAAAATAGAAATATGTCTTCGTTTCCTATCTAATTTTACATTTTAGGTAGAGTAAAGAACTCTATACTTACTAAGTATAAAAATACTATATATATACTGTTCATATATCATATAAATACTCAAAAACCTATCAGGTATAGGATAATGGAAGTTTAGAAAAATAGAGAGGTAATACTAATGGCACGTATATGCCAAATAACTGGGAAGGCACCTATGAGTGGAAATAGTGTTTCCCATGCAAACAATAAGACTAAACGTCGTTTTCTTCCAAATTTACAGAATCGCCGATTCTTTGTTGAAAGCGAGAATCGTTGGGTGCGTTTACGTATTTCAAATGCAGGCTTACGCTTGCTTGATAAGAATGGAATCGATTCCGTACGTGCAGATCTTTATTCACGCATAAAATGTATACGTGAAAAATCTTAAATAGAGCTTAGGAGCATAATTATATATGTCAAAGAGCGGTAGAGACAAGATTAAGCTAGAATCAACTGCTGGAACAGGTCACTTCTATACCACTACGAAAAACAAGCGTAATATACCCCAGAAAATCGAGATTATAAAGTTTGATCCAGTTGCCAGAAAGCACGTTACATATAAAGAAACCAAGATTAAGTAATGATCTCTGTAATGATCTCTGTTTTGTCCATCAATACCTCAATAATATAAATATATCCTCTTTCTTGCATTTTATCTTTTGATACCATGTAAGGCTGACTAGAGCAATTTATATATTGAGTAGCAAGGAGATATGAGATCCCTAGAATGAATTTTTACGTAGTAATCGTCGGTGGTGGTCTTGTAGGCCTATCAGTTGCACTTAATCTACATTAAAAACCAAGAATTGCATTAATCAAAAAACGTTCCATAATGGAAAGTGCAAGTGATAATGCACAGTGAGGAATTGCAGCAGTACTTGATCCTAAAAATAATATAGAGAATCATATTGGTGATACGCTGATCGCAGGTTGTGATCTCTGTAATGAATTAGTAACCCGCTATGTGATCCACAATAGCAAAGAAGTAGTTAAATAGCTTATTTCACAAGTAGTTTCCTTTACAAAAGGAAAAGATACTAAGCTTGGATTCCATATAAACCAAAAAGGTGGACATAGTCACCGACGCATCATCCCATTCTGCTGATATGAAAGGGGGGAGGTTATACGGTCCTCTAAATATTATTAGAACGTATACGTGTCATTATTCGAATATAACAGTCTTTGAGAATCACCATGCGATATGGTTTAATTAAATCATACCGGTTAGGTCTACCTGGTTGCCGCTGCCATGGACTTTACGTATATGACGTAAATTGTGGTTATACAAACGCGATCGAAGCACAACAATACCGTGATTGCAACAGGCGGAGCAAGTAAAGCCTATTTGTGCATACAACTAATCCAGATACATCGACCGGTGAGATGATATCGCAATGGCGTGGTGAGCGGGTTGCCGTGTTACAAATATGGGGAATTTTATCCAGTTTCATCCGACTTGTCTATTTCATCCGTATGCGAAATCTTTCCTAATTTCCGAGGCAGTAAGAGGCTAAAGAGGATTACTAAAGCTTCCAGATGGAAGGCAATTTATATCTGAGCATGATGACCGTTCAAAATTAGCACCATGCGACATTGTCGCGCTCGCGATTGATCTTGAAATCAAGAAGCGCGGGATTGATTATGTATATCTTGATATTAGTTATAAATCAGAAGTATTTCTATGAAAGCACTTCCCAACAATCTATAAACATTATCTTGAATTTGGAATTAATATCGGAAAAGAACCGATCCCCGTCGTACCAGTTGCGCACTATACATGTGGTGGCATTATTACCGATCTTTCTAGGAGAACAGATATTTTAAGCCTTTATTCTGTCGGTGAAACGTAATGTACTGGCCTTCACGGTACAAACCGGCTCGCGAGTAATTCGTTGCTTGAATGTTTAGTAATTGGCCGTTCGGCTACAGAAGCTATAGAAACTATTGGATCTAGTGCCGATACATACTATACACCGGTTCCAGAGCGGGATGAAAGCCGAGTATCGGATTCAGAGAGGAAGTTGTTGTTGCTCATATCTGGGATGAGCTAAGGCGATTGATGTGGAACTACGTTGGAATCGTGTGCACTGATAAATACCTTAAACGCGCTATGAATAGACTTTTACTTCTTCGCGATGAAATCCATGAATTCTACGAGAACTTTCGTATAAGTCGAGATCTACTTAAGTTGCGTAATCTTATTGATATTTCTCTCTTAATCGTAAAAAGTACACAATCACGCTGTGAAAGCCGTAGGCTACTTATAGCCCATAGATTGGCCAAACTCCTTCCCAAAAGGAATGCCAACCTTATTTATACCGCCTAGAAATCTCTTAGGACAAAACTATAACTAGAAAGAGAAATTATCTAACTTAATTTGTAGGATCGAATTTATAGGATCGATTTTGAGAAAAATTATTTAAAGAAATAGTACTAGTCAGTTAGAAACAATTCGCATTGAATAATTTATCGTGTGTACATCTTTTGTTAGTACACCGATTGAGATCCGGTCAACACCAGTTTCTACAATCATGCGGACTATGTAAAAATTGACACTACCAGAATACCTCAAGAAGTGTATGAGTACCTGAGACATAATGTACTGCATCTCGTATCATCTCAAACTTAAAATTATCAAGAAAAACTGATTCCACTCCATTCGTCAGAGCTATGTCAAGCCGTTCAAGCGCTTCAACCTCAAGTTGTATAGGCAAGCCAGAGTTCAGAGAAAATGCAGTATCAAGTACTTTTTTATTCTACTAGAAGCTGTAATGTTGTTCTCTTTAATTAGGATACCATCCGTATGGTGCCAAACGCTGATTCGTACTACTACCCCACCAGCTTGTATCGCATACTTCTGCGCGAGACGAAGGCCAGGTAGTGTCGCATGTACCAAATATAATCGCGCGTGTACCTTTTTATCCTATTAATGTAACGGGCAGTCGTAGTTGCAACACCAGATAATAATTGTAGAAAATTAAGACAGCTCCGCTCAGTGGTTAATAATGCGCGAGCTTGGCCTTCAAGTTCGCAGACAACGGAATCTGCCATTCATCCAGTCTCCTTTACAATATCTCCACAGTGTATATTGATTAATCTAGTGTATACATCACCTTATTAAACCATGGTATACCGCAGAATACTGCTTTTTCTCGTACGAGAATATATGCCATAGATATGCCATAGCAATGCTCATACTCTGCAATAAAATATCCGGTCTGATCACAATTTCCGATATCCTCACAGTAATAGCAAGAGCAACATTAAATGCAATTTCTTGATTAAGAACCGCACCGTACTCCTCTCGAATTACATCATATAATGTAGAAGACATAATGTTCTTTATTATTATGCTGGACCTACACTCTAGAACAGCTTCTTATCAAGTTCTAAATCACCGCTTGCCTTCACGCATTACTTATGTACAGCAGCGAAATTCAGCATTCTATCGATTAGCAATCTAGCGCGCGTACTGCGATCGTTGGATCAACGAAAACTTCATGATGACCGTACTCAAGAGAATCAGCAACATTTTTTAGGCTATTCCTTGCTATCCAAGGACAATGTGCACAGGTTTACAGGTGCACTATTACCACCTGTCGGTGCCTCAATAAATGTTTTATTTGGCGCGACAATTCTAATTTTATATAAAATTCCAAGATTGGTTGCAAGAATAAATTTCTTTGCATCAAGTAATTTAGCTGCATTAATCAATTGTGTTGTAGAATCAATAACGTCCGCTAACTAGATAACAGACTCTGGTGATTCTAGATGTACAAGTACCTTAACATCTGGATATTGAGTATCCATAAGTTTAAGTTCGATACTCTTAAATTCGTCATGCACAATATAAGAATCTTGCCACATCAGCATATCTGGTCCAGTTCTTCGCTGAATATAGCTACCAAAAATGCCGATCCGGCACTCAATAATCTTTTCACATCGAGCATGAAGATCAGCGACCATTTCAATTCTGATAGATAATGTAACCATCCAGTCAGCCTGTGCTTTCACAGCTGCGCTTATATTTGCATATACAATAAACCTTACGATCTGGATACTTATTACAGAATATAGAAAATTTATCTACTGGGCAACCGAGATCGAGTGAACATACTTCATCGAAATCTGGTATTAGAATACGTTTATCTGGACTGAGAATCTTTGCAGTTTCATACATGAATCGTACACCAGTAACAACAAGTGTATGAGCATCGTGTTCACGACCGAAACGTGCTAATTCTAGAGAATTAGCTACGCAACTACCCGTTTCATCTGCAAGTATCTGAAGTTCTGGATCAACATAATAATGTACAACTAATACTGCATTCTTTTGTATAAGTAGTACCTTAATCTTTTTTCTTCAGCGTAGCGCAGTCTAAGTCGGATAACCTATTATTAGATATTCTTGCTAACGCATAGCTAATTTTATAGTATTTTCCAGCCGGTTGATCATATTCAACTAGCTTAATCGTTGATTCCTTCTTTTATTCCCCCCATAAAGAAGGAAAATTTTAATACTTATTTCTAATCTTATTCTAGGTTATTAACCTATAACTTATTTTCTTCTATTTAATAGATAAAATATACTTGTAAAACATACCTCTCTACCTAATAGATAGCATTTAC
Organism: Burkholderia sp.; assembly: GCA_032470235.1. Lineage (GTDB taxonomy): Bacteria > Pseudomonadota > Gammaproteobacteria > Burkholderiales > Burkholderiaceae > Burkholderia. Next base: position 91,603 of record JAVHYW010000003.1, read on the forward strand.
TGTATAAAACACAGTACTAAAATCTTAATCGATTGGAAATTATGCATACTTTTAATAATCATTGATCAGTTTCATTGATCAGTTTTTAAGAGATATACAGAACTTGCAATGATTTTTAATCTGAACTATCCTCAGATAATTGAGTCGTAGAAATAGGAAACTAAAATAGTTAGAAACTATATTTTTTATAAGGCTTTTTTATGAATTCTTATGAATTATTTCTCTGAGAAAATCCATCTACGTTCATTTTTTGGCACTGAAACACGAGTTCCATCAAAATGGAGATTATTATTGACAAACCATCGTATTACCAATGGATATAGATTATGTTCGACAGCAAGTACCCTTTTTGCAAGAGTGTTCGCGTCATCTCCTATTTGAACAGGAATAGCACCTTGTGCAATAATCGCTCCGCTGTCAAGTTTAGAATTTATAAAATGGACGGTTGCACCATGTATCACAACACCCGCATCGAGCACCCTCTGATGAGTATTAATTCCCTTGAAACTAGGTAGCAATGATGGATGAATATTTAAAATTTTTCTTTCATAGCGTCTAACAAAGGTTGGCGTTAGAATTCGAATAAAACCTGCAAGAATTATAAGATCAGCACCAAAGCGGTCGATTTCGTTTGCAAGAGCTTCGTCAAACGCATTTCGATCATCGAATAACTGATGATCAACGACTGATGCTCTAATCTTTAAAGATTCGGCATATTTAAGTCCAGCTGCGTTTGGTCGATTAGAAATCACAGCAGTGATGCGAGCTGGCCATTGCTCCTTAGCAGCTGCTTTAATGATTGCTTTCATGTTACTACCTTGGCCAGAAATTAGGATAACAAGATTTTTCACTAGATTTATAAATTGAAGCTATTAGATTTGAAGAGTTTATAATTTTCTATATTCTCTAACAATACTAATTTTTTCCATAGTTATTGTCGATCGTATTTACTATCATTATTATTTCGTGAAAATTTTCCGTGGCATTCCAACTCTAAAAAACCGTATTCCATGTGTTCTAACAATAGGAAATTTTGACGGTGTTCATCGCGGTCACCAGGAGTTACTTAAACGTGTACGTGCAGCTTCTAACGCATATGGACTTGAGGTTTGCGTAATGACTTTTGAGCCACACCCACGTGAATTCTTCAATAAAGAGGCTGCTCCGGCACGAATCTCGACGCTTCGTGACAAGCTTGAAGCTCTACATTTTCATGGCGTTGACCGTGTTATCATCAAGCATTTTAATAAGAAATTTGCGAATCAATTACCGAAAGATTTCGTCGAGAATGAAATTGTAAATAGTTTGCAGGCTCGATGGATAATCATAGGTGATGATTTCCTATACGGAGCAAATCGCAAGGGTACGTTTGATACGCTGAAGATTTCTGGAAAACAATACGGTTTCGAAGTTGAACAAATGAATTCATTTATGGACTCGAATGGTCGACGAATTTCAAGTTCTAGTATACGAGAATCTCTGGAAAATGGTGATCTCGATGCGACTGCTATAGCGCTTGGTCATTGTTATACAATTAGTGGACACGTCTCACACGGGCTAAAGCTCGGTCGTAATCTAGGTTTCCCAACAATAAATATACGGATTACTCACAAACGACTAGCACTTACTGGCGTCTTCGTCGTTCAGGTTCATAATCTTGTAGATAATCAGCCTTTACCAGGCGTCGCTAGCCTCGGGTTACGACCTACAGTCGAAGATTCAAGTAATATATTACTTGAAACGCATCTTCTTGACTGGAACGGTAATGCATATGGCAAGGTTGTGCGTATAGAATTCCTAAAAAAATTACGTGACGGGGAAAAATTTAATGATCTAGAAACTCTATCACGTGCAATCTCACGTGATACAGAAATTGCGCGTAAATACTTAGCTGAACATGCTAAAAACTACTAAATTTCTCAAAAAATAGCTCTAAGGTGATCTCCTTCTCATCCTAACTAGGATGACATGATTATTTAGCTGATCATATTTTTGAAATGGATGTTATTAGTTTTGTACTTGTAATTCAAGAATTCTAATTTTTATCGAGCTAATTAAATGTGCGGCTTAAAACTTGAAAGCGTTTTCTGATTTGAGAGCGAATTATATATCTATAATGATCAATAAAAAGAAAATCAATTTGAAATCGAAGATCAAGTATAAGGTTAATCTTCTCGATACACCTTTCCCAATGCGCGGAAATCTCTCTAAAAGAGAGCCTGAGTGGGTTGAGGCTTGGGAAGCTCGAAAAATATACGATAAAATTCGCTCGGCAAGTAAAGGTCGACCAAAGTTTATTTTACATGACGGACCACCATATGCGAATGGTGACATACATCTTGGTCATGCGGTCAATAAGATTTTAAAAGACATTGTTATAAAATCACGAAATATGGCCGGTTTCGATGCACCTTACGTACCTGGCTGGGATTGCCATGGGATGCCGATAGAGATCCAAATTGAGAAGCAATTTGGTAAGTCTCTTCCAGTTACTGAGATACAAAAGAAGGCACGTGCCTACACAATCGAACAGATCGAAAAACAGAAGGCTAGCTTTAAACGTCTTGGTGTTCTTGGTGATTGGGAAAACCCATACAAGACTATGAATTTTATGAACGAGGCGGGAGAAATACGTGCGCTTAGTAAAATATTTGAGAAGGGTTATTTATATCGCGCACTAAAACCAGTAAACTGGTGCTTTGATTGTAATTCTGCGCTTGCCGAAGCCGAAATCGAATATAAGGATCGTACTGATCCAGCGATCTACGTTCTGTTTACTTTTGCTGAACCAAAGGAAACTGCCTATGCGTTCGGCCTACCCTCGCTTCCAAAAACCTCTGGTGGTATTGTAATCTGGACTACGACGCCATGGACTATACCAGCAAATCAGGCTCTAAATGTTCATCCTGATATAGTCTATGCACTCGTCGATACTAAGTTAGGGCTGTTGATCCTCGCCAAGGATCGTATTAGTATCTGTATGAATAATTTCGCGCTTACTGGAACAGTTATTGCAATAACGCGTGGTGAATTTCTTAAAAATCTAAAATTTTATCATGCGCTCGCATCTTCGAATCCAGGCTATAGGCGCATTTCTCCAGTATATCTTAGCGATTACGTAACAACTGAAACAGGAACAGGAATAGTTCATTCATCTCCAGCTTACGGTGTCAAGGATTTTCAATCGTGCAAGGAAAATGGGATAAAGGATATCTGTATCATTAACCCAGTTATGGGTAACGGATACTATATCAATTCGCTACCTCTATTTGGTGGGCTCAAAATTTGGGACGCAAATCAAAAAATTATTGATGAGCTACACTCAGTAGGTTCTCTACTATATAGCGAGAAATATACACATAGCTATATGCACTGCTGGCGACACAAGACACCAATTATCTACCGCGCGACTTTGCAGTGGTTCATAGGGATTGATCTAAGTCCAAAAGATGGCGGACAGACGCTGCGTCGCACTGCACTTAAAATGCTTGATAAGATAGTATTTTATCCATCTTGTGGTAAGAAGCAGCTATTCAGCATGATCGAAAATCGACCAGACTGGACACTATCGCGCCAGAGACATTGGGGTGTCCCAATGGCATTCTTCATACATAAGGAAACAGGAGAACCACATCCTCGAACACTAGAGCTTCTTGAATTTGTAGCGCAGCGTGTTGAAAAGTTCGGCATCGAAGCGTGGCAGACCCTTGATCCACGTGAGTTAATCGGTGAAGATGCAAATCTATATGAGAAAAACTATGACACGCTTGACGTATGGTTCGATTCTGGAACAACACATTGGCATGTCCTGCGCTACTCTCATATACAGGACCTAAAATTTCCCGCTGATCTATATTTAGAGGGCTCAGATCAGCATAGAGGTTGGTTTCATTCATCGCTTCTAACAGCAGCGATACTCGATGGTCAAGCGCCGTATAAAGGAATATTGACTCATGGATTTACCGTTGATGGTAAAGGTTACAAGATGAGTAAATCTCTTTGCAATGGGATTGATCCAAACGAAGTTGCGAACCGGCTCGGCGCAGAAATAATCCGATTATGGATTGCATCAACTGACTATTCAAATGAATTAACTATCTCTGAAGAAATACTAAAACGTGTGACAGAATGCTATCGACGGATTCGAAACACACTACGCTTCCTGCTCGTAAATTTATCAGACTTCGATGCTAGAAAACATGCGCTGCATACTAATGAATGGCTTGAAATCGACCGCTATGCAGTTGCATTTTCTTCTAATCTACAGAATGAATTGCTTGTTCACTATGAAAAGTATGAATTCCATTCAATTGTCTCGAAATTACATGCGTACTGTTCTGAAGAACTTGGTGCCTTCTATTTAGATATCCTAAAAGATCGTCTGTATACAAGCGCTATTGGTTCGAGAGCTCGTCGCTCTGCACAAACTGCCCTATATCATCTAACACATGGGCTACTTCGTATCCTCGCTCCATTTCTTTCCTTTACATCTGAGGAAGCATGGAAGATATTCCAGCCTGATACCGATACAATTTTTACAGAAATATATTATAAGTATCCAGAAATTAAAGCAGGAAACGTACTAATTAACAAGTGGACTATACTACGTAAAGTACGAAACGATGTGATGAAGGCATTAGAAGAAGCACGTTCTGTAAATCAAATTGGATCATCACTGCAAGCTGAGGTAACTATACGTTCGAGCGGAGCATACTATGACGCGCTCTCCAGCCTTTGTGATGACCTGAAATTTGTACTGATCACATCTTCTGCAATAGTTGTGAAGGTCGAGAATGAAGAACATGAAGGTATTGATATTACCGTTTCGAAGTATTTAAAATGTGAGCGCTGCTGGCATCATCGAAATGATGTTGGGACTAAATCCGATCATCCAGCACTGTGTGGTCGCTGTATTTTAAATTTATTTAAAAATGGTGAAATCCGAAACGCGGCCTAAAATAGCGAGAACTTAAATGAAATTTAGCTGTAATGCAAAAAATAGTATGCTTATACTAAGGTTTAGCTTATCGTTGATTATTGTGATGTTCGATCAGTTCTCTAAGATTCTAATCACAAAGAAACTCACATATGATACGCAGTACATACTGACTTCTTTCCTAAATCTTGTACTCGTACATAATCGCGGCGCTGCTTTTGGTTTCCTAGAGAAAGCTGGTTTCTGGCAGAACTTAGCGCTTATAGCAATCGGAATTATATTGATCGCTTTAATATGTTTTTCTTTAAAAAAACATATTCAAGAACACTTTTTAAGTTTATCACTTGCTCTAATTCTAGGTGGTGCACTGGGTAACATAATTAATCGTATTACATATGGTTACGTAATAGATTTTCTAGATGTGCATATCGGTTTGTGGCATTGGCCAGCATTTAATTTTGCTGATTCTTCTATTACGCTTGGAGTAATACTGCTTCTCTATAGAGAATTACGTTGCGTAAATGTAATTTGATAATCAAAATCTATCTTGTTTTATTATGCTTATAAGTTTACTAAACAAGACTAAGGAAGATCAGGTACTACCTTCTAATTAAAATATTAATTACTCGTTTATTAACGTTTAGAAGAAAGACTTAGGTGTTTATTCCCCCTCCCCCATCTCCTCTATAATACCGTGTAACTTCGGGTTTATCCTCTAAGTCTATAAACATATGTTTTATGTTCATATAAGAATCTAGATATCCTCAAGACTATCTTATAGATCAAACATACGCTACATACAGATGATCATTGCTGGATATCTAGGCGCGGTTAACTAATAATATTGCTCATCTGAGAATGAAGAAAATCTATAAAAATGAAAAAAATAAAGTTTGAACTTAAGATTCTTGATGCACGAATATGTAACTATCTTCCAAAATATGCTACGTGTGGAAGCGCTGGTCTTGATTTAAGAGCGTGTATAGATACCTCGATAAAGATTAAACCGAATACTACGATACTCGTATCAACGGGTCTTGCCATCCATATTGCGACCCCAGAATATGCAGGACTTATCCTGCCACGATCTGGTCTCGGGCATAAACACGGAATTGTTCTAGGAAATCTAGTAGGCCTTATCGACTCAGACTACCAAGGTGAACTAATGATTTCTATATGGAACCGTGGTCAGATAACATTTATGTTAAACCAGTTTGAGCGTTTAGCACAACTTGTAATTGTTCCAATAGTTCAGGTACAGTTTAATATTGTTAACCAATTTTCTGAAAGTGAACGAAGTACAGGAGGATTCGGGAGTACAGGTTGTTGCTAAAAACGACAAATTTTACTTAAATATCTTAATTTAGCATTTACTCTATTACTTACTTGATCAACTTTAAAATTTATTTTTTTATCTTATTAGACCGATTATAAGAGCTATTAGATAATATAAATCTGTAAGTAATAGGATTACCTATATCTAGTATTATATTCAATTTTCCTTAGAAACTAAGAAATTCTTGACATTTAGCTCTAAATATAGGATATAATTCAATATATCAATATTCTCTTTGAGAGTTATTTATCTTTATTACATATCCAGTAATATAAACCTTATTAAAAATTATCAGTGTACTCTGAGGAGGGGTCTATGTAGGATAATGTTGTATGTAATAGCGTTAAAATAATATTTATAGAAAGATATTAAAATGTTTTAATAGATCTTTCTATAGTTTTTTCTAGTTAAAAAAGAACAAAAATTAGTCTTGAGATTTTAAATCTACTTATATTAAGTAAATTTAAAAAAATCTAGATGAGTAATAGTTTGTATTTATAGGATGTTAGGTATGGCAACTGGTATCGTTAAGTGGTTCAGCGACGCAAAGGGTTTTGGCTTCATTACTCCAGAAGAAGGGGGTGAGGATTTATTTGTGCATTTTTCAGCAATCAATATGCAGGGCTTTAAAACTCTGAAGGAAGGTCAGAAAGTAAGTTTTGAAATCGTCCAAGGTTCGAAAGGAAAGCAGGCATCAAATATCCAAGCAGTATAATAATATTATTAATAGGGGATGGATGGAAGGTAACTGTCCCTCCCCCGATCTACTTTTAATTTTATTGCATATTTTCAATTAAAATATCGCCAAATCCAGAGCATGAAACCTGCGTTGCACCACACATTAAGCGTGCAAAGTCGTATGTAACGCGTTTTTGTAAAATAGACTTCTCCATTGCAGAGATTATTATATCAGCAGCCTCAATCCACCCAAGATGACGAAGCATCATTTCTGCAGAAAGAATTTCAGATCCTGGGTTAACATAATTCTTACCTGCATATTTTAAAGCAGTACCGTGTGTTGCTTCGAACATTGCGACTGAATTTGATAAATTTGCACCTGGTGCGATACCAATCCCACCTACCTGTGCAGCGAGAGCATCAGAAATATAATCGCCGTTTAGATTTAATGTGGCAATTACGTCATATTCAACTGGACGTAATAAGATTTGCTGTAAAAAAGCATCGGCGATCGAATCTTTAATTATAATATTTCTACCTGTTTTTGGATTCTTTACATGCATATAAGGACCATCATCGATTAACTTACCACCGAATTCCTTTTTCGCAAGTGTATAACCAACGTCACGAAATAGACCTTCTGTAAATTTCATGATGTTACCCTTATGAACAAGGGTAACCGATTTTCTATCTGTATCAATTGCATATTGTATTGCTTTACGAACGAGACGCTCAGTACCTTCAATAGATATAACCTTAATACCAACTCCAGATGTTTCAGGAAATCTGATCTTCTTTACACCCATTTCATCTTGCATAAAATTGATAATTTTCTTCGCCTGCTCAGATTTTGCTGACCACTCGATTCCAGAATAAATATCTTCAGAATTTTCACGAAAAATCACCATGTTAATCTTATGCGGTTCGCGTACAGGCGATGGTACGCCATTGAAATATCGAATAGGACGCAAACATACGTACAGATCGAGCTCCTGGCGCAAGGAGACATTGAGTGATCTAATTCCACCGCCAACTGGTGTAGTTAGTGGTCCTTTGATTGATACTACATATTCCTTTAACGCCTGTAAAGTTTCATCTGGTAACCAAATATCTGGGCCATATACCTTTGTAGCCTTCTCGCCGGCATAAATCTCCATCCAGTGTATTTTTCGCTTCTCTTTATAAGTACGCATAACCGCTGCATCAACGACTCTTAGCATTACCGGAGTAATATCGTATCCTATACCATCACCTTCAATATACGGAATGATTGGATGATCAGGTACGGTGAGTGAGAAATCTTTATTAACAATAATTCTATCGCCGACTCCAGGAGTCTTAATATTTTTCTGATACATTGTTATCGACTCCAGTGATATAAATTGGCAGGTCTGAATATAAGGAAACAAAAGATTAACAGTGGAAAATTTATCTAAGAATATCAGAGATTCAGAGAATAAGAAAACTTCCGCATGCATTAAGCGCTTATCGTTAAATCCTATTTCATTAGAAAATGATAACAGATATTATAGATATAGAAGAATATATGCGATGTACAAGAATTCATTGATTAATTAGTCAACTGTGAAACACATATAAAACTGTTAAGCTGAGTATCTGAATTTATATTTCAGACATCTTCTAAAGATTTTTACAAAAAGTGACTAGATAACCTACTTGTACACATTTTAAATATTAAAGGTTTACACGACGGAAATCAGAGAGTATTTCTACAAGATAAGCGTTAAATTTAGCTGCTTCAGCACCATCAATCACTCTATGGTCATAAGAAAGAGAAAGTGGCATAATTAATCGTGGTACAAACTGTTTTCCATCCCAAGTTGGCTTCATTACACTCCTTGATATTCCAAGAATAGCTACTTCAGGTGCATTAATAATAGGCGTGAAGTGAGCTCCACCAATTCCACCGATAGACGAAATCGAGAAACACCCACCTTGCATCTGATCATATTTTAGCTTCCCTTCGCGTGTGGCTTTTGATAGCTCAACTATTTCTTTTGCAATATCTATAAGCCCCTTCTTATTCACATCCAAGATTACCGGTACGGTAAGTCCATTTGGTGTATCAACAGCGAACCCAATATGATAATAGTTCTTTAATATAAGATTGTCTTTATCAAGACTTGCATTAAATATTGGAAATTTCTTTAATGCTGAGACAACTGCCATAATTGTAAAAGTGAGCATCGTAAATTTAACACCTACGCTTACATATTCCTTATTAAGTTGAATACGTAATTCTTCAAGATCAGTAACATCTGCATTATCATTATTCGTAATATGTGGAATCATCACCCAGTTGCGATGTAGATTTGCACCAGAGATCCTTTTTATCCGAGATAATGGTTTCAATTCGAACGATCCAAATTTCGAAAAATCTATATTTGGCCATGGAGGTAAATTCAGCTCACTCTTAATTGAGGTAGTAGTCTTAACTAATGAAGTCACATCTTCCTTTATTATACGACCCTTAGGACCAGTTCCACGTATATTCGATATGTTAATACCAAGTTCACGAGCAAACTTACGCACAGATGGCGATGCATAGCTTGAGCAATATTCATTAGTATGTATAGGAGAGACCTCTTCTGATAGAGAAGCTGTCTGAGTTGAATCATTAGTAGCAGCAATGACTGATACTGAAGATGTTAGTGGTATATCATTAAAATTAGGCTCTAACAGAACAACCAGTGAACCTTCAGATACCATATCACCAACCTTCGTATTCACTTTCTTAACGACTCCAGATACTGGACTTGGAATGTCTATTGTTGCCTTATCAGATTCAAGCGTGATCAGTGACTGCTCAACCTCGACCTTATCTCCCACTTTCACAAAAATTTCAATAACAGGTACATCTTTATATACGCCAATATCTGGTACCTTTACTTCAATTGCTTGACTCATATTTTCATATATCCCCTCTTAATTACTCGACGGATCCCGATGTTATAGGTCATCTATTTGTTATAGGTCATCCATTTATTTTTATAGGGAAGGATGAGGAGATTAAATCGTCATTGGATTGGGCTTCGACGATTCAAGCGCATACTTAACGAGTGCGCTGGAAACGATATTGTGATTAATTGTCCCTTCATCAGCGAGTGCCTTCATTGCAGCTACAGTAATCCAGTAACGATCTACTTCAAAGAAATTACGAAGATTCTCTCGAGTATCTGAGCGACCATATCCATCAGTACCGAGTACGACGAATCTTCGATCTATTTGTCCTCGTATCTGGTCAATGAGTGCGCGAACATAATCACTTGAAGCAATAACTGGACCACGTGTATCTTTTAGGCATTTCTGCACATGCGATAAACGCTGTTCATCAGTTGGATGAAGCATGTTCCATCGCTCAATTTCATGACCTTCTCGAGCAAGCTCTGTGAAGCTTGGCACGCTCCATAAATTAGAGACAATACCCCAATCATTTTTCAGAAGTTTAGCTGCAGCAATAACTTCATTAAATATCGCACCTGAGCCAAGCAGTTGTACACATGGCAACTGATCATTATCAGTCTTCTGGAAGGCATACATTCCTTTAATAATATTTTCAACCACGTGTATATCCTGCGGAATTACTGGATGTTCATAGTTTTCATTCATCACTGTAATGTAGTAATATAAATCTTCCTGATTCTGCACCATTCGAATTAACCCATTCTGAATGATTACTGCAAGCTCATATCCGAAAGTTGGATCGTAGCTTGCACAGTTTGGAACTGATGATGCCCAAAGCAATGAGTGTCCATCTTCATGCTGCAATCCTTCGCCGTTTAGGGTTGTTCTGCCTGCAGTAGCACCAAGTAAAAAACCACGAGAACGCATATCTCCTGCAGCCCAAGCGAGATCACCAACTCTTTGAAAGCCGAACATCGAATAAAAGATATAGAATGGAACCATTATTTTCCCGTGCGTCGAATATGATGTAGCTGCTGCAATCCAATCACACATTCCGCCAGCTTCGTTAATTCCCTCCTGAATAATCTGTCCAGTTTTTAATTCCTTATAGAACATCAACTGATCCGAATCTTCAGGTAAGTACTTCTGACCTTCCTGGTTCCAGATTCCAATCTGTCGGAATAGACTTTCCATCCCGAAAGTTCGTGATTCATCTGGTACAATTGGTACAATGCGATTTCCAAGTACCTTATCCTTTAGGAGGATGTTTAGAATCCTAACAAATATCATTGTTGTCGAAATCTTTCGACCTTCTCCTGTACCCTTTAATACTGTATCGAACGCTGAGAGTTCCGGTACTAAAAGTGATTCGGAAGCCTTCTGACGACGCTGGGGTAAATATCCACCAAGATCCATGCGCCTCTTGCGCATATATTTAAGCTCCTTTGAGTTTTCATCAAATTTCAGATAGGGTATGGACTCAATATCATCGTCAGAAATTGGTAAACAGAACTGATCACGGAACTTCTTTAGTTGATAGACTGGAAGTTTCTTCTGCTGGTGGGTGATGTTCATAGCTTGACCTGATTCTCCCATTCCATAACCCTTAATGGTCTTTGCTAGAATTAGTGTCGGCACATCCTTTTTTTTGCACGCCTCATGGAATGCTGCATAAATTTTATGTGGATCGTGGCCGCCCCGGTTTAGGTTCCAAATATCATCATCAGACCAGTCTGAGACAAGTGCCTTTAGTTCCGGTGTATTAAAGAAATGCTTGCGTATGTATGCACCAGATTCTGATCTGTATGTCTGATATTCCCCATCAACAACTTCCATCATTCGATGCATTAATCTTCCAGATTTATCACGAGCGAACAGCTCATCCCAACGACTACCCCAAATTACCTTAATTACATTCCAACCGCTTCCTCTGAATTCTGATTCAAGTTCTTGAATGATCTTTCCATTTCCCCGAACTGGTCCATCAAGGCGCTGTAGATTGCAATTGATCACGAATATTAGATTATCTAATTTTTCACGACTTGCCATTCCAATTGAGCCGATTGATTCAGGTTCATCGGTTTCACCGTCTCCAAGGAAGGCCCATACTTTTCTCCCAGAAGTTTTTACAATACCACGTAACTCTAAATATTTCATGAAGCGTGCCTGATAGATCGCCATGATTGGCCCAAGACCCATTGACACGGTTGGAAACTGCCAGAAATCCGGCATCAGCCATGGATGTGGATATGACGAAATCCCATTACCATTAATCTCCTGACGGAAATTATCTAACTGTTCTTCTGATAATCGTCCGAGTAAAAACGCACGAGAGTATGCTCCAGGTGATGAATGACCCTGTATGAATATAAGGTCGCCACCATGCGTATCAGATGGAGCATGCCAGAAATGGTTAAATCCTATATCATACAGTGTAGCGGCTGATGAAAATGATGCAATATGGCCACCGACGTTCGTGTTCTTACCTGCACGAAGCACCATCGCAAGAGCGTTCCATCGAGTGTACGAACGAATTGTACGCTCAATATCCTGATCTCCAGGAATCTGAATCTGTGCTTCAGGCGGAATTGTGTTTATATATGGTGTATTTAAGGAAAAATGAAGATGCTCACCACGCAAACGTACAAATTCAATTTGTTTTTCTATTAAAAAGTGAGCACGTTTAGCACCAACATATGAGATAACACCACTAAGCGCTTCAAGCCATTCAATCGTTTCCTGTGGATCGTCATCATGATCATCAGAAATATATTTAATCACTTCCTTTTGTACAGCGGACATGCGCGCCTCCTGCCTCCTTGAGTAATAATAAAATGAAAGGTTATCATCTAAAGCTTAGATGTCGTACTAATAGCTTTTAAATAAACTATAGTCGTTATTCTAACGTAGCAATTTTTCAAGTGAAAAATCATCTATTTTCATTAGAAAGCTTATTTCGTTTAACAAAAAATACTATTGGTATAAATAACAAATTTCTGGATTCTAGAGCATCTAGAACAATATATCAGTATTAGTTGCTAGATTGAGATTCTCTATCTTCTATTTAGTTTAAAACAGCCTTTGAATCGCTCAGTCAATACTTCTTCTATAATGGTTACTGCTATAAAATATATATTTTTCTTACAATAGATAGATGTAAAGATATACATATATCTCTATATAGAGATCATTGAATGATTTTCTTAGAAAATCATTCATCTAGAAAATAGAATTTGGTCAGTCCTAAAACAAACTACTTAATATCTTGAATCAAGATATCTAATATAGATCTCTAATCTAGAGTTATAGAGCTAATTTTAATTATAGAAATTTTAGCTATCTTAACTCGATTACTGCAATTTCATCCATGCTTACCTACAAAGACTAATTTTTAGTCTACTAATAATCTATAGAGCATCTATATGCTTCTTTCTGATTTATAAAAAATTATCGCTATAAATATTTTTCTCTTCTATACTTTTCAAGTTTTTAACAATTTATAACTACTAAGTTAGGATTGAATGTATAGAAAAAAAACTTTAAAAATCAATCTTTCTAAATAAATAGATTGCTAAAAAAACATCTAAATTAGTACCATTTCAATCAAAAAGCTGTACCACAAGATAACATTCACTAATTCTAAAATTAGAAAGCTTTTTGAGAAGATTGCATAATAAACAAAATTCATATTTCATATATGCGTGCGTTTTCTTATCTCTTATTTCCTTTTAATTTCATATCAAGAAGTTTCCTATGACAGCTTTCCTGATCGATGGTAATGTTCTCTCAAAGACTTTGCGCGATAAAGTTGCAAAACGTGCAGCCGCTCTGGATTTTCAGCCTGGTCTCGCAGTAATTCTTGTTGGAAACAATCCAGCTAGTGAAATCTATGTACGAAATAAGATAAAAGCATGTAAAGATACAGGATTCTTTTCTATAAAGGAGCAATATCCTGTAGGATTTTCTGAAGCTAACTTACTTAGACGTATTGATGTACTGAACCGAAATTCTAAAATCCACGGAATTCTCATTCAGCTTCCACTTCCAGAGCATATTAATAGTTATAAAGTTATCGAAGCAATCTTACCGGAAAAAGATGTCGACGGCTTCCACACTAAGAACGTTGGGGCACTAATGACTGGTAACCCGATATTCAAACCGTGTACACCATACGGTGTAATGAAGATTCTCGAAATCTATAACATCCCTCTACAAGGAAAGAATGCAGTTGTTATAGGTCGATCGAATATTGTCGGAAAACCAATGGCGATGCTACTTATTAAAGCAGACGCGACTGTTACAGTCTGTCATACTAAAACTTATAATCTCTCGACACATACGCGCACTGCTGATATCATCGTTGTCGCAATCGGAAAGAGAAATTCTTTAACAGCTGATATGGTAAAGCCAGGCGCAACAGTAATTGACATCGGAATAAATCGAGATAATGCTGGAAAACTATGTGGTGACGTTGATTTTTCTAGTGTGAAGGATGTTGCAGGATATATCACACCTGTACCGGGTGGCGTCGGCCCAATGACCATTGCAATGCTATTAATTAATACAATCGAAGCGGCTGAACGTAAGTCAAAAAGTTAATTTGATAAGCTATTTTCTAATCTAATTATGTCATTAAAAAAATATTTAAAAAAATAATTATATAAATTTAATAATTTTTGCTAAAAACTAGTTGATATTTTTTGTGCACGTTTCTTTACTATTTCAGCTAGCTTAATTAACTTTTAACTAGTTTAACTAATATCTTACTGTAATAGCACACCGGTGCTATATTAACTCCGATTCATTTGGAGTCTAGAAATAAAACAGGGAGTTTATGTCTATAAATACTACAATAAATCCACTTCTTGATTTTTCAAATCTATATTGCTTTAACAAAATTCGTCCAGAACACGTAACCCCCGCTCTAGATATACTTCTTGAATCGGCAAACCTCGCTGTCAATACGGCAAGCTCACCTGCTACATTAGCAACATGGTCGAATATCGTTAATCAGATCGAGAAGGCAACCGAGTTGCTTAACCAAGTATGGAATGTCGTTAGTCATCTGAATGCAGTCGTTGATACACCAGAATTACGAAGTGTATATAGTCAGAACCTTCTGCGAGTGACAGAATTTTGGGCAAACATCGGTCAAAACCTTGCGCTGTACGATAAATATAAGTCTATAGTCGAAAGTGCTGAATACGAAATGCTATCTATGGAGAAAAAAAGAATCCTAGATAATGCAATTAGAGATTTTAGATTATCTGGTGCAGAATTACATGAAAATGAGAAGTTGCGCTTTGTCGAATTACGGGAGCGGCAAGCTATATTATCGAAAACTTTTTCCGAACACGTTCTTGATGCGACAGAAGCCTATGCATACTATGTTCAGGATGAAGATATGCTTATCGGACTTCCAGATGATTCGATCGCTTCTGCACGAGAAATTGCTCAGAAAGAGGGAAAGGATGGCTGGAAATTTACTCTGAATTTTGCCTCGTATTTTCCAGTTCTTCAATACTCGGATAATCGTATGATGCGTGAAACGCTATACCGTGCCTATGTGACTCGTGCGTCTGAACTTAGAAGATATGGTGAAAGCAGACAGTCTAGATTCGATAATACTGGAATCATTATTGAAGAACTGAATCTACGACAAGAGGAAGCACGGATGTTGGGCTACAAAAATTTTGCCGAATTATCTCTTGCTTCGAAAATGGCAAAATCCCCAAAGCAGGTCGTCGCCTTCCTTAAAGATATTGCTGAGCGTGCACGCCCTTATGGAGAACGTGAATGGAATGAATTGCGTATATTCGCATCAAAGACGCTTGGTCTCGATGAAGTCGAACCTTGGGATATTGCATATGTATCTGAAAAACTGCGTCAGCAGTGCTATGCGTTCTCAGAAAATGAAGTAAAGAAATATTTTCCAGAAACAGCTGTTCTAAAAGGATTATTTACTCTTGTAGAAGTATTATTCAATATTCGAATCTATCCAGAAAAAACATCTACTTGGCACCAAAGTGTACAATTCTTCCGAATTGAAAGCGATGATGGCTCACTTATCGCACAATTCTATCTTGATTTATATGCACGAAAAAATAAGCGTGGTGGCGCATGGATGAATAGTGCTCGTTCTCGCATGAAACGAGATAATCTCCTTCAGACACCTATCGCATATATAATATGTAACTTCTCTGGTCCAGTTAATAGAAAGCCTGCATGCTTTACGCATTATGAAGTAATCACTCTGTTCCACGAATTTGGGCATGGGCTACATCATATGCTGACGCGAGTTAATGAACCTAGTATATCGGGTATTAACGGTGTTGAGTGGGATGCGGTTGAGTTACCATCACAATTCATGGAGAACTTCTGCTGGGATTTAAATGTACTCACATCAATTTCATCACATGTCGACACTAGTGAGCCACTACCGAGAAAACTATTTAATAAGATGATTAATGCAAAGAATTTCCAAGTCGGACTCGCTACTCTGCGACAGATAGTGTTCTCTATGTTTGATATATTAATACATATCGATTTTGATCCTTACAACGTAATTAATATAAATGATTTCTCTAACGAGATAAATATGCGCTTCCATGTAATTCCTCAGCCATCTTTCTCACGGTGGCCGAATACATTCAGTCACATCTTTTCTGATGGCTATGCAGCTGGATACTACAGCTATAAATGGGCAGAAGTTTTATCTGCTGATGTATATGCTGTATTTGAAGATGCTGCAAAGAAAAGCGGCACTATACTCGATGTATCAACGGGCGCACGTTATCTCCATGAGATTCTTGAAGTTGGCGGTAGTCGATCAGCAATATCATCATTTAAGGCATTCCGAGGACGAGAGCCTAAAATTGACGCGTTCTTACGACATAGTGGACTAATTGCTTCAGGCTCATATTGAATATGATGAATATGAATATGCTTTTAGTCCCCTATAAGGGGAGATACTATTATAGTAGTTTGAATAATCTTCTATAGAGGAGACTTTAGGGATTTTTTATTTATATCTTTTTTACAAGGGCATGGAAGATATCAATAGAATGGATTTAGGTAAGAAAGGATGATAAAGGAGTTTATCAAAAATGAAATAACATATATTTATATTATTTATATAATATATATTTATATTACATATTTATGATCGGAATGAAAATTGCTACCTGGAATATAAATTCACTGAATATTCGAAAGCAACACGTTTTAGACTGGTTAGAACAAAGTTGGACAGATGTACTTTGTTTGCAGGAGCTAAAGCTAACAAATGAAAAATTTCCGTATACTGATTTCAAAGAAGCTGGATATAACTGCTGGTTCTTAGGTCAAAAAAAATACAATGGCGTTGCAATTGTCGCGCGAGATACTTTTCTCTTTGAGAATCTTGATATTATACGAAATATTCCAAGTTTCTTCGATTTACAGCAACGCTTGATCGCAGTAACAATTAATGACATACGAATTATCTCTGCATATTTCCCGAATGGTCAAGATAAAAACTCAGATAAATTCGTATATAAGATGAAATGGATAAATGCTCTGCAGACTTGGTTACGTAGAGAATTGCAACGCTATCCAAAGCTCGCACTACTAGGTGACTATAATATCGCACCAGAAGATCAAGATGTTCATGATCCAGAGAAATGGAAAAACCACAATATGGTCTCTTCAGAGGAGAGATGGCATTTCAAAGAACTCCTTCAACTCGGCCTTGTCGATGTATTTCGAAATTTTGAGCAACCAAAAAAACTTTTTACATGGTGGGATTACAGAATGTCTTCATTCCATCGAAATGCAGGGTTGAGGATCGATCACATCCTTTTATCTAAAGCGCTTGCCAAAACCTGTACAGTATGCGAAATAGATTGCCAAACGCGCAAGTGTAAAAAACCATCAGACCATGCTCCAGTCTTTGCGATTATCTCATCAGAGTGAATAGTACATACTGAATTCGATAGGATGCGGCGTCATACGAAATTCTTCAAACTCCTCATTCTTTAGTTTAATGTATGCATCGATCATGCTATCTGTAAACACACCTCCCCGAGTCAAGAATTCATGATCATTATTAAGAGCCTCAAGTGCCTGATTAAGGTCGGAGCAGACAGTTGGAATTTTTTCATCTTCTTCTTGATCTAATTCATACAGATTCTTGTCTATCGCTTTTCCTGGATGGATTTTATTCTGTACACCATCAAGACCAGCCATCATCAGTGCAGTAAACGCAAGGTAGGGGTTCGCCATGGGATCTGGAAAACGTACTTCAACACGACAGCCATCCGGACTCGAGGCGTATGGAATACGAATAGATGCAGATCGATTTCCTGCTGAGTAAGCAAGCTTAATAGGCGCTTCAAAATGTGGAACGAGCCGCTTGTACGAATTCGTTGATGGGTTTGTGATTGCATTCAGTGCGCGTGTGTGTTTGATAATTCCCCCGATGTAGAATAGCGAAAATTCGGATAAACCACCGTAACTATTGCCTGAGAATAAGTTTTTTCCATCCTTCCATATAGACTGGTGTACGTGCATACCAGAACCATTATCACCAATAACTGGCTTCGGCATAAAGGTCGCGGTTTTACCGTACGAGTGTGCGACATTTTGGACAATGTACTTTAACCATATCGTCCAGTCAGCACGCTTAACAAGCGTTGAGAACTTCGTACCGATCTCATTCTGACCCTGACCAGCGACTTCGTGATGATGTACTTCTACAGGAACACCGATTTGTTCGAGAAGAAGACACATTTCCGAGCGCATATCTTGAAACATATCAACTGGTGCTCCAACTAGATAGCCTCCCTTGATACCTGGCCTGTGACCAGTATTTCCAGACTCAAATTCTTTTCCAGATGACCAAGACGCCTCTTCTGAGTTAATCTTTACGAATCTATCTGACATATCGTTCTTCCACTGCACTGAATCAAAAATAAAGAATTCTAGTTCTGGACCAAAATAGGCTGTATCACCAAGTCCTGTCTTCTTTAGATAATCTTCTCCTCTCTTTGCAAGCGAACGTGGATCGCGTTCATATCCACTACCATCTGAAGGCTCTATGACATCGCAAGTTAACACAAGAGTTGACTCTTCATAGAATGGGTCAATAAATGCAGCATTAGGATCTGGAATAAGTAACATATCAGACGCTTCAATTCCTTTCCAACCTGCTATTGATGAGCCATCGAACGCATAGCCAGTTTTGAACTTATCTTCACAAAATGCAGAAACCGATATTGATATATGTTGCGCTTTTCCTCGTGTATCTGTGAATCGGAAATCGATAAACTTGGCATCTTCATCCTTTAAAAGCCGCATGATGTCGGAGACAGATTTACTCATAACCATTTCTCCTGATTGAATAATATATATTGATCTGTTAATAGAGATAAAATTTATACATTTTTTAATAAAATTACATGTTTACCTTGATTTTGATTTTAAGTTTATTAAACAACAATAATCTTCTTGAAGACGTAATAATAGTACTGTGTATATCTACTTACTACTCATGTCAAAAAAATATGATGTCATAATTTAGTATGGATGTATAAAAAGGTCTATTTCACATCATATTTGATTTTAATCAACAAGAAAAATCCAAAAATATTATTAGATAATTTTTCCTAAATTATCATTAAAAAAATAGTCTTCATCTTAGTATTCTTTATTATTAACTAAGTCTCTCTGCTTAAAGTATCTTACCGTTGTAAAGCTGATAACGATATGATCGTTTCTATATAATTTAGTAGATTAATCCGATTAGGTATTTCGACATCAGGAAAAATTTTAATTTTAACCACAAATTTATAGGTTACCTTTCTAGATGTTCTACACCCGAACCAGTGAGGGCCGCCTTGCTAACCTCACATAACTCCTCTATAGAAGAGTGCGTCGAATTTGTGAGCTGGATGCGCTCTGTTGCACCGTATATACATCGTTTCCGTAACTCGACATTTGTAATCGGTTTCAGTGGTGAAGTCGTTCGACAAAGACTATTAAATGCTCTTGTATCTGATATTGCGCTTCTGCAGGCGATGAGTATTCAGATCGTTCTAGTGCATGGGTCTCGGCCACAGGTCGAAGAACAATTGAGTCTGCATGGCGTCCAATCTAAGTTCTCACAAGGAATAAGAATCACTGATGCGCTTGCTCTCGAATCGGCTAAGGAGGCAGCTGGTGAAGTGCGTCTCGATATAGAGGCTGCAATTAGCCAGGGTCTTCCAAATACGCCAATGGCACATGCCTATATTAGTATTGTTTCCGGTAATTTCGTGACCGCACAACCAGTAGGTATTCTTAATGGTGTAGATTTTTCACACACTGGTATAGTACGTAAAATTGATGCTGACTCAATCCGTCATTCTCTTTCGAGCCGAAAGCTTGTATTACTTTCACCGCTCGGTTTCTCACCAACTGGCGAAGCATTTAATCTATCTATGGAAGATGTAGCGTCATCGGCGGCGATCGCACTTCATGCAGATAAAATTATCTTCTTGACTGAGGCTCCTGGAATACTTAGTAAAAAAGGCGAATTAATCCGAGAAATGTCGCTTGATACGGCGACAGAACTTCTCAATTCCGAAAATTTACAAAACGATAATGTGCTCTATCTAAAACATGCAATACGTTCATGTCGGTGTGGTGTAAAGCGTGCACACCTTATTCCACAGAAGCTCGATGGTAGCGTGCTGCTTGAACTATTTCTCCACAATGGAGTCGGCACGATGATTTCGCATGAAAACCTTGAAAACCTACGCGAAGCAACGCCTGACGATGTTGGAGGTATCCTAACATTGATAGAGCCTCTTGAAATAGAAGGTACGCTAGTCCGTCGTAGTCGTGATAAAATTGAACGAGATATAAAGAACTTCTTGGTTATCGAGCATGATAGTGTACTATTTGGTTGCGCAGCACTATATCCATACAAACAAGAAAAGATTGGCGAAATGGCTTGTCTGACCGTCGCACCAGAGGCTCAGGGTTCAGGGAACGGCGAGAAACTCCTAAAGCGTATCGAGCAGCGCGCACGCGAGGAAGGTCTTACTCATATTTTCGTATTAACGACTCGTACCGAGCATTGGTTCCTAAAGCATGGCTTTGTGAAAAAGACTATTGATGAGTTGCCAGAAGATCGCAGAAAACTTTACAATTGGCAAAGAAAGTCGCTCATTCTAATGAAGAAGTTGTAAATAATCTTTTACTATGCCTCTTTAAATAGGAGAAAGAACATTATGGCTCGAATGGTTCAGTGCACGAAGCTCCATAAAGAATCTGAAGGATTAGATTTCTTTCCTCTTCCGGGAGAACTTGGAAAGCTTTTGTATGACAGTGTGTCGAAGGAAGCATGGCAGGACTGGCTTAAGCAACAAACTATACTAATAAATGAAAATCGACTGAATATGTCAGATCCGAACGCTCGTCAGTATTTAATCAAGGAGACAAGAAAATATTTCTTCGGAGACAAAGTAGACCATGTATCATAAACATATACTACCGAGATATATTGTTATTAACAGCTATGCCTTATAAAGGATAGAACTCGGAAATATAAAGAATCTAAGAATAAATCAATCGATGTCGCGAAAAAAAGAAGATAATAGAAAAATCTTTATAAGTTTTAGTAAAAAATAAAACATACTGTAATATATAAAGAAAATTTTTACAAAATTAATGGTAAATGAGGAAAAACGAATGTCGGATATTAAAGATAATATTTCAAATGCAGAAGATCTTCTTAGACAAGCAACAGATAGTACAGGAGACCAGGCAAAAGAACTATACGAAAAGGCCTGTTCTTGCCTAAAGCAGGCAAAGGATGAAGCTACCCGTGCCAAGATTATTCTTGTTGAGAAGAGTAAAAAGATTGCAGATGCTGCAGAGAATTATATGAGCAATTATCCTTTAAAATCGATCGGAATTTCAGCCTGTATAGGCATATTGATTGGAGTATTAATCAATAGGAAATAAGAGAGATCTATTGAAATTAATATATTTCTCAAGGAATTGGATAAACTGTAGATAAAAATTTTATTACAACATAAAACTATCTTAGCTAATCGATCGACTCCTGTTCTATCAACTTATTTAATGCTAGAATAAGAAAATTCTCTACTAATGACGATAGACCATACATCGATGCAGTCTGATATACAAATATTGAATAGCTTATTTAAGACTATAGTTAAACTTTTTAGAGCACGCTTCCAACTGATTAGTATCGAAATTGCAGAAGAGAAAAAACGATTAATTTTTATTATTTCTCTTGGACTCATCATAGTATTATCAGCGATAATGGCGCTCATTAGCCTAACTGCATTAGTCGAGATCATATTCTGGAACACGTATCGCATACAAGCCCTCGCAGTACTCTGTGCTCTGTATACACTAATTAGTGTAGCTTGTATAATAAAAATTTGGATAAATCTTCGAGACTCACCGAATATGTTCCAATCGACTCTAAACGAATTTGAGAAAGACTGTGAGCTATTTTATACTAAAACATAGCTTATCACTAGGAAGTGATGAATGCATGGTTTATTTTAATTTTTATTTCTCTCCCTTTAATCCTAAATACTATGAGTCAGAATAATGATGGACAAGAAGACCATTCTTCTCTGTATTCGGGCTTGAATACTATTCAATACCTTAGAATTCGTAAGGAGTTAATAACTCTACAATTAGACGTTGAACGCCGTGAACTCTGGAACACCTGGATTGATATACAAGGACGTAGTATCTATTTTAACTATCTGAATGTATTAATTGCACTAATTTACGAACTATCTAAAGGCAATAAACCAAGAAAGTCAGTAAATATAATAAAAACTAAACTGAATAATCTTTCTAGAAAATACTTAATATTTAAATCACTAATACCCTTAATTTTCATGAGAGCAATACCATCACTGTTACGCTATAGATTGCGCTACAGAATAGGTACATTGCTTAAATTTATAGTATTTGGATCTTCATCCTGGATAACCTTTCAGGTTATTAAACATATCCAAAGTGCTCGATGGAATCGAAGAAAGGATGAAGGCTGCAAAAGCAGATTAAAAATAAGTAATACACCAACAGACACAGCGCTATAAATTGGAAATTAGAGCCTATCATCTAGATTAGATAGTCACTTGTTCTATTACACCAATATCCAATATGAAAAGTTAAACTATTAACCTAATATATTTTAGGAAAACTATGACTAATTCTATGCTGACAATAACTCCTATCAGTTCAAATGAATATTACTGAACCCTATCTTAGTAAACTTGCTCTTGCGAAATCTATTTTACTTACCCCTTACGATCTTGAGGAATTGCTGCTTACTCGAACGATCGATGATATCCTTAAATATCGTGTGGACTACGCTGATCTCTATTTCCAGATGACTCGTAGCGAGGCATGGAGCCTTGAAGAAAGAATTGTTAAATCTGGAAGCTTTAGTATCGACCAGGGTGTCGGCGTACGATCTGTTTCAGGTGACCACATTGCATTCGCTTACTCAGATGATCTATCACCAAATGCAATCAGGAAAGCTGCAGCCGCCACGAAAGAAATCGCATCTACTGGAAGTGGTTGTAGAAAAATACAAGCGGTGACATCACTGAAAAGTATTACTAGCCATACATTATATCCTTCAGTAGATCCACTTGGATCACTAAGTTCAAGGAAAAAGATAGGTCTTCTTGAGCGAATTGAACAGATGGCAAGATGCCGTGATCCGCGTATCACGCAGGTTATAGCTACTCTTTCAGGCGAGTATGACGTTGTGATCATAGCTCGAAGCGATGGTTTAATCACGGCAGATATTCGACCTCTGGTTCGTACGTCAATCACTGTAGTAGCCGAACAAAATGGTCGTCGCGAGATGGGTTCTTCTGGTGGTGGTGGCCGATTCGATTATAGCTATTTTACTGATGACGTGTTGTCCAGTTATGTCAACAATGCTGTCTATGGGGCTCTCGTTAATCTTGATTCTCGCCCTGCACCGGCGGGTCCAATGACAGTTGTCCTTGGACCAGGATGGCCAGGTGTGTTGATACACGAAGCAATTGGCCATGGGCTCGAAGGCGATTTCAACCGAAAAGGCTCTTCAGCATTCTCAGGTCAGATTGGCCAACAGGTCTCAGCTAGAGGCGTGACGATTGTTGATAATGGTACACTTCCTAATAAACGCGGATCGTTAAATATAGACGATGAAGGTAACCCAACACAATACACAACTCTTATTGAAGACGGGATTCTAACAGGGTACATGCAAGATACGCTAAACGCAAGACTAATGAATATGCCTGTAACCGGAAATGCACGACGCGAATCATATGCCGCTCTGCCAATGCCTCGTATGACGAATACGTATATGTTAAATGGCGACAAGGATCCACAAGAGATCATTGCATCTGTAAAGAATGGCTTGTACGCAGTAAACTTCAGCGGCGGACAAGTCGACATCACAAACGGAAAGTTTGTATTTTCAGCATGCGAGGCGTATATGATCGAGAACGGCAAGATCACATACCCTGTTAAAGGTGCAATGCTGATTGGAAGCGGTCCAGAATCTCTAAAGTATATAAGTATGATTGGCAACGATATGTCGCTTGATACAGGAATGGGTATTTGTGTCAAGAAGGGACAAAATATTCCAATTTGTGTTGGTCAACCAACATTACGGATCGATAAAATGATTGTTGGTGGTACAGCATAACTACTACATATCACTTATCTAAATTTTCTAAAAATATCTTGTAAATGGTTTGTTTTTCTTCCTGTTTAGCTTATGAGATGTAAATCTCATCCTGAATTAATCCTAAACCGCAGATATACTACTGACTGAACATTGTAAAAAATGGAGAAAGCATGACCCAGAAGCATAACATCGATGATGTCCGCGTCAGAGAATTAGAACTTATGCCTCCTGCTCATCTGATTCGCGAATTTTCATGCTCCGAGCGCGCAGTGGGACTAATTTATAATTCACGGCAGTCAATGCATAGAATTTTACATGGAATGGACGATCGTCTAATCATCGTAATAGGACCATGCTCAATTCATGATTCAAAGGCTGCACTCGAATATGCAGGACGGCTTGTAAAAGAACGTGTACGCTTCTTGGATGAACTTGAAGTTATTATGCGTGTATATTTCGAGAAACCTAGAACAACAGTTGGCTGGAAAGGGCTTATTAATGATCCTCATCTTGATGGTAGCTTCAAGATCAATGATGGTTTGCGTACCGCACGCCACCTACTACTACAAATCAATGAGATTGGACTACCAGCTGGGTGCGAATATCTAGATGTAATTAGCCCACAGTACCTTGCTGATCTAGTATCATGGGGAGCTATCGGTGCTCGTACAACTGAGTCACAAGTGCATAGAGAACTTGCTTCTGGACTTTCATGCCCAGTTGGCTTTAAAAATGGTACAGACGGCAATGTTAGGATTGCTGTTGATGCAATCAAGGCTGCATCGCAGCCACACCATTTCCTATCTGTAACGAAAGGCGGTCATTCAACGATTGTTTCAACAACAGGCAATGAGGATTGTCATGTTATCCTACGCGGTGGTAAGACACCAAATTACAACGCAAATAGTGTGAACGCCGCATGTGCAGATATTGGAAAAGCTGGTCTTTCTGCTCGTATAATGATTGACGCTAGCCATGCAAACAGTTTAAAAAATCACAAAAACCAAATTCGAGTTTGCGAGGATATTGCTTTCCAGCTTGGAACTGGAGATGAGAGGATAATTGGCGTAATGCTTGAATCACATCTTGTTGATGGTCGACAGGATCTAAAGAAAGATTGCGTGCTCACGTATGGTCAGAGTATTACTGATGCGTGCATTAGCTGGAGCGACAGCGTAAAGATACTTGAAGGTCTTTCTGAGGCTGTTAAAGCACGTCGACTTGCACGCTGTAGCGGAAACTAAACTCTTAAGTTTAAGAGAAGAAAATTTATCTATCAATCTGATTGTAGCATGTCCAAAACACATCTAAGTTACCATTCACATGGTTTAGTGTGCGCGCAAACACAAATAATAGATCTGATAATCTATTCAAGTACTTTTGAGCAATATTATTTAACCTAATCATCTGATCTTCATCAGACTTGATCTTATCCTGATGTAAAAGCAGGACAAGCGATCGTTCAGCACGTCTGCAAACCGTCCGGCACACATGTGCGATAGCTGCCCCACGTGATCCACCAGGTAAAATAAACTCTCTTAGCTTCGGAAGTATTGAATTGTAATCAGAGAACCAATTATCAAGCCGTTCGAGGTGGAGATCGCTGAGTACTATATTACCAGGAATAGAGAGTTCACTACCAAGATCAAATAGATCATGCTGAATCCTTATAAGAGAAGATCTGATATCATCAGATATCTGCTCTGTGAGTAACATACCAATTTGTGAATTCAGTTCATCAACATCTCCTATTACAGCAATCCGTATATTATCTTTTCCTATTCGTTTACCATCTCCGAGCCCAGTCGTACTATCATCTCCAGTACGTGTAACGATTTTGCTAAGGCGATAACTCATAGTGTAGATATCACTCTCCCCTATTTTTATTAAAATATTTACCCTTCCTACTTTACATAAAAATGCATGTTTTATCCGGAAAGCGCTTACTTATCACGTCTCATCTCTGCCATATATGCTTGAAGATCAGCATGATAGCTTGACCGAACCATCGGACCAAGAGCTGCGTGAACAAAACCAATTTTATACGCCTTCTCTTTATACATTTTAAAAACATTCGGATGAACGTATGTGCGTACTGGTAGATGATATCTAGATGGCTGTAGATACTGGCCAACCGTTAGCATATCAACATTATGAGCACGTAAGTCGTTCATAACTTGCAGAATTTCTTCTTCGGTCTCACCAAGACCAACCATCAGTCCTGACTTAGTTATAACCTCTGAATGTAGATTCTTAAAATCCTTTAACAACTTTAATGAATGTTCATAATTTGCACCTGGGCGCACTTCCTTATACAGACGTGGAACTGTTTCAAGATTATGATTCATCACGTCTGGTGGCATGGCATTCAGAATTTCTAGTGCGCGATCAAGACGTCCACGAAAATCTGGTATCAGTATTTCTATGCGGGTTTTTGGTGACTGATTACGAACTTCACTAATACACTCAATGAAATGTGAAGCTCCACCATCTCGAAGATCATCTCGATTAACACTTGTGATCACTACGTACTTAAGCTTTAGCGCGGCAACTGTTCGAGCAAGATTTTTCGGCTCATAGGCATCGAGTTTATTAGGACGGCCGTGAGAAACGTCGCAGAACGGACAACGCCGTGTGCACTTATCGCCCATGATCATAAAAGTTGCGGTACCTTTTCCAAAGCATTCGCTAATATTTGGGCAGTTTGCTTCCTCGCACACTGTGTGTAAATTATATTGGCGTAGAATCGCCTTGGTTTCTTTGAACCGTGAACTGCTGTTTGGAAGCTTTACACGAATCCACTCTGGTTTTTTTAGCTTTTCGGTCTGAATAATCTTAATTGGTATATGCCCTATTTTTTTATTCGACCTCTTCTTAGCAGTTTGTTCGTAGGTAGTTAGTTCATCTGATTCCGGGGTCGGAAAAGTCTTTAAAAAGTCAGTCATAAAATATTTAAATCATACAAAGCAGTATAGCTCAGCTAAGATCCGCTATTAAGATTATTAATTAGATTTAAGACTAGAGCATGTGCAACGTCGTTCCAATTAGCATTAACACCAATACTTGCCATATCGATGGTCTCTAGACCAACATAACCGCAAGGATTTATCATATGAAATGGACGCAAATCCATCTTAACGTTTAAACTAAAACCATGATAGCTGCAGCCGTTTTGAATTTTTAATCCGAGTGCTGAAATTTTAGCGTCCTCCTTTTGATCAGATTTAATATAAACACCAGGTGCTTTTATCTTACGAACAGATCTAAGATTATATGTTGAAAGAATTTGGATCACTGTCTCTTCTATCTTGTTTACAAGATTTCGTGCCATTAATTTTCTACGGCGTAGATTAAGCAACAAATAGATAACGATTTGACCTGGTCCATGATAAGTAATCTGTCCACCTCGATCAACCTTTACAAGCGGAATTCCGCTGTCTGAAACTAGAAGATGTGCGGGATCTCCTGATTGGCCTAATGTATATACTGGTGGATGTTCGACGATCCAGATTTCATCGAAAGTTTCATCGGTACGAGAACTAGTAAATGTACGCATTGCATTGAAACTTACCTCGTATTGCTCAATACCCCGCCATCGAACCAAAATAGGATCGGATGTCGATGTGATGGAAAAATATGAAATATAGAAGCCCATAGCTTGCTAGAGGAAACAATAAGCGAAGTATAAACAGGGAGAGACATATAGTAACGAGATAAAAACCAATCATCGATAAGTATGAATACTAATTTATTAAAGCCTTCGTATTGTTCTAGATATCAAATCAGAAATCTAGAAAATTAAAAAAATAATATTTTTAAAATCTCTAATTTAGTATGATCTTTTTGATAAAAAATGACAGTAGAATACTAAGTTGATAACAACTAAACAAAACCTAAGAATTTTAGTACAACTGTAATATACATGATACAAATTTAGTATCCTATAAAAATATAGGGAAATTTGTATATAGCCTATCTTAGGTATTGTATTTGTAAGTCAGTTGACTGTTTGAAAAGTTTAGAAAATTTTTTGAGAGAAGAATAACCTAGCCTAAGAAGGATATAAATATTTATTTATATCCATGCATTAATAATAATACGTTTCAGAATATGCAACTTTCTATGAAAAAAATGCTCGGCACCAGGAACTACTACGACCGGTAATTCCTGCGGACGCGCCCAGTTATAAACTAAATGAATTGGCACTGTATCATCATTTTCACCATGAATTATAATCGTATTTTCTGGTACATCTTCAACTTGTCCGAAGCTTACAGCTGTACCAACAAATACCATTCGCTCAATTTTTCGATCATTACCAAGTCTCTTAGAGACATGTGATAAAACAAAAGTACCGAATGAGAAGCCTGCAAGAACTAATGGAAGTGATGCACATCCAGGTTGTGCACACATGTACTTGATTACCGAAAGTAGATCATCTATTTCCCCAATACCATTATCATGTATACCCTCACTTGCACCAACACCACGGAAATTTGGCCGGTAAACTAAGTAGTTCAGTTTCATGAATGTTCGTGCGATCGTCTGGACAACCTTATTATCCATAGTGCCGCCGAATAGTGGATGTGGATGTGCAATAAGTACTATACCATTCACTACATCGGGTTGGTTAACCATAACCTCGATCCAACCGATCGGACCTGGGATCATGAACTTTTCCGTATTTTTATTCATAATAAAGTCTAGAAAAATACTGGAAATGCTTATTTATCTTATATAAAGCTCAATTTATATAAGATCTCAAATTAGGTGGTTTACAAACTAGATCTATTCCTCAAACACTTTTTCATAGTTATATAGAGAAAGGTATATCTAAAATATTAAAAGTGTCTCTATTATATAGAGTGCAATCGATAAATTTAGGATAGATAGAGGCTTATCTATGATATAGATTCGATGTGCTAATTCCCTTTCCTCTGAAGAAATCAATTATATTTTTAAACATGTTTTAGATGATACTTCATACATCGTTCATTATGGACTTTTTCTTATTTGGATTAAATGCTGCGAATATGGCAACTTGAAATCGTTAATATAACTGTCTCTACTAATAATGATGTTGTTATTCATTTGAAGATACTTAAGCACGCTTCCAGCTCCTTCCAACACCCTATTTGTTCGAGTTGCTCTTGAACAGTCATACACTCTAGTTTACAAGTACGCTCCTAGTTAATATAGTCTTATTATAAACTTTTATACTCTATCCGGTTTTATCATTTGACATCTAATCGATGCGCTTAGTGGACCTAGTATCGCAAGTCGGTGTCACACTTGAAGAATAACCTTAATACTTTGCTACTCGATAATAGATCAAGTTTCGTGTTTAAGTTATCAAAAGATATTCTTTTAGCTATAAAAAGGCAGAACGCGTGAAATTTTTTGAAAACTTTCAGGTATTTTGATCGAAACCGCGTGGACGACATTAAACAAAACTGATGTTGTTATTGGAATTGAAATTAATATACATACACGGTATATACACCGAACGGCCACATTTGAGAATGGACTACAGCCAGCAACGTTATCGTTTATTTACCCTAGTGCAAATATAATAGATATTCTTTACGGATCGTTAAATATACGAGCTTTCTTAAATGTTTCGAAATAAAAGATTTTAAGCTATTCGAGCTACGCTATAAAACCTTAAATCTAACTTAGATTTTCGAAGTCTTTTAACTACTCATGGTGTTAAGTATGTGTATGGAAAAACAATTGGTATAGATATAATTAGACAATAATTCCTACTTAATATATGAAACAGAGACAATTTCGATCTAAAAATCTCTAGATTTTTTCTTCAGATGCAATTTGAATTGCAGTATACATGTCCTAAATATACTAACTATAACAATAAGTACCTCTGCTTTAATTAAGTAGTTATACATCTATAAAACTTTAGATCAAACACACTTACTTGTTCGATATTGAAGCTAGTGCGCCGCAATATGCCGACGTATATTGTAATAGTATTAATTACTTTCTCGTTTCTTAAAACCTACATAGTCATTAATTTAAACTAGTAAAATTTTAAGTATGATTATATGCGATCTTACCTTCATCTTAGGCGGTATTCGTTCTGGAAAGAGCGCATATGCTGAACAGCTTGCTATTGAAAGCGGTTATCCCGTAACCTATATCGCGACCGCGTATGCAGACGATGACGAATTAGCAGAGAGAATCGAGAGACATCAGGTTCGTAGGCCTGCTAACTGGAACTATGTTCACGAGCCTATCGAACTAGCCTATAGGCTTCGGAAATTAGATCATATACATACATGTGTACTTATTGATTGTCTAACGCTATGGCTAGCGAATCTGTTATGTCCAAGACAAAAAAGGGATATACCTTTAAACACTGCACAATATAAGGCTTACGCTAATGAACTTGAAACAGCACTATGTATTTCATCAACAAAGTTAATTATCGTTAGTAATGAAATTGGGCTTGGCGTTATTCCGAATGGAAATATAACTCGCTGGTATGTCGATGAACTCGGAGAGTTGAATCAACGTATAGCAAAACTTGCGATGCGGGTTATTTTGGTTATTGCTGGTCTTCCAATTTCTATAAAGGAACAAATGTAATGTTGATGATGTTTCTACCAGATGTTGCTACGCTTACGGTCATCGCGGTAATTGCTGATTACTTACTTGGTGAACCACCATCTGAACAACATATACTTGTAATATTTGGTAGGTTCGGAAACCGAATCGAGAATATATTAAATATTAAACAAAATGCTAAATGGATTAGTCGAATCTTAGGTATAGCCGCATGGCTCTTAGTTATTACACCACCAGTATTATTTTTCTACCTACTCATAGATATACTTCCAACTCCACTTGGTGCTGCCATCCATGCTATGTTGCTCTGGTTTGCACTAGGTGCAAAAAGCCTTAATGATCATGTTTATCCAATCATATCTGCGCTGATATATGGCGACTTATATAGTGCGCGGGTTCTAACTGCGAAAATAGTATCTCGTGATACATCAGATGCTGATGAGCATGAACTAGTTAGCGCTACTATCGAATCAATACTTGAAAATGGCAATGATGCAATCTTCAGTGCCTTGTTCTGGTTTATCATAGCTGGTGGACCGGGGACGCTGATGTTTCGTCTCACAAACACCCTGGATGCAATGTGGGGTTACAAGACATCGAACTTTCTTCATTTCGGTTACGCCGCTGCACGCATTGACGACATAATGAATTGGTTCCCCGCACGCCTAACTGCTATTAGCTATGGGCTGCTTGGTGATACTACTTCCGCATGGCGGTGCTGGAATATACAGGCGCATCAATGGGATAGTCCGAATGCTGGTACAGTGATGTCTTCTGGTGCAGGAAGCCTAAATATAAAAATAGGTGGTCCAGCAATTTATCAGAATGTTGCTAAGAATCGTCTAGTTCTTGGAACTGGGGAGCCAGCGATAGTTAAGCACATCACCATGGCGTTAACGCTTGTTATGCGCACACTTATACTTTGGCTAGCTTTTCTATTGTTATGTGGACTAATTAGATTATCGATTCAGTATATTACTTAAATTTTATATTGGCTGAAAATATAATAATGTTGATTTCCTTTATAATAGAGAAATATTACTACTATATAATACATCCACATCTGGTGATATCCTAATGCAGAACATTGCTGTAAGCAAGTTAGAGAAATTTTCTGAACAGATTATTCATGGAGGAAATCTACATGAAGCTATACGCCGCTATGGTTTTCCGTATGAACATTGGATCGATTTATCAACAGGAATCAATCCAATCGGGTACCCGATACCGTATGTTCCTACAGAAGTATGGCATCATCTTCCAGATGAAGAGGATAGGTTGCTTTTAGGATGTGCAGCAAAATACTATAATATAACAAATATCGCTAATGTTCTGCCAGTTGCTGGTAGTCAGGCTGCGATCCGCGCACTGCCTGGGCTTCTGCCTCCTGATGTTGTTGGAATCGCACCGGTTACATATAGCGAGTATGCGCCAGCATTTAAACGGTATGGTCATTCGACTGAATCGTTTGATATCCAAGATAATATTCTTAAATCAACGATACGATATGTAATAGTTGGGAATCCAAACAATCCAACAACCGATCAAATCAGCATCGATCGTCTTCTTTGTTGGTATGCACAAATCTCTAAGCGTGGTGGAACACTAATTGTAGATGAAGCATTCTCAGATATTAATACCAAGGATTCTCTTTCCCCTTATATAGGCCATTCTGGTCTCATTGTTCTACGCTCAGTAGGAAAATTTTTTGGGCTTGCCGGAATTCGTTCCGGATTTGTTCTTGCAAACGAACAGCTAATAACTGAACTTCGGGATACACTCGGTATGTGGACGGTTAGCGGTCCAGCACGTTATGTTGTTATCAAAGCACTAACTGATATCAAATGGCAGAATGTAGCGAAAAGGCGTCTTATAGATGATAGCGAGCGCCTTTCTGTTCTGTTGAAAGGCTACGGATTCGCAGTACGTTCAACATTACTCTTTTCGTGGATCACTGATCCACGTGCTGCGATACTACATTCGACGCTTGCCACCCATGGAATATGGACACGCCGGTTTTTAAAGCCATCGAGTATTCGTATCGGACTTCCAGCTAATAAAAAGCAATGGCAGCGTCTCATAAACTCTCTCGAAGCATATATTTCTAAAATGTAATCCGAACATTAAAATTTTGATATTAATATTCAGTAAGTTAATCCTCTATAATATTAGAGTTAAGCTTATTTATCCCAAAACACGATTTCCCATATATCATATAAAGTGTTTCTTCGAAGCCATACAATACCTCCAAGAGATACCTGTCTTTTGAGTAGTGTACCGATAGGCAAACGAAGAACTATCTCTGTAAATATCCGAATTACGCCTAAATGTGTGAATGCCCACTGGGGTAAATTGATGGCAGTTACTTTTTCAACGATCTGACTAATACGCTTAGTGAATTGTGCAACACTTTCACCACCATGCGTACAAAACTCTATCAGATTAGCAGCCCATGCATCAAGATCTATACGACTGATATCATTCCAATAATTCATCTCCCAACTTCCGAAGTTAATCTCCTTCCAACAAATATCGCACTGGAATGGTACATCCAACGATTCTGCAAGCTTCTTACCTACTTTTGAGCAACGTATTAGCGGACTAGACCAGATTATATGAGGAAGCGGTGCACTGACCAAAGCTAGCCGCTCAAGTGCTGATTGAGCGGCAACTTCCTCGGAAAGAGCAAGTGGAACATCACTACATCCGTAGCAAACGCTATCATTGATATCAACAGGAGAATGACGAATTAAAAGGAGATCCATCCTAGTGATGTCAAATAAATTGCTAGTTCACCTAGTTGCTGTGCGAAGCCGAGACAATCACCAGTATAGCCACCAAGGCGCATGGTAAAATACCGTACAAGACATACGCGTACAACGCAGAGCACAACGATTGTTGTAAGTCCTGTACGCCAGTCTGTTAAGAACAAAAATGGTAGGCTACACACTATTACAATTCCATAAACATGTGCTCGCATCCGATTCGATACAGGCTTCGCCTTCCCATCTATTCGTACGTAATCAAGAGTAATAAGCAAGCTTGTTACCATTGCTCGACTACCTGAATGAGCAGCAATAAGTGCCCACGCGCCACGAAGAGGGGACATTAAGACAAGCGTTTGCCATTTTATCCCTAATACAATAATGAGTGCAAGCGCGCCAAACGCTCCAATCTGGGAATCTTGCATGATCTTTAGTACCTCATCACGCGTATATCCACCGCCAAATGCATCACAGCTATCAGCTAAGCCATCCTCATGGAGCGCACCGGTTATAAGAAGGGTTGCAGTTATTGATATGCCAACTGAAATCGATCTAGGCCATATATATAATGCAGATAAGTAGATGAGTGCACTACATATACCAATGCATATGCCAACTAGTGAGAAATAACGCATAGCATGTTGGAGATCTCGACTATTATCATGGCTGATCCAACTTGGTATAGGAATACGCGTGAAATAGCCTAGCGAGATTAAGAAGTAGTGCAATTCTATCTGTATGCGATCTGAGTTTCTAGAAGGCTTATGCGACACAAAGAAAAATTTCCATCATCATGATAATCTTAAAACTATCGAATATCGAAAGAATATTTAGTGGCTTTATCACATTAGATGTTGTTTAAGCTTTTGTTTGAAAACTGAATTACATAAGAAAATTTTTGTATCTACAGGTAAAATTAAAACTCATAATCGCCTATAAATACTTATTACTAATAGTTTATAAATTTCATTTTTTAGTATTTTATATGATATCGAGCTGTAATGAATTTTTTTTGATTAGATATAATCTTCGTATCAGCTTTGTTTTTCTATTAACCGAATATTTAATTTATATATCTAGATAGACGATAATTAGTTATTTATATTAGACAATGAAGATAAAAGAATCTTATTCTTGAAACACACATGCTATCTTTAGATAAAGATAGCTAGAGCTATAAGTGTTACACATATATAATTTATTTAAGATAAAATTATTCTCTTATTCTTGAAAAGACATACAAATGTTAAATGAGCTTGAAGCTTTATCAAAAAATATTATTCGGTTGATCAACCTGAATCAGAAATATCACTCCGAACAACTTTCTCTAAAAGAGCAAGTTTCTAAATTAAGTATAGATGCAAATACAGTTCGCGAGGAAATAGAACAATTACGTGATGAGCGGAATTCTCTTACTTTAGAGAGAGATATGCTATCTTCAAGAATTGAAGATACCCAGGCAAGATTAAATGTAATCTTAAATAAGCTATCGCTTTCAAAAAGTAAAACAGAGATAAATAACAATATAGAGATACTTGAAAAAAATAAAAAAATACACATTGATGGTGATGTATATTAGTTATGGAGTGCCAAAGCATAACCATGAAGCAGATTGAAGTTTTAATTCTTAACCAGACATATCGTCTTGCATGTTCGTCCGATACTGAAGAAGCGTTACTTGAAGCAGTTGCATATGTTGACTCTGAAATGACAAAGATCCATTCGAATAGTTCGGTTCGTGGTATCGATAGGATTTCAGTGATGACCTCGATCTCGCTCGCATCGGAATTACTAAGATTACAAAAAAGTATTCGTCAAGGTGAGGCATTTCCTGTAGAGGAAATTCGCTTTACAATACGAGAAATGAATGAACGTCTTGATGAAACGCTCAAACAATACGAATCTCAGTAATCATATAGATAGTTTAGGAGCAATAAAATTATTATAAAGTGATTTACAAACTAATAAACACTATAAAATAATTTTCAGATTTCTCAGATTTTGATACGCCACTCTTAGTGTAAATATTATCTATGATGTAGTTTATATATAATTACATATTTACATATTATTTCGATGTATGTATCTCATCATGAAGAGGCCACCTAACACCATAGGTAGAGATAGCCACTGCCCCATAGAAAATCCAAACATCAAAAGACCAAGAAAATTATCAGGTTCTCGTACAAATTCAACTATAAAGCGCACAAGACCATAAATAATTAAGAATAGGGCTGAAGTTGCACCAACTGGTCGAGGTTTATATG
Source organism: Burkholderia sp. (assembly GCA_032470235.1). Classification (GTDB taxonomy): domain Bacteria; phylum Pseudomonadota; class Gammaproteobacteria; order Burkholderiales; family Burkholderiaceae; genus Burkholderia. The sequence continues at coordinate 127,802 of JAVHYW010000003.1, forward strand.
AATAAATCCATATTATCATAAATAATAAGAAACCTTCAAGTACGATTTCATATAGTTGAGATGCGTGGCGCGGTAACATCTGATACCGCATGAATAAATCATCTAGATGCCACATCCTAACAAGGTTAGGATGGCTTTGAAACCATATTGCATCATCGCGCATCGCGTTAGGGAACATGACTGCCCAAGGCGCAGATGGATCTGTTACACGTCCCCATAGCTCACCATTTATAAAGTTACCAAGTCTACCAGCAGCGAGTCCGGTTGGCACCATCGGCGCTATAAAATCAGTCACTTTCAGGAAGTTGCAACGTCGCTGCCATGCAAATATCGACATTGCTATTGTTACTCCAAGAAAACCTCCATGGAATGACATCCCACCTTCCCAGATCTTAAATATGTCAATTGGGTGAGTAAAATAAAAACTTGGCTTATAGAATAGTATATAGCCAAGACGACCACCTAAAATTACTCCAAGTATACCGTAGAATATTATATCGTCAACATCCTTTGCGCTCCATCCCTGCTGCGCTACATAGCGTATGAGAGCGGGACGAAATCGAGAGATAGCAATAGCAACGATAAATGCAAAAAGATACATAAGACCGTACCAGCGCACGGTAATCGGACCGAGATATATTGCAACTGGATCAAAATTTGGATGAATAAGCATAAGAGTCTGTTATTATTTAATAATTTTGTATCATCTTGGCAACATGACTGAGTAAATTATCTATTTGATGAATCTCAAAAAAGATAATGATGAGATAACAAACGATAAACTAGTAAATAACTATTACGAGCTATTATTATGATTTTTTCTGAAAAGATCTCATAAGATCTTATAAACAAGTATATTTAACGTCTTCGATCATCTACTATAAATTTCTCCCTTAGAGAGGTATATTCGCGCTTATTCGACAGTTACTGACTTCGCGAGATTTCGCGGTTTATCAACATTTGTACCACGTGCACAGGCAGTATGGTATGCAAGAAGTTGTAAAGGTACAACATGTAAGATCGGAGATAATAAGCCATAATGTTCTGGCATTCTAATCACGTGTAACCCCTCTCTATCAGAGATACATGTATCAGCATCTGCAAGAACGTATAGCTCTCCTCCACGCGCCTGTACCTCTTGCATATTTGCCCTTAGCTTTTTAAGTAGTACATTATTTGGTGCAATAGTGACAACTGGCATAGATTTTGTTATAAGCGCGAGCGGTCCATGTTTTAGCTCACCCGCTGGATAAGCTTCGGCGTGGATATATGATATTTCTTTTAGTTTTAGTGCGCCTTCCAGTGAAATTGGATAGTGTAGTCCACGACCAAGGAATAGGACATTTTCCTTTTCTGAAAATTTATTTGCCCACGAAAGAATTTGTAGTTCTGTTTCAAGAACATTATTTAGTGCACCTGGCAAATAATGCAATTGCTTTAGATATTCAGATTCTTGTGCGACACTAACATATCCTCGAAGTTTGCCGAGGATCATAGTGAGAAGAAACAAAGCGACGAGCTGTGTCGTAAATGCTTTCGTCGAGGCTACGCCAATTTCAATACCGGCTTGAGTAAGAAACTTATGTTTCGTAAGTCGCATCATCGGGCTAGTTGATACATTACAGATTGCGAGTGTTTGATGATGACCAAGTAACTGTGCATGTCTAAGTGCCCCAAGTGTATCCGCTGTTTCTCCTGATTGTGAAATTACAATCACAAGCTGACGTGGATTCGTAATCGAATCTCGATATCGGTATTCGCTTGCAATCTCAATCTGAGTCGGTATTTTTGCAATCGACTCAAGCCAGTATTTTGCTGTCAGACCGGAGTAGTAGCTAGTACCGCATGCAAGTATCAGTAAACTGTCAACTTCAGCGAATGTTGTTGCTGCATCATTTCCGAATAGTGTAGCATCAAATTTCTCAACCTGAGAAATTGTGTTAGCTATAGCTCTTGGCTGCTCAAAAATTTCCTTCTGCATGAAGTGACGATACGAACCAAGTTCTCTATAGCAGTTATATGAGTTGATAGTCTGTACTTCACGTTCGACTATGTTGCCGTTACGATCAGCGATTTTTATATTATCGAGTGATAGCTCACAAACGTCACCTTCTTCAAGGAAGGTGAAGCGGTTAGTACTATCTGCGAGCGCAAATGCATCGGATGAAATAAAATTTTCTCCGTTTCCATGACCTACAATGAGAGATGATGCTGCTAGAGCTCCAACAATCGTATGTGGCTGATCTCTGTGTACTGCACCGATAGCATACGCACCATGGAGCTGAAGAACTGCTTTGCGAACTGCTGAAAATAGGTCACCACAATAGAAGCTATGCACAAGATGTGCAATCACTTCTGTATCGGTCTGTGATATGAATATATATCCTTGTGAACGAAGTGTGTCGCGCAGTGACTCGAAGTTATCAATAATCCCATTATGTACAATAGCAAGTGTATCAGAAGAGAAGACTGGATGTGCATTTTTAATTACTGGCTCTCCGTGCGTTGCCCAACGCGTATGTGCGATTCCGGTTACACCCTCAAGATTTAAATCACGGATCTGTGCGTCAAAACAAGAAACCTTATCTAGGCTCCGAACGCATCGTAGTGTCCCAGATTTAAGAACTGCAATACCACATGAGTCATAACCACGATACTCAAGTCTTCGTAAACCCTCAATCAGTACCGGAACAATATTACGCCCGGAAACTGCACCAGTAATACCACACATTAATCAATCCTTTTACGATGAAGCGAGACTGACTCACTCTTAGAGTTTCTTCTTAATTTGACCTCTTACATAATCACTTTTTACACTCTGTTTCTTATCATTAAACGTAAGGAGACCGTCGTCAACATCTTTCCAAATCGTTGTTCCTGCTGCGATTGTTGCACCGCATCCGATGCGAACTGGTGCGATAAGTTGCGTATCAGATCCAACAAATACATTATCCTCAATTATAGTACGAAACTTATTTACGCCGTCATAGTTGCACGTTATTGTACCCGCACCTATATTTACTTGTGCACCAACGTCTGCATCACCAAGGTAGGCCAGATGTTTTGCTTTTGAACCATGACCAATTACCACATTTTTTACTTCGACAAAATTTCCTATATGAGCTTCATCTGAAATTTGTGTTCCCTCTCGTAGTCGAGCATATGGACCAATTATAGTCCGTATGCCTAATTTTGAACCGTCGATATGAGAAAAAGCATTGATACGAGAACTAGAACTGATTAATGAATGACGAATAATGCAGTTCGGACCAATTGATACGTTGTCCTCGAGCGTTACGTCTCCTTCAAAGAGACAATTTATATCAATCGATACATCGCGGCCACAGATTAAGGTACCACGAATGTCAATTCTTGTTGGATCAGCCAGAGTTACTCCATTAGCAAGAAGATTACTAGCTAGATTAGCTTGATATATACGCTCTAGTTTCGCAAGCTGCGCCTTGCAGTTCACGCCGAATGTTTCCCATTTATTTTCGGGTTGCACTGCAATAATATTAAAACCAGCATTAATCGCCAGATTAACGACATCAGTTAAATGAAATTCACCCTGGGCGTTTTTATTCTTTAGCACATTAAGCCATATCTCAAGCTGTGCTGTTGGAATAACAACAATACCAGTATTGACCTCAGAAATTTTCTGTTCCTTAGTTGATGCATCTCTATGTTCGATAATACTCTCAATAGAGCCTGCTGAGTTACGAACAATTCGCCCATAACCGTTCGGCTCATCGAGTAAGACAGTTAGTATTCCATAGCTTTTCTCTCCAAATGATGCTTTAGTGAGACGTTCTAGCGTCGATGTGCGCATAAGCGGTACATCTCCGTACAAGACAAGAGTTTGTTTTTTAGAATCAAGTAGTGGAAGTGCTTGGCGTAGTGCATGACCAGTACCGAGCTGCTGACTCTGACACGCAAACTTCACGTCTGGTGCATCAACGGCTTCTTGCACAGCAATTGAATTGTGACCGATGACAACAACAATCCGAGACGGTTTCATCGAACGTGCAACCTGGATAACATGAAGAATAAGAGGTTTTCCGCCCAAAGGATGAAGCACTTTCGGTAACGTGGAGCGCATACGTTTACCGACGCCCGCCGCTAATATTACGATGTTCATCGCAGCGTTTCTAAGGGGTTTAAGATTTTATCTTCCAGCATGGTATAATTTATTGATGAGATAAACATAAAATCTAGTAAGGGTTTAGTATAGGTCTCTATGAGAGTTTTTACTTTTCTTCTTATTCTTAATTCGGAAAATCTCGACGCCGATAGTGTCGCAATCTAGATAAGCATCCGGTTTTTCAGTGGAGACGCGCGCAGCAATAACAGCATCATGTAAAAGTAGGCGTGAGGCAATCGTATCACACAGTGTTTCTTGAAGACGTATATGCTTTTGCTTAACACATTCTGCAATACTTAGCTTAATCAGATCATAATCTACTACTTCATACAGCTGATCATCTATTGGTGTGCTATTTTTAAGCGGTACAAACAGATCGACATTAATAATAACGCGTTGATCTCGACCTTTCTCATGCTCGAGAGCTCCGATATTAATATATATCTCATGATTCCGCAGATAAATCCTTCGACAATCAGCAAGCTTGTGATGCAGTAGGACAAAAGACATGATTGCTCTAAATAATTAAAATTATAATAGTGTTTTATACAAAAATGGCGTTAGGTTACTACATTAGCTTTTTCCACTTTTTTTTACACGCGGAGTAGGCTGTTCTCAATAACTAGATTTTATCCTTTATCTCCGAGATAAATTTTAGAAGATAACTCAGCTATTTAATATGAATATATCAAATCTGCCTTCTCTAGATAAAGATATGCTTAAGCAATCAAATATGCTTGCAGAGCAGCTACGTAAGCACATCGTTGAAGCAGGAGGATGGCTGCCATTTTCCAGTTTCATGGAGAGCGTACTCTACATGCCAAGGCTTGGATACTATAGTGGTGGCGCAAGAAAGTTCAGTAATCGTATAGACGATGGCAGTGATTTCGTAACTGCACCTGAATTATCACCGCTGTTTGCACAGACGCTTGCACGACCTATTGCTAAAGCACTAACTGTAAGTAAAACACGCAGTATAATGGAATTCGGCGCTGGAACTGGCCAACTTGCATTAGGATTACTCTCAAGACTTTCTGAACTACATATTGAACTAGACGAATATATAATTTTCGACCTGTCTGGTGAACTTCGTGAACGGCAGCGCAATACAATCGATACAGTCTTATGCGATCTCACAGCGCGTGTGCGCTGGCTTGACGAATTACCTAAACATTTTGAAGGTGTAATTCTCGGTAATGAGGTTCTTGACTCAATGCCTGTTCGACTATTTTCAAAGATAGTCGGGGGATGGCAAGAGCGTGGAGTTGTACTTCGTAATGACACATTCACTTTCAATGACCTACCTGTTGCCTTCGACGACCTACCAGTTATCCTTACTAGTCTCGATGTCGCTGATGGTTACGTGACAGAAACTCACCAGGCAGCATTTGCATTTATACAAACAATTTGTACAATGCTTACACGCGGCGTTATATTTTTAATTGACTACGGCTTCCCCGCATATGAATATTATCATCCGCAACGCAATATGGGCACACTAATGTGCCACTATCGCCATCATTTACATGATGACCCATTCGCTTATCTTGGGCTGCAAGATATTACATCACATGTTGAATTTACAGGAATCTATAAAGCAGGAGTCTCGGTTGGCGCAGATCTTCTCGGCTATACATCACAAGCACACTTCCTTTTGAACTCAGGAATTATAGATATACTTACTGACATTGATCCGTTAGATTACAGGCGCTTTCTCCCAGCAGCGAATGCAGTACAGAAGTTAATCTCAGAGTCAGAAATGGGAGAGCTTCTCAAGGTAATCTCATTTACTCGTGGAATCGATTTATCTGAGGCAGATATGATCGACGGCTTCGAACAAGGTGATCGCTCATTTACACTTCTTAGATAAAAAATAGTATTAATTCGATATTGCTCCATATATTTCTCTTTCTTCTTGTAAAGAAAGATGTGCCTTTTCAAATAAAATAAAAAATATTAACTATTAATAGCTTTAATGTATACGCAGTATTACTTGAATAATGATTTTTCTTATTAGTTTTTGATAAAAATAATTATTATTAGATAATTCGCCTTGCTAATTCTGCAGCATTTCCAATATATGAAGCTGGAGTCATTTCTAGAAGTCTATCCTTCGCTTCCTTTGGAATTCTAAGTGCGATAATAAACTTTTGTAATGTACTTCGAGTAACTCCCTTTCCACGTGTTAATTCTTTCAATTTTTCGTACGAATTTTCTATCCCATAGCAACGCATTACAGTCTGTACCGGTTCTGCGAGCACTTCCCAAGAATTATTTAAATCATCATTTAGGCGATGTGTGTCCACCTCGAGCTTATTAAGGCCGATAATTAATGAATTGTATGCAAGAAGCGCATAGCCAAAAGCGACCCCGATGTTTCTAAGTACTGTTGAATCTGTTAGGTCACGCTGTAAACGTGAAACTGGAAGCTTATCAGCAAGATGACTTAACATTGCATTTGCAAGGCCAAGATTACCTTCTGAGTTCTCAAAGTCAATCGGGTTAATCTTATGTGGCATAGTTGATGATCCAATTTCACTAGACTTCATCTTCTGTTTAAGATATCCGATAGAAATATAGTTCCATACATCTCTATTAAAGTCTATCAGGATAGTATTAGTACGTGCTAGAGAGTCGAATAGCTCGGCCATATAGTCGTGTGGCTCGATCTGAGTTGTGTACGGATTAAAGTTAAGTTTAAGACGATTTTCTATAAAATCGCGTGAAAATTTTTCCCAGTCAAACTCAGGATATGCAGAAAGATGCGCATTAAAATTACCAACCGAACCGTTCATCTTCCCAAGTATCTCAACCTTGTCAATACGTTCGATCGCACGCGAGAGACGTGCAGCAACGTTGGCAATTTCTTTTCCTAGTGTCGTTGGACTAGCAGATTGACCATGTGTACGCGATAGCATAGGTTGATTAGCCAAAATATGTGCAAGCTTAATAAGGCGCTGATAAATATCACGAAGTGCTGGCAAGATCACGTGCTCGCGTGCGCCTTTAACCATCATCCCGTACGATGTGTTATTGATATCTTCTGATGTGCACGCAAAATGAATGAACTCACTTACTTTATCGAACTCAAATCTATCCTTTACCGATTCTTTTAGCCAATATTCTACGGCTTTTACATCATGATTCGTCACGCACTCTATATGTTTAATGCGCGTGGCGTCTTTCAGAGTAAAATTTAAAACAAGGTTAAGCAGAAAGTTCTCAGAATTTTTAGAGAAGTGTGGAATCTCAGAAAGACCAGAACGCGATAGCGCGATTAACCAATATACTTCAATAGTAACCCGATGGCGTATTAATGCAGATTCAGATAACCAATCGCGTAGCGTTTCAGTCTTACTAACATATCGGCCATCTAGTGGTGAAATTGCCCTAAGAGAAAAAAGTGTGCTGAGTGCAGACTCTGACATAATCTTATTTAGTTAACTCATTAAAGTAAAAATAAAAATTTTTAGTATTCTGTTTAAGTAATGAAACTCTTTTCGATTATTAAAAGAGAATTATATGAAATATAATCAATCTTGATATTCAAGATTGATAAAATCAGAGCGCTGATTTTATCTTGAAAACTATATAAATTATATTTAATTTTATATGAAATACTGAAATAGCTTAACTATAAGTTTGTGTAATTTTTATATTTATATTTTAATATCTAATTAACATGTAGACGTGTAGAGCGGCAGCTAGAGCATTATTGTATAATAACACATAATTTTATGTAAATTTGGCATTGCATAAAAGTTCTTTAGCAATGCGTAATTATCTGTTGTCCTTTGGAGTGTCTATGTATTCATCATCGAAATATCCTTCTGTTCAGTCGATACCATCATATTTGAGCGCTGATAATCTAGGTCCGTGGGGCAATTATTTGCATCAGGTCGATCGTGTAGCGCCATATCTTGGTTCGCTGTCAAGATGGATTGAAACGCTAAAGCGTCCGAAAAGGATTCTGATCGTTGATGTACCAATCGAGTTAGATAACAATACGGTCGCTCATTTTGAGGGCTATCGCGTTCAACATAATGTATCGCGTGGGCCAGGAAAGGGTGGAGTCCGATATCATCAAGATGTAACCTTGTCAGAAGTAATGGCGCTATCTGCTTGGATGTCAGTAAAGAATGCAGCAGTAAATATGCCGTACGGTGGTGCTAAGGGTGGAATCCGCGTTGATCCACGAAAACTATCACTCGGCGAACTAGAGCGTGTAACACGACGCTATATGAGCGAGATTGGAATCATCATTGGTCCAAATACTGATATTCCAGCTCCAGACGTCAATACAAATGAACAAGTTATGGCGTGGATGATGGATACATACTCGATGAACCAAGGACAAACTGCAACTGGAGTTGTTACTGGGAAGCCTATCTCGCTCGGCGGGTCTCTCGGTCGTAAGGAGGCGACAGGTCGCGGCGTATTTGTTATCGCCTGTGAGGCGGCGAAGCATAAGGGTGTAAAAATTGAAGGAGCACGGATTGCAGTTCAGGGCTCTGGAAACGTTGGTGGCATAGCATGCAGGTTGTTCCAGGAGGCAGGTGCAAAGATAATTGCTGTACAAGATCAAACTGGAACAGTTTACCATCCATCCGGTATCGACATTATAAAGCTTCTTAAGCATGTCTCAAAGACTGATGGTGTTATCAATTTTATTGGTGCAGAGTTAATAAAAAACGCAGATGAATTCTGGAAAATCGAAACTGATATTCTAATTCCAGCAGCAATTGAGAATCAGATAACGGAGAAAAACGCAACTAATATTCGTACAAAGATCATTGTAGAAGGCGCTAATGGTCCAACAACAACTGAAGCAGATGATATTCTAAATGAAAATGGCGTACTTGTAATCCCAGACGTAATCGCAAATGCTGGCGGTGTAACCGTGTCATATTTTGAGTGGGTTCAAGATTTTTCAAGTTTCTTTTGGACTGAAGATGAAATAAACCAGCGTCTTGAGCGAGTAATGCGAGAAGCATTTTCAGGTGTTTGGGCGGTCGCTGAAGAGAAGCGTGTATCAGTGCGTACGGCTGCATTCATTGTCGCGTGTAAGAGAATTCTAATGGCTCGTGAAATACGGGGTCTTTATCCATAAAGATACAATAACTCTTTATAGCCTTCCAGGATTAGAGGAACAGGGAGAAGATACAAATTCTTCCAAAAGAAATCGCTAAATGTATCCACTGTATCTTAGTCATAGCATATTTTTCATCCTTTCCTCCTATCCCTATTAGGAGATATTTTAGTTATGACCACATTTAATATTCCTTCCATTTCTCCAAAAAAGATTCTGAAAATCTCATGTCCTACTGACTGTCATCTACACGTACGTGATGGTGATATACTTGTTAAAGTTCTGCCGCATACTACACGTCAGTTCATTCGTGCTGTCATCATGCCAAATCTTACACCCCCAATTATAACGACAGATCAGGCGTTATCGTATCGAAATCGGATTCTTGCAGCGGTACCCTCTGGTGTTTCATTTGATCCTCTAATGACGCTCTATCTGACGGATAATACATCGCCCGATGAGATTTATCGGGCAAGTGAGAGCGGCTTCGTGTATGGTATCAAGTTTTATCCAGCTAATGAACGAATAATAAACTCAGACATTGGTGTTAGTGATCTTAATAAGTGTTCGAAAACTTTAGAGAAGATTCAAGACATCGGGATACCACTGCTTATACATGGCGAGTTGAATGATATATCAATCGACATTTTCGATCGTGAGAAGATTTTTATAGAACGTGTAATGGTCCCATTGCGTAGAAATTTTCCATGTATGAAAATTGTTTTCGAGCATATTACGACAAAGGATGCTGTTGACTACGTACTTAGTGAATCAGGTGGATTACTTGGCGCAACTATTACTGCGCATCATTTATTGTATAATCGAAATGCAATTTTCTTAAGCGGAATCAGGCCACATTACTATTGTTTACCAATACTAAAACGAGAAATACATCGTATTGCACTAGTCGAAGCGGCAATATCTGGAAATCCACGATTTTTTCTCGGTACTGATAGTGCACCTCATCTTCGTGACAATAAGGAAACTTCATGCGGCTTTGCCGGATGCTACACTGCGCTACACAGTCTTGAGCTATATGCAGAAGTATTTGATAAAGCAGGCGCTCTTGAGCGCCTTGAAGGCTTTGCGAGTTTTTATGGAGCAGATTTTTATAGTCTACCGCGCTCTGCTAAGACAGTAACGCTTCATCAAGAAGCATGGGATCTTCCAGAAGAAATCATAGTAGGCAATAAGAAAATAGTTCCGCTTGGCGCTGGTGAATCGATCAGGTGGAGGCTTATCTAAATTATTATTTAACTGATTAAGTTTAAATAGTATACAGCACAAACAAATACAGTGTAAAATTACTTATGCAAAGTGTACTAGGCAGTCGCAGCCTTGCAACCTTCAAATGAGAGTATATGGGGGATTATTGCGAGGGTGAGGAAAGTCCGGACTCCACAGGGCAAAGTGATGGCTAACGACCATCCGTGGTGACACGCGGAATAGGGCAACAGAAAGCAAACTGCCGATGGCCTAAAACTTTTAGGATCAGGTAAAGGTGAAACGGTGCGGTAAGAGCGCACCGCAGCGACGGTAACGTTCGTTGGCATGGCAACCTCCACTCGGAGCAATTCCAAGTAAGCAGGCGACATCTCTGGATGAAAACGGTTGCCCCTGTTTAGTCTGCGGGTAGGAAGCTTGAACACACTAGTAATAGTGTGTCTAGAGAAATGGCTGCCACATGGCTTGATTATTTTCAGATTTAAGACATGCACAGAATCCGGCTTATAGGTTCACTTTGCCTATATTTAATCTGAGATAATCTCGAATTAATAAGAGAGTTCAGCAGTTTTCGCCATCATAATTGATGCTGAACAATATTTATCTTAAGAGAGGTTAATCGCACGTTGGACAATTTTTAAATTCAGATTATGTCCGGTTATAGTAAAGTTAAAATAGATTTTCGTAAAAACTTTCGGATCTTCTATCGAACGTTCAGTATTTAGTGCAACTTAACAATCGGTAACTTTCTGTCGACCCTTCTTTAGAATTAAAACGATATCATACGCTGTACAGCCGCTAGTATCGGTGAGTACCAGTTCCATTAGCTTTGGTCCGAGACTATTACTGCTAATTTCTAGAGTAGAATCTATCATTAATTATAAGGTAACTAGTACTAGTTTTTACCGAAAAAGTCATTCTATCCTAGCCTGTCCAGCTTACTTTACATTCCATATTCGTGTTCCAGTGTTGTTTTTATTAGATCTAAAATCTAGATTTATCCTAAAGTCTATTTAAATCTAAATTGCATTAGTAGAAAGTAAAAGTATTAATATACATTTTCTTTGGCGATATTGTATGTTCTCGTGTAAACTAAAAAAGTTTTCTACTTTATTTTTCAAGGAGAACAAAAAAGGCAGAAAGAACTCTACGAAACGCCTTGAGGCGTATATAAAGAAACATCGTATATAAAAAGCAGTCGCGGTAAGATTATTTTTTTGGATCGATCATGAAGACGTTTTCCGCAAAGGTCCATGAAGTGATGCACGAGTGGTATGTAATTGACGTGACAGATGCGATTCTTGGTCGCGTCGCTAGTGAGGTAGCTCGCCGCCTTCGTGGTAAACATAAACCTGAATTTACTCCGCACGTCGATACTGGTGACTTCATCATTATTATCAATGCAAGTAAGATTAAGGTTACTGGTAATAAAATTATAAATAAGAAATATTATTCTCACTCAGGCTATCCAGGTGGTATCCATGAAACGACATTTGGAAAAATGCAGAAACGTTTTCCAGGACGAGCTCTCGAGAAAGCAATTAAGGGCATGTTGCCGAGAGGTCCGCTTGGCTACGCGATGATTAAGAAACTAAAAGTTTATCCTGGAACGACACATCCACACTTAGCTCAACAACCGAAAGTTATCAGGATATAAGATAAGGGGCGATGATTATATGATCGGTAACTGGAATTATGGAACAGGGCGACGAAAAAGTTCAGTTGCTCGTGTCTTTATTAGGACTGGAAGAAACGAAATCGTTGTCAATGGTAAACCTATCTCTGATTATTTTTCTCGTAAAACATCACTAATGATCGTATGTCAACCACTTGAATTTACGAACAACACTCAGAAATTCCAGATTAAAGTAAATGTTGCAGGTGGTGGCGAAATGGGTCAGGCTGGTGCTGTTAGGCATGGTATTACTCGCGCACTAATTAATTTTGATATCACACTGAAACCGATACTATCGAATGCAGGACTTATAACGCGTGATGCACGTGAGGTTGAGCGTAAGAAAGTTGGTTTACGCAAAGCACGCCGTGCAAAGCAGTTTTCAAAACGTTGATTTTATTACTTATATATTTTATATAGTTCTTTCTTTTATATACTTGATTATCTTAGATAAAGGTATCTAAATATATTTTTTTGAATATCAAAATTTAATACAAAAGTTTTTTAGAGAGTTTATATGAATGAAGTTGGAAAAATCTTCTCCGAAACTGAGATGCCGGTGTCGGTTATCTTTACTGATTCAGCTTCTGAAAAAATTAAGAAATTAATAGAGGAAGAAGGAAATGTAGATTTAAAGCTCCGCGTTTTCATTCAAGGCGGTGGCTGCTCTGGCTTCCAGTACGGATTTAAGTTTGATAAAGAAATTAATGAAGATGATATAGTAGTAGATAAAAACGGTATCCAATTACTAATTGATTCAATGAGTTATCAATACCTAGTTGGCGCTGAGATTGATTATATGGATAATCTAGATGGTGCTCAGTTTGTAATTAGTAATCCAAATGCAACGACTACGTGCGGATGTGGATCGTCATTCTCTATTTAATCAGTTTTTATATACTATATAATAGGTTTTATTTTTTTTCTTAGTCTAACTAGGAATATAATCAATATTCATCTTCTTACATACCCCACTATACATACCCCTCTATCTAAAATTTTATCGGTTATCTATAGAATGATCTAGAGATTAATAAAAAATAATAAAAGTTGTATAGTAGATAGGTAAATCCTGTAGATTCTACCGTTATTTTTCTTCTAATTTCCAATGAGCACTAAATTTAAGAAGCTCACATTCCCTATCACTGAAGAGGTTTGTCGCGCGCTCACGATCGCTAAGCGCGGTTCAGAAGAGCTACTAATTGAAGAAGAATTTATACAAAAGCTTGCGAAGAGTGTAGAAACAGGAAAACCACTTCGCATTAAGCTTGGTCTCGATCCGACCGCACCAGATATTCATATTGGTCATACAGTTGTTCTGAACAAAATACGCCAGTTTCAGGATCTCGGTCATATAGTAATTTTTTTAATCGGTGACTTTACATCATTGATAGGAGATCCTTCTGGCAGAAATACAACTCGTCCTTTGCTAACTCTTGAGCAAATAGAATTAAATTCGAAAACTTACTTCGATCAGGCGATGCTCGTTCTAGATCGGGAGAAAACTGAAATTCGCTATAATAGTGAATGGTCAATACCTTTAGGCGCTAATGGAATAATTGAGCTTGCATCGCGCTACACACTTGCACGCATGCTCGAGCGTGAAGATTTCAAAAAGCGTTTCCATGGTGGAATACCGATTTCAATCCAAGAATTCCTGTATCCTCTGATACAAGGCTACGATTCTGTTGTCTTAAATACAGATCTAGAAGTCGGAGGTAGTGATCAAAAATTTAATCTACTTGTAGGGCGAGAATTACAAAAAAAGTACAGTCAAGAACAGCAGTGTATTCTAACTATGCCACTGCTTGAAGGACTTGACGGCATAGAAAAAATGTCGAAGTCAAAGAATAACTATATTGGAATTAAAGAGAAGCCAGATGATATTTTTGGAAAGCTAATGAGTATTTCAGACATTCTGATGTGGCGTTACTTTGAACTTCTATCTTTTCGAAGTCTTGATGAGATTGCCAGTTTCCGACGTCAATCAGACGCTGGTTACAATCCTAGAGATTTTAAAGTTCTGCTCGCCAAAGAAATTGTAGCCCGTTTCCATTCAAAGGCTGATGCTGATCGCGCTCTTGAGAACTTTAATAATAAAGCGAATGGCATTTTATTAGATACCTATATTCCATCAGTGACGCTTACTGGAGCACCACTTGCAATAGGCCAATTGCTAAAGCAATCTGGTCTTACATTATCGACAAGTGATGGACTACGAAACATTGATCAGCGCGGCGTAAAGATTAATGGTGTCACTATTTCGGATAAGGGATTAAAAATTGATACTGGAGTATATATAATACAGGTTGGTAAGAGGCGCTTTGCTCGAGTCTCTCTTATAGAGAAGTAGTAAAATATAAAAGCAGTTTAAAATTACTAACTCTTGAACTTTTTATTAAGGAAAGTTCATAAAAGCTCTAAGATAAAAGTCGTCGAACGTAAACTACGAATGCGTAAGTGAATGTATTTGGCCATATTGCTTTATGTGGTTCTCGTGATATTTCTCGCCATTGTAGAAGATCAGGTACCTGTAACGATACATCTCCATCAAAGTCTTCATCAATCTCAGTAATAATCAACTTATTAGCGATCGGAAGACCTTCTATATATAGCTGTGCACCACCAATTAGAAACGCCTCTGGTACTCGATCCTTTTTAAGGAGTAAAACAGCATCAGAAAGTGATGCAACTGCTTCACAACTACTTAAGCAAGAGCTGCGGGTAATAACAATATTACGCCGTCCTGGAAGTAGACGGCCAATTGACTCATGAGTTTTTCGACCCATTAAGATGGGTGCACCTATCGTCATTCTCTTAAAGAAGTTGAGGTCTTCAGGAAGTTTCCATGGCAACTGATTACCTCGTCCGATGATTCCATTTCGTGCACGCGCAACGATGATAGTTAGCATCGTCATAAGAATTGAGAATAAGAGAAATAGAAAAATTTTTTAAGTTGAATTAAGTAACTACTATCCTTAAATACAAATCATAACTATATGGCCATTATATGTTGATTATAGAGAAATATAAATTTTATATTAAACTCTAATATATATTAGGATTACTAAAATTCTAGTCCATGCTGAAATAGCATATCAAAAATATTCTATATGAAACAATATCTTGATCTTATTCAAACTATTCTTTCTACCGGAACATGGCAGGAAAACCGTACTGGTATCCGTGCGATCACTATCTCAGGGGCAATGCTGCGATTTGATCTGCAGCAATGTTTTCCAGTAATAACAACAAAAAAACTTGCGTTTAAATCTGCATTCGGTGAGTTAGTTGGCTTCTTACGCGCAGCAACAAGCGCAGCTGAATTCCGAGCGCTTGGTTGTAATGTCTGGGATTCAAACGCAAATGTGAATACACAATGGCTTTCGAATCCTTATCGTAATGGTATTGATGATCTTGGTGAGATATATGGTGCGCAGTGGAGACGCTGGCCAGGTTATAAAATATTATATTCCGATGCATACGCAAAGATTAATGATGCAATTCAAAATGGATTTAAAATAGTTGTAAAGTTCAGGGATGAGGATGGGATACAGAAGATACTTTTGTATAAGGCAATTGATCAGTTACGCCAGTGTCTTGATAAGATCATGACAAATCCAGTAGATCGCAGAATTTTATTTCATGGATGGAATCCGGCGGAACTCGATCAGATTGCGCTTCCAGCATGCCATCTACTATATCAATTTCTCCCAAATACTGTGAAGAATGAGATATCACTATGTCTTTATATACGAAGTAATGACATTGGTATTGGTACCCCATTTAATATGATAGAAGGGGCAACCTTGCTATCGCTCGTTAGCCGATTAACAGGGTATACACCACGCTGGTTTACATATTTTATTGGTGACGCACATATCTATGAAAATCAAATCGACATGTTAAAATGTCAGCTTAATCGCGATCCATACGAGAGTCCTCGGCTCGTGATCTCAGACCGCGTACCAGAATTTTTAAAGACTGGTATTTATGCGCCAGAATGGCTAGAAAAGATTGAGCCATCTGATTTTTCTCTAGATGGATATCGACATCACAAACCGTTGACTTTACCTATGGTAGTTTGAATATATTTCTCACGAATAGCATTATTATTTCTTAGTAGCTAGATATATAGTCATAATCATCTATGTATCTTAGCTAAATATTGTAGAGACATAGAGAGTAGTCACTGACCTCCAATCGTCATTTGCTCAATTAGCATAGAACCGGTTTCATTCCTACCTCGTATTATCGTATCAGTACCGATTGCAACAATACTCCGAAATATATCTGATAATGTGCTTGCAATTGTAATCTCTTCAACAGGATATTGGATTACACCATCTTTAACCCAGTATCCAATAGCGCCCCGTGAATAGTCACCAGTCATATAATTTATACCCTGTCCCATCAGTTCTGTTAGAAATAAACCAGTATCAAGTTTCTTTAGCATCGCATTTAAATCGTCATCTGGCTGCGTTTCTGAGCTAAACAAAGAGAGATTATGTGAGCCACCTGCGTTTCCAGTTGTTTTTACACCGAGCTTATTTGCTGAATAAGTAGATAGAAAATAGCCTTCGACGATGCCATCTTTTACAATACTGCGCGCTCGTGTTCTTACGCCTTCCTGATCAAATGGTGCGCTTCCCAGCGCACGTAATATATGCGGATTCTCAATAATCTGTACATGTGGTGCGAATACCAACTTTCCAATACTCTCGATGAGAAACGATGTCTTTCGATATAACATGTTTCCGCTAACAGCTTGCACGAATGCGCTAAGTAATCCAGTAGCTAATGGTGCTTCAAAAAGCACCGGCCCTTTGTGAGTATCAAGTCGCCGTGCACCCATACGCGCAAGTGCTCTTCTTGCAGCATAGCGACCTACTTCGCTTGGGAGGGCAAGGTCAGATGGTCTTCTTTTCGACGTATACCATTCATCACGTTGCATATTTTTACCTGTTCCTGCAATCGGTAAACAAGAAATAGAGTGCTGTGAGTATGGATAACCATCTAAAAAACCGTCAGATGTAGCGAGTACGAACTGCGAATGCTGTGTGGATATATTTGCGCCTTCAGAATTATTAATCAGTGGACTGACTTCAAATGCAGAATCTTCTACATGGCGTGCGATATTAATCGCCTCTGCGGTAGATATTTTCCATGGATGATAGAGATCGAGATCGCATGGCTTAGTTTCAAGTAGCTCAGTGTCTGCAAGACCCGCAGCTTCATCTTCGGCTGTAAAGAGTGCGATATTATATGCAGCTGAAACCGTATCTTTTAACGCCTTTTTAGAAAAATCTGATGTACTCGCACTGCCACGCTTTTTCCCAATAAATAAAGTAATACTAACCATCTTGTCACGATTATATTCTATTGTGTCGACTTCACCACATCGCACTAATACCGATAAACCCTCACTCTCCAATATTTCAGTTGCAGCATCGGACGAACCAAGTTCTTTTGCATAGTGAAGAATATCAGATGCAGCTTCTTTCAGCTGATCCTGGGTATATAAAAAATCTCCTGTTTGCGCATGGAGATTAACTGACATCTTCTTAGTCATATCTAGTCTTTTATGGCTCTTGTCTTTAGCAAGGTAAGAGCTATTGATATATTTTAAGATCACACCCTTATTTTTCACGAAATCTCCATACTTCATATGGGTAATACCCACTAGAGAGTATGCCTTTTAATTAGGTAGTTTATCCAGGAGATCTACATGAAGGTTTTATAGATCAGAGTGCACCCAAGTAAATTTGTAAAATAGATAAAATAAAAATTTTCTTAGACAGTACCTAAATTAATTTTCTATTAAAAAATATTTATTAGAGATCTTTTTACACTAAAAAATAGATCTAATTAAAATTAGACCTAATTAAATCTAGTTATTATCTAATAATATAGCTATTATTAGATAATCTTATATTTCGAATCATTATTCGAAATAAATATACATAAAATAATAAAAACTAATTAAAAAATTTTAAAGAAAGAGCTATAGAGAAGTAGATATAAACTATAATTAATTTATTTCTTTAGATTTTTATTATTTTATTAGTTAAGATTTTAAGTTAGTTAAGAAGAAGTATTAAATATATACATTTTAAACTACTTCTGTAATAAGAAAATTATTTCGATAATATATAAGCTCATTAAGAGATTCATAAATATCTGCGAGTGCAGTATGCATTCCTCGTCTTTTAAATTTCCTATGAATAGCTGGTTGCCAACGTCTACATAGTTCTTTGAGAGTACTAACATCAAGATTTCTATGATGGAAGAAGCGCTCTAAATTTGGCATCCAACGTACCATGAAGCGGCGATCCTGACAGATTGAATTGCCACACATCGGTGATTTTCCTGGTATTATATATTGCGCTATAAATTCCTGAAGGAGTTTAGCTGCATCAAATTCAGTTACAGTTGACACACGTACACGATCGATTAAACCTGAGCGATTGTGTGTTTTTTTATTCCAGTCATCCATTTTTTTAAGAATTTCTTCGTTCTGATAAATTGCGAAAACCGGTCCTTCAATAACAATATTGAGCATTGAATTTGTAACAACAGAAGCGATTTCAATAATACGATCAGTTTCTGGATCAAGCCCTGTCATCTCCATATCGATCCATGCAAGATTTAATTCATTACGTAGAAGCGTATGCTCAGAATCTGAAGTACAAATATCGACCATTGAATTACTTTTCCTATAAAAATAACCTTAATATTTAGATGATATCTATGCTTCTTGAAATATTAATAAGGCTATATTTTCATGAAAATGAATATCTTTGTACTTGTACATAATCTATTCTAGAAAGCTACAAAAATTGCATTATAGAAAATTTTTCCTTACAGATTTTAAACTAATAATTATTAGGATATACAAGAAAAAATCGTAAGTATAAATAGCAAGGCCATCCAAAGAATAACAGCTCGCCATACAAGATTAATAGCAGCTTGTAATGCAATAGTTGTATAACTCTTATTCCTATCAACTGGAATAAAGTTGCTCCTGTCTTTAATTGAATCAGCATCAATCTCTGGAATATTTTCGAGAAAGCTTAACGGCTCGAAGAGCATAGTTCTTATAAGCTGTGTGCTTAAAGCACCGCTGCAAGCTGTAAGCAACACACCAATATTTGAATCTGACCATCTGTTTGCATAATTACGCCATGAATAAATTGCATCCTCGAAGTTACCTACAATTGCGAAGCTAAGTGAAGTAAGCCGTGCAGGCACCCAGTCAATAAGGAAAAATATGCGATTTGCAAAAATTGAAAAAGACATAGAGACGCTGTTATCAACTATAGATGATAATAAACTATTGCGCGCTAGATATTCTGATATACGATATAATATCGCTCCAGCGGCACCTATTGGTGATGTAAACCAAAAAAGTATGCCGAATAAATGTCGATGCGATTTAATAATTCCATTAATTAACGTATACCGGACAATTTCAATGACTGGCATATTATTAGTATCAATCTCAATCCATTTATTAAGGATTTCTCGAGCTTGCTGAATATCAGCATTATTCAATGAAAGATGAATATCACTAAAATTTTTACTAAATTGCCTAAATTCAAGCGTAAAATATATAATAACAATATTCCATATCAATCCAAGAAAAGAATTTATTTTGTAAAGAAAGAAATAGATTAGTGAAACAATAGATATCCACGGCAAAACAATTGCTATCCAAAAAAATATATTACCCCTAAGATTACTTTTATCGAAATATCTTTCGATAGATTTTACATGAAGCTGGAGTAAGATAGGTATTGGATTTCTCAGTGAGAATGAACGAGACTGCTCAACAATAAAAGCAAAAAGAACAGAGAAGAAAGTCATTATTTCGTTAAAATACTCTAATATAGATTATTCTAATTCGTACTCGTGTTATCTTGAAGATTAAAAAATATCTTAATATATAAAGATATTTAACTAAAGTAGTTTAAGAAAATATATGGAGTTTGCTAGTAATTATTCATAGAAGAAATATACTGTTAAATACTAAATAATCTATACTCATATAACTCAAGCATCCTTTTAATCTACTTTTCGTTATCTATATTGATTAGATCTTTCGGACGATCTAAAAGTTCAATTAATGCCATTGGCGCATTATCGCCAATTCGGAAGCCAAGTTTTAAGATACGCAAATAACCACCTGGTCTGTTTTCAAACCGCGAACTAAGAACATTAAATAATTTTAAAACAGAATCACGATTGCGTAGACGATTAAATACTAATCGACGGCGAGCAAGAGACGGATTTTTAGTAAGAGTAATCATTGGCTCAAAAAATTTTCGTAACTCCTTTGCCTTTGGTAAGGTTGTTTTAATAACTTCATACTTAATTAGCGAGTTAGACATATTACGAAACATAGCTAGACGATGGCTACTCGTACGGTTTAATTTCCGTAGACCATGACGATGACGCATCTTGATTTCCTTGAAATACAGTTTTTATCCAGATCATTCATTAATTAACTATTATTAACTATTAGAAAATCTCTCAATTATGAGAGATTTTCTAAAAAGTTAAAGCGGTCTATTTTTAGACTAATGAATTGTGAGGGGGGACAATAAAGTCTTTATTCTCTATTTCTGTTATAAAGGATGGTAAACAGTTCTCAAGTTTCATTCCAAGTCTAAGTCCTCGCAAAGCTAGAACTTCCTTAATCTCATTTAGTGATTTTCGTCCGAGATTTGGTGTTTTTAGAAGCTCATTTTCTGTTCGCTGTATTAAATCACCAATATAGTGTATATTTTCAGCCTTTAAGCAGTTTGCTGAACGAACAGTCAGCTCGAGATCGTCTACTGGACGTAAGAGAATTGGATTGATCTCCGGTTTTGGAGATGGGGCTTCCTCTATAACTTCCACTTTTTCTAGGGAAGCAAATACAGATAGTTGATCAATAAGAATTCTAGCTGACTGGCAAATCGCCTCTTCTGGTGTAATTACACCACTAGTTTCAATATTCATTACAAGCTTATCAAGATCTGTTCGCTGCTCGACACGTGCACTTTCCACTGCATAGCTAACACGACGAACTGGAGAGAATGATGCATCAAGAATAATATTTCCGATAGGTTTAGCTATATCATCGCCATGACGGCGAATATTACCTGGAACATAGCCACAACCCTTTTCAATTTTAATCTGTAGATCAAGTTTTCCACTTTTCGTTAGGTGTGCAATAACATGATCACGGTTGATAACTTCACAGTCGTGTGAAAGATCAATATCTCCTGCTCTAACGATACCCTCACCTTTCTTAGATAGGGTAACCATTATTTCATCCCTATTATGGAGTTTAAAGACAATACCTTTTAGGTTTAATAGCAAGTTTACGATATCCTCTTGTACACCATCGAGTGTTGCATATTCATGCACGATACCTGTTATTTTTACTTCAGTTGGTGCATAACCCACCATAGAAGACAGAAGCACGCGGCGTAGTGCATTACCTAAAGTGTAACCATAACCGCGTTCGAACGGTTCCATAATCACTTTTGCATAGTTCTCGCCGAGTGATTCCATGGCAATGATCTTAGGTTTAAGTAAACTAGTTTGCATGTAGCTTCCCTTCTTAATACCCTTAACTCGTTACAATAAATAAGCTTAGCCTATTCCGTTGAGAAAAGAAAATAGTCTGAGCCTCGTTCAAAAAAATATAATGGAAGTTCAAATTAAAAAAACAAAATCAACGTGAATATAATTCGACAATTAGATTTTCGTTGATATCGCCGGCGATGTCATCGCGTTCTGGTGCTTGTTTAAAGGTACCCTCATACTTCTTTATATCGACAGAAACCCAGTTCGGTATCCCAATTTGTTCGGCTAATGATAGTGATTCACTAATACGTACCTGCTTCTTCGCTTTTTCATGAATTGATATAAGATCACCAGATCTTACCTGTTGTGATGGAATATTTACTATAATACCATTCACTATGATTGCTTTATGACTCACTAGCTGTCGTGCTTCCGCGCGGGTTGAACCGAATCCCATTCTGTATACAACGTTATCCAAACGTAATTCAAGTAATTTAAGAAGAGTTTCTCCTGTATTACCTTTACGACGCTCAGCTTCAGAAAAATATCGGAAAAATTGCCGCTCTAGCAGACCATAAATACGCTTGACCTTCTGCTTTTCACGAAGCTGTATGCCGTAATCTGATGTACGGCTTGTTGAAGTTCTACCATGCTGTCCTGGCTTACTATCAAGCTTACACTTATCCTGAAGTGAGCGTCGAGCACTCTTTAAAAAAAGATCAGTACCTTCACGACGAGAAAGTTTAGCCTTTGGTCCAATATAACGCGCCACTTCATTTTCCTTTTTATCAATTTCCAGTCAGACAGACCTAATCAATATTTTTATATAAATATGTTAAATACGCCGACGCTTGGGCGGCCGGCAACCATTATGTGGAATAGGTGTTACATCGGAAATAGAAGTAATCTTAATACCAAGGCTGTGTAGCGCGCGTACTGCTGATTCTCGACCAGGCCCTGGACCATTAATTAGAACTTCTAAATTCTTTACCCCGTGTTCTACTGCAACACGCCCGACAGATTCAGCAGCAACCTGAGCAGCAAAAGGTGTTGATTTGCGTGAGCCCTTAAAGCCCTGACCGCCTGATGTCGCCCATGCCAAAACATTCCCTTGACGATCAGTAATTGTAACAATTGTATTGTTAAACGAAGCGTGAACGTGAACTACTCCCTCAGTCACATTCTTTTTAACCTTTTTTCGAACGCGTTTTTGTGATGTAATATTTGAAGACTTAGACATTAAGTTTTCCTATAACTATCAAGTTACTTTATTTTACTTCTTTAACGCTTGAGCTATACGACGTGGGCCTTTACGGGTGCGCGCATTGGTACGCGTACGCTGACCACGTATCGGCAAACCCTTTCGATGACGCACACCACGGTAGCAGCCAAGATCAATTAAACGCTTTATACTTATTGTTACTTCACGGCGCAGATCACCTTCTGTAACAAACTTTCCTATTTCTTCTCGAAGTTTTTCGAGGTCTTTATCAGTTAAATCTTTAACCTTTTTTGAAAAATTAACATCAGCTGCCGCACAGACTTTACGCGAACGAGTTCGACCAATACCAAAAATAGCTGTCAAACCAATTTCTATATGCTGATGATTCGGTATGTTAACCCCTAAGATACGAGCCATTACTTTCCCTAAACAAAAAACCTAATCAACCTTGTCGTTGCTTGTGACGAGGATCAGATCTGCAGATTACGCGAACAACATCTTTTCGTTTGACGATCTTACAATTTCGGCAAATACGCTTAACAGAAGCCATTACTTTCATAAGTTACCTTTATTAAATATTACTTTGCTCGAAACACAATACGCCCATGAGATAGATCATAAGGGGTTAATTCAACCTTTACCTTATCCCCAGGAAGTATACGGATATAGTGCATTCGTATTTTTCCAGAAATATGTCCTAATACGGTATGGCCATTTTCTAGCTTCACACGAAAAGTTGCATTTGGGAGATTTTCAATTACCTCACCCTGCATTTGAATTACATCATCCTTTGTCATAAGCCTCTTTTAAAAAATTGGAATTTTATTACTATTTCCTTTGACATTTACAGCTTTCTTTAGCAATGACTCATACTGTTGTGACATGATATATGATTGCACCTGCGCCACAAATTCTATTGTAACAATGACAATAATCATTAGTGATGTTCCCCCAAAATAAAAGGGTACATTCCAGTATAATACAAGAAACTCTGGCAGTAGACATACAAATACTATATAAATAGAGCCAGCCAATGTTAATCGTGTAAGGATGCGGTCAATATATCGCGCGGTCTGTTCACCAGGCCGAATACCTGGTATAAATCCCCCACTTTTTTTTAGATTTTCAGCTGTTTCTTTGCTGTTAAACATCAGTGTAGTGTAGAAAAAACAGAAAAATATAATCGCTAGAACATATAAGAACACATATACTGTCTGACCAGGCTTTAAAGCATCAGTTATATTATATAATATATTAGAAATCCATGAAGATTGTTTGTTCGAGCTGAACCAACCTAATATTGTCGCTATAAATAAAATTATCGATGAAGAAAAGATCGGTGGGATTACGCCTGACATATTTAGCTTGAGTGGTAGATGGGATGACTGACTACTATAAATCTTACCACCTATCTGGCGCTTTGCATAATTTACAAGAATTTTTCGCTGTCCACGTTCAACAAATACAACTAGATAAGTTACCAAGCTAATCAGAACAATAACGATAATAGAAGAAATAATAGATATTGAACCTACACGTACTAGCTCAAATAATCCACCGACTGCATTCGGGAATCCTGATATAATTCCACTGAAAATAATAATAGAAATACCGTTACCGAGACCTCTCTCAGTAATTTGTTCACCAAGCCACATCAGGAAAATTGTTCCAGTTAATAATGTTATAACTGTTGTCAAATAAAAAATTAGCCCTGGATCGATGATAAGACTGTTCTGATTCTTCAATGCAGTTGCTATTCCAAATGCCTGTAATATTGCAAGTACTACAGTTAAATATCTCGTGTACTGGGATATTTTCCCTTGCCCTGCTTGTCCTTCTCTCTTCAGAGCTTCAAGTCGTGTCGAAACAATCGTTAGTAATTGCATGATAATAGATGAAGAAATATATGGCATAATCCCAAGCGCGAAGACTGTAAAGCGAGAGAGAGCACCGCCTGAAAATATATTAAACATGCTTAAAATAACACCTACCTGGCTCTGAAATAATTTTACTAATTGATCTGGGTTTATTCCTGGAACCGGAATATGTGCACCAATACGATATACAATCAGCGCTAATAAAAGAAAGATAATTCGCTGACGCAGATCACTAATCTTTATAAGACTTCGTCTAGATTTTGTAATACTTAATCTATTAGACAAATACCTTTCTCCGATATAAATATAAATATGAGCGAAGAACTTCTTAATTTTGTATTACTTAATAAGTGAACCACCTGCCATCTCAATTGCTATGCGCGCGGATTTCGTCGCATTAATTCCTTTAAGGATAACTTTGCGTTTAATTTCACCAGTAGAGATTATTTTTAAATTTCTCGTTATCTTTTTAATAAGACAAGTCTTTTTGATAGAAGATAAATCAAGCTCATCGAGAAATAGCTTATCAATATCACCTAGTCGTACTTCATCAACAAATTTTTTTACAGGTGAAGTGAATCCGCGTTTTGGTAAACGTCGCTGAAGCGGCATCTGACCCCCTTCAAATCCAATCTTATGGAAACCACCAGAACGAGATTTCTGTCCTTTATGACCTCGGCCAGCTGTCTTTCCAAGACCTGAACCAATACCTCGGCCAACTCTACGTTTCGCGTGCTTCGCACCTTCGGCAGGCTTAATATTATTTAATTCCACATTAATTCCTTGAGGAAACTTATATATATTGTATATATAAGTCTATATAATATTCTAACATCCCATATAAAGATGAAAAGATGATTAAAAAGTATAAAAGAGTTTATTTTTTAGCTGTTTAATCGACTATTTTTACTAACCATGAGACTTTATTAATCATTCCTCGAATTGCTGGTGTATCTTGAAGTTCACTAATTGAATTGAGCCGACGTAATCCTAAGCCACGTACTGTCGCTCGATGTGTTCTACGAGAACCGATTACGCTTTTTACGAGCTGAATTTTCAATGTTTTTTCTTGAGACATTACCTTATCCTACTTCTTAACTCAAAAAACTAAGAATCTCTTCTACAGACTTACCTCGTTTCGCTGCAATATCCGCTGCAGTCGATTGTTTACGCAGACCATCTAGTGTGGCACGAACAAGGTTGTATGGGTTCGTTGAACCATGACTTTTCGCAACAACATTTTGTACACCCATTACATCAAATACAGCTCTAATAGGACCACCAGCAATCACTCCGGTACCCTGTTTTGCAGGAGCAAGAAGAACAATTGATGCTCCGTGCCTACCACGAACTTGATGCTGTAGTGTTTTATTTTTTAGAGAAACTTTAAACATACTACGGCGAGCACGTTCCATCGACTTCTGGATAGCTACTGGTACTTCCTTTGCCTTTCCTTTACCCATACCTATACGGCCATCGCCATCTCCAACTACAGTCAGTGCAGCGAAACCAAGAATACGGCCACCCTTTACTACCTTTGTTACACGATTAACTGTTATCATTTTCTTTCGAAGTCCATCATCCGATTCATCAGCTTGGATCTTCGCTTGCGACTTTACCATAATTGGTAATCCTTTTTCTTAAAATCTAAGCCCGGCTTCACGGGCTGCTTCAGCTAGCGCCTTTACACGGCCATGGTAATGAAAGCCAGAGCGATCAAAGGCAATGGATTTAATACCAATTGTTTTAGCTTTCTCAGCAATACGTTTACCAATAATAATAGCAGCGATAACATTTCCACCTTTTCCTGACTTTCCAGAAAGCTGCGAACGTACTTCAACTTCAAGTGTTGAAGCGCTTGTAAGTACTTTAGTTCCGCACGGCGAGAAAAGCTGGGCATAAATATTCGTATTTGTACGGTGAACCGTTAAACGGGCAATATGCAGATTAGCAATTTTAATACGAGTCTGACGAGCACGACGTAAGCGAGATTGAATTTTATTCATAATTGCGCCTACTTCTTTTTTGTCTCTTTGAGAATTATAATCTCATTAGCGTACCGTACGCCCTTACCTTTATATGGCTCTGGAGGACGATAACCTCGAATTTCTGCAGCTACCTGTCCAATTTTCTGCTTATCAATACCTTTTATTATAATTTCAGTTTGTGTTGGAGTTTCAATTTTAACATCATCTGGAATCTGATAAATTATCATATGCGAAAAACCAAGGGATAGATTAAGCTTATCTTTTTTTGCCTGCGCACGGTAACCAATTCCAACAAGATTTAGTTTGCGTTCGAAGCCTTTTGTTACACCGAATATAGCATTTACAATAATTGCATGCATTGTATTCAATAGTATATTTTTTTTGCGCTTATCACTAAATGCTGAAAGGTTTAGCATACCATCATTATTTATCGACAAAGATATAATTGGACTAACTTTCTGTGTAATGCTTCCCAGAGGTCCACTGATAACTATTCCGCTATCTATTAACTTAATTTCTGAACCTTCTAGTAAGATCGGACTCTTACTACTTATTTGGGACATACTTCTCTCTCATTAGAGTTAAGTTAGGAAACATAGCATATAATTTCACCGCCGACACCAACAACACGTGCCTTTCTGTCAGCCATCATACCCTTTGTAGTAGATATAATCGTAATACCGAAACCATTCATAACCTGCGGGATATTTTTATGATTACGGTATATACGTAGACCTGGTTTTGATGCTCGCTTAAGGCTAGTAATAACTGGATGGCCAGCATAATATTTCAGTCCAATATTCAGTTCGGCCTTTAATCCTTCTATTGTCTTCACCGAAAAATTATCAATGTAACCTTCATCCTTAAGGACCTGTGCTATTGCGACTTTAACCTTTGACATAGGAATTATTACTGAAATCTTCTTAACCATCTGCGCATTACGAATGCGAGTTAGCATATCAGCGATAGGATCACTCATACTCATTTTATTTTACCCTATTACCAGCTTGCTTTGGTCAATCCGGGAATTTCTCCACGGAATGCAATTTCACGAATTTTGTTACGTGCAAGGCCAAATTTACGAAACGTACCACGAGGACGACCTGTAATCGCACAGCGATTACGCTGTCGAGTTGGATTTGCATTTCTAGGTAGTTGCTGCAGCTTAAGTCGAGCTTCGTAACGTTCTTCTTCTAATTTACTTTGATCATTAATAGTTGTTTTTAGTAATCTTCGCTTTTCAGAAAACTTTTCAACTAATCGAGATCGCTTCTTTTCACGCTCAATTAATGCTAATTTAGCCAAAATTACCTCAATTTTTGAAAGGGAACTTAAAATAAGCGAGCATTTCTTTCGCTTCATCATCGGTCTTCGCGGTTGTCGTAATGCTAATATTAAAACCACGCAGTACGTCAATCCTATCATAATCAACTTCTGGAAAAATTATCTGTTCTTTTATGCCGATGTTATAGTTACCTCGGCCATCAAATGCACGACCTGATACACCTCGAAAATCCCTAACCCTAGGAAGGGCAACCGTTACTAAACGGTCAAGGAATTCATACATCATTTTACCTCTCAGTGTCACCATTACACCTATAGGATAGCCCTGTCTGACCTTAAATCCTGCAATTGATTTTTTTGCCTTCGTAATAACTGGTTTCTGACCAGAAATCTTTGTTAAATCACTGATAGCGCTTTCAATAAGCTTTTTATCAGATACCGCTTTACCAAGACCCATATTCAGTGTGATCTTAGTAATACGCGGTGCCTGCATAACTGACTTATACTTAAACCTATCAATAAGATAGGGGATAACTTTTTCTTTATAAAACTCTTGAAAGCGAGCCATTTTATCCTTACTTTCCATTCAGTTTCTGAGAATAGTACCGGTCGATTTTAGAAAACGATTTTCCCCCCATCGTCTTCTTTAATTCCAATAAGAGAAGCCTTTCCATTCTCATCAACAACTTTAATATTTGAGATATGCAATGACATTATTTTCGCTTCAATGCCACCTATCTTATTTTTTATCGGATTAGGTTTTATATGCTTTTTAACTAAGTTGATATCATTAATAGTCACACGATCGCTAGATACTTTTAATACAGTACCACGTTTCCCCTTTTCTTTACCCGTTGTGACAATCACCTTATCACCCTTTCGAATCTGAGTCATATTATTCTATTCCTTATAATACCTCTGGTGCTAGCGAAACAATTTTCATAAACCGCTCGCTTCTAAGCTCACGAGTTACCGGACCAAATATACGAGTACCAATTGGCTCAAGCTTACTATTTAAAAGCACAGCAGCATTACTATCAAACTTTATTAGCGATCCATCCTGACGGCGAACACCCTTAACAGAGCGAACTATGACAGCGTTATAGATCTCACCTTTCTTGACACGTCCATGAGGTATTGCTTCCTTAACACTCACCTTGATAAGATTACTAATATTGGCATAACGACGCTTCGAACCGCCAAGTACCTTAATGCATATAACTTCACGTGCACCCGTATTATCGGCTACTTCAAGCCGAGATTCAGTCTGTATCATAAGAATAATGACTCTATAAAACTAAGTTTAGATTTTACAAGATAATTGTAAGCATATATATATTTTTTATAAATATATATTTTAACTCTTAATAGAAATAACTTTTTTCATTATTAAGCCCATTTATCCAGAAGACGAAAAACTGACCAAGATTTTGTCTTCGAAATAGGACGTGTCTCTTGAATTTCAACTAGATCCCCTTCATTATAAGCATTTGCTTCATCATGAGCATGATATTTTTTTGATCGAACTACATATTTTCCGTAAATCGGATGTTTAACATGATGCTCTACTAGAACTGTAACAGTCTTATTCATTCTATTACTAACGACTTTTCCTACAAGCATGCGTCTTAGTGAGGTCTTTAAATTATCGTTCATCTTTATTTATTTTTTGAGTCAGGGCTGTTCTAATACGTGCTATATCGTGACGAATCTTCTTTAGTTGGCTCGTATTTGTAATTTGCTGAGTTGCAAGCTGTATTCGAAAACCAAATTGTGCTTTTAGCAGTTCAGATAGAACTTTGTTGAGATCAGCCTTGTTTTTATGGAGAAGCTCAGTATATTTCATCTATTCTCCTTACGTGCCGAGCTGACGTGTACTAAATATTGTTTGAATCGGTAGTTTAGCTGCACCTAAGCGGAACGCTTCACGTGCTAATTTTTCAGATACACCATCCATTTCATATAACATCTTACCTGGTTTAATCTCAGCGACATGGTACTCTGGGTTACCCTTTCCATTACCCATACGTACTTCAGCTGGTTTTTTAGAGATCGGCTTATCTGGGAAAATTCGAATCCAAATTCGGCCACCGCGCTTAATATAACGTGTCATAGCACGACGTGCTGCCTCAATCTGACGCGATGTCAAACGACCACGACTAATAGCCTTCAAACCGAATTCACCGAATGATACAGCATTTCCTCGTGTTGCTTTACCAGTGTTACGACCCTTCTGTTCTTTTCGATATTTCCTGCGTTTCGGTTGCAGCATTGTTACTCTCCAGTCTTACTGACTTCTCCGATTTTCCCGATTCATGACGTAGATCACTATGAAAAACAGAAGAGGCGTTACCCTCTCCATGAGAGGGTATATTATGGTCATTCCCCACTCTTCTTTTCTCTGCATTTCGACGTGAAGAACGCTTATTTTCAAGAACTTCTTCTACAAGAGGAATATCCTTACAACTAGACATTTCACCCTTGTACACCCATACCTTGACACCGATACTTCCATAGGTTGTTCTTGCTTCCGAAGTTGCATAGTCAATGTCAGCACGTAAAGTATGAAGTGGAACTCTACCTTCTCGATACCATTCGGTGCGCGCTATTTCAATACCATTTAGACGACCGGTACTCATTATCTTAATACCTTGAGCACCGAAACGCATTGCGTTTTGTATTGCACGTTTCATTGCACGTCGAAACATAATTCGACGCTCAAGCTGTTGCGTAATTGAGTCAGCAATTAGCTGTGCGTCTGTTTCTGGCTTTCGGATCTCTTCAATATTGACATGAATTGGTACATCCATTCGGCGCTGCAGTTCAGTCTTTAGCTGTTCAATATCCTGGCCTTTTTTACCAATAATCATACCCGGACGTGAACTGAAAATTGTAATCCGCGCATTCTTCGATGGACGCTCTATGATTATGCGACTGACTGAAGCATTCTTCAGCTTCTTCTTTAGGTATTCACGGACATTAATATCTTTTTTTAACGTTTCCGCAAAATTGCTATTACTAGCATACCAACGAGAAGCCCAATTTCTGTTGATAGCTAGACGAAAGCCAGTCGGATGAATTTTCTGTCCCATTTATTTGGTTCCTTAATCCCCGACCGTTATAGTGATATGACAGGACTGTTTCTCAATTTGATTACCACGACCTTTAGCGCGTTGGATAAAACGCTTGAGAGATCCAGCTTTGTCAACATATATTCTTTTTATCTTAAGCTCATCTATATCAGCTCCTTTATTGTGCTCCGCATTCGCTATCGCCGATAGTACAACTTTTTTTACGATAATAGCGGACTTCTTTGATGAGAACGTTAAGAGGTTTAATGCCTTATCAACCCGCAAACCGCGGATCTGGTCAGCTACTAAACAGGTCTTTTGTGCCGAGATTCTGGCGCTACGATGAATTGCTTTTACTTCCATCTTAATATCCCTCTTTTTTACTTCTTCATCTTCTTATCAGATGCGTGACCCTTAAATGTTCGAGTAAGCGAAAACTCACCGAGTTTATGCCCGACCATATTTTCAGAGATATATACGGGGATATGTTGACGACCATTATGAACAGCGATCGTTAATCCAATAAAATCTGGAAGAATTGTAGAACGACGCGACCAAGTCTTTATAGGCCTCTTATCACGTAAGGCTGAGGCTATCTCAATCTTCTTTATCAAATTTCTGTCGCAGAACGGACCTTTTTTAATAGAACGTGTCATTTTTATTTATCTTTTAGCGTTTGTAACGGCGCTGGATGATCATTTTGTTCGTACGCTTGTTTTTACGAGTTCTAAAGCCTTTTGTTTTTGTACCCCAAGGGCTTACAGGGTCTCGACCTGCTGCGGTACGACCTTCACCACCACCGTGTGGATGATCAATTGGATTCATAGCAACACCTCGGACAGTCGGTCGGATACCTCGCCAACGATTTGCACCTGCTTTTCCAATATGGCGAAGAATGTGCTCTTCATTTCCAACTTCTCCAATAGTTGCTCGACATTCAATATGCAAGCGCCGGATTTCTCCAGAACGAAGACGTATTTGTGCATACTCATTTTCTCGAGCGAGTAGCATTGCTGACGTACCGCTAGAGCGTGCAATTTGTGCACCCTTTCCTGGTATCATTTCGATACAGTGGATTGTTGTACCGACTGGAATATTTCGTATCGGCAGTGCATTACCTAAGCGTATTGGCGCTTCCTGGCCGGATACGATCTTATGACCGATAGTTATCCCTTTCGGGGCAACTATATAACGACGCTCTCCATCTAAGTATAGAACAAGAGCGATATTTGCACTGCGGTTTGGATCGTATTCAATACGTTCAATTTTACCAGGAATACTATCCTTCTCACGTCGGAAATCAATAATACGATAGTATCGCTTGTGACCACCGCCCTGGTGACGGGTAGTAATATGACCATTATTATTTCTACCAGACTTTGAGCCCTGTACATCGAGCAGTGCAGCGTGCGGTCTGCCCTTATATAAATCCCTGTTCAAAATCTTAATTTTTCCACGAAGACCAGGCGAAGTCGGCTTAACTTTAATAATTACCACAATCAATTTGCTCCTGATTCAAAGTTAATTTCGTGGCCAGGTTTCAGGCATACATATGCCCTCTTTATGTTCTTATGACGGCCTATAAAACGGCCAAAACGTTTTTTCTTTCCTTTACGAATAAATATGTTAATAGAATTAACTTCTACATTAAATAGTAATTTAACGGCAGCTTTCACCTCTTGTTTAGTGGCATCTGAGGTAACATTAAAAATGATCTGTTTATTTTTACTAGTAACTAATGTTGCTTTTTCAGATATTACTGGTGCTAGCAGGACTTGCATTAAACGATGATCATTCTTGCGAATGTCAATCATGATAATAACTCCTCAATCTCTGCTACGGCAGCCTTTGTAATTAATACTTTCTTAAAGAAAATTAATGATAATGGATTTACATATCGGGTCTTAATAACTGATACGTGAAAAAGATTTTGTGAAGCACGGTAAAGATTTTCATCAACTTGTTCTGTGATAATCAATACGGATTTAAGTCCCATATCCTTGAGTTTTTTATCAAGTAACTTAGTTTTTGGTGATTGAAGAAAGATATCTTCGATTACTGATAAGCTGCCGTCTCTAGCTAGTCTTGAGAAGATCGAGCAAAGAGCTGCACGATACATCTTTTTATTAACCTTATGTGAAAAGTTTTCTTCTGGAGAACTTGGGAAAATTCTTCCTCCGCCACGCCATAATGGACTCGATGACATACCAGCCCGAGCACGCCCAGTACCTTTCTGACGCCAAGGTTTCTTTGTCGTATGCCTAACTTGCTCTCGATCTTTCTGAGCGCGATTACCTTGGCGAGCGTTTGCCTTATATGCAACAATAACTTGGTGTATTAATGCTTCATTATAGTCACGACAAAAGATATTATCAGCAGCATTGACTACAGAGCCTTCCTTGCCATCCTCATTTAGGAACTTCAGTTCCATTATTTCACTCCTTTCATCTTCACAGACGGCCTTACGAAGACTTTACTTCCCTTTGCACCTGGTACAGAACCTTTAATAAACAATAGATTATATCTTTCATCAATTCGAATAATTTCAAGATTCTGCAATGTTATAGTCTCATTACCCATATGACCTGTCATACGCTTTCCTGGAAACACGCGGCCTGGATCTTGTGACATACCGATTGATCCAGGAACATTATGTGATCGTGAGTTACCGTGTGATGCACGACCAGAACTAAAATTATAGCGCTTTATCGTTCCAGAATATCCCTTTCCAATAGATGTACCCTGTACATCAACCTTCTGACCTACTTTGAAGATATCTAAAGTGATTACATTTCCGCTAGAAAGCTCGTTAGCCTTCTCTACAGCTATGCGAAATTCCTTAAGAATTTCTCCAGCATGAACACCAGCTTTAGCAAAATGCCCTGCTAATGGTTTTTTTACACGCGATACACGACGTGAACCAAATGTAACCTGTACAGCAGTATAGCCATCTATTTTTTCAGACTTAATCTGCGTTACACGATTATTTGATATGTCAAGTAAAGTCACGGGTACCGAATTCCCATCTTCCATGAAAACACGAGTCATACCAACCTTGCAACCTACTAGTCCAAGGCTCATTATTTCTCCATTCCCTGTAATAATTAACCGGAATCCTAATTTATAAAAAAATTAAAATCCTACATCTGCAATAGATTTTTAATACGTATATAAGAGAAATTTAATAAAATTAGCTTCTTGTTTCTCACAAATAATAATGAAGTATATTAATATATTGATACAATATAAATTAAAAAAATTTACTGCAGTTTAATTTCTACATCGACACCTGCAGGTAAGTCAAGCTTCATCAAAGCATCGACTGTCCTATCTGTCGGATCAATGATATCCATCAGACGCTGGTGAGTACGAATTTCAAATTGATCACGCGAAGTTTTATTGACGTGTGGAGAACGTAGAATATCGAACCGTTGAATCCGGGTTGGTAGTGGAACTGGACCGTGAACGATTGCACCAGTCCGCCTTGCTGTGCCTACTATTTCAGCTGCTGATTGATCAATAAGACGATAGTCGAAAGCTTTCAGACGGATACGGATTTTCTGTTGCTGCATGTCAATTCCTCGAAAGCACCGCTTGTGATGTTGTATCACTTTTATAAAAGAACATTATTTTAAGAGTCTTAAGTACTATTTTTTAATAAATAATTTTATACGAAATCATAATTATACATCCTACTACATTAGTTAAACTAATTTAGTTTTAAAGAAAGCTCAATATCTCCGGTTTTGGAGACCGACGCTCTGCCAGTTGAGCTATACCCCTAAGAACAAAGACAATTTCATTCAATAACCTTAGAGACAACCCCTGCACCTACAGTTCGACCACCTTCACGGATTGCAAATCG